>CAIOAK010000065.1 GCA_903855945.1 uncultured Anaeromyxobacter sp.
CCGGACCAGCGCTTCCGCATCGACCCGGGGACCTTCCCGGCGCTCCCCGCCCTGCAGCTCGCGATCCTGGAGGTGGCCGCCCGCCACGTCCGCCCGGGCGGCCGGCTCGTGTACGCCACCTGCACCTTCCGGCGGGAGGAGGACGACGAGGTGGCGCTGGCCTTCGGCGCCGCCCACCCGGACTTCACTGATAGTGATACGTTTCCGGGTGCGACCGACCCGGACGGACGGCTGCGCCTGTGGCCCCACCGGCACGGGACGGACGGCTTCTTCGCCGCCGCCTGGAGCTCGTGCCCCGACTACGCCGAGAGCTCGGCCAGGTCGCGCGCCAGGGCGCGGACGTCCTCCTCGGAGGTGTCCCAGGAGCACATGAGGCGCGCCCCGCCCCAGCCGATGAAGTCGTAGAAGTGCCAGCCCCGCCCGTGCAGGGCGTCGCGCACCTCCGGGGAGAGCCCCAGGAAGATGCTGTTCGCCTGGCGCGGGTAGCGCACCAGGACGCCCGGGATCGCCGACACGAGGGTGTGCAGGAGCTCCGCCATGGCGTTGGCGTGGCGGGCGTGGCGCAGCCAGGCGCCCCCCTCCAGCATCCCCACCCAGGGCGCCGAGAGGAAGCGCATCTTGGAGGAGAGCTGCCCGGCCTGCTTGCACCGGTAGTCGAACTCGCGGGCCAGGTTCCGGTCGAAGAAGACCACCGCGTCCCCCACCGCCATGCCGTTCTTGGTGCCTCCGAAGCAGAGGACGTCCACGCCGGCCTGCCAGGTGATCTCCTTGGGGGTGCAGCCGAGCGAGGCCACGGCGTTCGCGAAGCGGGCCCCGTCCATGTGGATCCGGAGGTCGTGCGACTTGGCGCGGGCCCAGATGGACTTGAGCTCGTCCACGCCGTACACGGTCCCGAGCTCGGTGGCCTGCGTGACGCTCACCACGCGCGGCTTCGGGTAGTGGATGTCGGTCCGGCGCCGCACGGCCCAGTCCACGGCGGCGGCGTCGATCTTGCCCGACTCGCCGGCGGCGGTGAGGACCTTGGTCCCGTTGGAGAAGAACTCGGGGGCGCCGCACTCGTCGGTCTCGACGTGGGCCACCTCGCTGCACACGATGGAGTGGTAGCTCTGGCACATGGAGGCGAGCGCAAGGGAGTTCGCCGCCGTCCCGTTGAAGACGAAGAAGACCTCGCAGTCGGTCTCGAAGAGCTCCCGGATCAGGTCGGCGGCCCGGGCCGTCCAGGGGTCGTCCCCGTAGGACCGCGCGTGCCCGGCGTTGGCGCGGGCCATCGCCTCCCACGCCTCCGGACAGATGCCCGCGTAGTTGTCGCTCGCGAATTGCCGCTTTCCGTCCGTCGTCGTGCTCATGCGCGGCGGATTCTAACCGGCCCCGGAAACTATTTCGCGGCGACCGCCTCGGCGATGGCGGCGCGGACCTGCTCGGGCGTGTACGGTTTCTGGAGGAGCCAGGTTCCGGGGATGGTGAGCGACGGATCGCTCTCGGCGGTGAAGCCGGAGGAGAGGATGGCCCGGACCCCGGGGTTCATCTCGCGCATGCGCCGAAGGACCTCGCGGCCGTCCACGTCGGGCATCATGATGTCGAGGACGACCACGTCGACCTCCTTGCCCCGGGCGCCGTAGATGTCGATGGCCTCCTGGCCGCACTCGGCGAGCAGCACGACATGGCCGTCTCGCTCCAGGATCCGCTGCAGGGCGCGGCGCACCACCCGCTCGTCGTCGACCACGAGGACATGGAGCGCCGGACCTCGCTCGGGCGTCGTCACTTCTGACATCCTCTCATCGTAGTCTCCTTTTGCTGGGGGGCAAGCGCGGCCTGCGGCCAGGTCTTCCGGGAGACCCGCCAGGCGGCGTAGGCGAAGACCGGGGCCGCCAGCACGTCCACCGTGTAGTGGACATGCTGCAGGAGCACCAGGATGGCCACCCCTCCGGTGCACGCCAGGAAGAAGGCCTTGGCCGCCCGGCCCGGCACCGCCAGGAAGAGCAGGAACATCGTGGAGGTGTGGCCGGAGAAGAAGAGGTCCCGGGTGAGGGGCTCTGCCGCTCCCCCGATCACCTGGACGAGGGGATCCGCGAGCACGATCATCCCGGCCGGGGGATCGAGCGGCGTGGCCCACATGACCACGATGCGCAGGAGCGCCATGGCCACGTAGGCCTGCACCCCGAGCAGGAGCCGCACGGGCGTCCGGGCGAGCAGGAACACGGCCAGCAGGATGCCCGAGTAGATGAGGGCGAAGATGGGCCAGGTCGCGTCCCGGGGGGGAAGCATCGCCAGCACCGGGTCGGGGAGGACCGCGCCCGGGCGCCGCTCCACCCACTTCACGAGCGCCGCCAGGGCGGTGAGGGTCGCGACGAGGACCGGCGGGACGACGAGGAGGCGCAGCCGGAATCCGCGATCGGCCCAGGCCTGCTTCCAGCCGGCGTCGAGGGGCAGGAGCGGGTCGGCCATGCCCCCGGTCACTGGATGTTGCGGACCGTCTCGACGAGGTAGGCGGTGAAGAGCACCACCATGGCCACCGCCACCGATCCTCCGATGGCGAGTGCCGCGAGGACGGCGTACTTCCCGGACCGGGTCCTGGGGAGCACGATCTCGGTCCTCACGAGGCGGCGGACGGGGCGCACACCCCATTTCTACCGCACCGCGCGGACGAGCGCTTCCCGAAAGGGCGACGCCCGATCCGGGTTGACACCCCCGTTCAGGCTAGAGAGTCTCTCGCGCGATGCCCCTCTTCCGGCGCCCCGACGGCGACCTCGTCCGCGACCTCCCACCGGTCCGGGCCATCGTCCCGTACCTGATGCGCCGGCGGAACGAGAGCGCGGTCTATCACGAGGCCTTCTACGACGTGGGTCGCGCCCGCGCCTGGCTCCGGGCCTACAACCGCTCCCACGAGAACCGGGCCACGCTGTTCCACCTCGTCCTCTACGCATCCACCCGGGCGCTCCACCTGCGCCCGGGGCTCAACCGCTTCGCCTCGGGCGGGCGGGTCTACCAGCGGCGCGAGGTGTCCGTCGCCTTCGCCGCCAAGAAGGAGATGCGGGACGAGGCCCCCTTTGCGACGGTCAAGCTCCGCTTCGGCGCCGAGGAGTCCTTCGGCGAGACGGTTCGGCGCGTGGCCGACTCGGTGGACGAGGGGCGCTTCGCCCCCGGCCGGCGCATCGACCAGGAGGCCGCGCTCCTGATGCGGCTGCCCGGCCCGGTGGTCTCCGGATTCACGGCGCTCGCCGCCTGGCTGGACCGCTGGAACCTGCTCCCCGGGTTCCTGATGCGGGACGATCCCTTCTTCGGGAGCCTCTTCCTCGCCAACCTGGGATCGGTGGGGCTCTCCGACACATTTCACCATCTGTATGAGTACGGGACCGTGAGCATCTTCGGCGTGGTGGGGCGGGTCCGCCCCACGGTGGTGCCGACGCGGAACGGGACCGAGGTGCGGGAGCTGCTCTCCGTGCGCTGGACGCTCGACGAGCGGGTGAACGACGGCTTCTACGCCGGCCGGTCGCTGCGGATCGCCCAGGACGTCCTGGAGGATCCGGAGCGGTTCCTGGGCCCTCCCGGGGCTCCGGAGATCCCCACGCCCGAGGCCTGGGTCGCGCTGCGGGCGCGCCGCGAGGAGGGAGGGGGCGTGGGGTGACGCGCGCGCACGCCCTCCTGCTGGCCGCGGCCCTCCTCTCCGCCTGCGACCGTCCTCCGCCTGCCACCCGCGGCATCCCCCCCGCCGCGGAGGCCACCGTCCAGCGCTGGCTGTCCGGGACCGACCCAGGATCTGCGCCCACCGCGCCGCGACCCGGGATGGACCGGGGGTTCCAGGCGCTGGGCGCCGAGGTCTACCGGCTCCGCTGCATCCCCTGCCACGGGGTGAACGGGAACGGGAAGGGGCTCCACGCCGCGCGCCTCTCCGTGCCGGCGCGAGATTTCACTTCGGGTGTATACGAGTTCCGCTCCACCCCCTCGGGCACGCTGCCCACCGACCTCGACCTCTTCCGCACCATCTCCCGCGGCGTGCACGGCACGGCCATGATCCCCTGGAGCTGGCTCTCGGAGGCCGAGCGCTGGGCGGTGATCGAGCACGTGAAGTCCTTCTCCCCTCGCTTCCGCGAGGAGGGGCCCGGGGCGCCGGTCGCGCTCCCGCCGACGCCGGCGGAGACCCCGGAGCTCGCAGCGCAGGGGGCCATCGCCTGGGCGCGGAACGGATGCGCCAAGTGTCACGGCGACGGCGGCGAGGGGGACGGACCCTCGGCGCCCACGCTGCGGAGGGACGGGGGGGAGCCGCTGCGTCCGCTGCCCTTCTCCGGCGGCCGGTTCCTCCGCGGGAAGTCGCTCCCGGAGCTCTGGCTGACGCTCGCCACCGGCCTCGACGGGACCCCGATGCCCTCCTACGCATCCATCCCGGACGAGGAGCTCTGGGCGCTCGCCGCATGGGTGCGAGACCGGGCCGGGCTCGCAGGCGGCGCACGCACGCTCCGGCCCAGCCCGGAGGAGCAGCTGGGCTGGCGCATCGACATCGAGGACCGGTAGCGGTTCGGGGGCCCAGGCCCCTCGGCCAGCCCCGCCATTCTTATTTTTCACCCTCCTTGTTGCGAACTCTTGCGCGTCGCGTCAAAATATTGATTCCCAAATCAGGAGGCTCCCGTGCCCGACAAGAAGAACGCCAGCTACGTCCAGTCCCTCTGCATGGGGGAGATCGAGGAAGAGATCATCGTCCCCTTCCCGAAGATGGAGGACGGGGAGAAGGAGACGCTCGGCCAGGTGCTCGCCTCGGTCCGGCAGCTGCTCTCCGGACGGGAGAAGGAGTTCCGGGAGTGGGACGTGAAGGCCGAGATGCCCGCGCCCTTCATCGAGGAGCTCCGCCAGTTCGGCCTCTTCGGGCTCGTCATCCCGGAGGCCCACGGCGGAATCGGCTTCGGCTCCACCGCCTACTCCCGCGTCCTCCAGGAGATCGCCAAGTTCGACGGCTCGGTGGCGCTCACCGTCGGCGCCCACAGCTCCATCGGCATGCGGGGCCTGCTCCTCTTCGGCACCGACGCCCAGAAGGCACGCTGGCTCCCCAGGCTCACCACCGGCGAGATGATCGCCGCCTTCTGCCTCACCGAGCCCGGCGCCGGTTCCGACGCGGCCGCAGTCCGCACCACGGCGCGCCGCGACGGCAACGACTGGATCCTGAACGGCGAGAAGATCTGGATCACGAACGGCGGCATGGCCGACTTCTTCACGGTCTTCGCGAAGACCCCGGACGCCCAGACCGGCGGCAAGGCCTCCCTGACCGCCTTCGTGGTGACGCGCGACATGCCCGGCGTCTCCACCGGCCCCCACGAGGACAAGATGGGGATCCGGGCCAGTTCCACCACCACGGTCCGGATGGAGGACGTGCGCGTCCCCGGCGATCACGTGCTGGGCGGCGTGGGGCAGGGCTTCAAGGCCGCCATGCGCATCCTGAACGCCGGGCGCACCGGCCTGGGCGGCGGCTCGGTGGGCGGCATGAAGAAGCTCATCTCCCTCTCCGCGCGGCAGGCGGTGGATCGGCAGCAGTTCGGGCGCCCCATCTCCGAGTTCGGCATGATCAAGGAGAAGGTGGGGCTCATGGTGGTCGAAACCTTCGCCGCCGAGTCGGTGGTGAGCCTGGTGGCCGGCCTCATCGACCAGGGCTACGAGGACTACGCGGTCGAGGCCGCCATCTCGAAGGTCTTCGCCACCGAGGCCCTCTACCGGGTCTCCGACGAGGCGCTCCAGATCGCCGGCGGCAACGGCTTCATGCGGGAGTACCCCTACGAGAAGGCGGTGCGGGACTGCCGCATCAACCGGATCTTCGAGGGGACGAACGAGATCCTCCGGCTCTTCATCGCGCTCAGCGCCATGAACGACGTCGGCCAGCAGCTGAAGGAGCTCGCCAGCGTGGTGAAGAGCGGCGTGGCCGATCCCATCAAGGGCTTCGGCGTCCTCTCCGGCTACGCGAAGAAGCGCGCCTCGCTGGCGACCGGGCTGGTGGGGGACAAGCGCTCCTTCACGCGTCTCTCACCGTCCGTGAAACACGCCGCGGTGGTCGTGGAGGAGGCGACCCGCGACGTGGCCATCGCCGCCGACCGGATCCTCCGCAAGCACGGCGGCAAGGTGGTGGGCAAGCAGTTCGCCACCCACCGGCTCGCCGACATCCTCATCGACCTGTTCGTCCTGTCGGCGGTGCTCTCGCGGGTGAACTCGATCGTCGAGGAGAAGGGGGCCGAGGGGGCGGCGCAGGAGCTCGCCATCCTGGAGATCTTCTCCGGCCGGGCCCGCCGCCGCATGCGCAGCAACATCAACCGCATCGACGACAACGACGACGAGCTGGTCAAGGTCGTGGCCGACCACGCCTTCGAGAAGGAAGGCTACTCCTGGGACACGCTCTGAGGCTTGCCCGGTAGGCCAGGCGACCCGGGGGTCACCGGAGCTGCGCCACGCGGTCGAGCGAGCGCCCGCTTGCGGGCGTCCTCCTCGACCGCGGCGATCACCGCCGGGACCTGGGACTTGTTGGCCATGTTGACGATCCAGCTCGCCACGCTTCCACCCGGGTCGGCGTCGATGCGGTAGGTGAACTGGCTCTCCTCCGGCCCGGCCGGCGAGATCTCCCAGGCGCCGGTGTTGCGGACCATGTGGACCGCGCCCTCGGGCGGCGCTCCGTGGCTCTCGTCGAGGGTCCAGCGCAGCTCGAAGGCGCCGCCTTTGTCCGCGTCGTCGCCCACCACCTCCATGCGGAACGAGTAGTCCCGCGCGCTCATGAGGGGCGGCTCGTACCGCTCGTAGGCCCAGATCCGGCGGCAGTCGGGAAGGTCCTTGCCGCCCCCCCGGCAGCCCTCCGCATGGAGGACCTTTCGCTCGGCCAGGTAGGGGGAGATCCGGTCGTTCTCGAAGGCGTGGACGAGCGCCTCCCGAACCGCCCAGGCCGGCGCCTTCAGCCGCCCCTCGGCCCGGAGCGCCACGAGATCGCTGTCCTCCCGTTCCATCCGGAAGAGCTTCCCCTGGGGAAAGCTGGACACGAGCGCCCAGGCGGCGACGGCGAGGACGAAGCGCATGCGGGAGGAATATCGCGCGTGGGTACGCCACGCCACACCCGCGCACCGGAGGCGGAAAGGGCGGGTCATCCGCGCCGGTCCGGGTTAGCTTCTTTCCGTGCGCTCCTCCCGTCGGCCCCCGACCGCCCGCGCGACCCCGGGACGGATCCTGGGGGCCATCGACGTGGGCACGAACGCCGTCCGGCTCGAGCTGGCACGTCCGATGCCCGACGGCTCCTTCGACCTCGTCCACACCGAGCGCGATCCGGTGCGCCCGGGCGAGGGGGTCTTCACCACGGGACGGATCCCCCGGGAAGTGGAGCAGCGGCTCCTCTCCACCCTGCGCCGGTACGCAGCGCTGGCGCGCCGCCACCGCGCCATCGTGCGTGCGGTGGCCACGAGCGCGGTCCGGGAGGCGAAGAACGGACCGGACGTGGTGGCCCGCGTGCGCGCCGCCACCGGCCTCGAGCTGGAGGTGATCTCCGGCAAGGAGGAGGCCCGCCTCATCGCCCTGGGCGTGCTGCGGGGGCAGCCACCGCGGGCCCGGAACATGGTGGTGGACATCGGGGGCGGGTCCACCGAGATCGCGGTGGCGGTCGGAGACCACCCGCGGAGCCTCTTCAGCGTGGCCATCGGGTCGGTCCGGCTCACCGAGACCTTCGACTCGGCGGGGCGCGTCCCGCGCAAGCGGCTCGACCTGATGCGCACCTTCGCCGCCGAGGCCTTCCAGCGCTCCCTGCCGCGCTTCCCCCATCCCCGCCACGCGCTCGGCAGCTCGGGCACCATCGGCACCATCGTGGCCTTCGCCGCGGAGGGGGGGCGCAAGGAGGCCACCCGGAAGCGGATCCGGCGCGCCGTGGTGCAGCTCGCGGAGATGGACGTAGACGAGCGGCGGCGCGTGTTCGACGCGCGGCGCGCGGAGATCGTCGTCGCCGGCGCGGTGGTGCTCGAGGCGCTCATGGACTGCCTCGGGCTGGAGACGATCGTCTCGGTCGACACCGGGCTCCGCCAGGGACTGCTCGTCGACATGCTGGAGCGCAAGGGGCGCGTGACGCCCGACTCCAGCACCGGTGAGGCGGCCCGCGCACTGGGTCGGCGCTTCGCCTACGACGAGGGGCACGCGGACCAGGTGGCGCGCGTGGCGCTCGGCCTCTTCGACGACCTGGCGGGGCTGCACGGTCTGCCGGCCTCGGCCCGCCCCGTCCTGGAGGCCGCCGCGCTGCTCCACGACGTGGGGAGCGCGGTCAGCTACTCGCGCCACCACAAGCACACCTTCTACCTCGTCGCGAACGGCGACATCCCGGGCTTCTCCGACCGGGAGCGGCTGCTCGTGGCGCTCGTGGCCCGCTACCACCGGCGCAGCCCGCCGGACCGGGACCGTCCGGACCTGGCACTCCTCTCGCCGTCCGAGTTCCGGATGGTCCGCAAGCTCGCCACCCTGCTGCGGCTCGCGGATTCCTGCGACCGCAGCCACCACCAGCTCGTCCGGAGCGTCCGGGCGAGCGCGGTCGGCACAGCGGTGCGCCTCTCCTTGCGGGCGCGCGCCCCCATCGACCTGGAGGTCTGGGACGCGGAGCGGGAGGGGCCGCTCTTCCGGAAGGTCTTCGGGCGGAGGCTGGAGCTTTCCGTCGGGCGCTAACCCCCCGGAATCGTGGCGCTCCCCGGGGTTTCCAAGTAAATAACAAACTTCGCCTCGTCCCCTCCAGGGTCCAACCCTGAAATACGGGCGCTTCCCTGACGTTTGATGCGTCGGACCGCAACGGGAGCCCAATGTCCGTCAACCTCTTCGCGCAGTCCCCACTCTTCCACCCGACGAGCCAGCTCCCCCGCGCCGCGGAGCAGCGGCTGTACTGGGTCCCGCTCCTGCTCGCCACGGCCGCCGCGCTCCTCTTCTCGATCGTGGCCGTCCCCCGCATCGACTTCGAGCAGGCGGCCGCGGATGCGATCGACCGGAGCGAGGCTGCGGGGCAGATGACCCCGCACGACCGGGAGGTGAAGCTGGAGCAGGCCCGCAAGGTGGCTGCGCTCGCCATGTACTCCGGCGCCGCCTTCGGCACCGCCCTCTCGGCGCTGATCACGGCGCTCGGGCTCTGGCTGGGCTTCCAGGTGGTGGGCACGAAGCCCGGGTTCCCCCAGACCTTCACGGTGACCTGCTGGGCACTCCTGCCCGGATCCATCGCAGCGCTGCTCGCCATCCCGGCGCTCCTCATCCGGGGAACCATCCAGGTCGAGCAGCTCCCGGTGCTCCTGCCTGCCAGCCTGGGATCCCTCCTGCCCGCGGGCTCGAATGGCTCGCTCGCCGCCTTCCTGGGCGCCGTGGACATCTTCTCGCTCTGGGCGGTCTGGATCGCGGCCGCGGGCATGGCCGGGGTGGCCCGCGTCTCGCTGCGCCGCTCGGTGACGACCGTCACCGTTCTCTGGATCGCCTACGTGGCGGTGTTCCGCGTGGCGCTCCCCGCCCTGATGGGCGCGAGGTAGACATGCTCCCCTTCCTGGTCCTCCTCCCCCTCGCACTCGCCGCCGGCGGGGACCCACCCATCACCCTCGACGAGGCGCTCGCCGCCGCGGCCTCCTCCAACGTCGAGCTCAGGATCGCCACGACCGACCGGGCGCTCGTGGGCGTGGAGGAGACCGCCAGCTGGGCCGGCGTGCTGCCTCGACTCGACCTGGCGGCCACCTTCGGAAACAACTACACGGCCCCCAGCACGCAGAACATCGCGATCCCGTACCTCGATGCCAACCAGCAGTTCGCCTTCATGTACTCGCTGCAGAGCATCCCGGCGAACGACGTGGAGAGCTACACGCTCGGTCTCACCCTCAAGGTCCCCATCTTCGACGGCATGCGCAACTGGGCCACCATCGCGCGGGCCAAGGCCCTGCTCCGGGCGGCCGACAAGACCTGGGACGAGGCCTCGCTCAACGTGGCCTACGACGTCACGAAGCGCTTCGCCGAGGTGGTGCGTGCGGAGCGGACGCTCAAGGTGCTCCAGGCGGCGGTGGTGCGCAGCGAGACGCTCGTGAAGCGCTCCGACGACCTCTACGAGGCCGGCCGGGCCCCCCGCAGCGAGACCTGGGCCGCGCGGGTCACGCTCGGCAACGACCGCATCAGCGCCGAGCAGCAGATCGCCCGGGTGAGCGACGCCCGCGTGGCGCTCTCCATCGCGCTCGGACGCGGCGCCGACCCGGAGCTCGAGGTGATCGCCCCGCGCTGGTCCGAGGTCGGCCAGTATCAGGAGCCGCCCAGCCTGGCGTCGCTCGTGGACCTGGCCAAGCGCAAGCGCCCCCTGCTCGGCGCCTCCGAGCAGAAGGTCCAGGCCGCCGTCGAGGAGGTCCGCTCCTCGGCGGCCGGCTACTACCCGGCCGTCTCCGCACAGGCGAGCTACAACCGGCAGGGCCCGTACATCGCGGGCCTGCAGGGCGTCTACGGCGACCCCACCGGCCAGTACGTGGCCAACTTCGCGGTCGTCGTGAACTGGAACCTCTACGAGGGCGGGGTCACCCGGTCCAACGTGCAGCGGGCCAACCTGAACGAGGACAAGGCGAAGCTCGTCGCCGAGCAGAACCTCCTCCAGGTCACCGGCGAGGTGGCGCGGGCGCGGGTGGGCTACCAGACCCTCTCCGCCGCGGCGGTGCTGGCGGAGGACAACCTCCGCTCCGCGCGGGAGAACCTGCTCTTGGCCGAGCGGCGCTACGACGCCGGGGCGGGCACGCAGGTCGAGGTCCGCGACGCGCTTCTCAACCTCACCCGGGCCGAGCTCTCCCTGCTCACCACCCGCATCGACGCCGTCATCGCCCGCGCCGACCTGAACCGCGCCGTGGGCGGCGCGCTGTAGTCGAAAGGAAACGGATTCCATGTCCTGGACCAAGCGCATCGTCGCCGCCGTCTTCGTGCTGGCCGTGATCGGAATCGTGGCCGCGTCCCTGGCGCCCCGCCAGGATCCGCCCGTCCCGGTGCAGGCCTCCGCCGTCCGCAAGGGCGCCATCACCCGCAAGGTGTCGGCGGCCGGGAAGCTGCAGGCCGCCACCCAGGTGAAGCTCTCCTCCAACCTCTCCGGCGACCTGCTCGACCTGCCGGTGCGGGAGGGGGACACCATCAAGAAGGGGCAGTACATCGGGCGCATCGACGCCCGCCGCTACGAGGCGCAGCTGCACCAGCGGGAGGCCATGGAGCAGAGCGCCCGCTCCGAGCTCTCCATGGAGGAGGTCAACCTCGCCAAGCTCGACGCCGACGTGAAGCGGGTGGAGCGGCTCGTGAAGGCCGACAGCGCCAGCACCGCCGAGCTCGAGAAGATCATCGCCGAGCGGGACGGCGCCGCGGCCCGGGTGCAGGCCGCCAAGGACCGGATCCGCAACGCCAGCGCGAGCCTCGCCGAGGCCCGCTACCTGCTCTCCTTCACGACCCTCGTCGCCCCGATCGACGGGATCCTCACCTCCCGGCTCAAGCAGGTGGGGGAGCGGGTGCGCGGCTCCGACTTCAACGAGGACCCCATCGTCATCATCGCCACCCTCTCCAGCATGGAGATGAAGGTGGAGGTGGGCGAGCACGAGGTGGTCTACCTGCACGAGGGCGATCCCGCCGAGATCGAGGTAGACGCCTTCCCCGACCGGAAGTTCCCGGCCCAGGTGATCGAGATCGCCAAGAACGCCACCGTGAAGAACGCCGGCACCGACGCCGAGGTCACCACCTTCCCGGTCCGCATCGCGCTCACGGTTCCGGTTCCCGGAGCCCTGCCGGGCATGAGCGGCCAGTCCACCATCTCCACCGAGACCCACGACCCGGCGCTCATCGTTCCGCTCCAGGCCGTGACGGTCCGCACCGAGAAGCAGCTCTCCGCCGGGAAGGGGGCCTCCGCGGCCCCACCCGCCGAGCCCACGCCGGGCACGCCCGCGGCGGCGGCCTCGAAGCGCCCCAGCCGCGAGCCGGTCCAGAAGGTGGTCTTCGTCATCGAGGACGGCAAGGCGAAGGCGCGCCGGGTCGAGACCGGCCTCGCGAGCGAGAACGACATCGAGCTCGTGTCGGGCGTGAAGGAGGGGGAGGTGATCGTGGAGGGGCCCTACAAGCTGCTCTCCCGCGACCTCACCGACGGCAAGCCGGTGAAGGCCGACCTCCCGCCCGCCGACGCCGCCAAGGCGCCCCCCAAGGTCTCGGGCGACGCCAAGAAGGGGGCGGGCGGAACGTGACCGAGGCGCCTCTCATCTCCGTCGAGAACCTGACCCGCCTCTACACGGTCGGCGAGGAGGAGGTTCGCGCCCTCGACGGCGTCTCCTTCGACGTCCAGCGCGGCGAGTGGGTCGCGGTGGTGGGGCAGTCGGGCTCCGGGAAATCGACGCTGATGAACCTCATCGGCGCGCTCGACACCCCCACCTCCGGCTCCTACCGGATCAACGGCCACGACGTGGAGAAGCTCTCCGACGACGAGCTCGCCGACCTGCGCAACAACGAGATCGGGTTCGTCTTCCAGACCTTCCAGCTGCTCTCCCGCTCCACCGCGCTCGCCAACGTGGAGCTGCCGCTCGTCTACCGCGGCGTCTCCCGCAAGGAGCGGCGGGAGCTGGCGGTGAAGGCGCTCGAGTCGGTGGGGCTCGCGAACCGCATGCACCACCGGCCGAACGAGCTCTCCGGCGGGCAGCGGCAGCGCGTGGCCATCGCCCGCGCCCTGGTGGGAAGCCCGTCCCTCCTGCTCGCCGACGAGCCCACCGGCAACCTGGACAGCGCCACCGGCGAGGAGATCATCCGCCTGTTCGGCGAGCTCAACCGGCACGGCCACACCATCCTGCTCGTCACCCACGAGCCCCGGCTGGCGGCCCGCTGCCCGCGCGCCATCCGGCTCTCCGACGGCAAGGTCGTGGCCGACGGCCCGGGAGCCGAGGTGGCCTCCCTGGGCGCCCCGCCGGCGCCCCCGCCCCACGCCGGAGCGGCCGCGTGAAGCGGCTCCGCCGCGCCTGGGCGGAGCTCCTGGAGGGCTTCCGCATCGCCTCCGGGGCGCTGGTCGGCGCGCGCCTGCGCACCTTCCTCACCACCCTGGGGATCGTCATCGGGGTCTCCACGGTGATCGCCATCGTGGCCATCATCCAGGGGCTCGACCGGAGCTTCGAGGCGCAGATCCAGTTCCTGGGGGCGCACACGCTCTACGTGGACCGCGCCCCCTGGATCCAGAGCGACAACACCTGGTGGATGTACCGGAACCGCAAGAAGATCACGCTCGAGGAGCTGCGGGCGGTGCAGCGCGAGTCCCGTCTCGCCGTCTCGGTGGCGCCCATGGTGGGAACGCGCGCCAAGGTGGCGCGGGGCGGCGTGGAGCTCGAGAGCGTCAACGTCCGGGGCACGACGGAGGAGTACCTGGAAGCGAACGGCGGCGGGGTGCAGGCCGGACGCTTCCTGGTGACCGGCGACGTGGAGCTGGCGCGCAACGCCGTGGTGCTCGGCACCGACGTCGTCGATCGGCTCTTCCCCGGCGAGGCGCCGTCTGCGGCGGTCGGGAAGAAGGTGCTCGTGGCGGGACGCCCGTTCCAGGTGGTGGGCGTGCTCGAGCGGCAGGGGCAGCTCCTCGGGATGCCGCTCGACAACGTGGCGGTGATGCCCTACCCCACCTTCGGCCGGATCTTCGGGACCCAGCGGGGGATGGTGATCTCGGTGGCAGCGCCGCCCGGCAAGGTGGCGGAGCTGGAGAGCGAGCTCACCCCCATCCTGCGCCGGGCCCGCCGCGTCATGCCCGGCAAGCCGGACGACTTCGCCTTCAACCGGCAGGACCAGTTCCTGAAGCTCTACAAGCAGCTCACCGGCGCGCTCTACGGCATGGCGGTCGGCGTCGGGCTCATCACGCTCATCGTGGGCGGCATCGGGATCATGAACATCATGCTCGTGTCGGTGCACGAGCGGACCCGCGAGATCGGGGTGCGCCGCGCGCTCGGAGCCCGGCGGAGCACCATCCTGATCCAGTTCCTCATCGAGTCGGCGGCCGTGGCGGCGCTGGGAGGCGCGGTGGGCACCGCGGTGGGGCTGGGTGTGGCCCAGCTCGTGGCGCTCCTCTCGCCGCTCGCGGCCGCGGCCACGCCGTCCGCCATCATCTTCGGCATCGCCTTCTCCACCGCCACCGGGCTCGTCTTCGGCATCTGGCCGGCCTGGCGGGCCGCCAACCTCGATCCGGTGGAGGCGCTGCGCTACGAATGAAGGCCTTCCTCGACAACCTGGAGCTGGCCCTCTCCACCCTGCGGGGCAACCCGCTGCGGTCGCTGCTCACCCTGCTCGGCATCGTCATCGGCGCCGCCACCGTGGTGGGCATGATGGCGCTCGTGGAGGGCTTCCGGATCAGCGTGAACAAGGACCTGGAGTGGTTCGGCGCCGGCGGCTTCCAGGTGCAGAAGATCCCGATGACCTTCGGCCACGTGGACCGGGCCAAGTACGCGAAGCGCCCCGACCTCACCCGCGAGCAGGGGGAGGCCCTCCGCGCGCTTCCACACGTCCGGTACGTGTCGATCGAGGCCTACCACCAGGGGCGGCCGGAGCGGATCGCCACCCGGGAACGGGCCACCCAGCCCAACGTCTCGGTGGGCGGGGGGCTTCCGGACTACGCCCCCGCCAACGCGGTCAACATCGCCGACGGGCGCTTCTTCACCGACACCGACATCGCCATGGGCGGCCGGGTGGCGGTCATCGGGGCGGACGTGGCCGACGTGCTCTTCCCGGGAGGACACGCGGTGGGGAAGGAGATCCGCATCCGCTCGGCCCCCTTCACGGTCGTGGGGGTGGCGGAGCGGCGGGGCAGCACCCTGGGTGGCAGCCGGGACGCCTGGGTGACCATCCCCCTCGACACCTACTACCAGGTCCTCGGGCGCGTCACCGACCACCACATCGCCATCCAGGCCACCGCCGCCGAGGACTTCCAGAAGGCCCAGGACGAGGTGATCGCCCGGCTGCGTGCCATCCGTGGTCTCCGCGGAATCCAGGAGAACGACTTCGAGCTCTTCAGCAACGAGACCATGACCGGGACCTTCAACCAGTTCGCGGCGGTGGTCGCGGCGGCCACGTTCGCCGTGACCCTGCTCGCACTCGTCGTGGGTGGCATCGGGGTCATGAACATCATGCTCGTGTCGGTGGCGGAGCGGACCCGCGAGATCGGGGTTCGCATGGCGCTCGGTGCGCGACGCCGCCGCATCCTCTCCCAGTTCGTCATCGAGGCGGTCACGCTGTCCCTGCTGGGCGGCATCCTGGGCGTGCTGATCGGCGCCGGCGGGGCCATCATGGCTCGCGAGATCTGGGACATTCCGTCGAGCGTCCCGGCCTGGGCGGTGCTACTCTCCCTGCTCTCCGCTTCCGGGGCGGGCGTCGTCTTCGGCATCTACCCGGCCATCCGCGCCAGCCGCCTCGACCCGGTCGAGGCCATGCGGACGGAGTGAGGGAAGGGGCCGCACGGCGCCGTGGACAAGGCGAAGATCAAGCGCGAGTTGAAGGGGTGGACCCTCACCATCCTGGCCGTGCTCGCGTTCCGCACCCTGCTCTACGAGGCGGTCTACATCCCGTCGGGATCGATGATCCCGACGCTCCAGATCGGCGACTACGTGGTGGTGGAGAAGTGGGCCTACGGCGCCCGGATCCCCTTCACGGAAGCCGCGCAGGTGATGTGGTCGTCACCCAGGCGCGGCGACATCGTCGTGCTGCTCGCTCCGCCCGGCAACTCGCGCAACGACGACCTCATCAAGCGGGTGGTGGGGATCGGCGGCGACACGGTCGAGGTGCGCAACGGCGCCCTCTGGTTGAACGGGGAGCCGGTGCCCCGGAAGCCCGTCCCCGGCCCCTGCAGCTACGAGAACCGGATGGAGGGTGGACCGTGGCGCGCCGAACGGTGCTCCGCCGCCGAGGAGCAGCTCGGGTCGCACCGCTACGTCACCTACTGCACCCCGGGCGCCGACTGCGGGGACATCCCGCCCACGGTGGTTCCCAAGGGCACCGTCTTCCTCGTCGGCGACCACCGCGATCACAGCGCCGACAGCCGCGTGTTCGGGCCGGTGCCGGTCGATCGGATCAAGGGGCGGGCCTGGAACGCGCTCTTCTCGTGGGGGCCGGGCGGGTTGCGGACGGATCGGTTCGCGCACGGAGTGGCGCACTGACGGGCGGGGGCGAGGCCACCATCCGGCGCCCTTCGGGCGGCCGTCACGTCTCGTGGTTGATCCGGACCGTGCGCTGATGAGGGACCCACCGTGACCTCTCCCGCACCGCGCGCCATCGAGCCCCCCGATCCGCGGGCCGTGTGGGGGGAGCTGGCTGGGCTGCTCGAGTTTCCGCGTCTCCTCCTCCGGGCCCCGTCCCTCGCGCGCGCGCCGCGCGGGTCCGGTTTGCCGGTGATGGTGTTCCCGGGCTTCGGCACGGGCGACCGCTCCACTGCGGTGCTCCGCCGCTACCTCGGCTTCCTCGGCCACGATGTCCACACCTGGGGGCTCGGTCGGAACCACGGAAACGTCGAGATCCTCATGCCGCGCCTCATCGAGAAGGTCTCCCGGCTCGCCCAGCGCACCGGCCATCCCGTCCGGCTCGTCGGATGGAGCCTCGGCGGGTACCTGGCGCGGGAGGTCTCCCGGGAGATCCCCGGCGACGTGGACCGGGTGGTGACGCTGGGTTCGCCGGTGGTGGGGGGCCCCAAGTACACGCTGGTGGCCCGGCGCTACCGCGAGAAGGGCATCGACCTCGAGGCTGTCGAGGCGGCCGTCGATGCCCGGGAGTCGGTGCCACTCACCCGACCCGTGTCGGCCATCTACTCCCGGAAGGACCGGGTCGTGGCCTGGCAGGCCTGCGTCGACGAGCGGAACCGCTGCGTCGAGCACATCGAGGTAGCGTCCACGCACCTCGGACTGGGCTTCTCGCCGGATGTCCTGCGGATCGTGGCGGAGCGGCTGGCGGGGGCCGCCCATCCGTGATGCCGGCGGGCCGGGGTGGGACCCGCGGCGCTGGGGGGCGCCGGCTGCGCGAGGGGAGTGCACTTCGGGTGTATGGCGCCGCCGGACAGCGCCCTTCGGGCGTGCTCGGTGCGGCGCCCGCGCAGATGCGCCCCGCGCCGGGGCCACCCCGGCCCGCCTGGCGGATGGGATGGCGGTTCCGTAGGTCGCGGGGGGTTC
>CAIOAK010000066.1 GCA_903855945.1 uncultured Anaeromyxobacter sp.
GGCTGGGCCATCGCCTCCTGGTCGCCGGCCGGCCTCGCCTTCGCCCTCTACACCTTCGCCAACCTGGCCCCCCGGGCCCTCTCCCACCACCGCTGGTACCGGGATCGCTTCCCCGAGTACCCGCCGGACCGCAAGGCGATCGTTCCGTTTCTTCTCTAGTCGTCCTCAGCTGCACCAACGCCGAGTCTGTCGTTCGAGCGCGGCGCGCATCGGAACGCCTTGGCAGAGGTCTGTAGTAATTTCTC
Source organism: uncultured Anaeromyxobacter sp. (assembly GCA_903855945.1). Lineage (GTDB taxonomy): Bacteria > Myxococcota > Myxococcia > Myxococcales > Anaeromyxobacteraceae > CAIOAK01. Next base: position 246 of record CAIOAK010000066.1, read on the forward strand.
CGCTGAGGACCGATGACGACGTCATGCGCGGCTTCGGTTTCGGACAATGCCCTCCAGACGAAAGCGCAGCCCCCGCCACTGGATCGGCCGACTGGCCGATTACTCACTCGTGGAAGAAGGGTCAGGCCATGGCCCGGCCGAGATTCGGGTGGGCGCGATCCCTCTCCTGCCGAGAGGTCAGTGGCGGCTCTACCCCGTCGAAGAGATGCAGATCGGTGGAGCGGTTCCCAAGGACTACCTCGTGTTCGGCGAGCTGGACGATCCGAAGGCGCCCGCGTTCATCGCAAAGCAACCTCGGGTATACGGGCCCCGCGAGTGCGTGACCGAGCACATGATCGCCCGTGTTGGGCGCCTCCTGCCGCTGAAGGTAGCGAGTTCCATGCTCGTTCGCTTACCGACATCCGAAGCAAGCGCCGACGTTCGCTTCTTGTCGCGAAACTTTCTCACCCCCGGCAAGACGGCGCTCAAGCATGGAGTGGAGCTCGTGGCCGACTACGTCGGTGCCAGCCGGACGGAACTGAACGAGGTCTTCAACCTGGGCGACCCGCTCTCGGAACGGCGCTTCTACACCCTGGAAACCGTGGTCTCGGTCCTGCAGTGGTGGGCGCGAACCGATGCGGACAGGCAAGCGCTCCATGAGAGCTTTGGCCGGATGCTCGCGTTCGATGCCCTCGTCGGTGCCCAGGACCGACATGCGGAGAATTGGGGAGTCATCGAACACCCAGGTGCGCCCGAAGCACCGCGACGCTTCGCGCCCATCTACGACACGGCACGTGGGCTCTTCGCGGATCACAAGGAGCAGAAGTTCCTGGCGGTCGAGGCGCGAGGAGGCCGGGACCAGCACATCCGGAACTACGCGGAACGGTCTCGCCCGGTCTTTGGATGCGCGGACGGCCCGGAGAAGGTCAACCACTTCGAATTGGTCCGCTATGCCATTCGACGCTTCGGGCCTGTCCTGCGTGGCCCAATCTCCCAGATTATCCATGCTTACAGAGGTCCTGACACCGAAGTGATGCTCCGGCGAGAGTTCGGCCGATTGATATCTCCCCTCCGGCTGGCGTACGTATGCTCGCTCCTGCGCGTGCGGCATGCCCGCCTTCGGGCTATTCTTCAAGAAACACGGACACCATGACGCGCCTTCGGAAAGCCATCCGCTCGCTCAAGCGAGAACTGTCAGCTTGGGGCACACAGCCGCCGAAGGCGCGACAGGTCACGGGGACCACGGCCGTCGAGGTCGCCGTCTCTACGCGAGCAGGAAAGCGGGTTCTCGGGCTCCTCACCAAGGAAGGTGGAGAGTTCGTGTTCCGATACGATCCCACCTTCGCGCGAGCGCAGGACGCGATGCCCATCTCCGCGTTTCCCGATCTCGACCAGGAGTACCGGAGCGAGGATCTCTGGCCCTTCTTCGCGGTCCGCCTTCCTCCTGTGGAACGAGAGGACGTGAAGCGCGCGTTGGAGCAGCGGCACATCCCGGAGAGTGACGTGCTGCGGCTGCTCGCGGAATTGTCGCGGCGAGGTGTGAGCAGCCCGTATCGCTTCTCGCTGGCGGGGCGCTGACATCCGAAGCGAAGGTTGGTTCGCCTCGAGGGGGCCTCAAGGTAACGATGCGACTTCCTCTACTTGCCATCAGCCACGGTCACACCCAGGCGTGGTTACCCACCACGATCCGTGCGCTCGGCAAGAACGAAGAGTTCCTCGAAGGCCTGATTGGAAAAGCCCCCGAGTTGCTCGGCCTCGAAGACCTCCGGACTCATGTGAAGGGTCCCTACGCTGCGTTTCACCAGCTGGAGGTCGAAACGCCGCTCGGCAACGTCATTGCGCCCGACATCGTCTTCCTGACCCAGAGCGGGCACGTCATCGTCGTGGAAGTGAAGCTGGCGGACAACCAGGGCCTGAAGGGCCGGGATGTCGTGGCGCAGGTGGTGGACTACGCGGCCTCCATCGCGAGGTACACCGAAGAAGAGTTGACCGTGTTGTTCGATCGAGACCTCCCCGTCGGGGCGAGGTTCAGCGACCTGGTGAGAAAGCACTTGCCCACCTGCCCTGCGCCGTCTCAGCTGGCCGCCGAGGTGGTCCGGAAGATCCGGGCGGCAGAGATTCACCTGGTGGTTGCATGCGACGAGGCTCCAGAAGGACTGCGGGATTTCGTGGCCTCCGTCACGGCGCAGCAGGCCTTGGGCAACTACGAGCTGAGGGTGTGCGAACTCACGCCGTTCATCGGCCCATCGGGCATGGTCGGAGATGTCTTCCTGGTGCCTACGGAGATGGTGCGGACCGAGGTCGTCGCCCGGACCGTCGTCGAGGTCACTGGCGTCCACGCTGACGGCCAGCGGGTGTCCGCCAGGGTGACGCCGCAGGATGAAGTACAGGCCAACATGGCAGCCGTCAGCGGTGTGGCCGCCGTGCCCCAGCCGCAAATTGCCGGAGCCGTCGGAGCGTACTCACGCATGATGGAACCGAACACGAGGATGACCGGCTCCAATCCCACATTTCGATTCGTTGTCGTGAGCGGGTGGCCCTCCACTTTTCACTATGAGTTCATGCACCGGAAGACTCGAAACGAACTCGGGGCCGAGCTCCACTTCGAGTCGGATGCCGATGACGGGCGGCGGGCGGCGGCGGCCGTTCGTGATGCGAAGCTCATCGCCACGCCCGAGATGCCGGAGCTCGTGTGGGACCAGGACTGGCAGAAGGGCAGAGGACGGATTCGCGCACTCTTCACGAGCGACACCGATCCCGAAATCGTGGCCCGTGCCATGGTGTCGCTGATCCGGATGACCCGGGGCATCGTCGACAAGGCTCTGCGGCGGTGAGGATCGGCGGCTCCCGCAGCCTTGCATTCATTCGGCATTCTCAAACGTCGGCATAGCGAGACCACAGTGAAAATCCTCCTCACCGGCCCGTTCGGCAACATCGGTTCCCACGCCATCCCCGAGCTCCTCCGGGAGGGGCACCAGGTCCGCGCCTTCGACCTCGACAACCCGGCCACCCGCAAGGTGGCCAAGGAGTTCGGCAAGAAGGTGGAGATCGTCTGGGGTGACGTCCGGGACCCCCGCGCCGTGGCCCGCGCCGTGGAGGGCATGGACGTGGTGCTCCACCTCGCCGCCATCATCCCGCCCCCCTCCGACGAGGACCCGGCCTACACACGGGAGGTGAACGTGGGCGGGACGGCCAACGTGGTGAAGGCCTGCCAGGAGCGCTCCCGCAAGCCGAGGCTGCTCCTCGTCTCCACCTTCGACGTGCACGGCCACACCCTCTCGAAGCCGCCGCCCCGCAAGGTGGAGGACCCGGTGGTGGGAACCGACGTCTACACGGAGAGCAAGATCGCCGCCGAGGCGCTGGTGCGCGAGTCGGGGCTGGAGTGGTGCATCTTCCGCTTCACCGACGTGCCCATCATCGGGCTGCGCGATCCGCACCCCATCATGTTCGAGATCGGGCTCGACAACCGGATCGAGGCCATGCACCCGGACGACGCGGCCACGGCGCTGGCCCGCGCGCTCCGCACGCAGGCCGTGTGGGGGCGCACCCTCTTCGTGGGCGGCGGCGCCTCCTGCCAGCTCACCTACCGGGAGTACTTGAAGCGGATGCTCGCGGCCATGGGGATGGAGATGCTCCCCGAGGAGGCCTTCAGCGACGCCGTCTACCCCACCGACTGGGTGGACAGCACCGAGTCGCAGGCGCTGCTCCGCTACCAGCGCCGGACCTTCGACGACATCACGAGCGACATCGCCAAGTGCCTGGGCTGGAAGAAGGCCTTCGTGCCCATGGCGAGCTCGATGGTGAAGAAGAAGATGCTGGAGATGTCGCCCTACTGGCGGCAGCGTCAGAGGTAGCGCCGCCGCCCGGAGATCGCCCGCGGGCGATTTCCGCGCTACTCGCCGCCGGCGCCCCGACGCGGCGCGGCCGCGATGTGCGGCTTGCCGTGACGGCCCGGCAGCACCTTGGGCGGACGCGCGCCCGGACCGGCCGGGATGGCGTCGTCGGGGGGACGGGTCGCGAACACCCGGTTCACCATCGGTGCCATGAACCGGAGGCTCGTGGACGCCAGCTTGCGCAGGGGGTTGCTGGAGGGCTCTCCGTTGGGGAGCGGCTGGCTCCAGGCCTTGCCGAGCAGGTCCATGTACATCCCGACCGTTTGCCCCGCGGTGGCGAAGTCGAGCGTGGAGAGGACCTCGTCGGCGAGGCCGAACGGCATGGAGAGCATGATGGGGCCCCGCATGTACTCGGTGGCCCAGACGCCGTCGGTGAAGTTCATGCCGCGGGCCTGGCCGGGACCCACCCAGACGCGATCGCCCGGCTTGTAGATCTTCTTCTCGAACTGCCCCTCGCCGAAGTAGTGCATCTCCCCGTCGATGACGGTGTCCCAGAAGCCGACCGCGTGGCGTCCCGAGTGCCCCTCGGAGCCGATGGGGGTGCCCCAGATCATGAGGTATTCCATGGACGAGGCGAAGTAGAGCTTCATCTGGATCATCGCGCCGCCGGCAATGCTGTACATCCAGGGCTGCGCGCGGTCGATCCGGCCGGGGTAGGCGTCCTCCCAGGCATCGGCGATGGCGTCGAACATCTCCGGCTTGGGCTTGCCGATGCCCTGCAGCGAACACTCGTGGATGACGTCGGCGTCGAAGATGTAGTCCATGTCCGGGGCTCCGGTGGGTGGGAGGGTGCGCGAGATTATACCGTTTCGACGCAGCGTGTCGAAGGGGTCCGTCGGCCCCGGTCACACCCGTCCGGGGCGTCGGGGTGGGATGGGTCGGTTGAGCGGGCTGTCGGGGTTCCCCTTCATCCAGGCCCAGGCGTCGGCGAGGGTCTGGTCGATGGGGCGCGGGGCGTGGCCGAGCTCCTCGCGCGCCTTCCGGTCCCGGATCTCGAAGTCCACCGCCAGGGTGTGGACCGCGTAGGGGGTGAGGAGCGCCCGGCGGCGGGTCAGCTTCTCGAAGACGGGGGCGAAGGCGGCGAAAACCGCCGCCACCGGCAGCGGGATGAAGATCCGGGGCGGCGCACGCCCGGCCAGGCCGGCCAGGATGCGCATGAGCTCCCGGACGGTCATGCGGGAGCCGGAGAGCAGGTAGCTCTCCCCCTTCCGCCCCCCCTCGGCGGCGAGCACGTGGCCGATGGCCACGTCGCGCACGTCGATGAAGTCGTAGCAGCCGTCCATCCCGGCCGGCACCGGGAACCGGGCGAACATGACGATGAGCTCCCCGATCTCCGAGAGCCGGTAGTCGTGCGGCCCGAGCACGTAGACCGGGTTCACGATCACCGCGTCGAGCCCGTCCTTCACGGCGTCGAGGACGATCCGGCTCGCGGCCGCCTTGGCCTTCCCGTAGTCGCCGGGGGCCTCTTCCGGGTCGTACCCGGCCTCCTCGGTGAGCACCCCGCCCCGCCCCGGCTCGGTGAGCGCGTGCACGGAGCTCGTGTAGACGAGCCGCCGCACCCCGGCCCGCCGCACCGCCTCCACCACGTTGCGCGTCCCGTCGATATTCACTGTGCGTACGAGTTCGATGTCGAGGGAGGAGATGCTCACCACCCCGGCCAGGTGGAAGACCACCTCGGTCCCCACGAAGGCCCGCGCCAGCGTCTCCGGCCGCAGCACGTCCCCCTCCACCCGCTCCACCGGGAGCCCGGAGAGCGCCCGCGCCTCGTCCCCCGGCTCGAGCAGCACCCGCACCTGCTTCCCGCGCCGCAGGAGCTCTCGCACCAGCACGTTGCCGAGGTGGCCGCTCGCGCCGGTGACCGTGGCCTGCCCGAAGTCCATCGTCGTGCCTCACCAGGAGTAGAAGTAGGACAGCAGGATGCCCACCATCATGACCACGCCCTGGGCCGCCACCGGGTCGAGCGGGGTCTCGTACTCGACGGCCAGCGTGACCGTCTTTCCCTGGGTGAGGAAGCGGCCGGCCGTGAACTTGAGGAGCTGCCCCAGGTTCCGGTTCTCGAAGCTCCAGCTGATCTTGTCCTGCACCGACGCATACCACCAGGCCGGCAGCGCGAAGGTCGCGGTGGGCTTGAACTGGAGGGTGTTCACCGGGAGGTAGGTCCCCAGGTTGCCGAACGACTTCTGCCAGTTCACCTCGAGCGTGAGCCCGAGCCAGTGCCCCACGTGGTAGCCGATCCCGTAGACCGGCTCGATGATCCAGGGCGCGCCCACCGCCGGGTTGGTGGCGGTGTTCCACTGCAGTTCCAGGCCGAGGCTCTGGCGCAGCCCCTCGTGCTCGAAGAAGGACCAGAAGAAGGTGGTGGTGAGGCTCGCGAAGCCGGAGGCGGCGGGCTGCCCGGAGGCCGGGCCGGGGTAGATCGTCTCGACGGGCGCCTCGACGCGGATGGCGAACTCCCGGTGGACGCCCCAGGCGAAGACCGGCTTGAACATGATCTGCCCCATCGAGGCGCCGGCCCCCTTCTCGGTCCACTCGTACTTCGTCTCCAGCATGTTGCGGGAGTAGACGGGCGTGTCCACGATCTCCATCACGTCGAGGAAGTGGCGCAGGCCGTGGTCGACCTCCCGCGCCTCGCGGGTGGTCATCTCCGCGCCGTCGGCGGCCTCCTGGGCCCGGGCGCCTTGCGCGAGCAGGAGGAGGGGCGCGACGAGCCCCGCCGCCGTTCTTCTCCACGTCGCCATGCCGATCCCTCCCGGGCCTCCCTGCACTACCGGCCCCACCGCATCAGCGCGACCACGATGGGTCCCCAGGCGGTGAGCAGGATGTTCCCGACCGCGTAGGGCACCGTGTAGCCGAGCACCGGGAGCTTGCTCCCCGACACGTCCTGCACGGCGCGCAGCGCGGCGGTGGTGGTCCCGGCCCCCGACTCGGCTCCCAGGAGGAGCAGCGGGTTCATCCTCAGGACGAATCGACCGAAGAGGAGCCCGATGGTGTGGGGCACGAGCGAGACGAGCAGCGCGGCGCCCACCAGCCCGAAGCCGGTCTCCCGCACGCCGGAGACGAAGCGAGGGCCGGCGTTCAGCCCCACGATCCCGATGAAGGCCGCGAGCCCCACGGTGTCGAAGATCCAGAGCGCCGGCTCGGGGATGCGCCCGAAGGTGGGGTGGACGGAGCGGAGCCAGCCCAGCAGGAGCCCCGCCACGAGCGCGCCCCCGCTCGCCGTGAGGGTGAGGGACATGCCGCCCACGTTCACCGCCAGCATCCCCACGAGCCCGCCCACGAAGATCCCCAGCCCGACGAAGATCATGTCGGTGGCCGGCGAGGGACGGTCGGCGTAGCCCACCTCGCGGGCGGCCCGCTCCACGTCGGGCTGGTCGCCGGAGAGGGAGAGGAGGTCTCCCTGCTCGAGCCGGGTGCTCAGGTCGAACGGGATCTCCTGCCCCGTGCGCACGAGGCGGGTCAGCACGATGCCGTGTCCGCTCTCCCGCGCCAGCTCGCCCAGGCTCCGCCCGGCGATCTCCTTGCGCGTGACCACCACGTCGAGGTGGGAGACGGGGAAGTCGAGCAGTTCCCGGTCGTCCACCTCCGCACCCACCCACGCGAGCCCCTCCACGAGCGCGTTCCGGCGCGCGGTCACGGCGAGGACGTCCCCCTCCCGGATCCGGGTCTCGCCGTCGGGGGTGCCCACGACGCCGTCGCGCCGCATCCTCTCGACGACGATGCGCCGATCGGGGACCGACTCCTCCAGCTCCCGGATCCCCTTGCCGGCCGCGGACGGGCCGGCAAGGAAGGCCCGGGTGTCCCACTCCACGTAGGCCGAGGTCACGCCCGGCAGGGGCTCCGCGCGCAGGGAGAGCTCCTTCTCGAGTTCCCGCGCCTCCTCCCGGAGGTTCCATCGGAACATCCGCGGCACGACCGAGGAGAGGTACCAGACGAAGGAGCCCGTCCCGACGAGGTAGGTGACCGCGTAGGCCACCGGGACGTTCGCCGCCATCCGGACACGCTCCGCCTCGGGGATCGGCAGGTGCTGGATGGCGTCGGTGGCCGTCCCGATGACGGTGGACTCGGTGAAGGCCCCGGCGAGCAGTCCGGCGGCCGTGCCGGCATCGTAGCCGAGCAGGCGGGACACGATCACCGCCACCGCCAGGCAGGTCACGGCCACCACGACGGAGAGGGCGAGCTGGGGCAGCCCGTCCTTCCGGAGCGCCCGGAAGAACTGGGGACCCACCTTGTAGCCGGTGGCGAAGAGGAAGAGGTCGAAGAAGACCGCCTGCGCCACCGGGGCCACCTGCACGTCGAGCTGGCCGATGGCCACGCCGGCGAGCAGGGTGCCCAGAACCGTACCCAGGGTGAATGACCCGACCCGGAGCTTCCCGAGCAGGAACCCCACGGCGAGCGTGAGGAAGATCGCCAGCTCCGGATGGCCCCGGAGGACGAGGGCGAGCTGCGAGATCAGGTCAGCCGCCCTTCCTCAGGCTGGCGATGTCGATGACGAACCGGTAGCGGACGTCCGACCGGACGGTCCGCTCGAAGGCCTCGTCCACCTTCTCCACCGGGATCACCTCCACGTCGGCGGTGATGCCGTGCTGCCCGCAGAAGTCGAGCATCTCCTGGGTCTCGGCGATGCCGCCGATGAGCGAGCCGGAGAGGGTCTTGCGGCCGAAGATGAAGGTGGAGGCGTGGATGCTGGCCGGTTCGGGCGGCACGCCCACCAGCACGAGCGCCCCGTCCAGCTTGAGCATCCCCATGTAGGCCTGCACGTCGTGGTTGGCCGAGATGGTGTCGAGGATGAAGTCGAACTTGCCCGCCAGCCTCTTGAAGGTGGCGGGGTCGGAGGTGAGCGCGAAGCCCGTGGCCCCCAGCCGGCGGGCGTCGGCCTCCTTCGACTTCGAGGTGGAGAGCATGGTCACCTGGGCGCCCATGGCGGCGGCGAGCTTCACGCCCATGTGCCCCAGGCCGCCCAGCCCCACCACGCCCACCTGATCCCCCGCCTTCACCTTCCAGTGGCGCAGCGGCGAGTAGGTGGTGATCCCGGCGCAGAGCAGCGGTGCGGCGCCGGCCATGTCGAGGGTCGCCGGCACCGAGAGGACGAACTTCTCGCTCACCACCACGTCGGTCGAGTAGCCGCCGAAGGTGGGCGTCTTCCGGTCCATCTCGGTGGAGTTGTAGGTGTAGGCGGCGCCCTTCTGGCAGAACTGCTCCATGTCGGCCTTGCAGGGGGGGCAGGTGCGGCAGGAGTCGACCATGCAGCCCACGCCGACGTGGTCCCCCACCCGGAACCGCTTCACGTCCGCTCCGACGCGGGTGACGCGCCCGACGATCTCGTGGCCGGGGACCATGGGGAAGGTGGCGCCGCCCCACTCGTCCCGCACCTGGTGGATGTCGGAGTGGCAGATCCCGCAGAAATCGATCTCGATGGCCACGTCGCGGGGGCCGACCGGGCGGCGGTCGATCTCGAACGGGGCGAGCGGGAGCTTCGGGCCCTGGGTAGCGTAGGTGCGGGTGCGTGCCATGTCGTCCTCCTGGGGGAAGCCGACAAGCTATGGAACGTCCGCCCACCGCGCAAGCGGTGCTCGAGGATCCGTTCAGGTCGTCCCGGCGAAGATGGCCACCCGCCTCCAGGTCTGCTCGAACCCGCGCTGGTCGAATCCGGTGCCCGACGACATCCAGTCGAAGTGCGGGGGCACGTGGGTGGGCTGGTCGTAGTGTCCCAGGATGTCGTGGTGGTCCGCCCAGGCCGCGGCGATGAGCTCGCCGTGGATCTGGGAGAGCGTGGGGACGATGCCGTCGTTGGCCGCGGCGTCCGGGATGCGCCCGTAGACCCTGCGGAGCACCGCCGCGTGCTCCCGGCGGATGGGCGGCAGCGTGCCCCGCGGCGTTCCCGACGAGAGCCGGTAGAGGGCCACGAAGAGCGCGTGGGTCACCTGGTGGGAGGGATCGAGCCCCGCGCCCCAGAGGGAACGCAGGCCCGGGGCCCGGGCCCGCGTGACCACCGATCCGTACTTGAGGCCGGGGCGGTCCTGGGTGGACGCGTTGAACACCTCCATCCCCGCCGGGGAGATCTGGGCGATGAGCCCCTGGTCGTTCCGGACGCCCTCCAGGAACTGCTCCACCGCCTGCCGCCGCTGCCCCTCGAAGTCGCCGAGCAGCTCCAGGAAGAGCTGATCGACGGCACCGGAGGCGCGCGAGCTGGGGTTCCGGAGCAGCCGGGCGAGCTTCAGCCCCACCGTGATGGGGATCCGTCCGGTGCGCAGCGTGTGGATGGAGACGAGGGAGAGCAGTCGCAGGAACTGCTGGCCGAGCATCCCCCCGAAGTAACCGGCCAGCGGCGTCCCCCGGTGCGGGGCGGAGACCGTCACCACGGACCGGACCGCGCGGGCGCAGCGCTCCACGTCGGCCGGCGTCGGGAGCTCCGCGCCCGGGGTGACGAGGAGCCGGGCGTCCAGGCCCCCGCTCGAGTGGCCCACCAGGCTCACCTTCCCCGGCGACTCGTCGAGGAGGTCGGAGAGGGCCTCGCAGAGGAGCGCCGCGCGGCGGGTGAGGGAGGCGGTGGGCTCCGTTCGCGCCACCCGGACCTCGCCGTCGATCCCGAGCGAGGGGCCCTTCTCGGCCAGGTAGTTCCGGACGTGGCCGAAGTAGGTGAAGTCCCCCAGGTTGGCGAATCCGAAGAACCCGGGGACGAGGAGGATGTGATGCCGCACCGTCTCAGTTCCAGGCGAGCGGGTAACGCCCGAGCTCGATGGTGGGACCGGCGATGGCCTCGCGCCAGGCGACCACGTCGCCCGGCTCCTCGTCGACGAGCCGCCGCATCCGCTCCAGCGCACCGCGCGCCTTCACGGGATCCTTCACCGCGGCGAGCAGCGCCCCCCGGGCCCGCTGCACGGCACGGAGGTGCGACTCCTCGGCGTAGAGGCTCACGCAGGCCTCGGCCACCGGATCGGGGGCCGCCTGCAGCGCCCGGGCGACGGCGCTGTCCACCGCGAAGGCCTCCATGGCCACGTCGGCGAGCGCCGCGAGCACCTCCTGCCGCTCGGAGATCGCGAGCCCCAGCTCCTTCGCGGCCACGCCGGCGGCGAAGCCGAAGAGCAGCTTGTTCAGCTCGGCGACGCGCCGCTCCCGGGAGAGTCGCCCCGGCGCGGCGGCCGGGACACCGGCCTCGGCGGCCCGCGCCGCCTTCGTCGCCAGGTCGAGGAAGGGGTAGCCCCCCTTGGCGGCCCGCTTGAGCAGCGTGCCCGGCACGAGCAGCCGGTTGATCTCGTTCGTCCCCTCGAAGATCCGGTTCACCCGGTTGTCGCGGTAGATCCGCTCGACGACGTACTCCTCCACGAACCCATACCCGCCGTGAATCTGGACGCCCTCGTCGGCCACCTGCGAGAGGGCCTCCGAGCCCCACACCTTCAGGATCGATGCCTCGATGCTGTACTCCTCCACCGCGGTGATGCGGTCGCGCTCGTAGTCCGGGGTTCCGGGGGCGGCCCCGCCGGCCGCCGCGCGCCGGTCGATGAGACCGGTGGTCCGGTAGCTCATCGCCTCCCCCACGTAGGCCAGCGCCACCATGCGGGCCAGCTTCTCCCGGATCAGGCCGAAGTCGGAGATGGGCTTCCCGAAGGCCTTGCGGTCCCTCGCGTAGGTGGCGGAGAGCTCGACGACCTGGCGGATGGCGGCCATGCAGGTGACGCCCAGCTTGAGCCGGCCGATGTTCAGGATGTTGAGGGCGATGCGGTGCCCCTTGCCGACCTCGCCGAGCAGGTTCTCCACCGGGACCTGCGCATCCTCGAAGACGAGCGACCGGGTGGAACTGCCACGGATGCCCATCTTGTGCTCTTCGGCACCCGTGGTGAACCCGGGGGTGCCACGATCGACGAGGAAGGCGGTGAACTTGTCGCCGTCCACCTTGGCGAAGACGATGAAGACGTCCGCGAAGCCGGCGTTGGAGATCCACTGCTTCGTGCCGTTCAGGACCCAGTGCCGGCCGTCGGGGGAGAGCACCGCCCGGGTCCGGGCGCCGAGGGCGTCGGAGCCCGACGAGGCCTCGGAGAGGGCGTAGGCCGCGGCCCACTCGCCCGAGGAGAGCTTCGGCAGGTAGCGGGCCTGCTGCTCGTGGGTGCCGAAGTAGACGATGGGCAGCGTGCCGATGCCCACGTGGGCGCCGAAGACCACCGACCAGGATCCCTGCACGGTCATGGCCTCGGCGACGAGCGCGCTCGTGGTGAGGTCCTGGGCGAGCCCCCCGAACTCCTCCGGGACGTCGAGGGAGAGCAGCCCCAGCTCTCCCGCCTCGCGGAGCAGCGCCCGGATGGTGGGGAAGTCCTTCGATTCGATGGCCGGGGAGGCCGGAACGATCCGCTCCCGGCCGAACTTGCGCGCGGTGCGGAAGAACTCCCGCTGCTCGTGCGTGAAGGCGTCCGGCGTGTCGATGGCCTGCGCCCCGACCTCGGCGAGGAGGAAGCCCCCGCCGATCGGAAGGTAACTGGCGGCGGACGGGTTCCCTGCGGTGGTCTCGGCCATGGGAGTCCTCCGGGTTGATTTTGAAATCAACTACTGAATTTACCAGTTCGGCGCGACGCGTCAAGGGCGGCTCGCCCTCGACGGGTCGCATGACCGTGTTTTTCCTCGACATCCTCGTAGAGCCAGGGTAGATCGCAGCTTCCCAACCCTCTCTGGGGTGGAGCCGCCCGCCACTTTCTGTCGGACGGATTCGGAGAAGAAACGAGCAAGAAGCAATGGGTACCGGCACCGTGAAGTGGTTCAACGACGCGAAGGGCTTCGGATTCATCACGCAGGATGGCGGCGGCGAGGACGTTTTCGTCCACCACACCGCGATCCAGGCCGATGGGTTCCGCACCCTCGCCGAGGGCCAGAAGGTCGAGTTCGACGTGAACAAGGGGCCCAAGGGGCTCCAGGCGGCAAACGTCCGCCCGGTCTGATTCCACTTCACACTACCTGAAGTGGCGAGAGCCCGGCCCAGGCCGGGCTCTTCCGTTTCCCGGGGGTGAAATCCCTCAGAAGTTCTCGTTGATGTTCAGGTAGATGCCGTAGGAGCCGTCGAGCCCCACGCCCACCTCGACGAGGCCGTTCGTGCGGGTGGGCTTGTTGACGAGCACGCGGATGCCCGCGGTGACCGCCGGGTACCAGTACTGGAAGATGGGCTGGTTCTGCGGCCCGCCCGGTTCCCGCACCTCGCTCGCGCTGTGGACGTTCACGCCCACCACCCCGCCCACGAAGTCCCAGATGCGGAAGCGGTACTCCGCCTCGGCGTAGAGCAGCGACTTTCCGATGTGGCGACCCTCGATGTAGCCGCGACCCGAGCGCGCGTCGGGGTCGGAGCCGATGGAGGGAAGGTTCAGGTAGGGGGTGTTGCCGAAGGAGAACCAGCCGTAGGCCCACAGGGCGAGGACGTGGGGCTTCGGCAGCGAGAAGTAGGCGCGCCCGTCCACGTAGAGTGACTGCCAGTCGTAGGTGCTGCCGAGGAAGCGCGGGAAGGCCCGGTAGGTGGCGGTGGCGTAGTAGCCGCGCGTGGCGTTGACGGGATTGTCGCGGCTCTCCCAGAGCAGGTCGATGGAGAGCCCGACGTTGTTGTACGGCCCGGTCGTCCCGTAGGCGTAGCTCGTGAAGGGGTTCACGATCCCGGGTTCGACGCCCCGGTCGCTCACCGCGTAGAAGCGGTCGAAGTAGCCGCCCGCGCCGACGTACAGGTCGGAGAAGACGCGCCGGAAGATCGTCTCCCAGAGGCGGACCAGGCTCTTGTCCACCACCACCTCGTCCTGGCTCGGCGTGTTGCCGCCGAGGCCCCAGGTGGGCGCCGGGAAGATCTGCCAGTTCGTGTAGCCGACGAGGCTCCAGTTCCCTCCCCCGAAGTAGAGGCTCGTCCGGAGCGGGATCGAGACCTGGTTCTTCACGGTGTAGAGGACGTTGGTGGCGAACTTGGAGAGCTTCGTCATCTCGTCGTCGAACCGGAAGACGCCGGCTCCGGCCACGCCGAAGCCGAAGCCGATGAGGGGGCTCGTGAGGATGAAGGGGACGGCGTTCCAGTGGAACTTCTTCTTCCGCTCCGCCTCGAGCTGCGCCGGGGTCTTCTCCTCGTGGAGCCCCAGCCCGCGCATGATGAGCTCGGGCAGGTCCATCGTGGCATCGGTCGGGTCGATCTCGGGCGTGTCCTCCACCGGACCCGGTCGGGCCGCGGGCGGGAAGGCGGTCTCGAGATCGGGCGCGCGCTCGGTCCCCGGCGGAGCCGGCGCGACGAGGGAAGGTTCGCGGGTTTCGGGGGGCGAATCGGCGAAACCGACCGCCTCTGCAGCCCACGCGCCCGCCGGCGCCGCTCCGAGGAGGGCGCCGGCGAGAACGGCGTGGAGGATGGCAATACGGCGGGTGCGCGCCACCGGCGCACGATACAGCGAAGCGGTTACTTCGCGGCGGGCTTCTTCGCCTTCTTGGCGGGAGCCGGCTCGACGGCGACGGCCACCATCTCGGTGTACTCGGCCACGACCTTGTCCCCGACCTTCAGCTTCTCGAGCGCGATGTCGGGGCCGGCGGCCACCTTGAACTTGCGCCCCTCGGGGCCGGTCATGGTGACGAGCCGGGTCTTGGCGTCGATCTTCGTGATCGTCACCGTGGCCTTGATGATGGCCTTGGCCTCGCCGGCGGGCTTCTGGCCCTTCGCGGCGGTGTCGGCCTGGACGTCCACGGCGGGCTTCACGTCCTTCGCGCCCGGGGCCTGCATCGTGAAGACGAAGCCCTGGCTCACGGTCACGACGACGGTGTCGCCGACCTTGATCTGGTCGAAGTTCTTCACCTCGGGGCCGACCTTGATGACGTCGGTCTCGTTCTTGCCCTTCAGGGTGACGGTGCGGTTGGCGGCGTCGATCGCGGTGACCTTGGCGGTGACCTGCTCGGCGCGGCCGCCGGCGGCCATGCCCTTCTGGGTGGACGGCTCGACGGTGATGGGCTTGTCATCGGCAAGGGTGGCGAGCGGCGAGAGCGCCAGGCCGAGCACGGCAACGGATAGGAAGATCTTACGATTCATCGTGCCTCCAAAGGGCAACAAGGGGTTAGTCACTAAGCATATCCCCGGGGCGGGCTCGTGGCCGTACCCTTTCGGGTCAGCGCCCGACGGCGCCATCAGCGGGGTGGGTACCGGCTCCAGCAGCCGGATCCTTCCCCCGGACAGGGTGGGGACCCGGCGCCGTGGTGGCGATGGAGGTCGTCCGCCACCCGTTCGATGACCTCCCGGAGCTCCAGGCGGTCGATCCAGCGGCGGGGGATGGCCGATTCCCCCATGGCGGCACCGAGGAGGCTGCCCGCGATGGCACCCGTGGAATCGCTGTCGCCGGAGTGGTTCACCGCGAGCAGGACGCCCGCCTCGAAGTCGGCTGCGTCGAGCGCGGCGAAGAGGCCGATGGCGAGGGCCTCCTCGGCCACCCAGCCGGCGCCGAGCGCCTCGACGTCGAGTGCGGGGGCACGGGGGCTCCGGGAGAGGGCGAGCGCACGCTCCACCGCCGCGGAGGTCTCCTCGTGGCCCGGATGGCGGCGGAGCTCGACGAGCGCGCGAAGGGCCCCCTCGTCGATGGTGGCGCCACCGGCCACCTCGTGGACGAGGAGCGCGAGGTAGCCGGCCGAGAGCCAGCCGGTGGGGTGACCGTGGGTGAGGGCGGCGAGCTCGCTCGCGGCGCGGAAGGGGTCGGCGGCGACGAATCCGGCGGGCGCCACGCGCATCACACCGCCGCAGCCCTTGCTGTCGTTGACGGGCGACTCCGGGGTGCCTGGGCGTCCCTCGCGAAGAGAGGTGAGGCAGGTGTTGCCCGGCCCCCGGGACGCGTGGAGTTCGCGCTGCCGGATGAGCCAGCCGTCGTCGTCCCGGGCCGCGCGGCGCCGGGGACCGTCTCCCTGGGTGTCGAGCCAGCGAAGGTAGGCGCGCCAGCCGAACCCGGCGAGACGGTCGGAGCGCTCCCGGAACTGGAGGTGCTCCAGGCGCAGGAGCGCCTCCGCGGTGAAGAGGGTCATCTGGGTGTCGTCGGTGATCGCGCCCAGGCGCCCTGCGTAGGGGGCGAAGTCGCGCAGCCCTTCCGGGCCGAACCGCGAGCGGATCGCGGAGAGGCTGTCGAACTCCACGGCCGCGCCGAGCGCGTCCCCCACGGCGCCGCCGAGCAGGCAGCCGCGGAAGTGGGCGCGCGTCCGGCCGCCGGGGATGTCGCGGGGAGCGTCCATCGTCGGGATTGTCCCATGAGGGCGGACATCGGGCGAGGATCGCCTTCGGCGGCGCGGCGTCGCTCGGGCGGATCGCCTTCGGCGGCGCGTCCGTGGGGCCGCCGGCGGGATGGGCGCGCCGGTCCGAGCAGCACGTCCTCGGGTTCGGGTGTGCGCGGCCGTTCTGCGCCGGGGAACAACGTGGTCCGGGCTTGCTCGCGTCCCGGCGCCCCTGCGGGCAGCTCGTCGCGTCGCGCCTCCCGCCGGCTGGCGGATGCGAGGCCGAAGGCGACTCGAGCGCGCCTGCTTCGAGGGGGGATCCGGGTGAGCGCGGCGTCGCGCGGTCTTCCGCCAGGCGAGACGGGGTGGCCCCGGCGCGGGGCGCATCTGCGCGGGCGCCGA
>CAIOAK010000067.1 GCA_903855945.1 uncultured Anaeromyxobacter sp.
GCGCGTTCTGCCGCCCCCCGCTCACCGACTCGGAAGCGCTGCCCGCCGTCCGGTCTGCCATCAAAAGAGGAGCCAGATGAGCGCCACCCCAGGGTTCCCGAAGCTCGCGGACGGAGTCCCCCCGCCCCCCGAGGATGCGCCGTGGGGCGCGCCGCTCCCGCTCCCTCCCCTGACGGAGCCCGTCCCGACGCTCTCGTCGGAGATGCTCCCCGAGGCTCTCCGGGAATGGCTATCCGACGCCGCCGAGCGTCTCGGCGTCGTCGTCGAATTCGTGGCCGTTACCGCCCTGGTGATGGCCGGCTCCCTCCTCGGCCGGAACCTGACGATCCGCCCGAAAGCGCGCGACTCCTGGACGGAGGTCCCTAACCTATGGGGAGCGAAAGTCGGGCGCCCGTCGTCAATGAAGTCTCCCTCTGACGGGGAGGCAACGGCACCCGTCCGCCGCATTGCGAAGGAGTCGGACAAGATTTACCGCGCCACCCTCGCGGTCCACAACGCGCGAGCCGAGGCATTGACCGAGAAGCGTCGGGGAGCGCTCAAGCGAGCCAGCCGCGAGGGCGCCGACGAAGTCGCCATCGCCGCGGAAGTCGCGGACCTAGATCAGAAGATCGAGGAGGCGCGGCTTGCCGCGCGGCGGATCCGCTACGTCGTGAACGACGCGACCCAGGAAGCGCTCCATAAGCTCCTCGAGGAGAACCCGCGCGGACTCGCGATGGTCCGCGACGAGCTGGCCGGATTCATCGCAAGTCTCGATCGTGAGGGTTACGAGAACTATCGCTCGTTCCTCCTCGAATGCTGGTCCGGAGGAACTGCCGGCGGTTACGAGTCCGACCGGATCATGCGAGGGAACACCGCTGCCGCCGGCCCGTGTGTTTCGATCATCGGAGGCATCCAACCCGGAAAGCTCGCCCGACTGGTCAGGGGAGCAACGGGAAATGGCGACGAAGCGGACGGGTTCCTCCAGCGTTTTCAGCTTGTGGTCTGGCCTGACGATGCCACGCCGCGCCCTGGTATTGACCGGGCACCCGACGGCCGTGCCTTCAATCGAGCGCTGGCAATCTTTCGGGCGCTGGATACCCGACGCCCCGAGGATTTCGGCGCGACCCTCGAGGAGGGTTCCCTGCCGTACCTCCGCTTCGATCCGGATGCTCAGGACATCTTCGATGACTGGCTCCGGTGTCACCGGGACCGGACCCGAAGCCCCGAACTGGAGAAGTGTCCAGCGTTCGAGGGGCACCTGACGAAGTACCGGAAGCTCGTTCCGGCCCTCGCTCTCATCTTTCACGCTGTGGCGATGGCCGACGGGGCGGCGGCCGGCCCGGTCACTGCCGAAGCCCTGGACCTGGCCATCAACTGGTCCGACTTCCTGGAGCTCCACGCGCGAAAGCTGTACTACCCGGAGCTACGGGGCGATGCCTCAGCAGCGCACGCCCTGGCCGAGAAGATCCAGGTCGGCGCCGTCGTCGATGGCATGTCCATCAAGGAGATCACTGAGCGCGACTGGTCCGGCCTGACTCGAACCGGGATGGTCCATGCGGGAATTGACCTCCTCGAGGCGGCCCTTTGGGTGCGCCGAGAAACGGAACCGACCGGCGGACGGAGCCGAGTGAACCTGCGGCTAAACCCGTCCCTACGGAGGCAGTCGTGAGGGACTCCGTCCTTGTCTTCGTCCCGACCTGGAGGCGCCTTTCACCCGAGACACCCCTGGGTATGCCACCCGCTAAACCCGCCAAAGCCCTTTCGCGGGTTTCGCGGGTGCCTAGGGTAGGGGGTCCTCGGGTGAACGTCACCGATTCGGCCCCGGAGCCCTGCTCCCCGACAGAATCGACAGAATCAGCCCCCGCCCTCGGCCCCATAACGGAACTGGAGCTGGCCCGGATCCTCCCGTTCCGCTCCTCCCGGCCCGACGGGGAGCCCTACCGGCTCCGGATGGACCGGGACTACACGACCGACGCCGTCCGGGACGGGGAGCCCTGCCCGACCTGCCAGTCGACCGACTGGCGACTCGTCTCGGGTGGACTCTGGCTCTGCGGATCGAGTCTCCACTACTGGGCACCCGCGCGCCCGACCGGAGCCACCTCGTGACCCCCGTCGTCCTCACGGCGTGGGCGGCATGGGACCGATCCAGGCTCCGCCTCGACACCTTCCAGCAGCTCGTCCTCGACTTGGAGAGCACCGGGCACGCGCTCCGGGTCGGCCGCTCCATCGTCTTCCCGAACGTCAAGTCGGCGCAGCTCCTCCTCGGCGGCCGAGCCCCACGCCCTCGCCCGACCCAGCGAAAGGGGCGCCGATGAGCACGCCCTCACCGACAGACAGCGTCCCACTCCCTCTCCTGACCCGCGAAGAAGTGGCCGCTCGGCTGAAGGTGACGACCCGGACCGTAGCCGAGTACCAGGCCCGGGGGGAGCTGCACGGGAGACTCCTCGGCAACCGCTGGCGGTTCATGGAGGGGGACGTGCGCGCTTTCGTGGAAGCGCTCCCCTGCCGATGGGAGATCGCCGGAACGAATTCGCGGGAGAAGTGAACGGTGGGAACTGGCTCGCGCGGTAGTGACGGCCGGTTCCACGGCGCCCGCGTCAACGTGGAAGACGTCCCGCGCCTGCCCGCCTACGTCGCCAAGTACGTCCTCGAGGACCCGCGCCGCCGCCCGTACCTCGCGCTCTGGACCTCGTGCACCTGGGGGACGGGGGAGCGGGTGGCGCTGGCCATGAC
>CAIOAK010000068.1 GCA_903855945.1 uncultured Anaeromyxobacter sp.
CACCGGACCGAGCGCCGCCGCGCGCGCCGCCGCGTCGCCCGGGAGCACGGCGGCGGGAGCGCCGGTGAGCGGGTGGCGCGCCGGGCCGGCCGGGATCCCGGCCAGCCGGAGGTCCTCCACCGGTGCGAGGCAGAGGGCCCGGTCGATGGGCACGTGCCCCGTCGCCGCCGGCGCACCGTCGACGAGCACCCGCCACGTCCCCGATCCTGCCGCGCCGGTCCGCACCACGATGCGGGCCACCGGCACGCCCATCGAGTCCCAGAGATCGCGCCGGAAGGCGATGGCGGCCTCACGAAGCCATGCCTCGCCGGCCTCCCCGGCCACCAGGAGGTCGGCGGAGATCTCCACCGCCACCGCATCCACCGCGCCGAGCTCGCGAGCCTCCCCGGGCCTCGCCGGAGCGGCCGAGGCGTCCTCCCTCCCGGCCCGGTGGAGCGCGCGGAGCCCCGCCCCGCCGAGGACGGTCCCCATCACCAGGAAGGGCAGGAAGGGGAAGCCCGGGGCCAGGCCGAGCCCGAGGAGGAGCGCACCCGAGGCGGCGAGCGCCCGCGGTTCCGACGCGAGCTCGCGCGCGACGCGGGAGGCGACGCTCCGGTCGTCGCCGGCCACGCGGGTGACGGCGATGCCCGCGGCGACCGCGAGGAGCAGCGCCGGGACCTGCGAGGCGAGCCCGTCGCCCACCGCGAGCAGCACGTAGCGACGGGCTGCCGCGCCCGGAGACATCCCGCGCATCACACCCGAGACGAGCCCCCCGATGGCGTTCACGAGCGCGATGGCGATGCCCGCCACCGCATCCCCCTTCACGAACTTGAGCGCGCCGTCCATGGCGCCGTGGAGCTGGCTCTCCCGCTCCAGCGTGCGGCGTCGCCGGCCGGCCTCCGCGGTGTCGATGGCGCCGGCGCGGAGCTCGGCGTCGATGGCCATCTGCTTGCCGGGCATGGCGTCGAGCGTGAAGCGCGCCGCGACCTCGGCGACCCGCTCCGCCCCCTTCGAGACCACGAGGAGCTGGACGAGCGCGAGGATCGCGTAGACCACCGCGCCGGCCACCCAGCTGCCTTGCATCACCACCCGTCCCAGCGCCTCGATGACCCGGCCGGCTTCACCCCGGGAGAGGACGAGCCGGGTGGAGGCCACCGCCACCGTGAGGCGGAGAAGCGTGGTGAGGAGCAGGATCGCCGGGAAGGCCGACAGACCCAGCGCATCGGGCGCGAGCAGCGTGGCGAGGAGGACCGCCGCCGAGATCCCCAGGCTGGCCGCCACGAGCAGGTCCACCACCGCGGGCCCGACGGGGACGAAGAGGAGCCCCACGAGCATCACCACCGCGAGGCCCGGAGCGAGCTCGGCGAGCCTCGCCACGCGGCTCCCCCCCGGCGAGCCGCCCGATCGCTCCCGACCGGTCACGCGCGCCCTCCGGCATCGAGGCCGTGCACCCACGCCAGGACCGCCGCGGTGGCCTCGTAGAGCTCCTCCGGGATGGCCTCCCCCACCTCCGCCAGGCGGAAGAGGGCGCGGGCCAGCTCCCGGTCGTGAACCACCGGGACCCCCAGCCGGCGCGCCTCCCGGCGGAGCGCGGCGGCGCGCGCGCCCGTGCCCTTCCCGAGCACCACCGGCGCATCGTCCCCGCCGAGCCGGTGGGCCAGGGCGACGGCGATGCGGGTCGGGTTCACGACCACGCAGGTGGCGCGCCGGGGAGCGTTCCCCACCGACGCCTGGAGGCGGCGCCGCTCCGCCCGCAATCGCGGATCCCCCTCGTCTTCCCGGAACTCCCGCTCCACCTCCGCACGGGTCATCCGGAGTCCCCGGAGGTGGCGATGGCGCTGGAGGAGGAGGTCGAAGGAGGCCGCGGCGGCGAGCAGGACGAGCACCGGGACGAGCGCTCCGGCTGCCGCCCCGGCCGCCTCGCTCCAGGCGGCGGAAGGGCGCAAGCGGGGGAGGCGCAGCAGCGTGGGCAGCCGCTCGGCGAGGAGCCACAGCCCCAGGGCGAGCGCCGCAGCGCTCACCGCCGTGGTGTGGGCGGCGCGCCCCAGGGCGACCGGCGTGAAGAGCCTCCGGAGCCCGGCCGCCGGGTCGAGCCTCTCGAGGCGCAGCCGGATCGCCTCCGGAGCGAAGAGCCCACCCGTCTGGGCGAGCCCCACCAGGACGGCGCCGGCGCATGCCGCGGCAGCGGGTCCGGCCGACATCCGGGCCACGCGCGCCAGCCCGGCCATCGCCAGGTCGATCGGAGCCCGTTCGACGCCCGAGACGGCGGCAGTGAGCGCGTGGCGCACCTCCGCCGCCTCGCTCCGCGCCAGGTCCGGAAGGGTCGCAGCCACCGCGGCGAGCCCGGCCGCCGTCGCGCCCAGCCCGGTGAGGACCCGGCTCACCGGGACCTCGCCGCGCCGTCGCGCCTCCCGGAGCCGGCGCTGGGAAGGGGGCAGGGAGCGGCTGCTCACGGCGCGCCGCCCACCAGTCGTTCCACCATCCCGCCCGCGAGGGCAGCCATCTCCACGAGCCGCCCGCCGATGGCGCCGGCCGGAAGGGCCACCGCCGCCATCCCGAGCGCGGCCCGGACCGGCGGGCCGGCGTCCATCACGGAGGAGCGAGGGGCCACGCGCGCTGCCGCCGAGAGTGCGAGATCGGCGCAGAGGAGCGCTGCCGCGGCCGGAGCACCCAGGCAGAGCGCTGCGCCCAGGAGTTCCGCCGCAGCGGGCACCACCGCCTCGAGGCGCAGCGTTCCGGGGAGCAGCCCACCCACCGGGACCGTGCGGAAGGTGTCGAGGAGCGCCGAGAGGAGCAGCCGATCGGCTCCGGCCCAGGCGCCGAGGGCGATGGTCCACCAGGCGAGCAGGTCGCCGAGCGCGGTCTCCCGCTGCCGGATCGGAGCCACGTGCAGTTCACCCAGGGTGGCGCCGCGAAGCGTGTCCACGAGCCGTCCGGCTCCGCGCGCCGCCTCCACGGGGAGCGTCGCCGCGAACGCCAGCACGGCGCCGAGCAGGAGCTCCGACCCGGCCACCGCGAGAAGGGAGCTGCCGGGCGGCGCCCCGGCTCCGAGCGATGCCCGCACCGCAGCGCCCAGCGCCACCGCCAGCGCCGCTCGGGCCGAGGGCGGGAGGAGCGGACCGCCCAGCACGGGGGAGAAGGCGGCCACCGGGAGGAGCCGGAGCGAGCAGGCCCCCACGTCGAACACCGCCGTGGCGAGCGCCCGCACCGCCGGCTCCGGGATCACGGCGCCACCCGGAGCGCGGCCTCGACGCAGGCCTGGCCGAAGCGGACCACGCGCGCCGCCGTCCACGGTGCGGCGAGCCCCACGATCGCGAACACGGCGACGAGGCGCGGTACCGCACCGAGCGCGTGGTCCTGCACCTGGGTTGCGGCCTGGAGCGCTCCCGTGACGAGCCCGACCGCGAGCGCCGCTGCGAGGGGCGGCGCCGACACCGTCATCGCCACCAGGAGGGCCTCGCGGCCGGCTGCGAGCAGGGCCGGATCCACGACGCCTCAGGGGAGGTAGCCGGCGGCCAGGCCCCGGGTCACGAGGCCGAACCCGTCCACGGCCACGACGAGCAGGAGCTTGAACGGGACGGCCACCGACGTGGGGGAGAGCTGCGTGAGCCCGAGCGAGAGCAGCACGTTCGCCACCGCCAGATCGACGACGAGGAAGGGAAGGAAGACGAGGAAGCCGATGGTGAAGGCCCGCCGGAGCTCCGAGATGGCGAAGGCGGGGGCCAGCACCGCGAGCCCGTCGTCCTCGCCGGAGGCCGGCGGAGGGGTTCCCCGCGCCCGAGCGGAGAGCAGCGCGAAGGCACGCCGGTCGGCGGGGGCCGCGAAGCGCGCCAGGAATTGCCGGAGCGGCTCTGCGGCGTGGGATGCCGCGGCGATCGTCTCCTCCGGTCCGTGCGGGGACGGGACCTCCTGCCAGCGCGTCCAGCAGGCGCCGGCCACCGGCTGCATGACGAGCAGCGTGACGAGGAGCGCGAGCCCCGTGATGGCCGCGTTGGGCGGAACCTGCGGCACCCCCAGCGCCGAGCGCAGCACCGACAGGACCACCACCACTTTCAGGAAGGAGGTCAGGGTCACGAGCGCCAGGGGGGCGAGCGCCATCGCCGCGAGCAGGAGGAGGAGCTCGAGCGGTCGCTCCCCCGGGAGCGCCTGGGCGAGAGCCGGCACGATCACGGCGCGTCCTCCCTTTCGAGTCGCGAAAGGAGGCGAACCCCGTTCCGTCCCCACCCCACGAGGAGCAAGTCGCCCCGGACGCGGAGCAGGGCCACGCCCGATTCCCGGGAGAGCGCCACCCGGCCCGCCACCCCGAGCGCGTCGGGCGATTCCGCCCGGGCGAGCCTGCGGTGCAGGAGCGCAGCGCCCCCGGAGAGGAGCAGGAGGAGCACCGTCGCGAGAAGGGCGGCTCCGCTCATGGCACCTCCGTGGGCTTCGCGATCCGGACGCCGACCGCGCCATCCAGCTCCACGAGCACGCCGTGCGCCACCGCGCGCGTCCCGATGCGGAGCGTGACCCGGCCTGTCCGGTCGAGCCCCAGCGGGAGGACGACCCCGGGGGCGATGCGCGCCACCTCCCGGAGGGGGAGGATCACGTCCGCGAGCTCCACCCGGACGAGAACCGGCGCAGCGTCGCCACCGTCCCCCAGGACCTCGTCCACCCGGAGGTCGCCCCCGTCCACGAGCTGGCCTCGGACGTGGATGCCGCCGGGGAGGCGCAGCTCGGCGCCCTCCACGGCGGGGCGATCGAGGAGGAGCACGTCGCCCGGGAAGAGCTCCTCGGCGCCGCCGCGATCGAGGGTGGCCTCGCCGATCTGGACCGCGGCGGGCAGCGGTACCTCGCCGAGCGCAGGGGGGAGCGTCGGCGCGCCGCGGAGGCTGCGCAGGGCCGTCTCGGGCAGGAGCAGGTAGGCGCGGCCACGGGTTCCCAGCGCGGTCACCGTGAGCTCGACGCAGAGGGGACGGACCGGCTTGCCGCCCCGAAGCGCGAGGCGCGGCGCGAGCGCCCGCTCGAGGTCGGTCTCGGCCGCCAGGGCCTCGAGCGCCCCGAGGACGGCCAGCTCGATCACCGCGCGCTCCGCTGCCGAGAGATCCCCCGCGCCTCGACCCGGCCCGGCTCCGCCGGCGACCCGCGCGGCGATCCGGCCGGCGAAGGCGCGGTCGATGGCCAGGGAGGCGACGCCGGCGATGGCCGTGAGGTCGATCGGGACGAGCGCCGCGCCGGCGGGCTCCGGAAGGCCGGGGAGGAGTCGCCCGCTCACCTCGACCTCGCCACCCAGCACCGAGGCGAGCCCGACGGCCGCGCAGCGAGCCGCCCGCGACCCGAGCTCGACGAGAGGGCCATCGAGCAGGGCGAGGGCCGGTGCCGCGGCGACGAGCTCGAAAGGGAGCACGGGCCATGCCGGGGCCCCCTCGCCCGGGATGGCGCGACCCGGTGCACCCGTGCCGTCCGCCCCGCCCCCCAGCGCGCCGGCGAGGGCTGCGAGCCGTTCCGCCCGGGACACCGCCGCGAGAGCGCCGGCCTCGCCGGGCTTCACGCCCGGGTGGCGGGAGAGGAGCGCGTCGGCTCGGGCCGGGACGAGCAGCGCCGCCAGCTCCGCGATGCCGGGCCGGGTACTCACGCCTCGCCCGCCTCGCGCCGGCCGAGCAGGATCCCGCCCGCGCCGAGGCTTGCCGCGAGGAGCAACGCGCCGGCGGCCAGCCAGGCGCGAGGAAGCCGGGGTCCGGGGGTGCGCACCGGAGGGGGCGGCGCCTCGGTCACGAGCACCGCGACGCCGGCGGGCTCGAGCCCGTCCGCGGCGCCCGCCAGCGTCCTGCGGATCCCGTCGGCCTGCGCCTCCAGCCGCGCCCGGGCGTCGGGGCGGCACTTGAGAAGAACCGAGGCGCGGGGTGTGCGGCGCGCCTCCGGCCGGAGCGGATCGGGGGCGGGAAGGGCCAGGTGCACGCGTGCCCCCAGGACACCGTCCAGCGTCTCGAGCGACCGCCCCAGTTCGCCTGCGAGTGCGTGCAGGTAACGGGCCTGCTCCTCGAGCGGCGTGGGAACGAGCCCCGCGCTCCCGAAGAGGTCGGAGAAGCCCGGCGACCGGGGGCGCGGCAGGTCCCGTGCGGAGAGGACCGTGCGCGCGGCCGCGGCTTCCGAGGGACGAATGGCCACCGAGAACGTGCCCTCGTCGCTCCCGTCCCGCTCCTTGCGCGCCGAGAGCCCGGCCTCGCCGAGGGCCACGAGCACCTGGTTGGACTGGGGCTCGTCGAGCTTGTGGAGGAGAACCTCGTCCCCGCAGCCCGTGAGCAGCGAAAGGAGGGCGAGCCATGCCGATGTCCGGTTGCGCTTCATACCTGGGCGTTCAGCGCCTGGCGGAGTCCCTGCACCCCGTGCTCCACCGCCCGGGCCGAGAACTCGACCGTCTGGGCGAAGCGGTGGGAGTCGGCCTGGAGACAGAGCAGTTCCTGCGGGCTGAAGGTGCGCCCCCGGCGGGCCTGGGAGAGCATGTCGTCGAGCCTGGCCCGCATTCCCTCCAGGTTCCGGAGCGACGCGGGAAGCGACGAGGAGAAGGGGAGCGAGGCCGTTCCGGGGGGCGACGCCGGTGGCGCGCTCGCCGCCGGAGCCGGCTCGAAGGTCTTCCGGAGCACGGCCACCGGGGCCTGGACGGGGGAGGTCGGCGGCGTCATGCCGACGACGCGGAGCGGGGGTACGGGGTTCACTGGACGTTCTGGATGGCGGCGCGGGCCGCGTCGTGCCGGACCTTCATGACGTTCGACACCGCCGTGAACTCGCGGGTCTCCCGCTGCATCCGCTCCTGGAGCTCCAGGTACTGCAGGTTGAAGCTCTGGCTCTCCTGCTGGAGGAGGCGCGCTGCGTCGAAAGCGTCCCCTCCGGTGGTGCTGGAGGTCGCGGTGGAGGTGGGAGTCGTTCCCCCTGCGGTCGGCAGGCGAAGGCTGGGCGCGGAAGCCTGGGCGAGCGAGCGAACCGCCCCGGCGAGCACCATGCCGGCCGGCGCGATGGGCCCGATGAGGCCGGTCGCCGCGGCGATGCCGTCGGCCGCGCCGTTCGCCATCGAGCGAAGCGTGGCGCCGAAGGAGGAAGGTGCGGTCTTGCGATCCGCCGTGGGTGCGACGATGACCGAGGTGATGGGTTCCATGTGTGCTACCTCCGGGCGGGGGGAGAGCACGGGGCGTGCCGCGGCGGCAGGCGCGCCGTTCCGGGCGGATCGGACCGCGCGGCCGGCCGGATTGCGGACGCCGGTCCGCGCCTCGCCCCGTGGTAGCTTCGGCGCGTGAGCCGGGAGCACCTCCGCAAGCTGTCCGATCAGCTCCTCGCGGTGCAGCGGCCGATCCGCATCCTGAAGGCCATCAACTGGGGCCCCACCGTCCACGCCCAGTTCTTCAAGGCCGGCGGCCGGGAGCTGCCCCGCCCCGAGTACGCGCCGCTCGGCTTCGACGTGAAGGAGAAGCTGCGCGAGCTCCACGAGCTACGGCGCCACATCCGGGGCAAGAACCCGATCGAGGAGCTGCTCCGCGACAAGGTGGACGAGTTCGCGCTCCTCGCCGAGATGCTCGCCGCCCGCGGTACCCGCCGCTTCTACGAGCTCTCCCGGCAGGTATTCGGAGACCCGCGGGACCGCTTCCCGGACGTGCGCGTGGACAACCTCTCCATCGCGCGCCTCTGGGCGTCGCGCCCCCGCGCCCGCGACGAGGAGCAGACCCTCTCGGCCGAGAAGGCGGCCCGGAGGGTGCACGAGATCTGCGACCCGCTGCTGGGCGGGCAGGTCCGGGTGCTGGTCCGCTCCCGCCTCACCGCCAACGCCGCCGCCGGCGCCACCCGCATCACGCTGAAGAAGGGAGCCCGCTTCTCGGAGCGGCAGGTCCGCGCGCTGGCGCACCACGAGGGGCTCTGGCACGTCCTCACCTCGCTGAACGGCTTCCGCCAGCCGGTGCTCACCGTCCTCGGGGTCGGGCTGGCGCGCCACACCGAGTCGCAGGAGGGGGGCGGCATCGTCGCCGAGTACCTCACCGGCAACATCACCGACGAGCGCTACATCGAGCTCGGCGAGCGGACCATCGCCATCGACATGGCGGCCCGCGGGGCGGACTTCCTGGAGGTCTACCGCTACCTGCTCGCCCGGTTCGAGCCTCCGCGCGCGGCGCTCATGGCCGAGCGGGTCTTCCGGGGTGGGGTGGTGGAGGGGGGTGCTCCCTTCACGAAGGACGCCGCCTACCAGCGGGGCTACTGCCGCACCTTCAACTTCCTCCGTGCCGCGCTGGAGCAGCGCGACCTCGACCTCGTGCGGGCCTTCCTGGCCGGGAAGATGAGCGTGGACCACGCGGCGCTGGTACGGGAGCTGGTGGACGAGGGGCTGGTGGTGGGACCCACCTGGCTCCCCGAGTGGTTCATCGACGTCGACCGGCTCAACGCCATCGCCACCCACTCGGTGACGATGAACCGCTTCAGCCTGCCCAAGGTGAGCCGCTACTACGAGCGGCGCAGGGCCGGGGTGGCCGCGCGTGCGTCGCGGGTCGTCCGACGGTCGAGCGTGGACGCGCCGCAGGACGAGGAGCTGCCGAACAGCCCGCCCGAGGGATCGGACGAGGGGGACGGGACGGAGTAGGGGGGACTTCCAGCGGCCCCGCTGCGGCTCAGCCCACCGCCGCGCCGAAGAGCCGCCCGACCGTCCAGGTGGCCCCGCCGGCCAGCACCGCGAGACCCACCATCCGCGCCGCCGACTTCCAGGCCGGCGTGCCCGCCAGGAAGCCCACCAGCCCCCCGACCCCCGCGAGCACCACGAAGGCCGCACCCACGGCCGTGGCCACGGCGACCGTGCCCTTCAGGAAGAGGAAGGGCAGCACCGGGATGAGCGCGCCCAGCGCGAAGGTGGCGAAGCTCGATCCGGCGACCAGCCAGGGGGAGCCCAGGTCGTCCGGGTCGAGCCCCAGCTCCTCGCGCACCAGCGAGTCGAGGGCGTGCTCCGGGTTCTTGAGCAGCTCCGCCGCGGTCCGCGCCGCCTGCTCCGCGGAGAGCCCCTTCTGCTGGAAGATGAGCGCGAGCTCGGCAGCCTCCTCCTCGGGGGCCTCGGCCAGCTCCCGCCGCTCCAGCTCGACCTGCCGCGTGAGGATGTCCCGCTGGGAGGCCACCGAGGTGAACTCCCCCACCGCCATCGAGAAGGAGCCGGCCAGGAGACCGGCGAATCCGGTGACGAGCAGGCCGTGCGAGTCGGTGCCCGCGCCCGCCACGCCCAGCACGAGGGAGAGGTTGGAGAGCAGGCCGTCGTTCACGCCGAAGATGGCGGCCCGAAGCGACCCGCCGCGCCCGGACCGGTGCCAGCGCTCCCGCGTGGCGATGGCCGCGCGGGCCTCGAGCGGGCGGCCGCCCCCCAGGCCGGTGAGGATGGACTGGTGCGCCCGCTCCTCCTCGGCCATCGGGGTGGCGTCGGCGCCCCCCTGCCGGGCGTACTTGTCCGCGTCGCCCGCCTCGTTGGCCACGACGTACGGGATGACCGCGTCGGTCCCGAGCCGCCTCGCGAGCCAGAGCAGAGTCCGGGTGCGGGAGGAGGCGCGGTCGGGTGGAACCGTCACGCCGGCCTTCTCCAGCTTGCGAAGCCACACCTCGGCGTGTCGCCGCTCGCCCAGGGCGAGGTCGGCGAAGCTGGCGGCCCGCTCCCGGTTCTTCTCCGCGGCCGCCAGTCCCTCGTACAGCGCGGCGCCGTCGCGCTCGTCCTGGAGGTTCTGCAGCCAGACGTCGGTCCGGGGAGTCATGGCGCCGAATGTAGCGCGCCGCGCCGTTCTTCGTGTAGAAACATAGGTCTTTCGAGCCTTTCCGTGCAGATCCTCCGATCCGACGCCCCCGACTTCGACGCCCGCTGGAAGCGGCTCTGCGCCCGTGGATCCGACGAGGACGAGGGCGGGGTCCGCGATGCGGCGGCCGCCATCGTGGCCGACGTCCGGGCCCGGGGTGACGAGGCGCTCCTCGAATACACGCGCCGGTACGACGGATGGAACCCGGCGCGGGCGGCCGATCTCGTGGCCGGGCCGGCCGATCTCGCCCGGGCCTGGCGGTCGCTCCCGGTGGCCGGTCGGAGGGCGCTCCGCACCGCCGCCGACCGGATCGAGTCCTTCCACCGGCGCGAGACCGACGCAGTCGTCCCGATCTACCGCGACCGGCTCGGCGCGCGGCTCGGCCAGGTCTCCCGCCCGCTCGCCCGGGTGGGGCTCTACGTCCCGGGCGGCACGGCCCGGTATCCCTCCAGCGTCCTCATGTCCGCCATCCCGGCCCGCGTGGCCGGGGTGGACGAGGTGGTGGCCGTCTCCCCCGCCGACCGGGCCACCGGCGACGTGGATGCCTGGACGCTGGCCGCCTGCCACGTGGCCGGGGTGTCGCGTCTCTTCCGCGTGGGGGGCGCCCAGGCCGTGGCGGCGCTCGCCCACGGAACGGCGACCGTGCCGGCCGTGGACAAGATCTGCGGCCCCGGGAACGCCTACGTCGCTGCGGCCAAGCGGCTCGTCTTCGGCACGGTGGACATCGACATGGTGGCCGGCCCCTCCGAGGTGATGGTGCTCGCCGACGGGAGCGCCAGCCCCGTCCACGCGGCCGCCGACCTCCTCGCCCAGGCCGAGCACGACCCGCGGGCCGTGGCCGTGCTGCTCTGCACGAGCGAGGCCCTCGCCCGGGCCACCCACGCCGAGGTGTTGCGACAGCTCGCCGGCCTGCCGCGCGAGGAGATCGCGCGCCGCTCCATCTTCGAGCGGGGCGCGGTGGTGCGGGTCCGCGGCATCCCCGAGGCGGTCCGGCTCGCCGACGAGTTCGCCCCGGAGCACCTCGTGCTCCTCGTGAAGGACGCGGCCCGGCTCGTGCCGCGCCTCTCCCGGGCCGGCGCGGTCTTCGTGGGCAGCCGAACCCCCGAGGCCGTCGGAGACTACGTGGCCGGGCCGAGCCACGTGCTCCCCACCGCCGGCACGGCCCGCTTCGCCTCGCCGCTGTCGGTGGCCACCTTCCGCCGCCGCATGAGCGTGGTGGAGATGAGCGAGCGGTCGCTCGCCGCGCTCGCGCCGGTGGTCGAGGCGCTGGCGGCGGCCGAGGGGCTCGAGGCCCACGCACGGGCGGTGCGGGTCCGCCTCCCCGAGAAGAAGGCGCGCCCGAGGGCGCGGAGGTGAAGACCATGGCGGCTCGAAAGTCCCGCGGCGTCCCGACGCCGGCCCGTCGCGGCGCGGTGGCGCGCAAGACCCGGGAGACCGACGTGGACGTCTCCCTCTCCCTGGAGGGCGGGCCGGTCGCGGCCTCCACCGGCGTGCCCTTCTTCGACCACATGCTCGACCAGCTCGGCCGGCACGGCGGATTTTCACTACAAGTGAAATCGTCCGGCGACCTGCACGTGGATGCGCACCACACCGTCGAGGACGTGGGCATCGCCATCGGCGAGGCGCTCCGGCAGGCCACCGCCGACAAGGCCGGGCTGGCCCGCTACGGCCACGCCGTGGTGCCGCTCGACGAGGCGCTCGTCGAGGCGGTGGTCGACCTCTCCGGCCGGCCGCACCTGACCTGGAACGCCAAGCTGCCCTCGGGCAAGCGCTTCATCGGGACCTACGACGTGGATCTCACCCAGGACTTCTTCCAGGCGCTCGTGAACCACGCCCGCATCACGCTCCACGTGAACGTGCGGCAGGGGCGCAACCTGCACCACGTGGTGGAGTCGATCTTCAAGGCCACCGCCCGCGCGCTGCGGGCGGCCCTGCGCCGGGAGGGGGACGGCATCCCGTCCACCAAGGGCGTCCTGTGACCTCCTCCGCCATCGCGCTCGTCGACTACGGCGCGGGCAACCTCCGGTCGGTCGAGAACGCGCTGCGGGAGGTGGGGGCCGAGGTCGAGGTCACCCGCGACCCCGACGTGGTCCGCCGGGCCGGGCGCATCGTCGTGCCCGGGCAGGGCTCGATGCCGGCCGTCGCCGACGCGATGCGGATCTCCGGTGTGGCCGAGGCGCTCCTGGAGGCGCTCGGGCGCGGGGCCCGGATGCTCGGGATCTGCGTCGGGCTCCAGATCCTCTTCGAGCGCGGGGAGGAGGCGGGAGGGGCCCGCGGCCTGGGGCTCGTCCCGGGCACCGTCGCGCGGCTTCCCTCCGGCGTGAAGCTGCCCCACATCGGCTGGTCTCCGGTGCGCGCGGTGGGCACGCGCCACCCGCTCTTCGCCCCGCTCGACGGGCAGTACGTCTACTTCGCCCACTCCTTCGCCGCGCCCGCCGACGCATCCGGCGTGGAGCTGCTGGCCGAGCACGGACGCCCCTACTGCGCGGCGCTGGCCCGCGGCGACCTCTTCGCGGTGCAGTTTCACCCGGAGAAGAGCCAGAGGGTGGGACTCTCGCTGCTCGATCGCTTCGTGAGGCTCTGACCGATGCTCGTCATCCCCGCCATCGACCTCATGGACGGCAAGGCGGTCCGCCTCTCCCGCGGCGACTTCGCCACCCGCATCGTCTACTCCGACCGGCCCGCCGAGTTCGCGGAGTCCTTCCGGAAGGCCGGGGCGCGCCGCGTCCACGTGGTGGACCTCGACGGAGCCCGCGCCGGACGCCCGGTGAACACCGAGGTGGTGCGCGCCATCGTGGCCACCGGCATCGAGGTGGAGCTCGGCGGCGGGCTGCGCTCCCTCGATGCGGTCGAGCAGGCGGTCGGGATGGGCGTCCGCTTCGTGGTGCTCGGCACCGCCGCGGTGGAGCGGCTCGACCTCGTCGCCGAGGCCTGCCGGCGCTACCCGGGGCGGGTGGTGGCGGGCATCGACGCGCGCGACGGGGAGGTGAAGGTCGCCGGATGGGAGCAGGGGACCGGGCTGCCGGCCCTCGACCTCGCCCGGCGCATGGTCGGCGCCGGCGTGACCCTGGTCGAGTACACCGACGTGGCCCGCGACGGGATGTTCACCGGCGTGGACGCCGCCGGCGCGGCGCGGCTCCAGATCGGGGCCGGCGTGCCGGTGGTGGCGAGCGGCGGGGTGGCCGCCATCGCCGACATCACGGCCTGCCGGGAGGCCGGCCTCGCCGGCGTCATCGTCGGCAAGGCCCTCTACGAGAACCGGTTCAGCCTCGTCGAGGCGCTCCGCGCGGCGGAGGGATAGGATCCATCATGCCCGCCAAGCGCATCATCCCCTGCCTCGACGTGAAGGGTGGACGCGTCGTGAAGGGGGTCAACTTCCTCCACCTGCGCGACGCCGGCGACCCGGTCGAGGCGGCCTCCCGCTACGACGCGCAAGGGGCGGACGAGGTGACCTACCTCGACATCGCCGCCACCCTGGAGAACCGCGGCACCCTGCTCGACCTCGTCTCCCGAACCGCGGCTCGCGTCTTCGCGCCGCTCACGGTGGGGGGAGGGGTGCGGAGCGAGGCCGACTTCGTGGCGCTGCTCCGCGCCGGCGCCGACAAGGTGAGCGTCAACTCCTCCGCCGTCGCCGATCCGGAGCTCGTGGACCGGCTCTCCGCCATCGCCGGCGCACAGGCGCTCGTCGTGGCGGTGGACGTGAAGCGCCGCCCCGGTACCCGCCCCACCGAGTGGGAGGTCCACGTGGCCGGCGGTTCCCGCCCCACCGGGCGCGAGGGGATCGCCTGGTGCCGCGAGGTGGCGCGCCGTGGCGCGGGGGAGATCCTGCTCACCAGCATGGACCGCGACGGGACGCGCGCCGGCTACGACCTGGAGCTGCTCGAGCGGGTCTGCGGCGAGGTGGAGGTTCCGGTCATCGCCTCGGGCGGCGTGGGCACGCTCGACCACATGGCCGAGGGGCTGCGCTTCGCCGACGCCGCGCTCGCCGCCTCCATCTTCCACGACGGCCAGCACACCGTGGGGGAGGCGAAGGCCTTCCTCGCCGAGCGAGGCATCGAGGTGCGCCCGTGCCCGTGAAGATCCCGCTCGACGCCGTGAAGTTCGACGAGCGCGGCCTCGTCCCGGTCGTCGCCCAGGAGCTCGACGGCACGGTCCTCATGCTCGCCTGGGCCAATCGCGAGGCGCTCGAGGCCACCGCCCGCACCGGGCGTGCACATTACTGGTCGCGGAGCCGCCGCGCGCTCTGGCGCAAGGGGGACACGAGCGGCCACGTGCAGGAGGTGGTCGAGGTGCGCATCGACTGCGACGGCGACGCGCTCCTCTACCGGCTTCGACAGACAGGACCCGCCTGCCACGAGGGCAAGCGGAGCTGCTTCGACCCCGCGCCCTGAGGGCGACCGGAGGAACCATGGCGAACGAGCAATTCCTGGCCCAGCTC
>CAIOAK010000069.1 GCA_903855945.1 uncultured Anaeromyxobacter sp.
ACGGTGGCGCCCAGCTCCATCACGGCCTGGTTCCAGTCGCCCGGGCGCCCGGCCGGGACGAGCGCTCCGGCGATCGCCTCGATCCGACGCTTCACTGTTAGTGACATTACACTGCCAGTAACCCCCTCCAGGCGGGAGAGCACGCGCATCGCATTGCCGTCCACCGCTGCGGCGGGAATCGCGAAGGCCACGCTCGCCACCGCACCGGCGGTGTAGGGACCGAATCCGGGGAGCGCGCGGAGATCGGGGAGCGAGGCGGGCAGCCCTCCGTGCCGCGCCAGCGCCTCGCGGGCCGCCGCGAGCAGGTTCCGGCAGCGCGCGTAGTACCCGAGCCCGCTCCAGGCGGCGAGCACCTCGCCGTCGTCGGCCGCCGCCAGCGCCGGGAGGGTGGGCCAGCGCGCCACGAATCGGCGGTAGTACGGCTCGGCCGTGGCGACGCGGGTCTGCTGGAGCATCACCTCCGCCAGCCAGACCCGGTAGGGATCGGCGGCGTGCTGGGGAAAGCGCCAGGGCAGGTCGCGGTGCCCCGCGTCCCACCAGGAAAGCAATCGCCGGCGCAGCGTCGCGCGCCGCGCCGGCGAGGGAACGGATGGAGCGTTCGCCAAGGGCCAGGGCCCCGGCGACTACTTCAGACGGGCCTCGACCGCGGCCCAGTCCACGTTCTTGAAGAAGGCCTCGACGTACTTGCCCCGCTCGAACGCCTTGTAGTCGCGCATGAAGGCGTGCTCCCAGCCGTCGAGGACGAGGATGGGGCGGAAGCCCGGCGGCACGCCGTTCTCGTGGAGGGTGACGAACTGGTTGGAGAGCCAGCCGGTGTTCGGGTCCTGGAAGGTCATGGCCCAGCCGATGCCCGGCATGGTGGCGACGGCCTTGAAGTCGGCGAGGTAGGTGGCGAGGCTTCCGAAGGAGCCCTCGATCGCCTTGGCGAGCTTCCCGCCCGCGGTCGGCTCGGCCTGGGCGCCGGCGGTGAGGTTCCCGAAGTAGTACTCGTGGTTCACGATGCCGCCGTACTCGAATCCCAGCCGGCGGGTGAGCTCGGCGTAGACCGGGTCGGCGCCGGAGGCCTTGCCCTCCTGGGCGAGCCCCTCGAGCTTCTCGGTCAGCGCGTTGCAGCGCTTCACGTAGCCTTCGTACAGCTTCAGGTGCTCCTCGACCTGGTCGTTGGAGATGCCGTTCAATCCGCGCACCTTGGAGAAGTCCTGGGGCTTGTAAGCCTTCACGCTCATGTCATTTCCTCCGCGGCACCGCGGGCCGCTCGTCGAGAGTTTCACTCCCCATAATCCCGCCCCCCGGGCTCCGCTCGCCCTCAGAAGGGTCCCGTTCCCCGGCCGGCCCATCCCTGATAGGGAACCCCGGTGGCCGGAGCCAGTCAGCGGCGGAGGAAGGGGCGCACTCCCGGAACGGGCCGCTGGGCGCGGGTCGCCACCGTCCTCGCCCTCCTCCTCGGGGGCACCGCCCTCGGCGCCTGGCTCGCCTGGCGCTCCATCCCCGACCCCGCGCCGCTCCTCACCCGGACCCCGGTCACCACCGCCCTCATGGAGCAGCGAAGGGCCGAGGCGGCCGCGGAGGGGCGCCCCTTCCGGCTCGACTACCGCCCGGTCTCGCTCGACCGGATCTCGCCGCGCCTCGTGCGGGCGGTGCTCGCCTCGGAGGACGCGTCCTTCTACGGCCACTCCGGCTTCGACTGGGCGGAGATCCGGAACGCCGCCGAGCAGAACCGGAAGGCAGGCCACACCGTCCGCGGGGCCTCCACCATCACCCAGCAGCTGGCGAAGAACCTCTGGCTGGGCACGGAACGAAGCTGGACCCGCAAGGGGCGCGAGGCGCTCGGGGCGGTGAAGCTGGAGCGCACGCTTCCGAAGCGGCGGATCCTGACCCTGTACCTCGACGTGGCCGAATGGGGAAACGGCGTCTTCGGCGCGGAGGCCGCGGCCCGGCACTGGTTCGGCGTGAGCGCCCGCGGTCTCTCGGCGGCGCAGTCCGCCGCGCTCGCGGCCATGCTTCCCGCTCCCCGGCGCGCCGCCCTCTCCCCCGCCCCGCGCTGGCTGGCGCGCAAGGCCCGCCGGATCCTGGGGCTTCTCGAGAGGAACGGAACGGTCCCCGCGGCCGAGGCGGAGCGTGCCCGTGCGGAGCTGGAGCGCCTCCTCGGCGCCGTCCCGGCTCCGGCGACGCCCGAGACCCCCTCTGCGGATGGGGACGACGATCCGCCCAGCGACGGATGAACGGCCGGAGGGAACGCCTCGGCCGTCAGCCCGCCCGGGCCCGGAACCACTCCAGCGTTCGTCCGAGCCCCTGCTCGATCGAGACCTCGGGCCTCCAGCCCAGGATGCGGGCCGCGGCCGAGGGGTCGATGCAGGAACGTCGCTGCTCCCCCGCCTTGGCGGGACCGTGGAGCGCGCCGGCCGGGACGCCGGCCGCGTCGGCCAGCACCCGGTAGACCCGGTTCACGTCGGTCTCCACGCCGGTGCCCACGTTGAGCGGGCCTTCGTGCCTCCGCTCCGCGGCGAGCAGGTTGGCGCGGGCCACGTCCTCCACGAAGACGTAGTCGCGAGTCTGGGTCCCGTCGCCGTTCACGGTGCAGGGCTCCCCCCGCAGCAGCCGCCCCGCGAAGATGGCCACCACGCCGGCCTCGCCGTGCGGGTCCTGCCTGGGCCCGTAGACGTTTCCGTAGCGGAGGGCCGTGTACGAGATGCCGTGGGAGGCCTTCCACACGCCCAGGAAGAGCTCGCTCGCCGCCTTGGAGGCGCCGTAGACCGAGACCGGATGGGTGGGCTCGTCCTCGGGTGTGGGGATGCGGTCGGTCTCTCCGTAGGCCGCGCCCCCGCTGGAGGCGAAGAGCACGTGTTTCACCCCGGCGCGCGAGGCGGCGGCGAGCAGGTTGACGAGCCCGCCCAGGTTCACGTCCACGTCGTATCGCGGATCGGACATGGAGCGTCGCACGTCGATCTGGGCCGCGTGGTGACAGAGCACGTCGGGGCGCTCCTTCTCCACCGCCTCGGCGGCGGCCGCACTCCGGACGTCGCAGGGGTAGAAGCGGGCCCGGCCGGGCACGTTCTCCCGCTTGCCCGAGGAGAGGTCGTCGAGCACCGCCACGTCCCAGCCCGCCCCGAGGAACCGGTCGGCCACGGTGGAGCCGATGAAGCCCGCACCACCGGTGATGAGGATCCGTCCCGCCATCTCGCCCTCCTCAGATCTCCTGCTGGAACCACTCGATGCTGCGCCGCATCCCGTCGTCGAAGCCCACCTTCGGCTCCCAGCCCAGGATCGTGCGGGCCCGGGTGATGTCGGGCCGGCGGACCCTGGGGTCGTCCTGCGGAAGCGGCCGGTGGACGATGGGCACCTCCCGCCCGCAGAGCCGCTGCACGGCCCCCGCGAACTCGAGGATGGTCATCTCGAGCGGGTTGCCGATGTTCACCGGGTCGTGCTCGCGGGAGTGGAGGAGCCGCCACATCCCCTCGACGTTGTCGTCCACGTAGCAGAAGCTCCGGGTCTGGGAGCCATCCCCGAAGACGGTGAGCGGTTCCCCGCGGAGCGCCTGGGCCACGAGCGTCGGCACGACCCGTCCATCGTTGAGCCGCATGCGCGGCCCGTAGGTGTTGAAGATGCGCGCGATGCGGGTGTCCACCTTGCGGTAGCGCCGGAAGGCCATGGTGATGGCCTCGGCGAATCGCTTCGCCTCGTCGTAGACCGCCCGGGGGCCCACCGGGTTCACGTTCCCCCAGTAGCTCTCCTTCTGGGGGTGCTCGAGCGGATCCCCGTACACCTCGGAGGTGGACGAGAGGAGGAACGTGGCGTTCTTCGCCTGTGCGAGGTCGAGCGCCTTCTCCACACCGACCGAGCCCACCTTCATGGTCTCGAAGGGCTTCTCCAGGTAGTCGATCGGGGAGGCCGGGGACGCGAAGTCGAGGACCGCGTCCACCCTCCCCTCCACCCACCCGAGGCCGTCGCAGACGTCGGCCTCGACGAAGGAGAACCGGTCGTTCCCCTCGAGGTGGCGCAGGTTGCGAACCGTCCCGGTGACGAGGTTGTCCACGCCGAGCACGCCCCAGCCCTCGGCGAGGAACCGATCGACGAGGTGGCTGCCGATGAACCCGGCCGCGCCGAGGATGACGACTCGCTTCTCGCTCATGGGTCTCCGGGCTACCGCTTCCGCTCCATGTCGTCGAGCGTCAGCTGGCCGGGCAGTGTGGCACGGTACTTCTCGAGGACGAGATCGATCCCCTGCCGGATGTACTCCGCCACCGGCACCTTGGTCCGATCGTTGAGCAGCTTGAGCCGCTCGTCCTGCTCGGGCGTGATGTACACCGTGGTGGAGATCTTCTTCCTGGCCATTGTTCCGGCGAACCTATGTGACCACGCATGTAGTGTCAATTTCGACCGTTCCGCGGACCGCGAGGACGAACGGCGGAACTCCGGGCCGCTCCCACCCTCCTCTCCTCGCGCGAGGCCGCCGGCACGCGCCCCGCAACGGCGGAGGGCATGCTCGACGAACGCCGCCCGTCCACCCACCCCGGTCCTTGCGTCCTCGCGCTCCTCCTGACCCTCGCCGGGTGCGCCTCCGCCCCGCCCCACGCACGCGCGGTCGAGGAGGTCCGGCGCGGCTACCAGTGGCTCGCGAACGGCGACCGCGAACGTGCCGAGGTGGCCTTCGAGCACGCGCTCGAGATCGCGCCCGACCTCGGGGAGGCGCGCACCGGGCTCGGCCTCGCGCTCCGGGTCGCGGGGCGTCCCGATCTGGCGCTCGTCCAGTTCGACGCTGCCATCGCCGCCGACCCCGACCTCGCCGAGGCGCACGCCGCCCGGGCCGAGTCGCTGCTCGCCCTCGGAGAGGATCGGCGCGCCGAGGAGGCCTTCCGGGACGCCCTGCGCATCGACCCCGACCAGGTGGCGGCGCGGATCACCCGGGCTCGCTGGCTGGCCCGCCGCGCGGAGAAGCTCTCCGGAGGTGAGCGTCGCCTGCTCCTCGACCGGGCCCGCCGCGACCTCCTCCACGCAGCCGAGGCCCGACCCGAGATGGCGCTCGTCCACCACGACCTGGGCTGGGTCTCGTGGCTCCGCGACGAGCCGTCCGCGTCCGCCGCGAGCTACCTCAAGGCCGCGGCGATCGATCCCGCCATGCCCGAGGCCTGGGCCGGGGCCTGCGCGGCGCTCACGGCCTCCGGCCGCGAGGCGGAGGCCCGGGCCACCTGTGCGCGCGCCGCGCGAACGAAAGGGGCACCGGCTGGTGCCGGCGCCCCTTGAGAGATGCGCTGGGTTGTCCGGTGCGGTCCTACTTCACCGTCCAGGTCTCGGCGTCGGAGAGGAACTTCCTCAGCGAGACGTCGCCCTTCTTCGCCTTGGCCGCCTTGATCATGTCCCAGGTCATCTCGTCGGCGGTCGGCTTGCGCACGCTCCGGAAGATGCCGATGGGGGTCGGGAAGCCCGGCCGGTCGGACAGGTTGGCGAGCATGAAGGCGATGGTGGGATCGGAGCGGGACGGATCGTGGATCAGGATGTCCTTCTCCGTGATCCCGTTCTCGCCGATCGTCACCACCTCGAGCTCGGCCTTCTGGCCGTCGAAGCGGATGCCCTTCTTGTTGTCCTTCCCGAAGAGGAGCGGCTTGCCCGCCTCCATGCGGAGGATGGCGTCGGCCTTGACGGCCTTCTCGGTGAGGAACGTGTAGGCGCCGTCGTTGAACACCGGGCAGTTCTGGAAGATCTCCACGAACGTGCTGCCCTTGTGCTTGGCCGCCTCGGCGATGACGCCGCCCATGTGCGCGCCCTCGATGTCGATGGAGCGGGCCACGAAGGTCGCCCCCGCACCCATCGCCAGCGCCGGCGCGTTGAACGGGTAGTCGGGGGAGCCGTGCGGCGTGGTCTTGGTCTTCTTGCCCAGCTCGGAGGTGGGGGAGACCTGACCCTTGGTGAGGCCGTAGATGCGGTTGTTGAACATCAGCATCTTGATGTCCAGGTTGCGCCGCATCGTGTGGATGAAGTGGTTGCCGCCGATGGCGAGTGCGTCGCCGTCGCCGGTGATCACCCATACCATCAGCTCGGGGCGCGACACCTTCAGCCCGGAGGCGAAGGAGGGGGCGCGTCCGTGCAGCGTGTGCATCCCGTAGTTGTTCATGTAGTACGGGAAGCGCGACGAGCAGCCGATGCCGGAGATGAAGACGATGTTCTCGCGGGCCACGCCCACGTTCGGCAGCGCCTTCTGCACCTGGTTGATGATGGAGAAGTCCCCGCACCCCGGGCACCAGCGCGGATCGACGCCGGACTCGAAGTCCTTCTTCGTGTAGGTGGGGACGGGATTCTGGGTCTGGGTATTCGGGCTCATGGTCGTGTGGTTCCTTCCGGGCCTAGCCCAGGATCTCGTTCACCTTGGCGGTGAGTTCGCTGATCTTGATGGCCTTGCCGTTGATCCGGTTGAACTGCAGCGGATCGAGGCCGGGGAACGACATGCGCAGGTAGTTGGCCAGCTGCCCGTCGTTCACCTCGGGCACCAGCACCTTCTTGTAGGCCTTCAGCACCGCGCCGAGGTTCTTCGGCAGCGGGTTCAGCCAGCGCAGGTGCACGTGACCCACCTTCTTGCCCTGGGCGCGGAGCCGGGCGGCGGCGCCGCGGACCGAGCCGTAGGTGCCGCCCCAGGAGACGAGCAGCAGGTCGCCGGTGGGCTCTCCCTCGATCTCGATGTCGGGGACGTCCTCGACGATGTTCCGGATCTTCTGCGCGCGGGTCTTCACCATCTTCTCGTGGTTCATGCCGTCGTAGGAGACCATGCCGGACATGGAGTCCTTCTCGAGGCCGCCGATGCGGTGCTCGAGGCCGGCGGTACCCGGGACGGCCCAGGGACGGATGAGCTTGGCGTCGCGCTTGTACGGCATGTAGCCGGAGGGATCGTTCACCGTGGTCTGGTAGGCCACCGTGTAGGGCTTCAGCTCGCCCTCCTCCGGGATGCGGAAGGGCTCGGAGCCGAACCCGAGGTAGCCGTCGGTGAGGACGAGCACCGGAGTCATCCACTTGGTGGCGATGTAGAAGCCCTCCATGGTGGCGTAGAAGCAGTCGGCCGGGCTGCGGGCGGCGATGACCGGGATGGGCGCCTCGCCGTGGCGGCCGAAGAGCGCGATGTAGAGGTCGGACTGCTCCGTCTTGGTGGGCATGCCCGTGGACGGACCGCCGCGCTGCACGTCGATGATGACGAGCGGGAGCTCGGCGATGACGGCGAGCCCCAGCATCTCCGACTTGAGGGCGAGGCCCGGGCCGGAGGTGGTGGTGACGCCGAGCGACCCGCCGAAGGAGGCGCCGATGGCGGAGCCGATGCCGGCGATCTCGTCCTCGGCCTGGTAGGTCACGACCCCCATCTCCTTGAAGTAGGAGGCGTCCTGGAGGATCTCGGTGGCCGGCGTGATGGGGTAGCTGCCCAGGAAGACCTGGCGGCCGGTGAGCTTGGCCGTGGCGGCGAGCGCGAGCGCGGCGGCGCCGTTGCCGGTCACGTTGCGGTAGGTGCCCGGGGTGAGGCTGGCGGCAGGAACCGTGTACTGGGAGACGAAGAGCTCGGTGGTCTCGCCGAAGGCGTGACCGGCCGAGAAGACCTTGACGTTCGCCTCGGCGATGTCCGGCTTCTTGGCGAACTTCTTCCGGATGTTCTCGAGCTGCATCTCCGGCGGCCGGCTGTAGAGCCAGTACATCATGCCGAGCGCGAAGTAGTTGCGGCAGCGGGCCACGTCCTTGTTGGAGAGCCCCGACCCGGCCAGAGCGGCCTGGGTGAGCTTGTCCATGTCGACGGAGACCACCTTGTAGTTCTTCTTCAGCGCATCGTCGTCGAGCGGGTTCGTCTTGTAGCCGGCCTTCTCGAGGTTGCCCGCGTTGTAGGCGCCGCTGTTCGTGATGAGGATGCCGCCGGGGCGGAGGTCCTGGAGGTTCGTCTTCAGGGCGGCCGGGTTCATGGCCACGAGGACGTCCGGCTGGTCACCGGGGGTGAAGATGTCCTTGGAGCCGAAGTTGACCTGGTAGCCCGAGACGCCCGCCAGCGAGCCCGTGGGGGCGCGGATCTCTGCGGGGAAGTCGGGGAACGTGGCGAGGTCGTTGCCGGCGATGGCCGAGGCCTTGGTGAACTCCGAGCCGACGAGCTGCATGCCGTCGCCGGAGTCGCCGACGAAACGGATCGTGACGCCGTCGACCTTCTCCACCGGCCGGGTCTTTCCAGTGTTGGGTTGCATGTCGTCCTTCGTCTCCTTGATGGGGGCTTGCGCGGGAGGGGCCTGGGCGCGGCAGAGGAGTCCTGGCCGGGTGCCGAGGGGTTTCCTTGATGCCGGATCACCGGATCGTTGTCAAGGAAGACCGGAGCCTTCCAGAGACGGAACCTGCCGCAACCATTGCGCGATTCGGCGAGCTGCGCCGGTTG
Source organism: uncultured Anaeromyxobacter sp. (assembly GCA_903855945.1). Taxonomy (GTDB): domain Bacteria; phylum Myxococcota; class Myxococcia; order Myxococcales; family Anaeromyxobacteraceae; genus CAIOAK01. Next base: position 8,384 of record CAIOAK010000069.1, read on the forward strand.
ACTCAGGATTCCGGGAACATCTTCCCGGGATTGAGGATGCCGAGCGGATCGAAGAGCGCCTTGACGCGTCGCTCCAGCGCCAGCACCGCATCCCCCTGCTCGTAGGCGAGGAAGTCCCGCTTGGCGAGCCCCACCCCGTGCTCCCCGGTGATGGTTCCCCCCAGGTCCACGGCCGCGCGCAGGATGTCCCCCACGGCGGCGTCGGCCCGGGCGCGCTCGTGCGGCCCGTCGTAGAGGACGTTGCAGTGCAGGTTTCCGTCGCCGGCGTGACCGTAGGTGGCGACGAGGAGGCCGTGGGCCTTCCCGATCTCCCGGGAGCGGGCCACCATCTCCGGGATGCGGGACCGGGGCACGGCCACGTCCTCCCCCAGCTTGTTCGCGGCCAGCTTCCCGAGCGCCACGGAGAGGTACTTGCGGGTCTCCCAGATGTCGCGCCGCTGGGCCTCGTTCTGGGCGACGATCACCTCGCCCGAGGCGCTGCCCTGGACCATCTCGGCCACGCGGGACATCTCGGCGAAGACCTGCTCCTCGTCGTTGCCGTCGGTCTCGAAGAGGAGCGCCGCCCCCGCGCCGGGTGGGAGCTGGAACGGGGAGCCCTTCGCGATGGCCTTCACCGAGACGTCGTCGATGAGCTCCAGGCAGCGGGGGATGACGCCCGCGGCGAGCACCCGGCTCACCGCCTCGGCGGCGGTGGCCACATCCGGGAAGCAGACGAGCGCCGTGGCCACGTGGCGCGGGCGCGGAAGGAGCTTCAGCGTCACCTCGGTGATGATCCCGAGCGTTCCCTCGCTGCCCACGAAGAGCGCGGTCAGGTCGTAGCCCGCCACCCCCTTGATGGTCTGGCGCCCGAACCGGAGGATCTCGCCGGTGGGGAGCACGACCTCGAGACCGAGCACGTACTCCCGGGTGACCCCGTAGCGGAGCGCACGAGGGCCGCCGGCGTTCTCCGCCACGTTCCCGCCGATGGCGCAGAGGTCCACCGAGTTGGGGTCGGGCGGGTAGAAGAGGCCCTGCTTCTCCACCTCGGCCTGGAAGATCCCGAGGACCACGCCGGGCTGCACGCGCGCGGTGAGGTCTCCCGGCCGGATCTCCAGGATGCGGTTCATCCGTTCCATCGAGACGCCGATGCCACCGTGGATGGCGAGCGATCCGCCCGACTTGCCGCTCCGCGCGCCCATCGGGACCACCGGCACCCGGTGGCGCGACGCGATGGCGAAGACCGTGCGGACGTCCTCCGCCGACTCGACCCGGACCACGGCGCCGGGCGGGAAGCACCCCAGGTCCGACTCGTCCTTCCCGTAGGGGAGGAGGGCCTCCGCGTCGAGGACGAGCTTCCCCTCGGGGAACGCGCCCTGGAGTTCGACCACCGCCGCCGCCATCGCCTGGACCGCCGTCATCCGAACACCCCCACGTCGCTCCCGTTCATGGCGTCCGGCGCCTCCGCCGCCAGCCAGCCCACCACGCGCGCCACGTCGTCGGGCGCCATGTCGGGCGAGAACGGCGACTGGGCGGCCATCTTCGTGTCCACCGTCCCCGGCGAGACCGTCATGACCTGGACTCCGGAGCCGCGCAGCTCCTCCGCCAGGCTCTTCGCGAATCCGAGCATCCCCCACTTGGAGGCGTTGTAGGCCGCCGCCTCGGCGGTTCCGAGGTGGGCGGAGATGGAGGCGACGGCCACGATCCGTCCGCGCCTGCGCGCGCGCATCCCGGGCAGGACGGCGCGGGTGGCGAGGAAGGCGCCGGTCAGGTTCACCTCCAGCACGCGCCGCCAGGCTGCCGGATCGAGGGCGTCCACGCGCCCCCGCTCCAGGATGCCGGCCGAGTGGACCAGCACGTCGCAGGGACCGAGCACGCGCTCGTGCGAGGCGCGCAGGCGGATCAGGTCGGCCTCCACGCTCACGTCTCCCGCGATCGCCAGCGCGGCGCCCCCCGACTTCACCACCTGGTCGAGCTCCGACTGGGTCCGTGCGAAGACGGTCACCCGCGCTCCACGCCGGGTGAGCTCCCGCGCCACCGCGGCGCCGATTCCCCTTCCACCGCCGGTGACGATGGCGGTGCGCCCATCGAGACTGCCCGTCACTTGCCCTTCCCCGCGATGCGCAGCACGCGCCCCTGCCACGCCGCGCTCCGGCGCATCACGCCGGCGAAGGCCTGGGTGTGGGCGCGGGCCTCCCGGCGACGCTCCCCGCGCACGGTGAGGCACATCTGCTCCGCGTCCAGGATGCAGGCGGCACCGCGTGCCCCCAGGTGCGTGACGAGCGCGTCGGCCACCTGTCGCGCGAGCACCTCCTGGATCACGAGCCGGTGGGCGAAGCAGTCCACGAGCCGGGCCAGCTCCCCGAACCCGACGACCCGCCCGCCGGGCACGTAGGCGACGCAGGCCCGCCCGCGGTACGGGAGCAGGTGGTGCGGGCAGACGGAGTGGAAGTCGATCCCGGCGAGCCCCACGAGGTCGCGGCCGGGCACGTCCATGGCCTCGCCGAGGATCTCCGCCGGATCCATCCGGTAGCCGTCGAGCAGGTCGGCGCGGAACGCCTCGGCGACACGGCGCGGAGTCCCCTCCACGTCGGCGCGGGCGAGTTCGTCCGCGGGGACGAGCGCCCGCAGGAACCGGTCGACGGCGGCCTCCGCCGCTCCGGCAGCGCGTCGAGGCTTACCGGCCACCGGGGCCCCGATAGGTGACGCAGCAGCCCGGGATCTCGAAGAGACGGACCTCGCACAGCCCGGGCAGGCGCGGCAGGAGAACCTCCCAGATCCAGCGCGCGATGTTCTCCGCCGTCGGATTGTCGAGGATGTCGTTCAGGTTCCGGTGGTCGGCGCGGGCGAGCACCTCCTCGCCCACGACGTCCTTGATCTTCCCGAAGTCGGCGATCATCCCGGTGGCCGGGTCCACGTCGCCCTCCAGCGCGACCAGGAACTTGTAGTTGTGCCCGTGCAGCCGGAAGCAGGGCCCCTCGTAGCGGGGAAGCCGATGGGCCGCGGCGAAGGAGAACTCGACGTCGAGCCGCATCCGCCGCGCGTCGGTGTAGTCGATGGCCATCCGCCGCTTATAGTCGAAACGACCGGCCGTCGCGACGCGTGGAACTCCTACCCAGCGCGGGGGGCGATGCGTCCCAGAACTCCCCGCCCGCCCGGGGTCGGCGCATCTGCCTCCCAGCCAACTACCTGATTTTACTGGACCTCGATTCCAGGCTGGCTTGGCACGCGTGCTGCTAATGCTCACATCGGACGCGTTACCCGCCAGACCGTACCCTCTCCAAGGAGAAGAACCCAATGAAGAAGATCCTCAGCGCCCTCGTGGCCGTCGCCTTCGCCATCCCGGTCCTCGCCCAGGCCCCCGCCGCTGCTCCGGCCGCCCCCGCGAAGCCCGCCGCTACCGCCCCGGCCGCTCCCGCTGCTCCGGCTGCCGCCCCCGCCCCCGCCGCGAAGCCGGCCGCTGCCGCTGCCGCCCCCGCCGCCCCGGCCAAGAAGGACACCAAGAAGAAGAAGGCCAAGAAGGCCCCGCCGGACACCACCACGCAGCCGAACCTCAGCAAGTAGTCGCTCTTCGACTCTGGTAGCTTGAAGGGCCGGTTGCGAGAGCAGCCGGCCCTTTCCTTTTCCCCTTTCCCGGTACCGGCCCTTGTCCATCCGCGCCAAGATCATCGCCCTCTTCACGGTGATCCTCGTGCTCTCCATGGGCATGTCGGCCGCGCTCGGCGCGAGCGCCGCCTCCCGCGCCGTCGAGTCCGCGGTGCGCGACCGCGCCGTCGAGGTGGCGCGCGCGGTCCGGTCCGACCTCGACCTGTCCCGCGACCTCGATCCCGCCCGTGCCGCCGACCGGCTGGCCGCCGCGCTCCGGCAGCACCGGGGCATCCGCTCCGCCGAGCTCATCATCCGCAAGCCCGGCAAGGACGACGTGGTCCGGATGCAGTACGGGCCGAACGGCCCGGAGACCACCTTCGGCGAGCTCGACTACTCCTTCCCGGCCCAGACCAACTCGGAGGTCGTCGGCGACGGAGACGACCGCGTCGTCCGCGTGGAACTCCCCGTGAAGGACTCCTTCTCCCACCCGGTCGCCGCCATCCGGCTCGAGGCCAGCCTCTCGGAGGCCGAGCGCCTGGGGCGAGGTCAGGGGCGGATCTTCCTCGCCTCCACGGCGCTCGCCGCGGTCCTCGTCTTCCTCGCCTTCACCCTCATCCTGAACCGCATGCTGGGGCGTCCCCTCTCCGAGCTGGCCGGGGCGGTGGAGGGGATCGAGTCGGGTGCCCTCGACGCCGCGTCGGTCCCGGCGACCGGACGTCGCGACGAGATCGGGACGCTCGCCCGCGGCCTGGAGGCGATGCTCGGTCGGGTGCGCGGGTTCAACCGGGAGCTCCAGGACCGGGTCGAGGAGGCCACCGCCGACCTCGCTCGCACGAACCGGGAGCTGGGGGAGCTGAACGAGCTGCTCATCGAGGCCCGCCGCGAGCGCTCCGCCCAGGAGCGGCTCGCCGCCCTCGGGCAGCTCTCCGGCACCATCGCGCACGAGCTCGGCAACCCGCTCAACGCCATCTCCGGCAACGTGCAGCTGCTCGCCCGCCACCCCGGCTGTCCGGCCGACATCCGGGAGCAGCTCCAGGTCATCGAGCGCGAGGTCCAGCGGATGACCTCCATCATCCGCCGCTTCCTCGACTCGGCGCGGGCGCTCGTCCCGAAGCCGGAACCGGTGCAGCTCGCCGCGCTCATCGACGAGGCCCTGTCGCTGAACGTCTCGGCGGAGGCGCGCCACCGGATCGACGTGCGGCGCGACGTCCCCCCCGACCTGGGGCCGGCGAGCATCGACCCCTCCCTCGTGCGACACGTGCTCGGCAACTTCATCTCCAACGCCGTGGACGCGATGTCCGCCGGGGGCGCCCTCACCGTCCGGGCCCGCCGGGCCGGCGATCAGCTGGCACTCTCGGTGATCGACAGCGGCGCCGGGATCACGGCCGAGAACCGGAAGCACATCTTCGAGCCCTTCTTCACCACCAAGGACCCGGGCAAGGGCACCGGGCTCGGCCTCGCCATCTCCCGGGAGATCGCCTCGGCGCTGCGCGGCCACATCGAGGTGGAGTCGAGCCCGGGAGCCGGGGCGACCTTCACCCTCCTCTTCCCCGCCCCGCCCTCCACCGCCGCTCCGGCGGCCCGCACGCACGCCCCCCGCTAGGATCGCCTCATGGAACCTGCCCGCATCCTGGTGGTGGACGACGACCAGTCGAGCCGCGACCTGCTCGTCCGGATCCTCACGGGCGCCGGCCACAAGGTCACGCCCCTCACCGACGGGCGTGAGGCCGTGGCGGCGCTCGATGCCGGCGAGCCGCCCGACCTGGTGGTCTCCGACATCCGGATGGCCGAGATGGACGGGCTCCAGGTCATCGACGCCTTCAAGGAACGCGCCCCCGACACCCCGGTGATCCTGGTGACGGCCTTCGGGAACATCGACGGGGCGGTGGAGGCCATCCGCCGGGGCGCGGCCGACTACCTGTCCAAGCCCTACGACGTGGATGCCATCCAGATCGTCGTGGCCCGGGCGCTGCAGCACCGCGCGCTCGCCATGGAGAACCGCGCGCTGCGCCGCGGCCTGCGCGACCGCTACCGGCTCGACAACGTGGTGGGGCGCAGCGAGGCGATGTTGCAGGTCTACAAGACCGCGGCGCGCGTGGCCTCCACCGACGCCACGGTGCTCATCCAGGGGGAGAGCGGAACGGGCAAGGAGCTCGTGGCCCGGGCGATCCACATGGCATCGCCACGGGCGTCCGGTCCGTTCGTGGCGGTGGACTGCGGCGCCATCGCCGAGGGGGTGCTCGAGTCGGAGCTCTTCGGCCACGCCCGCGGGGCCTTCACCGGCGCCCAGGCGGCCCGCCGGGGGCTCTTCGAGGAAGCGAACCACGGCACCCTCTTCCTCGACGAGATCGGCGACATCGGGCCGAACCTCCAGGCGAGACTCCTTCGCGCGCTGCAGGAGGGGACCGTCCGCCGGGTGGGCGCGAACGAGCCCATCTCCGTGGACGTCCGGGTGGTCGCCGCGACGAACCGCGACCTGGACGCGGTGGTCCGGCAGGGCGCCTTCCGGCCCGACCTCTACTACCGGCTGCACGTGGTGAGCATCCGCATCCCGCCGCTCCGGGAGCGGCGCGAGGACGTTCCGCTGCTCGCCGAGCACTTCGCCCAGAAGCACGGCCGGGCCGAGGGCTCGGCCATCTCCCCCGCGGCCCGCGAGCTCCTCCTCGCCTACGAGTGGCCGGGAAACGTGCGGGAACTCGAGAACGTGATCGCCCGGGCGCTGGCGCTCAACCCCTCCGGCGTCGTCCTGCCCGAGGATCTCCCGGACACCATCCGGGCGGTCCGGCCCCCGCCCGGCCCGGCCCCGCTGCCCGACGTGACCGACCGTCCGTCCCTGGCCGAACTGGAGAAGCGCTACGCCACCCAGGTGCTCCACGAGACGGGTGGGAACAAGACGCGCGCCGCCGAGATCCTCGGCATCGACCGCAAGACCCTCTACCGGATCCTGGGCGAGCGGGACGAGCGCTGAGCGCGATGAGGCGCGAGACTACTGCGCGGGCGGCGGACTGAACGCCGGGCCGGGCAGCGGTTCATCGGGTCCGTTCAGCGCGTTCTTCAGTACCTGACTCGGACGGAAGGTGAGCACGCGCCGGGCCGAGATCTCGATCTCCTCGCCGGTCTGCGGATTGCGCCCCACGCGCGACTTCTTCTCGCGAACGATGAAGTTGCCAAATCCACTGATCTTGATCTTCTCGCCGCGCTCGAGGGTTTCCTTGATGGTGTCGAAAACCATCTCCACCACGTCGGCCGCTTCCTTCTTGGAGAAGCCCACCTTCTCGTAGACGCTCTCGATGATGTCGGCCTTGGTCATGCTCGCCTCGCCCGTGGGGGCGCCGCGGCGCCCAAGTACCCGTCTTCGTTAGCTGATTCGGTGCAGGCTGTCAAACGAACGCTTCCTCACCCCGGGGTCATCCCCGGAGTTCGGCACCGAGGTCGATCTTCAACCGCTCGACGATCCGCACGTGGGCGGCATCGGCCTCCGCGTCGGTGAGCGTCCGATCGGCCGCCCGGTAGCGAATGGCCATGGCCAGGTTCTTCTTTCCCTCCGGGATCGGAGCGCCCCGGTAGACGTCGAAGAGGGTCACGTCCTCCACGAGCGGCTCGGCTCGAATGCCCGCCAGCACGGCACGCGCTTCCACCTCGGACGCCACCACGACCGCGAGGTCCCGGAGCACCGCGGGGAATCGCGGGACGCCCCGGTGATCCCGCACGAGCCGGGTCGCGCCCGCGAGCGCAGCGAAGGAGAGGTCGAAGGCCAGCACCCCGCGTGGGAGATCGAAGGCGGCCGCGACGCGCGGGTGGATCTCGCCGGCGACGCCCAGGACCTCCGGACCGGAGAGGCCGGCCCGGGCCAGGGTGGCCGCCGAACGAGGGTGGAGCCACGACGGCCCGCCCGCCTCCCAGCGGACGTCGTCGATCCCGAGCGTCTCGAGGAGCGCCTCGAGCGCCCCCTTCACGTCGTGGAAGTCCACCGGTTCACCGCCCGCGGACCAGCCCACCGGGTGGCGTCGGCCGCTCGCCACACCGGCGACGCGGAGCTCCTCGCGTGCCGGAGCGTCGTCGAGCGCACCCTCGGGATGGCGATGGTAGCTGCTCGCGATCTCGTAGAGCCTCACCTCCTCGACGCGCTGCCTCCGGTTGTAGGCGAGCCCCTTGAGGAGCGACGGGACGAGGCTGGAGCGCATCACGGCGAGGTCGGCGCTGATGGGATTCTGCAGCGGGATGCCCAGCCGGCCGCCCTGCGGCGCGAGCGGCGCCAGGTCCTCGGGCGCGACGAAGCTGAAGTTCACCGCCTCCGAGTAGCCGGCCGCCTCGAGCGCCTCCCGCACCCGCTCGGTGACGAGCGTCTCGCGTGGCAGGGAGGGTGTGTCGGACACGATGGGGGGAAGCGTCTCGGGAATGGCGTCGTAGCCGCGGAGCCGGACGATCTCCTCGATCAGGTCCTCCTCGCGCGTGACGTCGAGCCGCCAGCTGGGAACGCGGAAACGGCCGCCCTTCGGGGTGGCGCCGCGGAGCTCGAAGCCGAGCGCCTCGAGCGCCGTGCGCGCCTCCTTGCGGCTCACCGGCGCGCCGAGCACCTGACCGGGACGCGCCCAGGGGAGCATCACCTCGGTCGGCTTGCGCCGGTGCGGGTGGACGTCCACGGCTCCCTTGCGGACCGTTCCCCCCGAGAGCTCGGCGATCATGGCGGCGCAGCGATCGAGCGCGGCGACGACACCCTCGGGGTCGACGCCCCGCTCGAAGCGGTGGGAGGCCTCGGTGTGGAGGCCGTGGCGACGTGCCGTGCGGCGGACGCCGGTGGGTTCGAACCAGGCCGACTCGAGCAGCACCCGGGTGGTTCCGGCGGAGATCTCCGAGTCGCCTCCGCCCATGACGCCGGCGAGCGCGCTGGCGCGGTCGCGGTCGGCGATGACGAGGTCGTCCGGCGAGAGCGTTCGCTCGACGCCGTCGAGCGTGCGCATCTTCTCCCCGGGTCGGGCCTGGCGGACCAGGATCTCGCCCCCCGCCACCTTCTCGAGGTCGAAGGCGTGCAGGGGCTGGCCCCGCTCGAGCAGCACGAAGTTCGTGGCGTCCACGACGTTGGAGATGGACCGGACCCCGCAGGCCTCGAGCCTGTGGCGCAGCCAGCCGGGGGACGGGCCGATGCGCACCCCGTCGATGACGCGGGCCGCGTACCGGAAGCAGCGCTCCGGCGCCTGGATGGTGACCTTCAGCGAGGCCGAGGCCAGAGGGGCCTCCTGCCTCAGGCCCGGCGCCGGGTAGGCGACGGCGGCGCCGGTTGCGGCGGCCACCTCGCGTGCCACGCCCAGGTGGGAGAGCGCGTCGGAGCGGTTCGGGGTGACGTTCACCTCGAGGACCACATCCTCGATGCCGAGCAGCCGGGAGAGCGGCGTGCCGGGGACGGCGTCGCCGGGCAGGAGCAGAAGTCCCGTGGCGTCCTCGGAGAGCCCCAGCTCCTTGGCCGAGCAGAGCATCCCGGAGGAATCGACGCCACGGAGGCTGGCCCGGTCGATGCGGTGGCCGGCCGGCATGCGGGTCCCGGGCGTGGCGAGCGGGACCACGTCGCCCACCCTCCAGTTGGTGGCGCCGCAGACAACCTGGATCGGGCCGGCGCCCGCCTCCACCTGGCAGACCGACAGCTTCTCGGCGCTGGGGTGGCGCTCGGACGAGAGGATGCGGGCCGCCACGATCCCGTCGAGCGACGCACCCACCCGCTCCACCGCCTCCACCTCCAGGCCCACGTCGGTGAGACGCTGCGCGAGCTCCGCGGCGGGCGGGAGCGGGACGTAGGCGGAGAGCCAGGCGAGGGAGATGCGCATGACGGATCAGAACTGCTCGAGGAACCGCAGATCGTTCTCGTAGAAGAGGCGGAGATCGCCGATTCCGTACTTGAGCATGGCCATGCGCTCCACCCCCATGCCGAAGGCGAAGCCGGTGACCTGGCCGGGATCGAAGCCCACGTTCTCGAGGACCTTGGGGTGGACCATGCCGCTGCCCAGGACCTCCAGCCAGCCGGTGCCCTTGCAGGTGCCGCAGCGCGCGCCCGAGCGGCTGCCCGAGCCGCCGCAGAGCGTGCAGGAGACGTCGGCCTCCGCGCCCGGTTCGACGAACGGGAAGTAGCTGGGGCGGAGCCGCGTGCGGGTGGCCGCCCCGAAGAAGGCGCGGGCGAAGGCTCCGAGCGTCCCCTTCAGGTCGGCGAAGGTGATGCCCGGCCCGACGCAGATCCCCTCGACCTGGTGGAACATCGGGGTGTGGGTCTGATCGTAGTCGCTGCGGTAGACGCGCCCCGGGGCCACCACGCGGATGGGGGGACCTCCCGCCTTCCTCATGGCCCGGATCTGGATGGGCGAGGTGTGGGTCCGCAGCAGGACCGCACCGGCCCCGGCCTCCCGGCCGACCGACGCGGGGTCCACGTAGAACGTGTCCTGCATGTCGCGGGCGGGATGGTCGGCGGGGATGTTCAGCGCCTCGAAGTTGTACCAGTCGAGCTCGATCTCGGGCCCGCTCGCCACCTCGTAGCCGAGGCGGGAGAAGATGCCCACGATCTCCTCGGTGGTCCGGGTGACCGGATGGCGGTGTCCGCGAGGCAACAGCCGCCGCCCCGGCAGCGTGACGTCGATGCCGGAGCCCTGGAGTTCCTGCTCGAGCCGCGCGTCCTCGATGCGCCCGCGTGCGGCGACGAGGAGCGTCTCCACCTCGTCGCGCACCCGGTTGGCGACCTCACCGACCCGGGGGCGCTCCTCCGCGGCGAGTTGCCCCATGCCCCGGAGCACCGCGGAGATCTCGCCCTTCTTGCCCAGGAAGCGGACGCGAAGATCCTCCAGCGCGCGCTCGTCGGACGCCTGCGCGATGGAATGGCGGGCCCCCTCGGCGAGGGCCTCGAGATCTCGGACCAGGTCCACGGGACCTCGGTTCTAGGCCTGGGCGGAGCGGACCACGGAGGCGAAGTCGCCCGGAAGCGACAGCGCGATCTCGGCCAGCACCTTGCGGTCGAGCATCACGCCGGCCTTGTGCATCGCGCCGACGAGGCGCGAGTAGGTCGTGCCGTTCAGGCGGGCCGCGGCGTTGATGCGGACGATCCAGAGCGCGCGGAACTCGCGGCGACGGCGGCGGCGATCGCGCGTGCTGTAGTCGAGCGCGCGCTCGACCGCCTGGTTGGCACGGCGGTATGCGTTCTTGCGCCGACCCCGGAACCCCTTGGCCAGCTTCAGTACGCGGTTACGACGACGGCGGGCCTTCACACCCTTCTTTACGCGCATGCTTCTCTCCTGCTGTGCCGGCGGGGGGCCGGGAGGAGTCTCCTCCCGAGCGCTTCAAGAGCCCCGCTTGGGCTGGTGGTCCCGTCTACCCTATCGGGCGTACGGGAAGTTTTCCTTCACCTTCTTGGCATCGCTGTCCGAGAGGTGGCTCGTCCCGCGAAGCCCACGCTTCTGCTTGGGCGTCTTCCCGAACGTCGCCAGGTGGCGCACGCCGGCGCGGCGGAACTTCACGGCTCCGCTCTTCTTCACCTGGAAGCGCTTCTTGGCAGCGCTCTTGGTCTTGAGCTTCGGCATCTTCCTCGTTCTCCTGTGCTGCGGCGCTAGGCTGCGCCGTCGGTTTCGGTGGGGGCGGCGACCGGATCGGCCTCGGGGGCCGGCGCGGACACCGTTGCAGCGGGCGCCGCAGTTGCGGCCGCGGCGGCGGCGGCCTTCGCCTTGTCGCGCTGCGACTGGATCATGCGCGGATTGGGCGCGAGGATCATGAACATCTGGCGCCCTTCCATGCGGGCCGAGGACTCGATGACCGCGACCTCCTTCAGGTCGGCCACGATCCGCTCGAGCACCTTCGTGCCGAGCTCACGGTGGGAGAGCTCGCGGCCGCGGAACATCACGGTGACGCGGGCCTTGTTCGACTCCTCGAGGAACTCCCGGATATGCCGGATCTTGGTGTCGTAGTCGTGCTCCTCGGTCCGGGGGCGGAACTTGACCTCCTTCAGCTGGACCACGACCTGGTTCTTCTTGGCCTCGCTCTGCTTTTTCTTCTCGGTGTACTTGAACTTCCCGTAGTCCATGATCTTGCAGACGGGCGGCTTGGCGAGCGGGCTGACCTCGACGAGGTCGAATCCGTTCTCCTGGGCCGTCCGCAACGCCTGCTCGATCGGCAGGATGCCGAGCTGCTCACCGGCAGGTCCGATGCAGCGGACCTCCCGGGCCTTGATGCGCCGGTTGGTGCGCGCATCTCGGCTTGTGGCCTTCTGGTCTCTGTTTCCGTTGATGGCCGTTCTCCTGTCGTGCGTCCGTGGGCCGGGGAAAAAAGCGGCGTGATGATAGGGTTTTTCCGCCCGATGTCAACGCGCGTTGGGATCGGAGGAGTCCTTCCGGGCGTCCCGGATCCAACTCATCATGCCCCGGAGCTCCTTGCCTACCGTTTCGATGGGGTGTGTCTTCTCGGCCTGGCGGTAGGCCTCGAACTTGGCCCCGCCGCCCGAGAGCTCGCCGATGAACTCGCGGGCGAAGGTCCCGTCCTGGATCTCCTTGAGGATCCTGCGCATTTCGTCCTTGGTCCCGGCGTTCACCACCCGGGAACCACGGGTATAGTCGCCATACTCGGCCGTGTCGCTGATGGAGTGGCGCATCCAGGCCAGGCCACCCTCGTACATGAGGTCCACGATGAGCTTCAGCTCGTGGAGACACTCGAAGTAGGCGCTCTCGGGCTGGTAGCCAGCCTCGACGAGCACCTCGAACCCGGTCTTCACGAGCGCTGCGGCCCCGCCGCAGAGGACTGCCTGTTCGCCGAACAGGTCGGTCTCGGTCTCCTCCTTGAAGGTGGTCTCTAGCACGCCGGCGCGCCCCCCGCCCACCGCGCGGGCGTAGGCGAGGCCGATGTCCTTCGCCTGCCCGGTCGCGTCCTGGTGGACGGCGATGAGACAGGGGATGCCGCGCCCGTCCTGGAACTGACGGCGGACGAGGTGGCCGGGCCCCTTGGGGGCGACGAGCAGCACGTCCACGTCCGTGGGCGGCACGACCTGCCCGAAGTGGATGTTGAATCCGTGCGCGAACATCAGCGCCTTGCCCTTCGTGAGGTGCGGCTTGATCTCCTCCTCGTAGACCTTCTTCTGGGTCTGGTCGGGGAGGAGCACCATGATCACGTCGGCCTCGCGGGCTGCGTCGGCCACGCTCATCACGCGCACGCCGGCCCCCTCGGCCTTCTGGCGCGACTTGCTCGTCGTGTGCAGGCCGACGCGGACGTCCACCCCCGAGTCCTTCAGGTTGAGTGCGTGGGCGTGCCCCTGGCTGCCGTAGCCGATGACGGCCACCTTCTTGCTCTTCAGCAGCTCCGGCTTCGCGTCCTTGTCGTAGTAGATGGTCGCCATGTCCGTGCTTTCGCCTTCCGTTTACTTGAGGTTGGGGGGTGCGAGGGTCTTGAAGCCGCGCTCGAGCGCGATGCGCCCGGAGCGGCAAAGTTCCTGGATTCCGTACTGGGCCAGCCGGTCCTCCAGCGCGTCGAGCTTCCCGGAATTGCCGCTCGCCTCGATGACGAGCGCGTCGGGGGAGACGTCCACGATCTTGGCCTCGTAGGTTTCGGCCAGCGCCCGGAGCTCGGCGTGGTTCCTCTCCGGCGTGCGGATCTTCACGAGCAAGAGCTCCCGCTCGATGAGGTCCACCGGCGAGAGCTCGCGGACCTCGACCACGGGAATGAGCTTCTGCACCTGCCGGACCACCTGCTCCACGGTCTTCGAGGAGAGGCGGACCACGATGGTCATGCGCGAGTACTCGGGGCGCTCGGTGGGGCCCACGGTGAGGCTCGCGATGTTGTAGCCGCGCCGGGAGAAGAGGCCGGCGATGCGGTGGAGCACGCCCGGCTTGTTCTCGACGAGCAGGCTGACGGTGTGGGAACTGTAGGTGGGGGTCGTTTCCGTGCGTTCCATGCGCGCCTCTAGTTCCCCTCGATCATGTCGTTGAGCGGCGCCCCGGCCGGCACCATGGGGTAGACGTGCTCGTCCTGCCGCGTCCGGATGTCGACGATCACCGGCCCGCCCTCGTGGGCGAGGGCGCGATCGAGGACATCCTCGAGCTCCGACGGCTTGCGGGCCCGCAGCCCCAGGCATCCGTACGCCTCGGCCAGCTTCACGAAGTCGGGGCGGTCGCTGAGCGGGGTGGCGGCCAGCCGGTTGTCGTAGAACAGGTTCTGCCACTGGTGAACCATCCCCAGGAACAGGTTGTTCAGGATGAAGATCTTGATGTTGAGGTTCAGGTCGACGGCCGTGCCCAGGTCCTGAAGCGTCATCTGGAAGGAGCCGTCGCCGTCGATGCCGATGACGAGCGCGTCGGGCCTGGCGAGCTGGACGCCGATGGCCGCCGGCAGGCAGAAGCCCATGGTGCCGAGGCCGCCCGAGGTGATGAAGTGGCGGGGCTCGCTGGTCTTCCAGTACTGGGCCGCGAACATCTGGTGCTTGCCCACACCGGTGGTGACGAACGCCTTGCCCTGGGTCTTCTCCCAGATCCGCTGGATCACGTGCTGCGGCATGATGTGCTCTTCCCCCTGCGCGGTGAAACGCAGCGGGTGCTTCTCCCTCCAGGCGTTGACCTTGACCCACCAGGGGGCGATGTCGGCGCGCCCGGAGGTCTGGAAGGCGTTGCGGGTCTCCTCGGTGAGCTGCGGGAGGAGCAGCTTCAGATCTCCCACCAGCGGCACGGTGGCCGTCACCAGCTTGGAGATCTCGGCCGGGTCCACGTCGAGGTGGACGATCTTCGCCTCGGGGGCGAAGGTGGAGAGCTTGCCCGTGACCCGGTCGTCGAAGCGAGCGCCGAGCGCGATGATCAGGTCGCTCTCCTGGACCGTGTAGTTCGCGAACTTGGAGCCGTGCATGCCGAACATGCCCAGGCACCGGGGATGGGTCTCGGGGAACGAGCCCTTGCCGTGCACGGTGGTCACCACCGGCGCGCCCACCAGTTCCGCGAACTTCGCCACCTCCTCGTACGCGCCGGAGGTCCGGACGCCACCGCCCAGGTAGATGACGGGGCGGCTGGAGCCCCGGATGAGCGCCGCGGCATCCTTCAGGCGCGGCTCCTCGCGGACGGGCGGGTGGTAGCCGGGGATGTCCACGCGGTCCGGGTACTCGAACTCGAGCTCGGCGTTCTGGACGTCCTTGGGGATGTCCACGAGCACCGGGCCCGGACGGCCGGTGCGGGCGATGTAGAAGGCCTCCTTGAGGATGCGCGGGAGGTCGCGCACGTCCGTCACCAGCCAGTTGTGCTTGGTGATGGGCATGGTGATGCCGGTGATGTCGGCCTCCTGGAAGGCGTCCGAGCCGATGAGGGCCGAGGAGACGTTTCCGGTGATGGCCACCATCGGCACCGAGTCCATGTAGGCGTCGGCGATCCCGGTGACGAGGTTGGTGGCTCCGGGGCCGGAGGTACCGAAGCACACGCCCACCTTGCCGGTGGCGTGGGCCAGACCCTCGGCCGCATGGGCGCCCGTCTGCTCGTGGCGCACGAGCACGTGCTTCACCTTCTTGGAGTCGTAGAGCGCGTCGTAGATGGGCAGGATGGCCCCGCCCGGCATGCCGAAGACCCACTCGACGCCCTCGGCCTCGAGTGCCCTCACGACGGCCTTCGCCCCGGTCATCTTTTCCTTAGCCATGGTTCCTCTCGCCGTCCTAGACCCGACCGAGCGCGCTCTTCTCCTCTTGCTCCTCTTCCTCCGGCCGGATGCGCAGCGCGATCCGGTTCACCACGTCGAGGAAGGCGCGCGCGCTCCCCTCGATGACGTCGGTGGAGAGCGCACGGCCGCGGTAGACGCCGGTGGCGTGCTCCACCTCGAGGCTCACCTCGCCCTGGGCGTCCTCGCCGATGGTGACCGACTGGATCCGGTAGTCGCGCAGCTTGACCTCGATGCCGGTGATCTTCTCGATGGCCTTGAATACCGCATCGACCGGCCCGTCGCCCGCGGATGCGTCCTGGAATCGCTCCCCGCCCGACTTCGCGAGCGAGATGGAGGCCGCCGGCAGCGTGCCGGTCCCGGAGGTGGTGGAGAGCGCCAGCAGCTCCCAGATGGCCTGCCCCTTGAGGAGCGCCCCGTGGATCACGAGGGCCTCCAGGTCGGCGTCGTAGATCTCCTTCTTCTTGTCGGCCAGGATCTTGAAGTCGGCGAAGACCTTCTCGAGCTGCTCGTCGGTGAGCCGGTACCCGAGCTCGACGAGCCGCCCCTTGAGGGCGTGGCGCCCGGAGTGCTTGCCGAGGACGAGCTGCGACTTGGTGAAGCCGACCTCCTCGGGACGCATGATCTCGTAGGTCTCGCGGTGCGTGAGCATGCCGTGCTGGTGGATGCCGGCCTCGTGGGCGAAGGCGTTCTGCCCCACGATGGCCTTGTTGCGCTGCACCGAGTTGCCGGTGACCTGCTGCACCATCTTGCTCGCCGGGTAGAGCTTCTCGGTGCGGATGCCGGTGTGGACGGCGAGGACGTCGGCCCGGGTCTTGATGGCCATGACGACCTCCTCGAGGGAGGCGTTGCCGGCCCGCTCGCCGATGCCGTTCAGCGTGCACTCCACCTGCCGGGCCCCGGCCTGGACGCCGGCCAGGCTGTTGGCGACCGCCAGGCCCAGGTCGTTGTGGCAGTGCACCGAGAGGACCACGTCGTCGATGCCGCGGACGTGCTTGCGCAGGTAGGCGAAGGTCTCGGCGTAGGTCGAGGGAAGCGCGTATCCCACCGTGTCCGGGATGTTGAGCGTGCGGGCGCCGGCCACGATGACGGCCTCCACCACCTGGGCCAGGAACTCGAGCTCGGTACGGGCCGCGTCCTCGGTGGAGAACTCGACATCCTCGAACTTCTCGCGGGCCATCTTCACGCCCTCGACGGCCCGGCGGATGATCTCCTCCTTGGCCATCTTCAGCTTGAAGTCGCGGTGGATGGGGCTGGTGGCCAGGAAGACGTGGCAGCGCTTCCGGGGCGCGTCCTGCAGGGCCTTCCAGCTGGCCTCGATGTCCCCGCGGGTGCAGCGGGAGAGGCTCGCGATGATGGGCCCCTCGATCTGGCGGGACACGCCCTGGATGGCCTCCAGGTCCCCCGGCGAGGCGGCGGCGAAGCCGGCCTCGATGACGTCGACGCCGAGTTCCTGCAGTGCGCGCGCCACCCGGAGCTTCTGCCCCAGGTTCATGGAGAAGCCGGGGCTCTGCTCGCCGTCGCGCAGGGTCGTGTCGAAGATGACGACGCGATCGAGGGAACGGGCGGGGCTGACGGGCTTCGGGGTTTCACTCGACATGGCGTTTTCTCGGGCTCCGGTTCGGGGCCGCAGGAGCGATTCTCGCCATCGAGAAGGACCCCTTCGGCCGTTCAGGCGGAAGAGGTCGCGGCGCAGCGTTCAGCCTCGCCGGGAGTCCTCTCCCGCCGGGCGAAGAAGTCGATGCTGGCTGCGTACGAAAGACACGGGTGCGGGAATGTAGGGGAAACGCCCCGCTCCGTCAATACGGCGTCGCCCCTTCCTTGCGGAGGAGCTCCACGAAGGCCTCGAGCGGCATGGTCTTGAGGTCCTCCCCGCCGCGCCGCCTGGGCGACACCCCGCGCGCCTCGACCTCCTTCTCGCCCACCACCACGGTGAAGGGGATCTTCTGGAGCTGCGCATCGCGGATCTTGGCCCCGAGCTTCTCGCTGGTGTGGTCGAGCTCGACCCGGAAGCCCTCGGCCTCGAGCCGCGCCGCCACCTCGGCGGCCCAGTCGTTGAACCGATCGGAGACCGTCACCACCCGGGCCTGGACCGGGGCCAGCCACAAGGGGAAGGCCCCGGCGAAGTGCTCGGTGAGGATGGCGAGGAAGCGCTCGAACGATCCGTAGATGGCGCGGTGGATCACCACCGGCCGGTGCTCGGCGTTGTCGTCGCCCACGTAGGTGAGATCGAAGCGCTCGGGCGCCAGGTAGTCGAGCTGGATGGTGGCGAGCTGCCACTTGCGCCCGATGGAGTCGGTGACGTCGAAGTCGATCTTGGGGCCGTAGAAGGCCCCCTCCCCCGGCTTGACCTCGTAGGGGAGTCCCACCGCGTCGAGCGCCCCCTTCAGCGCCGCCTCGGCGCGGTCCCAGGTGGCGTCGTCGCCCAGTTTCACCTCGGGTCGCGTGGAGAACTTGGCCGTGTAGGAGAGCCCCATGGCCTTGTAGACCACGTCGATCTGCCGGACGAGCGAGCGCACCTCCTCCACGATCTGCGACTCGGCCAGGTAGATGTGGGCGTCGTCCTGCTGGAACTGGCGCACCCGGGTGAGACCGGAGAGCGTCCCGGAGGCCTCGTTGCGGTGGAGGACGTCCTGCGTGTGGTAGCGGATGGGCAACTCGCGGTAGCTCCGCTTCTGCATCGCATAGAGCAGGTGGTGCGAGGGGCAGTTCATGGGCTTGAGCGACTGGGTGCAGCGGTCCTCGAGCGGCAGCTTCTCGTCGGTCTCGCTGTCCACCACGAGGAACATGTTCTCGCGGTACTTGCCCCAGTGGCCCGAGGTCTCCCAGAGCTTCTTGTTGAAGAGCAGCGGCGTCTTCACCTCGAGGTACCCGTTCTTCCGGGTGAGGCGGCGCATCGCGTCGCCGAGCAGGTGGTAGAGCGTCGTCCCCTTGTCGAGCCAGAAGGCGGCCCCGGGGGCGTAGGGGTGGAAGGTGAAGAGGCCGAGCGCGGGCCCCAGCTTCCGGTGGTCGCGCTTGCGGGCCTCCTCCAGGCGGGTGGCCCACTCGTCGAGCTCCTTCTTGCTGAAGAAGCTCGTCCCGTAGATGCGCTGGAGCATCGGGTTCTTCGGATCGCCGCGCCAGTAGGCGCCGGCCACCGAGGTGAGCTTCACCACCCCGATGCGGCCGGTGGACGGGCCGTGGGGCCCGAGGCAGAAATCGACCCAGTCGCCGTGCCGGTAGAGGGTGAGCGTCTTCGCTCCCCGGGCGGCGATGTCCTTCACGATCTCGACCTTGTACCCCTCGCCGAGCCGCTCGAAGAGCGCCAGGGCCTCGGCCATGGAGACCTCCTCGCGGAGGAAGGGCTGGTCCAGGGCGATGGCCTCGTTGGTGCCCTTCTCGATGCGCTCCAGATCCTCGGGGGTGAAGGGATTCTCGCGGGCGAAGTCGTAGTAGAAGCCGTCCTCGATGGAGGGGCCGATGGTGACCTGCGTGCCCGGGTAGAGCTTCTGGACCACGCTCGCCATCACGTGGGCCGCGTCGTGGCGCGCCACCGTGAGCGCCTCGGGGTTCCGGGTGGTGACCACCTCGAGCCGCACGTCGCGGTCGAGGGGGCGGGAGAGGTCCACCGGCTCGCCGTCCAGCCGGGCCACGTAGGCGGCCTTGGCCAGGCCGGCGCCGATCTTCTCGCGCACGAAGTCGGCCACGCGGGTGCCGCGGGGGGCCTCCTTCTGCGAACCATCGGGGAGCGTCACCGTCACGATGTCGGACATATGGCGAGGTCTCGTAGCACGCGGGTCCGGGGGTCGCAACCACCGGCCCATATTCACTCAGAGTAACCGTATCCCCCGGTCTTGACGACGGTGACCCGGCCGTCCCGGACGAGCACGTGCCGGACGAGCACTCGCGGCCCGAAGTCGTAGGTCCAGATCTCGCGTACGCGGGTGGTGGTGGCGCCCTGGGCCACCCATCCGTCCCCCTCGGCCACGGCCACCTGCTCCTCGACGAGGTCGCGGAATACCGGTTCACCGCAGAGGGAGAGGAGGTCGTAGGTGGTGGCTCCGGTGCGCAGCGAGGCGGGGTCGCAGGCGGCGCGCGGGATGGCGCCCCGGACGTTGCCGCCCGCGGCGGGCTGCGCGGCCCTTCCGTAGCCGCCGGTGCGGACGTCCACCACCTTGCCGGCCTCGATCTTCACGTACTGGAGGAGCCGGGAGCTTCCCCGGTCGTAGGTCCAGGTCTCGAGGGTGGCGGTCACGGTCCGGCCGACGGCCTGGTACCGATCGGCCTGCCACTCGTTCACCTGCTTGGGCCGGGACTCGACCAGGGTGGCGGGGCCGCATTTGCCCAGGACGTCGAGGCGCGAGTCGCCCACCGAGACCACGCCGCCCGGGCAACTCATTCCGTCGTCGGCGCGTCCCGGACCGGGTACGCCGGTCGCGACGAGGGCCAGGGCGAGGCTGGCGGCCATGGTGCGGGGGGAAACCATCGCGGCATCGTAGCACCGGGACCCCGCCGACACCTGAACGGAATGTCAGACCCCCATGGTCCTCTGGGACCATCGGAGGTCGGCCATGAAGGACCTGAAGGAACGCGAAGCGGAGGCGAGGGAACGGCTGGCGGAGCGGCTCAGGCGGCTGCGCGCGGAGATGCACGTCCGTCCCGCCATCGGCCCCGGCGCGCGCCGCGTCCGCGTGCCGGCCCCCCTCCCCGAGACCGAGCAGCCCACGTTCTGGTGGCAGAGGTAGACACCCCCCCCCGCTTTGAGTCTCTCAGGTTTTGGGTCTACCCTCGCGGGATGCTTCGTCCGTCCGAGTATCAGGTCCTCGTGGAACAGGCGCCGATGATCATCTGGCGCGCCGACGTCACCGGCAAGTGCGACTACTTCAACGACCGCTGGCTGGCCTTCACCGGCCGGACGCTCGCGCAGGAGGTTGGGGACGGCTGGGCCGAGGGGGTCCATCCCGACGACCTCCAGCGCTGCCTCGACATCTACCTCGGCGCGTTCGGCGCACGGAAGGCGTTCGAGATGGAGTACCGGCTCCGCCGGCACGACGACGCCTGGCGCTGGATCTTCGACCGCGGAACCCCCTCCTTGGACGAGGGCCGAAACTTCACCGGCTTCATCGGGAGCTGCGTGGACGTCACCGATCGGGTGAACGCGCAGGCGGCCATCGAGCGGCTGCACGCAAGGGAAGTCGCAGACCTGGCACGCCTCGTACCGGTGTGCGCCAACTGCAAGAAGGTCCGGGACGACAAGGGCTACTGGCAGGCGGTGGACACCTACCTCCAGCGAAGCGAGGGCAAGCGCATCACCCACGGACTGTGCGAGGAGTGCGTGGTCGAGCTGTACCCCGAGGTGGTGGAGGCGGAGAAGTGAAGGGGCGCACGGAAGCCCGCGCTCGCTGTCGAATCTGGTAGGCCCGGTCAGGATTGAACTGACGACCCCTACCGTGTCAAG
>CAIOAK010000070.1 GCA_903855945.1 uncultured Anaeromyxobacter sp.
CGGGTCGCCCCCGATGTCACGGGCGAGAACGTAGCGGGCGACGGTCTTCGGATCGCAGGCGGCAAGGCCGGCCGCCGAATAGGCGCAGCGGGTGAGATCGAACGCTTCGAGGATCTCCATGATCTCCCTGTCAGACTTCTTCACGATCCCTCCGGTCCGGGTGGCTGCTTGCGTGTCGGAACACCGCAAGGGTCACCGGTCCGGGGGGATCGCGATGGCGGGATCGGACGCCGGCGTGGAGATCAGCTGTCCGCCGACATGGAGGTCTGCTGTCCGCCAGCGAGGAAGTCCGTGTCCGCCTACAGGGAGGTTGGCGTGTCCGTCGTCACAGCCAACCAGACGCCCCGCCTTCGGGCAAGGGGATGCCGCGCCGTCGTGCGCAAGAAGGCCTCGGCGGCGGTGGGTCCCCGCCCTGGTCGCCACCATCGTCCGCCGCGCCGGGGACCAGGCCGGCATCACGGGGCGGTTGTCGGGTGCGAGCGCGTGGGGCGCGGCCACTACGCAGCCGGGTGTCCAGGTGGTCGCGCCGACTCTCGGACGGGAGGCCGCGGTGGCGTCGGGGCCGGAGGACGCGCGGCCGGCCCGGGTGGTCGCACACTCGGCCGCTCCGGCGTCATAGTCGGTGGGTGCACCCCTGGCCGGGCCGGCATCGGAACAGGAGGGTGCACCCCTGGCCGGGTGGGCATAGGGGTCGGTGGGCGCACCGTCGGCCGCGGTGGCGTCAGCGTCGGCGGGCGCACGGCCGACGGTGTCCGCATCGAGCCCGGCGGGGGCGCGACCAGGTGCGCGAGTGAGAGACCGGGTGGTGGCATCGAGTCGAAGTAGCCGGCCGCGGCGAGCCGCTGGGCCATGGCGGGACTGATCCGCCGACGCCGGCGGGGGCGCGGAGACGGGGCGGCCAGGAGCAGCGCCATCGGGTCCTCCGGCGGCCTGGACCGCTCGATCTGGCGCGCCACCGCGACGGTCACCGCGCACAGCAGCACCAGGACGATGAAGCCGGCGACGACCAGGACCTCGGGGTGCATCGGGAAGTCCGCTGCGTGTTCTGACCCGTCCAGCCTTGGCGCCCGGCCTCCCGTGTCAACTTCCGTGCGGACCATGGACCTGTGCCGCCCGGCCGCGCGACGACCGTCCGATGCGACCAGGATTCCGCTCCTCCCCTTCCCGGTCAGCTTGTGGTCGTCGACCCCGCCATCCCCCTGTATGTACTACGTATAGGGAACAGGGAACTGGAACGCGGAACGGAACGAAGAACGGGAACGGGAACGGGAACGGGAACGGGGAACAGTTCCAAGTTCCTTCATCGGCGGGCTCGGCCTTCGTGTCAAGCGAATCGGGTCTCCAGCGGGCTCGGACTACGAGCCGCTGAACCACCGCCGGGTCGGGCTGGCAGCTCCGATCTCCGCGAAATGACGGGTTGACGGTTCCCGGAACCCGCCGACGGTCCTTCCGTCGGGCGCCCCCGTGGTCGGGGCGACGACGAGAAGGGAGCTTCCGATGGCGCACGTCGCCTTCCCCGTGGCCGGGGCCGTCATCACCGTCAGCGTGCCCGAAGGGGTCCCGATCGAGGTGGCCGTCGCTGCAGCCCGTGCAGCGGTGAGCGCCGGTGCCGCCGCCCAGGCTCGAAACAAGCTGCGGAACGCGGCGGGCATGGGCACCCGGATCGCGGAACGGCGGATCGCCGCCTACCAGGCAGGGACCGGCTACGCGGAGCTGGCCGCCAACGATGTCGCGGTGCTGGCGAAGGCCGCCCGGATCGGCCGCAAGCCCGGCGAG
>CAIOAK010000071.1 GCA_903855945.1 uncultured Anaeromyxobacter sp.
TGGGGAAGGAAGGATCCTGATCCGGTACGTGGCGCTGAACCCGGTGCGGGCCCGGACGTGGGGCGGCTCTGCCGGGAGTTCGTGGCCGCCGAGGCGGTGTCGCTTCAGCGAGAGGATCGCGATTTCGCCCGGAAAGCCGAGGCGGTCCGCAAGCGCCTCCGCTCGAGCCCTTCGAAAATCACAGAGTAGAGACCTGGCGCCCTTCGATTTGAAGCGAATCGGGGCGTCGGGGCACCGCGGGGGGGCCAGGACCCGTGCCGTCCGGGTTCGCGTAGAAACCGTGCAACTAAGCGTAGAAAATACCGCGAGGGAACGGGCTCCTTTGTAGGACTCGGTCAGATAGGATGAGGTGCCCAAAAGGCTTCCAACCCCGAGGGGGCATTCATCTCATGAACGCCGCACCAGGTGACGTGTTCCCGAGACCGATTGCACGGAGAAATATCGTGGAAAGAAGAAGAGACGTCCTCGCCCCGGCCCGGGTCGGCATATTGCGACTCGGGGGGGGGCCTCCTTCTGGGCCTGGCCCTCTCGCTGGGGGTGCCGGCGACGGCCTCGCTCACTGGGATGGACGTCGGCTGCGGGTTCCGGCGATCGTGAACACCCATTCCGGTGATCGTGATCGGAGCGAAGCGACGCTCTTCGGCAGGTTCTCTGGTTCTCCTCCCTGGCCTGGTGGGGGGAGAGGCTCGTCGTCGTAGTTGTTCTTCTTTTTTGCTCCTTTTTTCTTCTTGTGGATTCCGGTGGAATTGTGCATTACTCCGGATCGGGACCCCGAGAAGGGCCGAGTTCGGATGGCCCGGACCCGCTGATCAGACGAGTCCGGGCGGGTTGAAGCGGTTCGGGGTGTCTGCGATCAGCGCTCCGTTTCCTCCGCGACCCCTGGGACATCGGCGGTGGAATTCTCGTGGGAGGCGCCTCGGGACTCAGGGCGCCGCCGGGATGGGCCCTTCAGTTCGACACGGTGGGCGGTGTGGAGGAGGCGGTCGCAGATCGAGTCGGCGACCGTCGGGTCCCCGAGGTACTCGTACCACGTCCGGGGCGGCAGCTGGCTGGTGACGATCGTGGAGGAGTTCCCGTGACGATCTTCGAGGACGTCCAGAAGGCCCTGCCGGTCGGCATCGCGCATGCTGCCGAGGCCGAAATCATCCAGGACGAGGACGTCGACCCGAAGAAGCCGCGAGAGCAGCTTGGGGTAGGTCCCGTCGGCCCGGGCGAGAGCCATTTCCTCGTACAGGCGCGAGGCACGCCGGTACAGGACGCGGTAGCCCTTACGGCAAGCCTGCTGGGCCAGCGCACGCGCGAGATAGGTCTTGCCGGTGCCGGTCGCCCCGGAGATCAGGATGTTGAGGTTGTCCGTGACGAAGACGCAGCTGGCGAGCCGCAGCAGCACCGCCCGTTCCAGACCGCGGGCCGGAGCGGTCTCGACGTCTTCGACGGCGGCGTTGGAGAGGCGCAGCTTGGCCTCGCTGAGACGGCGCTTGAGCCGCTTGTTCTGGCGGAGCATCCACTCGGCGTCCACTAGCCTGGATTTCCACGGCATAGGGTTCCCCTAAGCTGGCGCAGGTCGGAGATGCCGACGTCCCCGCCTTCGCCACAGGGTGTTCGAGGCGGCCGGCTTGCGACGAACTCCACGTCCATTCGGCAGGCACCCGTGGAGCACTCTTCGCGAGACATCGGGCGATCGCCCTCTTCCGCACGCGACCGCAGCGCTGATGGCTTAGGGAGAATGGTGCTTTTATGGGCATAGGTGTGGGGTGGCATTCTGTTGGAAACGGCAGACACGCTCATCGTCGTAGGTGCCCGGACTCTTTCAAGGGGAGAGGGGGTCAGGTCTCAACA
>CAIOAK010000072.1 GCA_903855945.1 uncultured Anaeromyxobacter sp.
GCACCATCCGTTCACCCAACGTGAACCTATGCTCCCGCGGGAACTGGGCGGACCGTCCGATCACCCAGGCCGAGACCTCCTCCATCCGCAACGCGATGGAGGCAGGTGCGGCGCGCCGGTCCGGAGGGGATGGCCGGGCGCGGCAACCCTTCAACATGAGACGACCTGTCCTGCCCGCGGGGTCACGGGGTCCTGGCACAACGGAAACCCAGGCTGTTGCCGCGGTAGCCGGGGGCGCGCCCGCCGCGGTCGGCGGCGGAGACGAAGTCCGGAACGTCATCGCGCCAGCAGCCGCCGCGGCCGACGCGACTCGATGCGTCATAAGCTGTGCTCGTCCACTCCCACACGTTCCCCGCAAGGTCCTTCACTCCCTGCGGACTGTCACCCCTGGGATAGCTCCCCACTGGACACGTAGCGTCGAAGCCTCTGGCCTTCCTGTCGTTGCCGCTTCCGCCCCAGCAGAGCTGGCTTCCAGGTGCCTCGTTCCCCCACGGATAGGTCGTCCCCTTCTCGGCGCCCCGCGCCGCCCACTCCCACTCCTCCTCCGTCGGCAGCCTCTTCCCGGCCCACGCGCAGTACGCAACCGCCTCGTTCCAATCCACGTTCACGACGGGGTGGTCCGACTTCGCCCCGCCGTTCACCGCCTTGCATTCCCCCGCCTTCACGCAGGCCGCGTACGCCCCTACCGTCACCTCCGTCACGTCCAGGAGGAACGGCTGCACCGTCACCGTCTTCTTCGTCTCCCCCATCGTGTACGTCCCGCCCGGGAGCCTCGCCATGCCGCCGGCCGCGACGGCGGCGCCCGGCTTCGCGGTTACTCTCGCCACCTTCCCCTCCTCCAGCTTCAGGTCGGCGGCGAACGTCTCCCGCCCCAGCGGTACCTCCACCCGCCTCGAGCACACCGGAACCGTCAGCGTCTTCCCCACCGCGCCAATCTCCACGCCATCGACCCGCACCTTTCCTTCCAGCGCGTTCCCCTTCTCGTCCTCGGCGTCCACCTTCAGGCCGGCCATGCGGGGCTGGGCCGTCACCTTCACGGCACGCCGCTCGCCAACCTTCAGCGCCACCCGCTCCCCGGTTCGCTGGTAGCAAGGATCGGAGACGACCACCTCCACGCCTCCCGGCTCCTGCTCCCGCCACGCCACCGGGCTCTTGCCCACCTCGGTGCCGCCGATGGCCACCCCCAGCCCCGAAGGCGTCGTCTCCACCGACACCCACCCGAACTGAGGGGCGAGAGTCCCCTTCACCACCGCTCCGGTCGCCGCCGTGAACGGCTGCCGCGCCGCCGAGTGGCGCTCCTTCTGGAAGACTGCCTCGTGGGAGCCAGCCGCCATCCGCTTCCGGCATGGCGCCGACGCGCACACCATCTGCCCGTCCACCAGCACCGCCGCTCCCTCCGGGTCGCTCTCGAACGAGACGAGCACGTCGTCCGGCTCCGACCCGAAGCTCACAGGTGCCGCGCTCCCGATGACCCCCTCGGCGACCGGTGCGCTGCGGGTCACCGGCGACGACACCGCCGCTGGCACTGGGGACACGGAGATCACCGCCATCGCGGCCTTCACCATCTGCGCCACGGCTCGCTTCACGGCTTGCCGGGTCTTCACCTTCTCCTTGCCCTCCGCCTCCGTCGTGTCCAGCAACGCCGCCGTCTTCACGTCGTGGAGCTTCACGGTGACGATCCAGATCCCCTCCAGCTGTGTGACGCCACCGGAGATCACGAGTTCTGCTCCGATGAGCTTCGCCGTCTCGACCTCGCACTCACCCTCGGTGCAGGTCGTACTCGAACCCATGTCTTTCAGAAGTTGGGCCGTGTTCTCCCGGGTCATCACGATGTAGCCCGGGGGCCTGAGCACCTCCAGGGCACCGGCCCGCGCCTGGTCGGCGAGGCTCCCCAGGAACTCGCACCGCTCTGCGTCGTTCTTCTGGGACTTGCTCGAAGACGAGGGCGCGTCGCAGGTCGCCGCCCACCGGGCCTGGAACTCCAGCACGGCCACGCGGCGTGGAGCGGCGCCGGCCATCGTTGGCGCCAGGGCCAGGAGCAGCAGAGCGAGACGGGTTCCCGACGCCATTGGCTCCCCGATCACGGTGACGTACTACGGCCGTCGAGCGCAGCCCGTACAGCCAACGCGAGCCGGGGCTCGAAATCAGCCCCCTCGGTCACGAAGATGGCGCGCAGCACGCCCTTCGGGTCCACGACGAAGGTCCGAGGCAGCGACTTGTCCACCCCGAACCGCTCCCCAATCTTCTGGAATGGATCGACGAGCACGATCCCGGGCACTGGGTTCTTCTCGACGAAGCTCTCCACGACCTGCCCCTCCTCGCCGAAGGATACGAACACCATCCCGACCTGGTCGGCTGGGAACGCCTTCCGGACCTGGCGTAGCGCAGGGAACGACTTCACGCAGGGCTGGCACCAGGTGGCGAAGAACGAGACGACGAGGGCTTGGTTCTCGTTCTTGGCGCGGTGCTTCTCGAAGGACCAAGGGTCGCCCTTGAGTGTCCAGCCTCCGAACCCCGGGATGACGGACCCCACCTGGAGCGACCCTGAGGCGGCGACGATCTTGGACACCGCCGGACCGGCATCCTCGGCCCCAAGGGATGGGGGAGCCACGGCGATGGCCAACACGACCAGCCCCGCGGCGAGTCGTAGGGGCGCGCGTGTCGGGCATGTCGTCGGGAACTTCACAGGACCTGAAGTGTATCCGATCACACGCGCATCGGTCCCTGCCGCGCCCTTCGACCTGTTGGCGCTCTTGGTGAGCCACTGCATGTTCCCAGGGGAGTCTGCCCCACCGCAAGCCAGGGCATGCCCCGCTGGTCTTTCCCGTCGAAGGACGCGGGTTGTTCCTCCTGAACGCCGCCTTCTGCCTGGGGTCCCGGAGGACGCTATCCACCCCACGGGCAGTGCTGATTTGCAGGGTGACCATGCTCCGCGCCTACAACCCCCGCTACGGCTACGCGGACGTCGTGGAGGCCGTGAAGGCGGGCGGACGGCCCGTGCCGGCCCTCGTCGTGGACGCCATCGGCACCCTCTCCTACCTCCAGCCGATCACGGGGGTGACGGCGACCGTCCAGTGACGCGAGGCGTGGCCTCGTCCGGGTCGCTCTCGAAGACGAGCTTGCGCGTCTCGCCGGCCTTCACCTTGCCCGCGAAGTGGACGACGACGAAGTTGCTGGCGAGGTGGAGGCCCGCGACCCCCGGCGGCCGGCCCGCGGCCCGGGGGCGGAGGACCCGTTCCGGCAGGAAGGCGAACACCGACCGCAGGTCCTTGCCGCCGGGTGGACGGAAGTCGGTGTCCTTCCGGAACGTGACGGTCAGCTCCCAGCGGATCTTCTTCCCGGCCACCGAGCGGTCGAGCCTCGTCCTCCAGTGCTCGACCTCCCGCGCGGTCTCCTCGGGGACCAACGCCATCCAGGCGGGATCGCCGTAGACCACGGTCGCGTCCCGGTCGTACTCCAGGTCGGCGACCTCGTCGGGAGCGAGACGCGCCTCCAGGGCGAGGAGCAGCGCCTGGTTCGCGGCGAAGGCGCTCTCGGCCACGTTGAACCGCGATCCCCGATAGAAGAAGTTGTCGGCCGTGCTCCACCCCATGAGGCCGTAGTAGGTCTCCACGGTGAAGCCGAAGTACTGGTGGACCCCGCCGGAGTGGATCCAGGAGAGCGCGTAGGAGGCATCGGCGTCGTCGATCCGCGCGGTGAGGCAGTTGCCGACTCCCAGGTAGATCTTGGGGTTCGTGGAGTGGATGGCCCCCCGCGACTCGCCGTCGAGGACGGCGTCGAGGCCTCCGTTGCGGGCCACGAGGAACGACGTCCCCTCGGGATAGTAGACGGACCACGCATCCTTCTCCGCGTGGCCGCTGGTCCACATCCCGTCAACCCCGTTCCCGTCGATCCAGCGGAGCATCGCGAGGGTGTGGTCGGGCGGAGCGTCCCGCCGGTCCCGCACCGCCTTCCCGGGCTTCTTCTCCTGCCAGTGCTCCCGGTCGTCCATGAACTCGGAGTAGGCCACCCCCTCCGGCAGCGCGTCGAGGAAGCCCAGCATCCCCCCGAGCCCGAACCTGATCTTCGGTGGAGTGTCGTTCCTGGCGATCCGGAGCGCATCCTCGGAACCGTACCCGGTGACGATTCCCCAGACGGCCATCCCGTAGGGCTCGTTCCCGAGCTTCCGGTTGAACGCGCCGGCCCGGCGGACGAACTCGGGCGTCGCCTCCTCGGGCCTGCAGACGAAGGCGACGTAGTCCGGGGAGAACTGCTTCAGCGGGGCGATCAGGTCGTCTAGTTCACTGTAAGTGAATAGTCTCGCCCCCGGGTACTTCCGGACGAGCGTGGTCGCGACCTCGTTCCACCTCGGGTCGGCCGCGGTCTGCCTGCCCACCAGGACGGCGTAGGCGAAGGACGGACGCGTCGCGGCCCGGGCGGGAGGGCCGGTGAGCGCGACGAGGACCGATGCGAGCACGGCTCTCACGACGATCGATGCGGGACGGTCCATGGCGTCATCCTCCGCGCGGGTCCGGGATCAGCACGACGACGTGCCGTCGCTCCTGGCCGCCCGCATCAGCGCATCGTGCAGCGCCACCTTCTCCGCGAGGTACCTCATCGCCAGGCCGAGGGCGTTCTCGAGGCTGGCCTGCGCCGCCGCGGCGGGCGTGCTGGTGACGTCCTCGTGGACCCGGATGTGGACGAAGTCCCAGAGGCAGTCCGCGACGGCGCCCTTGGATGCCGTGATGCTCAGGTAGACGTCCGCCTCGCTGCTACCCGCGGCGATCTCCTTCTGGAATCGCTGCTGGAAGGACCATATCTCGATGGTCAACCGGGCCGGACCCGAGTCTCGCACCTGGTATCCGAGAGCGGACAGCTGGTCCTTCACGGAACGCGCCACCAGCGCCTGGACGGGCTCCTCGGTGCGGTACGGGTCCGGATGAGCGGGGGGCAGCCGTGAATCGACGACTCGCAACTCGACCCCGACTCGATCGGCTCCGGGAACCTTGGCCAGGTCCGTCGGTCTGGGTGCGTGGAGGACGATGGTGGTCGGGCCCAGGCATCCGCTCGCGAGAAGCACGAGGCTCCCGGAGACCACGGCCCTCAGCAGCGCGCTCCGCCCGGCGAGGTGTTGCATCGGACAGAAATTACCACGGCCCGGACGTCCCCTGCTCCTCGCCCTCCAGGGGAGCCGCCGCTACTTGCAGGTCCCGACCGACTCCGGAGCGCAGACCCGGCCGTCGGTCCATGTCGCGGTGGTGAGGTCGGCACCGACCAGGATCGCGCCCGTCAGGTCGGCTCCGGTCAGGTCGGCGGCCATCAGGACCGCGCGGCTCAGGTCCGCGCCCGAGAGGTCCGCGCTCCTCAGGCCCGTCGCGTACAGCTTCGCGCCCGCCAGCTTCGCGCCCTTCAAGCTCGCACGGGGCATGATCGCACCGGTCAGGGTCGCGCCGTTCAGGATCGCGCGGGGGAGGGTCGCGTCGGCCAGGTAGGCGTTCGTGAAGTTCGCACGTTCGGCGTTCGCGTCGGCCAGGTTCGCATTCTTCATGGACGCGCTGGTCAGGTCCGCGTCGGTGAGGGTCGCGGCGGTCAGGTTCACCGAGGTCAGCGACGCGCTGAACAGGTTCGCACCGCTCAGATCCGCGCCGGTCAGGTTGGCGGAGGCCAACCCCGCGCGTTCCAGCTTCGCGCCCTTCAGGCTCGCGCCCGTCAGGTCGCATCTCATGCAGTAGTTCACCCGGAGGAGCTTCGACAGGTCGGCTTGCTTCACCCTGGGCATCGTCGGCCCCAGGGTCGCCGCCGGGCTGGTCGCCACCGCGTCGCTCAGGAAGAGGGTCGCCTCCCCTCCCCCGGGCATCTGCGCCTTCGTGAATCCCGAGAAGACGAAGAGCTCGTAGTCGCCCGGAGCGAGCGTCAAGCTCGCGCTCGGGGAGGCCGGTGTGAGGGTGAAGAGCCGGGTCCCGTCCGTCCGCCGCAACTCGGCCCTCGCGATGGTCCCGCTCGTGTCCTCGGGGTCGAGCCCGTAGGTGTAGGTCGCCGCCTCGGTGATCCGGAGCGGGATCCCGTCCTGGCCGAGGCCGTCGGTGTCGGGCTCTTCCGAGGAAGAGGCGTCCACCGGCTCCAGGAAGGTCACGCCCACCTGCTCGGGCTCGAGGCGCAGCGCCGGGTCGGCCGCGAAGTCCCGCTCGGTGAGGGCTGCCGGCGTCTGGGTGCTGATCGACTTGCCGCACGCCCCGAGGAGAAGAAGCCCCGCGGCGATGGCCATCGTCAGGTTCCGTTTGCTCAAGACGAGATCCTTCCGCCGCCCGTCACGGATACGGCACGCCGCCCCCTCCCCGGTCCAGAGCATGGGGCCGCAGGTCGGCGTGCGCCAGAGACCCTGTTGAGTGGAGCAGTGTGCATCCGTAGGTGTGTGTGGGATGCCGTGATTCCTGCACCCGCTCAGCTCTGCCCGGCCTCGCTGAGCAGCGGCGCGGGCCCGTTCACGAGGAGCACCTCCAGCGCCGCGGACGCTTCCATCCGCGCCCAGCCCTCCGGCGCCCCCGCGGCCTCCCAGACCTCGGCGAATCGACGCCGGACCTCGGCCTGCGCCTCGGGCGTCCGGGCCTCCACCTTCCACCCGGATCCATCGGTCGCGGCGGTGAGCGCTCCCACGTGCTGCCAGAAGGCGACCGTGTACCGGAAGGCTCCCCCCAGCAGGATCACGTCGATCCGGGAGGTCTCCTCCTCCCGGACCAGGAAGCCCCGATCGACGAGCCTCTCCCCGATGGCGTGGCTGATCGCTGGGGCCTGAAAACGCGCCATGGTCCGTTCGCTCCCTTCCCCGCAGGGTAGCCGACCGGCGTCCGGCGGCGGGTGAAGTTGTGTGAAGCGCACACCCGGCCCCTCCGCGTCACCAGAAGTGA
>CAIOAK010000073.1 GCA_903855945.1 uncultured Anaeromyxobacter sp.
GCCGTCTCAGGTGATCGGTGCCCGGCGCCATGTTCCGGCCGGGCACGACCCACGCGGCGAGCCGCGTGTCGCCGTCGTGCCCCACGAACGGCTCGACGACGGCATCGACGACTCCGTCAGAGGCTCTCAGCGCGGCCTCCACATCGGCTAGGTGAACTCGTTGGCCCCGGACCTTCGTCCCGTCGTCGAGACGGCCGCGGTGCACCAGACGCCGGCGCTCATCGCGCATTCCCAGGTCCCCCGTCCGGAACTGCCAGACCGAGGCGTCCTCCGGGTCCTGGGAAAGGACCCCCGCGGTCAGGCCGGGCCGGCGATGGTAGCCGTGGAAGAGGTACCGGCTCCTGACCACCACCTCTCCCGTCTCACCGGTCTCCACCTCGTTCCCGTGCGGGTCGAGGAGGAAGACCTCCTTCCCCGGGGCGGGCGTCCCCACCGGGACCGTCCCCGCCGGCACGTCGTCTCCAGCCCGGAGGATCGCCGAAGTGATCCCCAGCGCCTCGGTGGAACCCAGGCCGACGAGGAGAGCAGCGGGCCCCCGGAACGTCTTCCGAAAGAGCCGGACGTCCGGCCCCGAAACCGCTTCGCCCCCCAGGCGCAGGAAGCGGACGGCGGCAGGCAGCCGTCCCTCGAGCAGAGGGCCGAGGCGCCGGAAGAGGGTCGGCACCATGTGCAGGACGGTGATTCGTTCCTCGGAGATCCAGTCGGCGAGCCGATCGAGCCCCTCCCGGGGGACCCGGAACGGGAGGAGGCAGGCTCCGGAGAGGATCGCGGCATAGAACCCCGTGGCGTACGCGATGAAGCTGGGACCGTGGAGGAGCGAGAACCGATCGTCCGGCCCGGCCCCGATCTCGTCCCGGTAGATGGCCGCGCCATGGAGAATCGACCGGTGGGAATGGCAGACCCCTTTGGGCTCCCCCATCGATCCCGACGTGTAGACGACGCACGCGAGGTCGCCTGGCCCATCACCTCCGGACGGCTCCTCGAGCGGAGCCTCTCCGGCATCCTCCACGTAGGCGACCTGCGCTCCCCCGCCCGCCGCGGCCACCATGGTCCGTGCCGCACCGCCGTGTTCCCGGTCCGTCAGCACCAGCCGGCAGCGGGAATCTGAAAGGAAGGCGGCGTTCCCGTCGGCGGGAAGGGCCGGGTCGAGCGGCACGTAGAAACGCCCGGCCGCCAGCGTGCCGAGCGTCGCCACCGGGCCCAGCGATCCCAGCGGAAGGAAAAGGGCGACCCCGGTCGAATCGGCCCCTGCGCGCGCCCCCACGAGACGAGCGACCCCGCCCACCCGGCATCCGAGCTCGGCGTAGGTGAACGAGCGCTCGCCGTCCTGGACCGCCAGCCTCGGACCGAAGCGCGCCACCGCCTCCAGAAAATCGCGCGGGATCGTCGTCTCGAACCTGCCATCCGGAACGAGCGCGTCTTCCGAGCTCTCAGCAAACGGGACCCCTGCTGCGCGCACGATCCAGTGAGTGACCAGCCCGGTCCTGGGGTTCAACCATCCGTCCCCCTGGGTCCTGAAGCCCAGCCGCATGTAGAAGCCGATCGAACTCTCGCGCCCGTTCGCCCACAGCAGATCGACCCGCGCGGCCGCGGCGTGAGCGATTGCCTTGCGTACGAGGAGCCGTCCGAGGCCGCGACCCTGCCGTCCGCTGGAGACCGCCAACCCGTAGAAACGAACGGCCGTGGACGCCTTGTCCCATGGCGCCCGCTGTGGCGTCACGCTCACCACGGCCACGAGGCGGCCGCCTTCCTGCACGCCGAGATGCCGCGTCCCGTCCCCCTCGTCCTCCGGGAATCGCTCCGCTCCATCGCCCACGAGCCGGAGGACGTCTCGGCGGAGACGGTGCGTATCCGTGGCTTCGATCCACACGACCGCCGCCTCGGCGGAACCGCCCGGCGCCATACTCCCCCTATCCACCCTCGGCGCTCCCTGCCCCCGTCCCGACCGGCGAGCCGACGTCCCGCCCGGGACGCCGCAGCCGGGTCAGCCGAACCGTGCGACGCGACCCGGCTGGCGACGATCGACCCCGGAGGCTGCGATCGCACCGGCGGAAGGCCGACCCCTTCGGGCGCGGCGTTCGTCGTGCCGGCAGGACGGCGCGCTCGACGTCTCCTCCGATGCCCGGCATGGTTCCCATTCGGATCGAGGCGATTGTAGCGAAGCGTGCGAGTCGAGGAGGGGGCCCTGCGGCCGGCGACAATGACGGCCGCTGCCCTGGCTGGGGCTCTCCGATTCACTCGGACGGACGAACGGGTGGGTCTCCCGCCCCGATCCCCCGGATAGAATCCAAGGTCCCACACCCGGCCGCGCCGGGACGAAAGGAGTCCCCGTGCAACCCCTCACGCGAAAAGCCCTCGTCTCCGTCTCCAACCGGACCGGACTGCTGGAGCTCGCCGACGCCCTCACCCGCC
>CAIOAK010000074.1 GCA_903855945.1 uncultured Anaeromyxobacter sp.
GACTCGGTCCACGTGGGAAGCATGTCGCTCAGCCAGGTGTTCGTATTCGGAGAGGTGAAGTCCCCGGGAACGAGGCCGATGTTCCGGGGCCGCCTCTCCCTGGGTAACGCCCTCTCGGACAGCGGGGGCTTCGACTACACGACCATGCGTCCCGCGGTGTACGTCCTGCGACAGGAACCCGCCGGCAAGCCGGAGATCTTCAAGCTGGACGTGGAGAACGCCGACTCGCTCATCCTGGCGACCCAGTTCCCGCTCAAGCCACGCGACGTCATCTTCGTGGCCACCAACGACCTCGCCCGCATGAACCGGGTCATCAGCCAGATCCTGCCCCTCGTGAATACCATCTGGCAGACCTGGAGCATGATCTACACGACGAAGTCCCAGATCGGATTCTGATCATGGCCTTGCCCGGCGAGAAGCCCGAACTGAACGTGGTGGGAGCCCACCCAGGCACTCCGGCCGTACCCCCGCACGGCGACGCACCACACGGGAACGATCAGGGGACGGTCTCCCTCAGCTTTTACCTGGATGCCATCTCCCAGGGGCGATGGCTCGTCGTCGGCTCCCTTCTCGTCGCCGCGATGGGGCTCGCATGGGTCCTTGGGACCCAGACCCCCGTCTACGAGGCCGACATGGTCCTCCAGGTGGAGGAACGCGGACGAGGCGGAGGCATGGGGTCGGGAGGGGGGCTCAACAACATCGAGGGGGCCCTGTCCGGCCCCGGTAGTTCGGTGGCCACCGAGATGGAGGTTCTGCAGTCCCGGCAGGTCCTGGCAGGTGTCGTGGATGCGCTCCATCTCGATGTGTCGGCCTCGCCCCGCTACTTCCCCAAGATCGGACGGCCGATCGCCTCCTACCGGAACGGCAAGCAGCCGGCATCTGCGCTCTTCGGCTTCCCCAAGTTCGCATGGGGCGGCGAGCGCATCGTCGCGACACGCTTCGACGTCCCCCGGGAACTCGACAACGACTACCTGAGCATGCTGCTCATCGCAGGCCCACCCGGCGAGTTCACGCTCTTGAACGGTTCACGGCAGGTGGTCGCCAAGGGGGAGGTGGGGAAGCCGGTATCCTGGAACATGCCGACCCCTGACGGGGAGGGGCCGGCCAGCATCTTCATCCAGGAACTCCGCGCCCGTCCGGGGACCGAGTTCACCGTGCACAAGGCATCGCGTGCACAGGCGGCGAAGGGGCTGGGCGGGTCGCTCAAGCTCGCCGAGAAGGGGAAGTACACGGGGATCATCCGGGTGTCGATGATGTCGGGTGATCCGACGTACGCGGTGGCCGTGCTGAACGCCCTCGGGCAGTCGTACGTCCGGAACAACGTGGAGAAGCGGTCCGCGGAGGCCGAGCGGACGCTCCAGTTCCTCGACGCGCAGATTCCGATTCTGCGGGAAAACCTCGAGGCAGCGGAAACTGCGATGGAGAAGTACAAGTCGTCGGAGGGCAGCGCAGGGGTTGACCTGACCCTCGCGACTTCATCCACCCTGCAGCGGGCGATCGAGCTGGAGCGTCGCCTTTCCGAGATGGAACTGCAGCGAAAGGAGTTCCTCCATCGGTTCACGCCGACCCACCCGATCATGCAGGGGCTCAACGAGAAGGTGGATCACCTTCGCTCCGAACGGGACGGGGTGAACGCCCAGATCTCCGAACTACCCGAGGCCGAGTCGGCCTCCGTACGCCTCAAGCGAGATGTAGCGGTGGCCTCCGGCCTCTACATGACCTTGCTCAACCGCTCCCAGGAACTGAAGATCACGAAGAGCGGACTCATCGGCAACGTCCGGATCCTGGACACCGCGGTCATGCCCGGAGGGCCGATCGACCCGAAGCGTGGCGAAAAGATCGCCTTCGCCCTCGCCGCCGGCCTCCTCGGCGGCATCCTCCTCGCCATCGCCCGCAAGGCCCTCCACCAGGGCCTCCAGGACCCCGCCGAGGCCGAGCGCGCCACCGGCATCGTCGTCCGCGCCTCCATCCCCCACTCCGACCGCCTCTCCGCCCTCGAAAAGGAGCGCAAGTCCCGCGGCCACACCCGCCACGCCGTTCTCGCCCACACCGACCCCACCGACATGGCGGCCGAGTCGATTCGCTCTCTCCGCACCTCGCTCCAGTTCGCCCTCATGGACTCGCCGAACCGCATCATCGCCATCGGCGGTCCGCGCCCCGGCGTGGGCAAGTCCTTCGTCACCGTGAACCTGGCCCGCGTCTTCGCCGATGCCGGCCAGCGCGTGCTCCTCCTCGACGCCGACCTCCGCAAGGGCTCCCTCCACGGCTACCTGGGGATCCACCGCTCGCCCGGCTTGGCCGAGGCCATCGCCGGCGAGGTCACCATCGAACAGGTCCTCCACAAGACCGACCTGCCCAACATCGACTTCGTCCCCCGCGGCTCCTCCCCCACCAACCCCTCCGAACTCCTGGGCAGCGAGCGCTTCCGAAAAACCGTCGCCGACCTCGCCGCCAACTACGACATCGTCCTCATCGACCTCCCGCCCATCCTGGCCGTCACCGACGCCGCGCTGGTCGGCCGCGTGGCCGGCGTGAACCTGCTCGTCCTCCGCGCCGGCTGGCACCCCATCCGCGAGCTCCACCAGGCCATCAAGGCCTACGCCGAGAACGGCGTGCGCCTCTCCGGCATCGTCTTCAACGACGTCCAGGCGCGGAAGGGTGGGGTGGGCGCCTACTCCTACGCCTACCAGTACCAGTATCACTACCAGTACGCCTACAAGTCGAAGGACAAGGACGAGAAGGACGAGAAGAAGAGTTGAAGAAGCTCGTCCTCCTGGCGCTCGTCGCCATCCTGGTGGTCGGGGGCGGAGCCATCCTCGCCATCCTCTACTTCACCGACGAGCTGCCCTCGTTCACCACGACCACGCCCGAAGCACCGCCCCCCGACACCCACGCCTATTCACCCGTGGTGATGCCGCCTCCCGGCGCCCCCGTGGGTCCCAGCGGCGCGCAGCGCCCCATCCCGCAGAACCTGAAAGCCCCCGCCGGCATCCCCATGACGCCGCAGCCCGATCCGCGCGCCGACAAGATGGAGTCGGTCCGTCAAGATCGCTTCGAGAGCAGCATGGACGCGCTCAACCGGCGCGCCGAGGAGCGGATCCGCAAGGCCGGCAAGAAGCCGCAGGCCGTTCCGCCTCCGCCGCCCGATTCCACTCCGAGTCGATAAGGCGACGACGCTGGTCGATGTCTGCGACCCGCTTCGTCGCCCTCGCGCGTCCTCTTCCCCGGCCTCCGCTCCGCCCGATCTCGGAAATATTACGTGTGGGCGAATGTGCGTCCGATCCCGTCGCTTCCCCTGGTGTCCCTCGACGCAACGACGCACGAAATGATCCAGATCATCAAAACGCCCGTAAGTGCCCGCTTCCTTGTGCCGCGTCTAATGGACACTCAAAAGGTATGCATTCTCGCCATTGCGTCTGCGTCAAAACGCCCCTAATTTCGCCTCGGTGGTTGCGCTGCGCACACCCGTGCGCCGCCGGGGGAGAAGCCGATGAGAAACAATCAAGTTGCGATTCGCTGGTCCGTGGCACTCATCGCGATGTTCTTCGCGCCGCAGCTCGCGCTCTCCGCGCCGGCCGCCGACGGCTCGTCGCCGTACGTCGTCCAGCAGGGCGGCATCCCCTCGCCCAAGGGCAACGGCTCCACGGTGTACCCGATGCGCCGCACCACCCAGAAGGATCGCGGCGAGGCCGCCGTCCGCGCCCACGAGCGGATCAAGGCGAACGAGCAGAACGGCGCGAAGATCCCCGCCCACGTGTCGCCGGTGATGAAGGCCGGCCCGAAGGGGGCCGCCGCCGCCATCCTCGAGCTCGCCATCGCCGCCCCCGGCGCCTACGACCTCTACGCCTCTCCCAACTGGGCCCTCACCAAGCTGCCCTGGGCCACCTGCGTCGATCCCTCCGGCACCAACACCGGCCAGGCCTGCCAGAAGGACTTCGACTGCGCAGGCTGGGTGGCCCCCTTCTTCATCGGCCCCTACCAGTACGCCGACGGCGAGACCTGCACCGGCCCGGCCACCGCGGGCACGGGCATCCGGAAGTTCGTGAACTCGCTCCCCGGCATCTGCACCGGCGCCGGCGCCGCGGTCAGCCCCTGGATCGCCGCCCAGACCGCCCCGGCCACCAACTGCATCACGCTGGCCACCCCCGACACCACCAGCTTCCCCGGCGCCGACTACTACGAGCTCGGCGTGGGAGACTTCACCCAGCAGCTCCACAGCGACCTGCCGGCCACCACCCGGATCCGCGGCTACTACCAGAAGAACATGGGCGGAACCCAGAAGCGGTACCTCGGCCCCCTCATCATCGCCACCGAGGGCCGTCCGGTCCGCGTGAAGTTCGTGAACGAGATCCCCACCGGCCTCGCCGGCAACCTCTTCATCCCCATGGACGAGAACCTCACCGGCGTGGGCTACGGACCGCTCGGCGTCTCTGCCGGCAAGTACACCCAGAACCGCATCGCCGTTCACCTCCACGGCGGCAACACCCCGTGGATCAGCGACGGCACGCAGCACCAGTGGAAGGTTCCGGCCGGCGAGAGCACCGTCTACCAGCAGGGAGTGTCGCTGGGCTACGTGCCCGACATGTGGTGGGACGGGCACGGCAACCCCATCCCCTCCTGCAACAACAAGACCTGGCCGGCGGCCGCCACCTGCAACGTGGCCGGCGCCACCAACAACCCGGGCCCGGGCATCCTCACCTACTACTGGACCAACCAGCAGAGCACGCGCCTCATGTGGTACCACGACCACGCCTACGGCATCACGCGGCTCAACGCCTACATCGGCCAGGCGGCCGGCTACCTGGTCCGCACCCCGATCGACGAGGACGACCTCCGCACCGTGGCCCACGTGCCCGGCACCCTGGGGACCGATCCCAACACCTGGGACCTCTCCCACCTCATCCCGCTCGTCATCCAGGAGAAGACCTTCGTCCCGCCCGACACCCAGATGGCGCAGCAGGACCCGAGCTGGGACTACGCGGCCTGGGGCGGCGAGGGCAACTTCTGGCTGCCGCACGTCTACACGACGAACCAGTGGCCGGGGAACCCCGACCTGTCGGGCAACAACCCGTTCGGCCGCTGGGACTACGGCCCCTGGTTCTGGCCCATCCAGACGCAGCTCGCGACCCGCGAGGGCGTGCAGCGGCCGCTCTTCGTGGACTGCCAGAGCGCCGCCGCCGTCACCGCCGCCAACCCGAACGGCGACACCCAGTGCCCCAGCGTCCCCAACCCGTCGCTCGTGCCCGAGTCGTTCCTGGACACGCCGATGGTGAACGGCACGCCGTATCCCACAGTGAACGTGAAGCCCGAGTCGTACCGCTTCCTGATCCTGAACGGGTCGCAGGAGCGCAACTGGAACCTCTCCTGGTTCGAGGCCGACGCCGCCGTCCTGGGGCCCAACGGCACCGCCACGGAAGTGAAGATGGTCCCGGCCATCATGCACGACTCCCGCTCGGTCCCGGCGCTCTGCCCGGCCCCGACCGCCGACAACGTGAGCCCGGTCACCGGCCTCGTCCCCGGTTGCTGGCCGCGGGCCTGGCCGGTGGACGGACGCCAGGGCGGCGTGCCCGACCCGGCCACCGCGGGCCCCAAGTGGGTGCAGATCGGCACCGAGGGCGGCATCCTGCCCAACCCGGCCGAGATCGTGCCCCAGCCCGTTGACTTCGAGTACAACCGGCGCAACGTGGTGGTGCTGAACGTGGCGAGCCGCGGCCTCTTCATGGGGCCGGCCGAGCGCGCCGACGTGATCGTGGACTTCTCGGCCTACGCCGGGAAGACCCTCATCCTCTACAACGACTCGCCGGCCCCGGTGCCCGCCTCCGACCCGCGGCAGGACTTCTACACCTGGGACCCCGACTTCACCCTCTCGGGCGGCGCTCCCACCACGCTGCCGGGTTACGGACCCAACACCCGCACCGTGATGCAGGTGAGGGTGGCCGCGACCGGCACGCCCAACCCGGTGAACGCCACCGCGCTCGCCACCGTGGTGCCGACGATCTTCAACCGCTCCCAGCCGCTGCTCGTCGTCCCGCAGTCCGAGTACAACTCGGTCTACCAGCCCGGTCTCACCTGCCCCGGCGACCCCGCCTGCTACACCGACCAGGTGCTCGCCATCCAGGACACCACCATCACCTACACCCCGATGGCGAAGCGCACCGAGACCCCGACCAACATCCCGGTCACGACCCAGCTGCAGTACAAGGCGCTCCACGAGCTCTTCGACACCGAGTACGGCCGCATGAACTCGGTGCTGGGCGTGGAGATCCCGCTCACGACCTGGGTCGTCCAGACCACCATCCCCTACACCAACTATGACCCCGCCACCGAGTTCTTCATCGAGAATCAGGTGCAGGTCTGGAAGACCACCCACAACGGCGTGGACACCCACACCATCCACTACCACCTGGTGGACGTGCAGCTCATCAACCGCGTGGGATGGGACGGCTCGATCCGCAGGCCCGACCCGAACGAGCTCGGCTGGAAGGAAGTGGTCCGCTACAACCCGCTCGAGGACGCCTTCTTCGCCATCCGGCCCAAGATGCAGGTCCTTCCCTGGCCGCTGCGCGACAACGTCCGCCCCTATGACGTGGACGCGCCGCTCGGCACCAGCACCCAGTTCACCGGCGTGGACATCATGGGCAACCCGATCAACGTCGTGAACGAGTACGCCGCCTACGGCAACGAGTACGTCTGGCACTGCCACCTCCTCGGTCACGAGGAGAACGACATGCTTCGCGCCGAGGTCTTCGTCACCAACCCCCAGGATCCCAGCGGCCTGGTGGTGTCCCGAGGGCTCAGCGGCGGTACGGGGTTCGCCAACCTGACCTGGACCGACAACTCGCTCTCCGCGCTCTCCTTCACCGTGCAGCGAGCCAACGACGCGGCGTTCCAGACCGGGATCGTCAACTTCACGACCCCCGCTCCGGTCACGCAGCCCGGACCGGTGACCTTCCAGGATCCCGGCCCGCTCACCAACCCGGACTACTACTACCGCGTGCAGGCGACGAAGACGCTCACCAGCATCGCCATGGCCGGGACCACCTTCACTGCCTCCTCGGCCTGGACGCCCGGCGTCCTGGCGCGCATCGCGCCGGTCGCCACCCTCTCGCCGGCGGCGCTGACCTTCGTCGATCGCATCGTGAACAGCGGCAACTCCACGGCCCAGCTCATCACGCTCCGGAACACCGGTGCGATGGCGCTCACCGTGACGAGCATCGCGAACTCCAACGCCACCGACTTCGGCACCACGACCACCTGCGGCGCCATGCCGGCCACGGTCGCGGTGGGAGGGTCCTGCACCGTGAGCGTGGTGTTCCACCCGACCACGCGC
>CAIOAK010000075.1 GCA_903855945.1 uncultured Anaeromyxobacter sp.
CGGCGGGTAGTCCAGCCTCCGGACGTTCACCGGGTCGCCGGACTGTCCGTGAGGGGACGTCATGGGGTACCGCCACCGCCTGCGCATCGCACTCCCCGCCCTGGCCATCGCACTCTTCACCGGCTGCGGCTCCTCTCCGCCCCAGCCCGTGAGCTTCGCCGCCGCCATCCAGGAGGCCGAGGATGCCGCCTACGAGGCGCTCCGGGGCGGCGAGACGACCTCCGTCGGCATCGCCATCTCCACGTCCGGTGAGACGGTCTGGTCGCAGAGCTTCGGCATGGCCGACGTGGCGCGCGGCATCCCCGTCGGTCCGGCCACCCGGTTCGGCATCGGCTCGGTGTCGAAGATGTTCGCCGCCGCGGCCGTGATGCAACTCGTGGAGCAGGGGAGGCTCCGGCTCGAGGATCCGGCCGTCCGCCACCTCCCCACGTTCCACATGATCGACCCGCGGTACCGGGACATCACCGTCGGCATGCTCCTCGACCACACCTCGGGCCTTCCGGGAACGGTCTTCCGCGACGGCTTCCAGACGGCAACCGTCGCGAGCTATGCGGACGAGGCCCTCGCCACGTTCGGGAACGAACGGCTCCGGGCCGCTCCGGGGTACGAGGGCACCTACTGCAACGACGGATTCACGCTCTCCGAGAAGGTCATCGAGGCGGTCTCGGGCATGCCCTTCGTCGAATACGTCCGTCGGAGCATCCTGGTGCCGCTCGGGATGCGCCATTCGGCCTTCCCGCTCACCTCGTTCCCGGCCGGGTCCTTCGCGGCGTACCACGTCGGCGGAGTCCCGATGCCCCAGGAGTTCGTGACCTACGGCGCGGGCGGCCTGTACTCGACGCCCGACGACCTCGCCGCGTTCGCCCGCCTCTTCCTGGGCGCGGGGGCAGCAGGAAGCGGGGCGGTCCTCTCCCCGCTCTCGGTGACGACGATGGCGGTCGACCGGACGACGGGCACCTTCGACCCGGTCCCATCGGCCGCCGAGACCTACGGGCTCGGCTGGGACACGGTGGCCGACCCGGCGCTCGGCCAGGTGGGGGTTCTCGGCTGGGGAAAGAACGGGGGCTCGTTCTACTACCAGGCGCAGCTCCTCGTCGCGCCGTCGCAGGGGCTCGCCGTCGTGGTGATGGGCCCCACCGGGCGGAACTTCAACGCCCTCGCGGTCGCGCACCGGGTGATGCTCCGCGCACTCCAGGACCTGGGCACGATCGTCGCCTTTCCGGCCCCGCTTCCCCCCGTGGCTCCGCCTCCGGTCGAGCCCCCGCCGGGCTTCGCCGCGTATGCGACCGGAACCTACGCCTCCACCTTCGAGATCCTTCGCCTCGTCCAGGGCCCGGCCGGGTCCACGAGCTTCTCCATCTTGTCGCTCGAGGAGGACGGCACGTTCACGACTCGTGACGAAGGGCTGCGCTACCGGACGGATGGCTGGCTCGCCTCCGACGCGTCCCCGCTCCGGGCCTTCCGCGTGGTGGGCGAGGGGGCGTCGCGCTACCTCGCATTGCGGGAGCCGTCCTCGACCGGCGCCTTCCTCGACCAGGCGGCG
Source organism: uncultured Anaeromyxobacter sp. (assembly GCA_903855945.1). Lineage (GTDB taxonomy): Bacteria > Myxococcota > Myxococcia > Myxococcales > Anaeromyxobacteraceae > CAIOAK01. The sequence goes on from CAIOAK010000075.1 coordinate 1,544, forward strand.
CACGGACAGCGGATGGAGGGGATCGCGGCGCCCCTCTCCGCCGCATGGCGCACACGGGTGGGCAGGAGCTGGCTCGTCGTGAACGAGTCCCCCGACTCGCTCATGCTCCGCTTCGGGAAGAGCCCTCGCCTCACGGTGACGACGGTCCCGGAGCTCCCCGGCCTCGTCATCGCGACGCCGCCGCTCGGCACCGGCCGGAGTCCACAGGTGGTGAACCCCACCTGGAGCGACGACCGGGCGGCCATGATGCTCGTCATCCCCGGAAACCATGGCCGCAACCTCGAGGACCTGGAGATCCTCGTGCGCCAGGGCGAGGAGTGGACGAGATCGGGCGGCTACGTGAACCGCCCGCTCGAGACCGTGCCTCGGCTGCCGGTCGGAGCGACCACCTCCGTCCCGATGGGCCCGGAGGGATGGGCCGAGTGGCGCTCGGTACCGCTGGGCGGCTCGCCGATGCCGGTGACCGTCACCGGGGCGCGCGCCTGGCGGACCTACGGGAGCGCGTTCGAGATGCTGGAAGGTCTGAACGGCGACGGCACCTTCACCTTCCCGGCAGTCTCGCAGCCGGGGCTCGGATGGCTCCTCCTCCACGGCCCGGCGGGTGGGACGGTGACGGTGACGACGGGGCCGTGACGGGGGGCCAGGAACCAGCCCCACCTGGGCTTTGGCCGCCTCCTCGATTCCTCCACCATCCCTCCATCGTGGCGCCTAGGTCGTCCGGCAGATTCCCCGTCCAGGAAGGGAATCCGACGGGAGAGACCATGGAAAGAGCAGCCATCGACGTGAAGCGCACGAAGGACCTGGTGCTGAGCAAGGACGGGGCCGCCTTCGACACCAAGACCGGCCGGACCTACCGGCTGAACCCGAGCGGGGAGATCGCGCTGCGGCTCCTGCAGGAGGGCTTGCCGGAGGACGAGGTCGTCGGCCGGCTCGCCGCGCACTTCGCCCAGCGCACGGCGGTGGTCGCCGCTGCAACCGAGGCCTTCGTGGACCAGCTGCGGAGGTACCTGCCATGACCGCCCGCCGGCTTCGGCGCCCCTGGACGCAGTGGACGGTCGGCCTCACCGGCGTGAACGCGCGCCCGGACAACCCCGGCCCCGGCTGCGCGGTGGCGCGCTGCCTGAGCGAGTCCGTCGGATTCCGGGGCCGCATCGTCGGGCTCGGCTACGGGACGCTCGACCCCGGCCTCTACCACCCGGACGACGCCGCAGGAGGTCACCTCCTCCCCTACCCGGCCGCCGGCGCCGACGCCCTCATGGAGCGTCTGGAGGAGATCCTGGCCGTGGAGCCCCTCGACGCCATCATCCCCAGCCTCGACGCCGAGCTCCCCAACTTCATCGCGCTCCAGCCGGAGCTGGCCCGGCGCGGGGTGCGCACGGTACTCCCCGGGCGCGAGCAGCTCCGCAGCCGCGACAAGGACCGGCTGCCGGCCCTCTGCGCGCGGGCCGGTGTGGCCACGCCGCGGGTCCGCCCGGTGAGCGACCCCGGGTTCTTCGAGCGCTGCACCGCCGAGGAGGAGGGCGCCTGGAGCTATCCACTCGTCGTGAAAGGTGTCCTCTACGACGCCTACGTGGTCCACGACCCGGCCGAGGCCGCCTACCGCTTCGGCCAGATCGCCCGCGCCTGGGGCTACCCGGTGCTGGTCCAGGCCCACGTCGCCGGCGAGGAGGTCAACCTGACCGCACTCGGCGACGGCACCGGCGCGCTGGTGGGGCCGGTGATGATGCGCAAGCAGGCCCTCACCGAGAAGGGCAAGGCCTGGGCGGGCGTGGCCATCGACGACGGAGACCTGCTCTCCGCCGGGGAGCGGATCATGCAGGCCCTCCGGTGGAACGGTCCGCTCGAACTGGAGATGCTTCGCGATGACTCGGGGACGCTCCACGTCATCGAGATCAATCCGCGCTTCCCGGCCTGGATCTACCTCTCCCACGCCGTGGGCCGGAACCTCCCGGCGGCGCTGCTGGCCCTCCAGCAGGGGGTTCGCCGGGAGGACCTGCCGCTCTCCCCGCCCCGCCCCGGCGTCACCTTCATCCGCCACGCCCGCGAGATCATCGTCTCCATGGAGGAGATCGTGAGCGTGAGCATGAGCGGCTCCACCCTCCCCCGCACCCTCCCCGATCCCCGCCCACGCCTCTCGGCCTGAGCCCCTGCACCGGAGACACGCCATGTCCACGAACGAATGGGAAGCGCCCCGCATCACCCCGATGGAGTTCCACCAGCTGAACAAGTTCGGCCAGCGCCGGGTTCGCAGCGACGCCCAGGAGGCCATCGACGGGGTGCCGGTGGCGACGCTGGTCGAGCGCTTCGGCTCGCCGCTCTTCGTCACCTCCGAGCAGCGGCTGCGCAGCAACGTCCGCCGGCTCCACCAGGCCTTCGCCTCGCGCGGGGTGAAGGTCATCCACGGCTGGTCCTACAAGACCAACTACAACGGAGCGGTGTGCAACGTGCTGCACCAGGAGGGATCCTGGGCCGAGGTGGTCTCGCGCTTCGAGTACGAGAAGGCGCGCCGGCTCGGCGTCCCCGGGAACCGCATCCTCTTCAACGGCCCGCACAAGCCACGGGCCATCCTGGAGCGGGCCATCTCCGAGGGCGCCCACCTGCACGTGGACCACCTGGACGAGCTCCGCACCATCGAGGACATCGCCCGACGCCGCGGCAAGCCGGTCCCGGTTGCACTGCGCGTGAACTTCGACACCGGGTTCTCCGAGCCCTGGAGTCGCTTCGGCTTCCACCTGGAGTCGGGTCAGGCCCGCGAGGCCATCGCCACCGTCCAGTCGAGCCCGCACCTCGAGCTCGTCGGACTGCACAGCCACATCGGCACCTTCATCCTCGACCCGCGGGCCTACGCCGCGCAGGTGCGGATCCTGTGCGGGCTCATGAAGGAGGTCGAGGCCGACGGCCACACCCGTCTCGACTACCTCGACATCGGCGGGGGCTTCCCGTCCCGGAACGCGCTGCAGGGAATCTACCTGCCGCCCGAACAGGCGGTGCCCGACCGCGAGGAGTTCGCCGAGGCCATCTGCGCCGCCTTCCTGGAGGGAACCGCTCACCGCCTCGAGAGGGGCGACGAGCGGCCGGCGCTCGTCTTCGAGAGCGGCCGGGCCGTGGTCGACGACGCCCAGGTGCTCGTCACCTCGGTGGTCGGCCGGAAGCAGCTTCCCGGTGGGTGCCCGGCGGCGATCCTCGACGCCGGCATCAACCTGCTCTTCACCGCCTTCTGGTACAACCACGACGTCCGGCTGGCCTCGCCGCCGCGCGGGGAGCCGCGCGAGACCGTGCTGTACGGGCCGATGTGCATGAACATCGACGTCGTGCGCGCCTCGGTCCAGCTCCCTCCGCTCCAGCCCGGCGACCGGCTCGTCATCTCCCCGGTCGGCGCCTACAACAACACGCAGTGGATGCAGTTCATCGAGTACCGGCCCGCCGTGGTGATGATCCACCCGGACCGGGCGGTGAGCGTCATCCGCACCGCCGAGGACCTCGACAGCATGTGCGCCCACGAGCGGATGCCCGCCCACCTGGCCCATCCCGACAACGTCATCCCCTTCCCGGCGGTCGGCTGACGTGCGCCCCCTCCTCACGGCCGGCGGGTCGCTCTTCCTGGCATCGTCACCTGCGGTCGGCGCGCTCGTGCTCGCTGCGACCCTGCTCGACCCGGCCGTCGGCCTCCTGGGCCTGACGGCGGCCCTCTCGGCGATGGCGGTCCGGGCGCTCCTGCGCCTGCCCGGGCTGGCGGGTGAAACGGATCTTCTGAACGCGCTCTACGTGGGGCTCGTGCTGGGCGCCTTCCACTCCGCGAACGCCACTCTGGTCTTCCTGGCATCGCTGGGCGGAGGGCTCGTGGTGCTCCTCGGATCGGCGCTCGGCCCCGTGCTGCGGAGGGCCCACGACCTGCCGCTGCTGGGCGCGCCGTTCCTCTGCGCCGCCTGGACGCTGCTCCCCGCCGCGAGTGCGCTGGGGATCCCGGTGCGAGGCCTGGCCCCGGCCATCCTCTTCCCGGCCTGGCTCGGCCCACAGCTGACCGGCGCTCTCTCCACCGTCGGCGCGCTGCTCTACGTCCCCAATCCCGTCTCCGGGGCGACCATCCTCGCCGCGGTGCTGCTCGCCTCTCCGGTCCTCGGGCTCCTCGCGCTCGGCGGCGGCGGCCTGGCCTGGGTCCTCGTCGCGGCGGGGGGGGCGCCGGCCGGCTCCTCGCTGCCGATGCTGGCGGCCTTCAACGGCGCGCTCACCGCGCTCGTCCTCGGCACGCACACCACCGCCAGCCGGCGCAGCCTGGCGGTCGTCGCCGCCGGCGTGGTCGCGTCGACCGCCCTCTCGGCGGGGCTCCTCGCCACCCTCTGGCCCCTCGGCCTGCCACCCCTCTCCGCGCCGTTCCTGCTCTCGGCATGGCTCGTCCGCGCGGCCCTGCGCGCCGAACATGGCATGGCCTGGTCCCGGTTCTGGCTCCCAGGGCCTGCGCGGCCCGAGGAGAGCCTGAGCCGCCAGCGGCTGGCGAGGGCGCGGGGCGTCGACCCCTCCAGCATCGGGCTGCGCCCTCCCTTCCTCGCGCCCATGGAGGTCTCCCAGCCGATGGGGGGCGCCCTCACCCACGGCGGCCCGTGGCGATACGCGCTCGACTTCGTCCGGACCCAGGAGGGGCGAAGCTTCCTGGGCGGAGGCGAACGGCTCGAGGACTTCCACGCCTTCGACCTTCCGGTGGTCTCCCCGGCCTGGGGAACGGTACTCTCCTGTCGCGGCGACGTGCCGGACAACCCGCCCGGCGAGATCAACCTTCGGGACAACTGGGGCAACCACGTGCTCTTCCAGCTTCCAGGTGGCCCATCGGTCCTGCTCGCGCACCTGCGCCAGGGGAGCGTCGCCGTCGCGCCCGGTCAGTGGCTCGTCCCCGGCACGCCGATCGGCCGCTGCGGCAACAGCGGACGATCCACCCAGCCCCACCTTCACCTTCACGTCCAGCAGGGCGGCTGGCTGGGTGCGCCCACCCGACCCTTCCACCTGGCCGGCTACCTCGACGGCGACGGGGGGCTCGTCCTGGACGGCACGCCCGCGGCCGGGGAGGCGGTGGAGCAGGCTCCGGTGAACGGGTCCCTCGCCGGGGCCCTGGGCCTCCCTCCCGGTCGGGAATGGCGCTTCGCCGTCGATGGCGCAACCTGGGGACTCTCGGTCCGGCTCGGGCTCCTCGGCGAGACCCTGCTGGTCTCCGACCGTGGCGGGAGCGTGCAGGCCTTCCAGGGCGATCTGCTCTTCTCCCTCTTCCGTCGCGCCGGCCCCGCCGATCCGGTGCTCGACGCGTTCACCCTGGCCTTCGGCCTCGCCCCGCTCCCGGAGGGGTGCCGCTCCTGGCGGGATTCACCCGAGGTGAACATCCTGGGGCTCTCCCTCCTGCAGCGCCTCCGGGTCGCCCTGCGCCACCCCCTGGGGACCAACCTCGAGAGCCGCTACGAGCGCAGGTGGGACGGCCGGGCCGGCCTCTGGATCCATCGAGGCGAGCATCGGCTGCGGGCGCTGGGCGGCGACATCGTCGCAGAGAGCGAGGGCCGGCTCAGCGAGACCGACGGCCCGGTCGGTTTCCGCCTGTCGATCGCCGGTCGCCGGGAGATCCGCGCCGGGCTGGCCGGACTGGGCAACCGGGGCGATCATGGGATCCCCGGGTGGTCGATCGACGTGCCCCCCCGGACTGCCGCCTCCTTCTCGACGCCATGATCCGGCTCACCATCCAGCGGAAGGCCTTCCTCGCCACCTTCGCCCTGGCCGCGGCCATGGCCGTCCTGCTCACCGGTCTCTACCGGGTGAATCTCGAGAAGGGCTTCCGCCGCTACGTGGTCGAGACCGAGATCGGACGGCTCGGCTGGCTGGTGACGGGCATCGAGGGGGCCTACGCCCGGACCGGAAGCTGGGACTTCCTCCGGGACAGTTCCGAACCGTGGGACCGCGCCGACGAGGCGCTCGGCGCGTTCGAGACGGGAGCGTCCCCGCCCCCCGGCGATGGGCACCCACCCCCCTTCCGCGGCCCGCCCGGATCCGGGCAACCTCCGCCGCCGCCCTCCGCCGACGGACGGCCGCCCCCGCCCGGGCCGCCCGGCAGAGGTCGCCCTCCCGACACCCTGGGCTTCCGGGCTCGCCTCTCGCTCCTCGACGGCGAGGGCAAGCTCCTGGGCGGCGAACTGCCACCCGACGGGCTCTCGGCCCGCCGCCCCATCCGTCACCGCGGGGCGACGGTGGGCTGGCTCGTGCTCCGGTCGCCCCCCACCGGCGAGGCCCTCGACCTGGCCTTCCTGGACACCCAGGCGCGCGGCCTGTGGATGTCCGGGCTCGCCGCGCTGGTCCTCTCCCTGGTCGCGGCCTGGCTCATCGCGCGTCAGCTCCTGGGCCCGATCCGCGATCTCACCCAGGGTGCACGCCACATCGCCCAGGGACGGTTCTCGGAACGGATCCCGGTGCGGGGGAGCGACGAGCTCGGCGAGCTGGCCGCCGACTTCAACGCCATGGCGGCGATGCTGGCCCGGGAGGAGGAGTCGAGGCGTCAGTGGATCGCCGACAGCTCCCACGAGCTGCGCACCCCCATCGCCGTGCTGCGCGCCGAGATCGAGGCCCTCCAGGACGCCGTCCGCACCGCCGACGAGCCCACGCTCGCGCGCCTGCACCGCAACGTCATGCAGCTGGGCAAGCTCGTGGACGACCTGCGACAGACCCTCGACCGGGACGACGCGCAACCCGACCTCGAGCTCGCCTCGATCGACCCGGTGCCCATCCTGCGCGAGGCGGCGGAAGGCTTCCGGGAACGGCTCCAGGGCGCCGGGATCGCGCTCGACCTGACCCGCCTGGCTGCAACGGGACCGGGCCGGCGCGTCCGGGGCGACGGCGATCGCCTCGCCCAGGTCTTCGGGAACCTGCTCGAGAACACGCTCCGTTACACCGACCCGGACGGCCGCCTGGAAGTCGCCGCGACGGCGCGCGGCGGGACGCTCCTCGTCACCTTCGACGACACCGCACCCGCACCGCCGGAGAAGGCCATGCAGCGCCTCTTCGAGCGGTTCTTCCGGGCCGAGCCGTCCCGCAGCCGGCAGCACGGCGGGTCCGGCCTGGGGCTCGCCATCTGCAGGCGCATCGTCCAGCGGCACGGCGGGACGATCACCGCCGCCCCGTCCCCCCTGGGCGGCCTCTCCGTCCGCATCGAGCTGCCCCTGGAGCCCTGACATGAAGAAGACCCGGATCCTGCTGGTCGAGGACGAGCCGGACCTGGCGCAGGTCCTCGCCGACTACCTCGTTCGCGACGGGTACGAGGCCTCGGTGGAGGGAAACGGGGCAAGGGCGCTCGAGCGGATCCGGCGGGAGCCGCCCGACCTCCTGCTCCTCGACCTCATGCTCCCCGACCTCGACGGCCTCACCATCCTCCGCGAGGTGCGCCGGACATCCCGGCTTCCCATCATCCTCGTCACCGCGCGGGTGGAGGAGATCGACCGGCTCCTCGGCCTCGACCTGGGCGCCGACGACTACGTCTGCAAGCCCTACTCGCCCCGCGAGGTGCTGGCGCGGGTGAAGGCCGTCCTGCGCCGCTCGTCCGGCCCGGAGCCGGCGGGCGCGGGGGCCCCCGTCACGCCTCCGCTCGTCGAGATCGACGCCGAGAACTGGATCGCCCGGGTCTCGGGGCAGCGGCTCGACCTCACGCCCAAGGAGCTCCGGCTCCTTCAGGCCCTGTCGTCCCGCCCCGGGCGCGTCCTCTCCCGCGCCCAGCTCCTCGACCTCGTCTACAAGGACGACCTCGACGTGAGCGAGCGGGCCGTGGACAGCCACATGAAGAACCTGCGCCGGAAACTCTCGCAGGCGCTGCCGGAGCGGGAGCTCATCCGCTCGGTGTACGGCGTGGGCTTCGCCTACGAGCCTTGAGCAGGCAACTCCACCCGGAAGGTCGAGCCCTTGCCTTCCTCGCTCTCGACGGTGATGGAACCGCCGTGGGCTGTGATGATGGCGTGGCAGATGGGAAGTCCGAGGCCGGTGCCCTCTCCCGCGGGGCGCGTCGTGAAGAACGGGTCGAAGATCCGCTCCATCACGTCGGGGGACATGCCCACTCCTTGGTCGCTCACCTCGATGCGAGACATGCCCGGGCCACCCGGCCCGAGTCGGATGATGACGTCACCCTTCCTGTCCCGGGGCATGGCCTTGGCGGCGTTCGTGACCAGGTTCACGAGTACCTGCCCGATCTGGCCCGGCGACGCCAGGATGTCGGGCGCTCCGCCATTCTCCACCCGGAGGGTCACTACCGACCCCACGGATACGGGTAGCCATTGCATGGCCCGGTCCATGACCTCGATGACCCGCACCCGGGTCCGCTCCGGGTCGGGGCGTGCGAAGAGCGAGAGGTCCTTGACGATCTGCGCGATGCGCTGCGCTCCGTGCTGGGCGTCCCGGAGGGACTCCTCGATGCCGTGAAGGAGTCGGGCCAGTTCGCTGCGACCCTCGGCAGTGCCCTCGGTGAAGAGACGGCGTGCCTCCTGGATCTCCTCGATGGCGAGCCCATTCTCCGCGAGGACACCGGAGAGAGGATTGTTGATCTCGTGGGACACGCCCGCCACCAGGGTCCCGATGGCCGCCAGGTGGGCCGACTGCGTCAACTGGGCCCGGAGCGCCCGCTGCTCGGAGACGTCCTGGAAGGCGCCGATCAGCTTCACCACCTTCCCGTTCTCCACGACGGCTTCGCCCTGGGTCCGCGTCCAGATGCGCCTCCCCTTGCCCGTGACAATCGGCACCTCCAGGTCCCAGGGCGTCTGGTCTTCCATCGCGGCCTGCACGGCTTCGAGGAACGAGGGCCGGTACGCGGGGGCGATGCGATCCAGCGCCTCCTCCAGCGAGAGCCGCTCCTGCGGGTCCACTTCGTTGATCCGGGCGGCCTCGGGCGAGAAGGTCAGGTGCTGCGTCGCGACGTCGAGTTCCCACCCCCCGAGGTGGGCCATCTCGCCGGCCCTCTTGAGCAGCGAACTCGCGGCGCCCCGCGCTCGATCCGCCTCCACCCGGTCGGTGACGTCCTCGAAGGTCGTGAAGACCGACTCGGCGGAGCCGGTATTCGAGTCAACCTTCGGCACCGCGTTGACGTTGATCCATGTGTAACTCCCACGCGCTGGATTGAAGACGCCCATCAACTTGTCGCGAACCTCCGCTCCCGAACGGAGCGCAACCATCGCGGGGTGCTCGTGTCCTGGGAAGTCCGATCCGTCGTCGTGGACCGCCTTCCAGGGCGGGTCAACGGAGGTGCGCCCCTGCATCTGGTCGAGGGACAGGCCCAGGATTCGCTCGGCCGCCGGATTGGCCGAGGTGATCCGTCCGTGCGCGTCCTGATAGACGACACCCACGGGCATGGTCTCGAACAGGTTCCGGAAGCGGGTCTCGCTGACCCGGAGCAATCGCTCGATCTCCTTGCGCTCCTGGATGTCGTTGAGGATGGCGACGAAGTAGTCGACGCTCCGGTCACCCCGCCGCACGCAACTCACCGAGAGGAGGGTCCAGACGACTCTTCCGTCCTTCCGGACGAACCGCTTGTCGATGGAGTACCGCTCGATCTCGCCGGCAAGCACGCGGTTGAACTGCCCGACCTCCAGCGCGACGTCGTCAGGGTGTGTCAAGTCCTGCCAGGTCAGCCGCGCAAGCTCCTCCCGGGGATATCCCAGGATGTCACAGAGCCGGTCATTGACCTCGATCCATCCCTTCTCGGGGCTGGTGACGGCGATCCCGACCGCAGGTGAATCGAAGTAGGCCCGGAGTCGGGCCTCCCGCTCGCGGAGCAACTCCTCTCTCCGCCTCTGCTCCGTGAGGTCCTTGTGGACGACCAGCGCCCGGGCGCATCCCCGCTCCAGGAACCGAGTGACCTGCGCCAGGAACCAGCGCTCGGTCGTCGGGGAGTGGCAGGGGTACTCCACGCTGAAGCTCTCGATCTCGCCGGCCAGCAATGCTCGCAACCGCTGCCCGAATCGTCGCCCCTCCTCCGCGTCCGAACCGCTCGCCCGCTCGCACGCGCCAATGTAGCTGACGCCTTCCGCCGTCCGGTCGAGCGCACCCTGGTTGCCCGCCGAGAAGGACCGCCAGGAAGCGTTGGTACGGAGGATCACGCCCTTGTCGTCGATGACGCAGACATGCTCGGGCATCGCATCGAGCGTCAAGGCCGCGACCTTCCATGCGGCCAGGGCCTCCTCCTCGCTCCGCTTCCGCTCGCCGATGTCGGTCAGGACGATCCGTACGGGAGAACTGGAATCGTCGTGCGTGACCAGGAAGCATTCGAGGTGTGCCTGGAGGAGGGAGCCGTCACGGCGCCGCAGCACCTGGTCCCATGACGCCCGACCGTCGCGCCTGACCGGAGCCTGGCAACCGGAGCGCCAGCTCACGGCGTCCTCGCCTCGTATCCAGCTCTCGAATCGCTGGCCCCTGAGCTTGGCGCGTTCGACGCCCAGCATCGCCGCGGCCGTCAGGTTCGCCTCCTGGATTCGCCAGTCGCCGGAGAGCGCGAGGTAGCCTACCGGGGCGAAGTCGTAGAGATCGACCAGGCGCTCGTGCAGAAGACCAGCTGGGGATTGGCTGGGCCTCGCAGCCGGGGGGGCGCAAGCCAACCGCGCCTCCGCCTCCGCCCGCAACTTCGGGCGGTCATCGGTCGTGAGCTTTCGGGCCATACCTTCTCCTGTGAGTCGCTCATATTCCTACTTTTCGGTGTGCATTCCCAGCAAACGAACAGGGCGCCCGAAGGGCCGAATGCCGATCCGCACGGCGTGGCAGCCGGTCACCTGGGGGCGTATCCCGGTTGCGACGCCGTTTGGTGCATTGGCGTGCATGACGCGGCGGGTCGTCTGCTGACCGTTCGTGAGGTGGCCGCCCGGCTCCGGGTCCGAAAGCTGCCCTGGCCCCACCCCCTCTGCTTCTCCCTCGGCCTCGCAACAGCGCCGACACCTTGGGCTGGTCCACGCCGAGGATCTCGCCTGCGGCAGCCTGGGTGAGCTTCCTGCTGGCGATGATCCCGGCGATCCGGGCAGCGAGCTCGGCCTTCGTCAGCGCCTCGTCCGCCGAAGGCACGTCGAGCTCCCTGAACACGTTTCCGCCGCTCACCTTGTAGTCAGTCCTCTTCTTCATGTGACGCTCCTCTGGCCTTGACCATCGCCGCGTGGATCTCCTCCGCGCGCTTGAGCCGTCGTCGCACGAGCTCGATCTCCTGCTGGGGCGTCTCCCTCCCCTTCCTCGACTTCTTCTGAAAGGCATGAAGGGCGAAGACAACCCCTTGCAGCTTGACCGTGTAGACCGCCGGTACGTGTCCCCTCTTGAGGATTTCGAACTCCGTGACGAGGCCACGGCCCCGGTGGCGCGTCGGTTCGAGCCGGCACCTCAGCCCTGCGCGTCCAGCTCCGCCAGGAAGGCGGCGGGCCCGACGATCCGGAGCCCGGCATAGCCGTCCAGCCTGGTCAGGTGCCTGGTGTTCCCGGTGACCACCCAGCGGGCACCGCCGGCCAGGGCCGTCGCAAGGTAGACGTTGTCGGACGGGCCGGCTTTGACGACGTCGATCGCCGGAAGCAGGTCCGTCGCCACCATGTGGGCGCTCGCCATGGCCCGCTCGACGAGGACCCGTGGATCGGTCCTGAACTTCCCGGTGAACTTGGGGTACTCGATGACCCGGAGACACTCGGCAACGATGGGCGGTGACCAGACCAGGTCGAACCCGTCGCGCTGCCGGGCTCGGGATAGCAACTGGGAGCATTTCCCGGCAGAGAGCGCCGCGGTGATCACGACGTTGCAGTCGAGGACCGCTCGGATCACCCTGCCCTCGCGGCCCGCTTCGCCTGGTTGACGAGGCTCATGGCCTCGTCCTCGGTCAGGCTGCCCGGCTTCGCCGCCTGGAGCTGTTCGCGGAGCTGTATCGCGGCGAGGTCGCGCCGCACCTCGATCTCGATGATGCTGCGCCCCCATTCGGAAGCGTCCTCGCCCCTGGCGGCGGCCACCCGCTTGATGGCGGCCAGCGTCCTCTTGGGAACCCGCATCCGGAAAACGGCGTCCTTGCGCATTCCAATGTAGCTACAACAGGGCTACGGGTAAACCGACCGCCTCGAGGAGCCAGTGCTTGCCCGTCTTCTCGATCTGTCCTGGGAGTCGCACCGCGCCTTCCCTTCTCGGTCCGCGATCGGCCGCTTCCCTTCTTCCATGGTGGGCACCGCAACCCCCACAAGGTCGAGGTAACTGCCGCGGCTCGGGGGTTCCTCGGCCCGGTGCTCGGCGCGCCCTCCACCGACGCGAGATGGGATCCCGGCACGGGGACGTGGATCGCCAAGTAGCGCGCGCCCCGCCACTTGCCCTCCATGCCCATCCACCCTCCTTGCGCTCGGCGCCTGCCGTCAGCGCCTCCGCTTCGGCTTGCGGACCTCGATGACCGGCTCCTCGTGCACGGAGTCCTCCGGAACGAACACGACGCGCATTCCCCAACCCGCGTACATCCGGAGCATCTGGCCGAATTCGCGCAGCGTGTACTCCTCGTCGTCGATGTAGATCGCTACCGGGTCCTCCTCGTCGGCGGCGCAGTCGGTGAGGCGGCAGCGCAGAACGTCACCGCGAGGCAAGATGTTCCCGGTCCTGCGATCGCGCTTCACCTGCGGGGTGCCAGGAGGGACCTCCAGCGCGACCCACTCGTAGGTGTCCCGGGACGCCTGCTGCGCGTCGATGCAGCGATTGTGGATCTCGAGGATCTGCTCATCGGTGAGCGCCGCCTGCTCCCCGGGGCTCATCACGAGGTGCACACCGGACACGTTCTCCTCGGCGTACTCGATCTCCGGGCCGTTCGGACCACGGGTGATGCGCACCTGGTCCGGACTCGCGCGATACGGCTTCTTGGGCCGAACATCTCGTCGTCTCGCCATGGCGTGTGTCCCAGTCTATCCCAGGCGCGGTTCGGTTCCGAAGGGCCGAATGCCGATCCGCACGGCGTGGTACCGGATCACCTGGCTTCGTATCCCATGGACAACGCTGGGGTCGATGGTGGCGCGGGATCGCATACCGTGGCACCGCTTCCACTGGTTGCGACGCCGTTTGGTGCATTCGTGGTGCGGGACACCGCGGGGCCGCTGCTGACCGTCCGTGAGGTTGCCGACCGGCTCCGGGTGTCCCGAGCGACGGTGTACCGGTTGGTCCAGGCCGGGGCGCTGCCCGCCCTCCGAGTGTCGAACTCCATCCGCATCCCGGCGACGGCCCTGGCGCGGGGAGCGCTACCCGAACAGATCGCTGTGCGAGCCGAGGCGGACGAGCTGGAGGGTCGCCGGGTTCGGCTTCCGGTATTGGTGGTCCTGTTTGGAGGTGGGGAGAGGGCGGTCCTCCACCAGCAGCGTCACGACGGCCTGAAGCAGGCC
>CAIOAK010000076.1 GCA_903855945.1 uncultured Anaeromyxobacter sp.
GCCCCTTCCCCTGGCGCCCTGACGCCGGATCGGGTTCAATCCGCGCGCCATGGCCGACCTCGCCGCCTCCCCGCCCCGGGAGCTCTCCCTCCGCGCCGTCCTCACCGCCGTCGTCGTGGCCCTCATCATGGGCGCCGCCTATCCGTACGTCGTCCTGAAGCTCGGCTACGGGCCGAACATCTCGGTGGTGAGCGCCTTCTTCGGCTACATGATCCTGGGGCTGGTGGGGCTCTTCACGAGCGTGGCCTCCAACCGGTTCGAGGCCAACATGGCCCAGACCGCCGGCACCGCGGCGGGGCAGACCGGCTTCATGGTCATCGTGCTCGCCGCCATCGACATGCTGAACGAGCGGGCCGGCCTGGGCTTCTCGCTCCACCTCACGAGCTGGCAGATCTTCTGGTGGCTCACCCTGGGCGGGTTCGTGGGCGCCTTCCTCGCCGTCCCGCTGCGACGCCACTACATCGACGAGGAGAACCTCACCTTCGCCGACGGCACCGCGGCCGGCGAGACGCTGGTGGTGCTCTACCAGGGGCGCAAGGAGGCCGCCGACCGGCTCCGGGCGCTGGCGGCGGGCACCGGCATCTCGGGGCTCATCTGCTTCCTTCGCGACGGGCCGTGGAAGCTCTTCCCCGGCGAGCTGGCCTTCGGGGCGAACGGCCACGCGCTGCGGATGGGCACCGAACTGGGCGTGCTCTCCTTCGGGGCCGGCATGCTGGTGGGGCTCCGGGTCACCCTCTCCATGCTCCTCGGCTCGATCCTGGCCTGGGTGATCGCGCCTGCGCCGCTCGTGGCCCGCGGCTGGGCCAGGGCCATGACCTTCGCCGACGTGCTGAAGTGGGTGATGTGGCCGGCCACGGGGCTCATGGTCGCGGGCGGCATCACCGCCCTCGTCCTCAACTGGAAGGTGATCGCCCGCACGTTCCGCAACCTGTCGGCCGCCGATGCCGAGGGCTCCGAGTTCCCCATGCGCTGGACCATCGCCGGGGCGCTGGTCTCGTCGGTGGCGCTCGCCGCGGTGCAGAAGATCTCGCTCGGCTTCCCGGTGTGGCTCTCGGTGGTGTCGCTCCTGCTCTCCTTCCCCCTCATGCTGGTGGGCATCCGGGTGCTGGGCGAGACCAACTGGGCCCCCATCAGCGCGCTCGCGAACCTCATGCAGGCGGTCTTCGCCGCGCTCTCCCCCGGCCACCTGCCCATCAACATGATCGGCTCGGGCATGAGCGGCACCGTGGCCGGCCAGGGCGAGCACCTCATGCAGTGCTACCGGGCCGGGAAGATCATCGGCTCGAACAACCGCCATCTCACCATCCTGCAGCTCCTCGGGATCCCGGTGGGCGCGGCCGCGGTGGCGGTGGTCTACCCGGCGCTGCGGGCCAAGTACGGGTTTGGCGAGGGCGGCCTCACCTCGCCCATCAGCGTGAAGTGGGCCGGCTTCGCCGAGCTGCTCTCCAAGGGCTTCGCCTTCCTCCCGCAGGGCTCGATGACGGCGCTCGTGGTGGCGCTCGTCCTCGGCACGGTGATCACCGTGCTCGAGCCCCGCTGGCACCGGTTCCTCCCCAGCCCCACCGCCGTCGGTCTCGGGATGCTCATCCCCGGGTATGCCGTCATCCCCATGGTGGCCGGGGGCGTGGCGGAGGCGATCTGGGTCCGTGTGAGCCCGCGCACCGAGGCGACCTACTCGATGCCGCTCGCCTCCGGCTTCATCACCGGGGAGGCGCTCGTGGTGCTCGTCTTCTCGGTGCTCGCCATCTTCGGGGTACGGATCTGATGGCCGGGACCACGAGCTGGGAGCAGGTTCGCAAGGAGCTGCAGCGGGCTCGCGGGGCGCGGCGCATGGTCCCGTGGGCGCTCCTCTCCGCACTCCTGGGCTGGGCGTTTCTCGCGGTGGCGGCCCGCAGCTGGCGCGCCGGCCTCCCGCTCCTCGTCGGTGGCCTGCTCTTCGCCGCGGTGATCCGGGCCCTCTCCGTTCCCCACTGCCCGGCCTGCGGGAAGGGGCTCTGGCTGCGCGGGGAGCGTCCCGGGCCGCCCACCGCCCCCGTACCCACGCAGGTGGAACGAGACCACCGCTGCCCGAGGTGCGGGGCGGCGCTCGACGCCGGCGGATGCTAGATTCCACAGGCCATGCCCTCGAAGCCCTCTCGAACCCTCGACGTCTTCCCCAACCCGAATCCGCGCCGCCCCTACGAGATCGCGATGGAGGCGCCGGAGTTCACCTGCCTCTGCCCGCTCACCGGTCAGCCCGACTTCGCCACCATCCGGATCCGCTACGTCCCGGCCAGGCTGTGCGTGGAGCTGAAGAGCCTGAAGCTCTACCTGTGGAGCTTCCGGAACGAGGGAGCCTTCCACGAGAAGGTGACGAACGAGATCTGCGACGACCTGGTCCGGGCGCTGAAGCCCCGCTGGGTCGAGGTCACGGGTGACTTCCTGGTGCGCGGTGGAATCGGTACCGTGATCACCGCCGCGCACGGGCGGAAGCCGCGCGGGTAGCCGGACGCAATGTGGCACCTTCCCGCCGCTTCCGCGGCGGCGCCGAAGTGGAGGCATGGATGAAGATCGAGGTGACGGGGTCGAGTCCGCTCGAGGTGGAGGCGTCGGTCCTGGCGGTCCCGGTGTTCGAGGGGGACGCCGCCGACCCGAAGGGGCTCTTCGCGGAGCTGGACCGCAGGCTGGACGGGCACCTCGCCGCCGCCGCCGCGGAGGAGGATTTCCAGGGGAAGGCGGGCCAGACGCTTTCGTTCCGCTCGCTCGGGAAGCTCCGCGCCGGCCGGATCCTGCTCCTCGGGCTGGGAAAGCGGGAGGGGGCCGAGTCCGCCCTGCCGCGCGCCGGCTTCGAGCCGCTGCGGATGGCGGCCGGCGACGCCGCGCGCCTCACCCAGAGGGGAGGCGGGACCCGGCTCGCCTTCGCCGCCCCACGGCTTCCCGGTCAGACCGCCCACGAGGCCCGGGCCATCGTGGAGGGGGCGCTCCTCGGCGCCTACCAGTTCGACCGCTACCGGACCGAGGAGCGGAAGAAGAAGCGGCCGCAGGTCGAGTCGGTCGTGGTGGCGGTCCCGCAGGGGCTGGAGCGCTCCCGGGAGGTGAAGGAGGCGGTGGCGCTGGCGCGCTCCGTGTCCCAGGCCGTCGCCTGGGCGCGCGACCGGGTGAACGAGCCCCCGCTCCACCTGACGCCGTCGCGCCTCGCCGACGCGGCACGGGAGCTGGCGAAGGAATCGGGCCTGCAGGCCGAGGTGCTCGGGCCCCGCGAGATCGCCGGGCTGCGCATGGGGATGTTCCTCGGCGTCACCCGGGGCTCGGCCGAGGAGCCGCGTCTGGTGAGGATCTCCTACGTGCCCCGCGGCGCGTCGGCGCGGAAGGCGCCGGTGGTCATCGTGGGCAAGGCCATCACCTTCGACTCGGGTGGGCTCTCCCTCAAGCCCACCGACGGCATGGTGGACATGAAGACCGACATGGCGGGCGCCGCTGCCGCCATCGCCGCCATGAAGGTGATCGCCGAGCTCGCGCCCCCCTTCCCGGTCCACGCCCTGGTGGGCGCCTGCGAGAACATGCCGGGCGGGCGCGCCTACAAGCCGTCGGACATCCTCATCGCCCGGAACGGCAAGACGGTGGAGATCACCAACACCGACGCCGAGGGTCGGCTCGTCCTGGGCGACGTGCTCGCCTGGGGCGTGGAGACGCTCAAGCCGGCCGTTCTCGTGGACCTCGCCACCCTCACCGGCGCATGCCTCGTGGCCCTCGGGATGACCACCGTGGGCGCCTTCGGGCCCGACGGGCCGGCCATGGACGCGGTGCTCGCCGCGGCCCGCACCGCCGGCGAGGACACCTGGCGGCTGCCCCTCATCGACTCGGTGAAGGAGGAGCTGAAGAGCGACGTCGCCGACCTCAAGAACGCCGGCACGCGCATGGGCGGCTCCATCAGCGCCGCCTGGTTCCTGAAGGAGTTCGTGGGCGACGCACCCTGGGTGCACCTCGACATCGCCGGACCGTCCTCCACCACCAAGGAGAAGGGCTACGTCGCGAAGGGCGGAACCGGCGTCGGCGTCCGTACCCTCGTCGAGCTCGTCCGGGCGCGCATGCAGGAGGAGGCGCGCCCGACGCGCCTCTAGTGGCCCCGGATGACGGCCGCCGAGGAGCTGGCTCTCCTGCTCCGCCCCGCCGGCGGAGGCGTGCCGCTCGTCTCGGCCGGCCGCGAGGCGCAGGCGGCGGCCCAGCGGCGCCTGTACGGAGCCGGGAGCGACGCGGAGGTCGAGCGGATCTTCCGGGAGCGGCTCGACCGGATCGGCACGGCCCGCGCGGTGCTCGTGGGCGTGCCCTCCGACGTGGGCGCCGGGGTCCTGCGCGGCGCGAACCAGGGGCCGCTGGCTCTCCGGGAGCGGCTGCTCGCCGACGACCCGGCCTGGCTCGAATCGGCCGGCCGGCGCGGGCTCCTCGACATCGGCGACGTGGTGGTGATCCCGCAGCTCCTCCACGACGAGATGCTCTCCCCCGCGCAGCTCGCGGCCTCCCGCCGGGCCCTCTACCCGGGGCTGCACGCCGACGTCGCGGCGGGTCTGCCGGTCTCCCCCCTCTCCATCGCCGAGCGGGTCCTCGACCTCGTCCTCGCGGTCCACCCAGCGGCACGGCCGCTCCTGCTCGGGGGCGACCACTCCACGGCGTGGCCGGCGGTGGCGGCGCTCCACCGGGCACGGCCGGGGTTCGGGGTGGTGCAGCTCGACGCCCACACCGACCTCCTCGCCGAGCGGCTGGGGGTGAAGTACTGCTTCGGCACCTGGTCCTTCCACGCGAACGAGCGGCTCGGGCGGGGGGGCCGGCTCGTGCAGGTGGGCATCCGGGTCTCCGGGCGGGACCGGCTTCACTGGGAGTCAACGCTGGGGGTCCGGCAGTTCTGGGCCGGCGAGGTCCGGTCCGATCCCGCGGCGGCGCTCGACGCGGTGGTCGCCGCCGTGCGCGCCTCGGGCGTCCGCGAGGTCTATCTCTCGAACGACGTGGACGGAACCGACGACGCCTGGGTGGACGCCACGGGCACGCCCGAACCGGGAGGGCTCGACCCGGACTTCGTGGTGGAGCTCATCCGACGTCTCGGGCGCGAGGTGGGGCTCCTGGGGGGCGACGTGATGGAGGTGGCCCCGCCCATCGCGCGCACGCCGGGCGGGGCCGAGCGGACGCTGTCGGTGGCGGCGCGCTACCTGCGCGAGACGGCCGACGCCTTGCTCGCGTAGCCCGGCACGCCTCACTGGATCCGGGGAAGGAGTGGAAGGGCAGCCACGAGGGGCGCCTCCAGCCGGGCCGGCGTGCGCGGCACGGCGTCGAGCCGGAAGGAGGCGACGAGCTCGGCCGGCATCACCCGGGTTCCGGCCGGCACGAGCCCCGCCGAGGCGGCGAGACATCCCGTCACCGTCTCCGGCGCGACACCTCGATCGCGCAGATCGCCCACCGAAGCGGCGCCGTGCCGCTTGGCGAGACGCTCCCCGTCCGGCCCCACCACGAGCGGAACGTGGGCGAAGGCCGGCTCCCGCAGGCCGAGCGCCCGGTGGAGCAGGAGCTGCCGCGACGTGGAGGGGAGCAGATCGTCGCCGCGGAGCACGTCGGTCACCTCCATGGCCGCGTCGTCCACCACGACCGCGAGCTGGTAGGCCGGCACCCCGTCGGCGCGGGCCACCACGAAGTCCCCCACCGTGGCGGCCACGTCGAAACTACACTCTCCGTGAATACGATCCCGGAAGGGGACCGGTCCTTCCGGGACCCGGAACCGCCAGGCCGGGGGGCGTCGCGCCCGCCGCGCCTCCCGCTCCGCCGGCGAAAGATCGCGGCAGGTTCCCGGGTAGCGCGGCCCCTCGTCGGACGCGTGGGGCGCCTGGCTGGCCTGGGCGATCTCCGCCCGGGAGCAGAAGCAGGGGTAGACGAACCCCTGGGCGCGGAGCCGCTCGAGCGCTTCGGCGTACGCCCCTCCCCGCTCCGACTGCCGGTACGGGGCGTGCGGCCCGCCCCGATCGGGTCCCTCGTCCCAGTCGAGCCCCAGCCAGCGCAGCTCCTCCAGGATCCGGGCCTCCAGCCCGGGCCGGACGCGAGGCCCGTCCAGGTCCTCGACCCGCATGACCACCGCACCCCCTCGGGAGCGTGCGTCCAGCCATGCGAGCAGCGCCGTCCGGGCGTTGCCCAGGTGCATGGGTCCGGTGGGGGTGGGCGCGAATCTTCCGCGAATGGCCGGGGCGTGCGACAACATCGACTGGATAACCCGCTCCCCTCCTGGCTACAAGACCGCTCCGATGCGCGAATCCGGCGTCCTCCTCCCCCTCTTCTCGATCCGCTCCCCCTCCGGCTGGGGTCTGGGCGAGATCCCCGACGTCGTCCCGTTCGCCCGCTGGGCGGTCTCGGCGGGCTTCTCCCTCGTGCAGGTCCTCCCGGTGAACGAGGCGGCCCGCGGGCAGAACAGCCCCTACTCGGCCATCTCCGCCTTCGCCATCGACCCGATCTACCTGGCGCTCGACGCGTCGGAGGACTTCCAGGCGGCCGGTGGCCTCGACGCGCTCTCCGACGAGGACCGGGCGCTCCTCGCCGAGCTCCGGGCCTCGCCGGCGGTCCGCTGGCGCGACGTGCGGGCGCTCAAGGAGCGGGCCTGCGAGATGGCCTTCCGCTCCTTCCTGGAGCACCACTGGCACGCCAGCACGGCCCGGGCCGCGGCGCTCCGGGCCTACCGGCGCGCGCACGCCTCCTGGCTCACCGACTACGCGCTCTTCGTGGCCATCCACGACGACCTCCAGGCCGGCCGCTGCTGGCAGGAGTGGCCCGCCCCCCTCGCCACCCGGGATCCGGACGCGCTGGCCGAGGCCCGCGCCCAGCTCTCCGAGCGGGTGCTCTACCGGTGCTGGCTGCAATGGCATCTCGACGAGCAGTGGCAGGAGGCCCGGCGCGCGGTGATGGCGGCCGGCGCCGACCTGATGGGAGATCTCCCCTTCATGGTCGCCACCGACTCGGCCGACGTGTGGGCTCGACCGGGCGACTTCCGGCTCGACGCCCGCGCCGGGGTGCCGCCCGACGCCTTCAGCGCCGACGGACAGGACTGGGGGTTGCCGGTCTACCGCTGGGACCAGATGGCGCGGAACGCCTACGCCTGGATCACGGCGCGGGCTCGCCGCTCCGCCGAGCTCTACGGAGCCTACCGCGTGGACCACGTGGTCGGCTTCTACCGGAGCTTCTATCGCCCCAACGACGGCGGCCCCCCGGGCTTCGTCCCCGACACGGAGCCCGCCCAGATCCAGAACGGCGAGCGGGTGATGGCCGCCTTCGCGCAGGGGGCGCGGGTCATCGCCGAGGACCTGGGGACGGTGCCCGACTTCGTCCGCGCGTCGCTCTCGCGGCTCGGCATCCCCGGCTACCGGGTGCTGCGCTGGGAGAAGGACGGAGCGGTCTTCCGCGATCCCAGGACTTGGCCGACCGTCTCGCTCGCCACCACCGGCACCCACGACACCGACTCGCTCGCCGACTGGTGGGAGTCGCTCGATCCGGCCGAGCGAAAGGCGCTGCTCGCCCTTCCCGCGCTGGAGCCGCTCGCGAAGCTGGCGCCGGTGAAGTTCGACGAGGCGGTGCGGGACGCGCTCCTCGGACTCGTCTCCGCCTCCGGCTCCGATCTCCTGCTCCTCCCCTTCCAGGACGCGGTCGGATCCAGGGAGCGGGTCAACGTGCCGGGCACGGTGAACGAGGAGAACTGGTCGTACCGGATGTCCCAGCCGATGTCCGCGGTCCTGGCCGACGACGCGACGGCGGTCCGGCTCGCCACGCTGGCCCGCGTCACCGGACGGATGAAGGAGAGCGCGGGGTGACGGCGCCGGTGTTCCTCGTGCGCCACGCCGAGGCCGCCGGTGGAGGGCGCGACGCCGATCGTCCCCTGACGGCGGCGGGGAGGGACGCCTTCTCCGACCTGCTCGGAATGCTCGCCCCCCGCCTGCTCGTGACCCGCGTCCTCTCCAGCCCGTTCCGGCGTGCCCGGGAGACGGCGGAGATCCTCGCCAGCGCCACCGGAGTGGAGGCCGAGGCGGACGACGAGCTCGCCTCCGGTCGCACCGGGGGACGGGAACTGCTCGAGCGGGCGCGCGAGGCCGGTCCCGGAACGGCGCTCGTGGGTCACAACCCGGAGGTGGCCGAGGCGCTCACCATCGCCGCCGGGAAGCCCATGCCGACGTCGCCGGGCACGGTCGCCGCGCTCGACCTTTCGGGGGATGCGCCGCGCCTCCTGTGGTTCCGCAGCCCCTGATATGCTTCGCCGGATGTCCTCCGGCCCCATCCCTCCGCCGACCGGCGAACCCGCGCCGCCCCCGGCGAGGCCCACGGCCGAACCGCCGCGCTTCGTCCGGGAGCTCGACACGCTGGTCCGGGCCCGCTACCCGCTCATCTCGCTCGTCTCGTGGGAGGAGCAGCGGCTCGACACCATCCTGGAGGAGCTCGCGAAGCGGCACGGCAAGGCGCTCATCACCTGGTCGGTGACGAAGGGGCTGCGCCGGGTGGGGGGCGTGCGCGGCACCGGACCGGAGGGCGCACGGGAGCCGATGGAGGCGCTCGCCGCCATCGAGAAGCTCGCCGACCCGTCGCTCGTCGTCCTGAAGGACTTCCATCCGTACCTGAACGACCCGTCGGTGATCCGGGCCATGCGCGAGCTGGCCCAGTCGCTCAAGACCACCTACACCACCGTCATCCTGCTCTCCCCGGTGCTCCAGATCCCCGTCGAGCTGGAGAAGGAGATGACCGTCCTCGACGTGCCGCTGCCCACGCACGAGGAGCTCTTCGGCCTCCTGAAGGAGATCGCCGAGGTGGTGGTGCGGGGGAAGCGGGCCCAGGTGAGCCTGAAGCGCGAGGACGCCGACGCCATCGCCAAGGCCGCCCAGGGGCTCACCCTCTCCGAGGCGGAGAACGCCTTCGCGAAGGCCATCGCCGCCGACTCCCGCCTCGCGCGCGAGGACATCGGCCTCATCCTGGACGAGAAGCGGCAGGTGATCCGCAAGAGCGGTCTGCTCGAGTACTACCCCACCGAGGAGCAGTTCGGGAACGTGGGCGGCCTCGAGAATCTGAAGACCTGGCTCTCCCGCCGCGGCAACGCCTTCAGCGACCCGGCGCGCCGCTTCGGGCTGCCCGAGCCGAAGGGGCTGCTCCTCCTCGGCGTGCAGGGATGCGGGAAGAGCCTCACCGCCAAGGCCATCGCCTCCTCCTGGAAGATGCCGCTCCTGCGGCTCGACATGGGGCGGATCTTCAGCGGCCTGGTGGGCTCGTCGGAGGAGAACCTGCGGCGGGCCATCCGGGTGGCCGAGAGCGTGGCCCCGGCCGTCCTCTGGACGGACGAGATCGAGAAGGGGCTGTCGGGGATGGGCTCCTCCGGATTCTCCGACGGCGGGGTCACGGCCCGGATCTTCGGCGCCCTGCTCACCTGGCTGCAGGAGAAGACGGCGCCGGTCTTCGTGGTGGCGACCGCCAACCGGATCGACCTGCTCCCGCCCGAGCTGCTGCGCAAGGGGCGCTTCGACGAGATCTTCTTCATCGACCTGCCGGCGCGGGCGGAGCGGGAGGAGATCTTCCGCATCCACGTGGGGCGGCGGGGGCGCAAGCCGGAGGGGTACGACCTGGGTGCGCTGGCGACCGCGGCCGAGGGATTCAGCGGAGCCGAGATCGAGCAGGTGGTGGTGGCCGCCCTCTACGATGCCTTCGCCGAGGGGCAGGAGCTCTCGCAGCGCCACCTGGAGCGCGCGGTCGCCGAGACCTTCCCGCTCGCCACCACCATGCGGGAGGACATCCAGAAGCTGCGGGAGTGGGCGCGGACCCGCACCCGCCCCGCGTCCACCGTGCCGGCGGAGGAGGTCCCCCGCCCGCTGGCCTCCCGGTTCGGCTGACCCGTGGGCTCCGAGCGACGCGAGCGCTTCCTGAAGCTGGAGCGCGCACGGCCGGACGATCCCGCGCCGGCCGATCCCGTGCCCTCGTCGGCGGCGGGCCGGTTCCAGCCCCCTCCGGAGCGGCCGCTCGAGACGGCCGAGGTCCGGGCCGACGCCCAGCCCTTCACCCGCTGTGCGTCCTGCCGCATGGACAGCTCGGTCCACGAGCCCACCTGCCCGCGGTGTGGGGCGCCGCTCGACACGCCCGAGCAGCGGGGCTTCAACGAGAAGCTCTGGGCGGAGCGGCAGGCCGAGGCCGAGGCGGAGCGGAAGGACGCGGAGGCCCGGCGGGAGGCCCAGACCCGCGACGCCTTCGACGTGGAGCGCGCCCGCCGGGAACTCGGCGAGCAGCTGGCGCGGCGGGAGCGGGAGCGGGTGGACGAGGCGCTCCCCGACGGCCCCTTCGGCAACGGTCCCATCGGCCACCGGGAGTCGGTGGGGATGCGACTCCTCCAGTTCATCCCGGGAACAGGGTGGCGCATCGCCGCCGCGGTGGCGCTCATCGGCCTGCCGCTCCTGCTCCTCGTCGTCGGCAACGCCATGGTGCGGTTGCTGGCGATGGGGATCCTCTTCGGGGTCCTGTCCATCTTCTCCCCGCGGCGCGGCCGCAACCGGAGGTGGTGATGTCCCAGCACGCGAGCATCGCGATCGTCGTCCAGGGAGTCGCGCTCCTCGTCCAGGTGGTGGCCGAGCTCGGGCTGGAGCGGCTCGAGCAGCGGAAGCTGCAGACCGCCGACGGCGCCACCCACGAGGTCGACCACGTCCTGCGGGAGGGTGGCGCGGAGGTGGGGGTGAAGATCGACCGGAAGACCGAGAAGGTGACGCTCATCCCGAAGGACTGCGAGGCGGGGCCGGGCAGGGCGCTGGCCGGGAAGATCGCGCAGCGCTGGGCCTACTCGAAGGCGGTGGGCGAGCTCACGCGGAAGGGGTACGCCGTGGCCAGGGAGGAGAAGCAGTCCGACGGCTCGGTGCGGGTGGTCCTGCAGCGGTGGAGGTGAACGGTGGCCGAGAAGATCGAGATCGAGCTCCTCTTCACGCCGCAGGGCGAGGTGAAGGTCCAGACCCGCGGCCTGAAGGGGAAGACCTGCCTCACCGAGACCGAGGCGCTGGAGAGGGCGCTGGGCGCGGTGACGGAACGGACGAAGACGTCCGAGTACTACCAGCAGTCGACGACGGTGAAGGGCACGACGCGCCAGGGCTGACGCGGCAGGGCGCCGAAGTCACGGCTCGGGCCAGCCGCTGCGGGTGAGGGCCCCGTCGGGGGCGATGCGGAGCTCGACGGTTCGCTCCGGCTCGCCAGGGTGGAGATTTTCTACTCCTAGTGAAATCCGGCCGGTGAGGAAGTGGAAGCGCTGGTTGGCCGAGCCGGACCAGCGCCGCTCCGTCTCGGGCCGTCCGGCCTGGTAGGCACCGTCCACGAGGAGGTCGATCTCCGCCAGGAGCTCGCCGGAACCCGGAATCCGATCGGCCCGGAGATCCTCGAGCCGGTGGCCGGTGAAGGCGGCAACCGTGAGGCCGCGCTCCCGCGCCCCGCGGGCGAAGGGGGTGAGCACGGCCGCCTGCTCGAAGGGCTCGCCACCGAGGAGCGTCACCCCCTCCACCCGGCCGCGCACCCGGTCGAGCCGCGCGAGGAGCTCCTCGACCTCGACGGCCGTACCTCCCGACGGATCGAACATGTGCGGGTTGCAGCAGCCCGGGCAGCGGATGGAGCATCCCTGGACCCACACGGCGAAGCGGGAGCCCGGCCCCTCGGCCTCGGTCACGTCGGCGATGGCCGCGATGCGGAGCGTCGTCACGGGGTCGCCGATTAGACCACGGCCCAGGTGCGCGGATTGAAGTAGGCTGGCCCCTTGCTCCGCGCGCCCATCCTCGCCCTCGCCCTCCTCCTCGCCGCCTCCCCGACCAGGGCGGGCGGGGCTGCACGCGCCTCCTGCGCCTCCACCGACCCGGTCACCACGGTGCGCGAGGCGGAGAAGCAGGTCCGGGCCGCCTTCCGGGCCGGCGGGAAGCGCGCGGAGCTGGAGCGCATCGGCGCCGCCTGCATCGACTACGAGGAACTGACGCGCCGGAGCCTGGGGAGCCGCTGGGCGGGGCTCTCGCCGGCCGACCGCTCGGCCATCGTGAAGTCGCTCCGCGCGCTCGTCGAGGAGACCTACTTCTCCGGCCTCTTCCGCCCCGACCCGGTCTTCGCCTTCGCGGTGCTGGGCAAGAAGGTCACCGGAACCGAGGCCAGCGTGAAGGTCCTCCTCCAGTCCGGTGGGCAGCAGGCGCCGGCCGACGTCCGGCTGGTTCGCGGAAAGGACCGGCGCTGGCGGGCCTTCGACGCGACCGTGAACGGGGTCGCGGTGCTGTCGGGCTACCAGGAGATGTTCCCCCCACTGCTCGATATGGGCGGGGTCCCGATGCTCCTCGCGACCCTGGCCGCACAGCGGGCGGCGCTCGCAGGGATGCGCTCCGGTCGTCCTTGATATCCCACCTCCGGTGGGCGATCGTGCGAGCCCGTTCCCCTCGCTGCCCCGCCCCGCCGCCGGAGGAGTCTTGGCCCCCATCCCCAGCACCGATCTCGTCGAGAAGGCCGTCCACACCATCCGCATGCTGGCCGCCGACGGCGTGCAGAAGGCGAACAGCGGCCATCCGGGAATGCCCATGGGCGCGGCCGACATGGCCTTCGTGCTCTGGACGCGCCACCTCCGCTTCGACCCGGCCGACCCCCGCTGGATCGACCGGGACCGCTTCGTCCTCTCGGCCGGCCACGGCTCGATGCTGCTCTACTCGCTCCTCCACCTGGCCGGGTACGACCTCTCGATCGACGACCTGAAGTCCTTCCGGCAGCTCGGCTCCCGCACTCCCGGCCACCCCGAGTTCGGCCACACGGCGGGCGTCGAGATCACGAGCGGCCCGCTCGGACAGGGCTTCGCGAACGGCGTGGGCATGGCGCTCGGACAGGCCATGCTGTCGGCGCGGCTCGGCGGGGGGAATCCGGTCGAGGAGCACTTCGTCTACGGCATCGTCTCCGACGGCGACCTCATGGAGGGCGTGTCGGCCGAGGCGGCCAGCCTCGCCGGCCACCTCCGGCTGGGGCGGCTCATCTACCTCTGGGACGACAACGAGATCACCATCGACGGGCGCACCGACCTGGCCTTCTCCGGCGAGGACGTGCTGGCTCGCTTCGAGGCCTACGGCTGGCAGGTGCAGACGGTGGGCGGGCGCGACCACGACGCCATCTCGAAGGCCATCGACGCCGCCCGGGGCGACCTGTCGCGCCCCAGCCTCATCCGGGTCCGCACCACCATCGGCTACGGCTCCCCGAACAAGCAGGGGAAGTCGAGCGTCCACGGCGCGCCGCTCGGCGAGGAGGAACTCAAGGCCACGAAGGAGTTCCTGGGCTGGCCGCTCGAGCCGCGATTCCTCGTCCCCGACGACGTCCGGGCCTTCTGGGCCGGGGTGGTCCAGGGGCGAAAGGCCGAGCACGCGGCGTGGACGAAGCGGACCGAGGCCTGGCGGGCAAGCCATCCGGGAGAGGCCGCGCTCCTCGATGCCCACGTGAACCGCACCGTCCCGGCCGACCTCACGGCGA
The DNA here is from genome assembly GCA_903855945.1 of uncultured Anaeromyxobacter sp. Classification (GTDB taxonomy): domain Bacteria; phylum Myxococcota; class Myxococcia; order Myxococcales; family Anaeromyxobacteraceae; genus CAIOAK01. The sequence goes on from CAIOAK010000076.1 coordinate 13,486, forward strand.
GGATGCTGGAGGGTGCCGACGTCGCCGAGGCCACCCGCAAGCTCTCCCAGGCCATGATCCAGAAGGCCGCCGCCCTGGTGCCCGCGCTCGTGGGAGGCTCGGCCGACCTGGCCGAGTCGAACCTCACCGAGATCAAGGGAGCGGGCGGCGTCGCCGCCGGGAAGTACGCGGCGCGGAACGTCCACTACGGCATCCGCGAGCACGCCATGGGGTCCATCGCCGCCGGCCTGGCCTACGACGGGCTCCACATCCCCTTCGTCGCCACCTTCCTCGTCTTCTCCGACTACATGCGACCGCCGGTGCGGATGGCGGCGCTCTCCGGCCTCCAGGTGATCTACGTCTGGACCCACGATTCCATCTTCCTGGGCGAGGACGGACCCACCCACCAGCCGGTGGAGCAGCTCACCGCGCTGCGCGCCATCCCCAACCTCCACGTGGTCCGGCCGGCCGACGGGCTGGAGACGGCGCTCGCCTGGTCCCATGCGCTCACCCGGCGTGAAGGCCCGACCGCGCTCATCCTGACGCGGCAGAAGATCGCGAAGATCGAGAGGCCCGTGCCCTTCGATGCCGCGAAGGCGCAGCGCGGGGGCTACGTCGTGGCCGACCCGCCGGGCGCGAAGGTGACGCTCGTGGCCACCGGCAGCGAGCTTGCCACCGCGCAGGCGGCCGCGGCGCTCCTCTCGGCGAGGGGCATCCCGGCACGGCTCGTATCGGTTCCCTGCCTCGCCTGCTTCCAGGCCCAGCCGGCGGCCGTGCAGCAGGAGGTCGTCCCGACGGGTCAGCGCGTCGCGGTGGTCGAGGCGGGGCGCGGCATCGAGTGGTGGCGCCTCGCCGGTCGGGACGGACTCGTCATCGGAATCGACGGATTCGGCACCAGCGCTCCGGAGAAGGCCCTCGCGGAGCGGTACGGCTTCACGCCGGAGAAGGTGGCGGCGCGCGTGCAGGCCTGGCTCGCCGGCTGAACGCCGGCTCCGGCCGGCGCTCCTACCGCATGACCGGCTGGACCTGCGCCGGCGCCGGCACCGGCATCTGCATCGGCATGGCCACCGGGCGGGCATCGATCCGCTCGCCCTTGGAGAGCATCTTGAGCGCGAGGGCGAGGAGCTTCGCGAGCAACTCTGCCGAACCCGGAACGTCCAGCTTGCGGTAGATGCGCTTGCGTCGGGCGCGGATGGTCTCGGGGGAGACGCCGGCGGCGGAAGCGGAGTCCTTGCAGGCGAAGCCCTGGGCGATGCGGAGAACCTCGGCGCGCTCGGCCGGGGTCAGGTTGCTTCCCTCCAGGAAGCGTGCGGCGAACGGCTGGAGAATCTCGATGTCGATCTGGGCCATGGTTTGCTCTGTGTCCTTTCCACTTCGAACTTCTTACCCGACTCGACCGCGGCTTCTAACTTCTCCCCTCCCGCAAACCCGGTCGGGTTTCCATCTCCCAAGATATCAACACCCCTTCGGAATAGCACCCCCCGGGGTCGCATCGGCCTCGGCCGCCATATCGACTTGGAATCATGATTGATTTTGTCGATGATTCTCTTATGCAATTTCCGGGTACACCCTAAGGGGCCGTAAGCACACGGTAATGAGGCCTCCATCCGGGACGCCCCTAAATTGTCACACGTTGACATGTCAGGGAGACATCAGGCGTCCCAGTTGGGGCGCGAGCCTCGCATCCGCCTCCGCGAGCCGGTCCCAGTCGAGCGGCGGCGAGCGGAGGTCGCGCGCCGAGCGGACGCCGGGCGGAACGGGGACATCCGGGCGGAGGGGCATGAGCCCGGGCGTGCGCGCCACGAGGAGCTGTTCCGCGTCGCTCCCGGCCATCCAGGCGGCGAGCGCGTGGACCGCCGAGCTCGCGACTCCGCGCTGCAGGACGGCCGCTGCGGTGGGGAGGACGAGCGTCCCGAATCCCGCCTGGTCGGGGTAGACCACCTCGAGCGCGGAGGCGCTCGCGGCACCGGCCGCCCCCTGCTCCGACCCGGCCAGGCCGACGGAGGCCTTCCCCGACGCGACGAGCGACTGGACGCCGGACCCGTCGGCCGCGAGGAGCGGCCGCTGCGCGGCGATCCCCCGGAGCAGGGCCAGGACCGCGTCGTCCCCGGCGAGGAGCGCCAGCGCGGCGAACGTGGCGGGCCCCTCACCCCGGTCGGGCGGCGCGAGGGCCTGCCGCCCGGCCAGCCGGGGGTCGGCGAGATCACGCAGGCGGACAGGATTCACTGGCAGTGAAGCTCGTGGGTCGACGAGCAGGATGCGGGCGCGGGCGCCGACCGGGAAGAACCGGCGCGCGGGGTCCTTCCAGCGCGCCGCCACGCCCGGCACGTCCGGGGCCGATCCGGGCACGAGCAGGCCGGGGTGCCGCAGCGCCTGGACGGGATCGCCGAACCAGGCGAGCTCGGCCTGCGCCAGGTCGTCCACGAGCACCACCCGGGCCAGGCGGCGGTTCGTGGCCAGGGTGACGAGGGCCTGCGCTGCCACCGGGGAGACCGAGGCGTGGACCCGGACCTCGGGCAGCGGCGCACCGGCGGAGCACGAGAGGGCGGCGAGGGCGCAGAGAAGCCAGGGCGCGACGAGCCGCGTGCGCGTCATCCGTCGGCGGGGAGGTTGCGGTGGGCCATGGAGTCGCGTCGATGCTACCATCCACGCGCGTGCCTTCGAAACGCATCGCCCTCGCGCAGATCGACCCCACCGTCGGCGACCTCGGCGGGAACGCGGAACGGATCCGTGCCTTCGCCCGGCTCGCCCGCGAGGCGGGGGCATCGCTGGTGGCCTTCCCGGAGCTGGCGATCTGCGGGTACCCGCCGCGCGACTTCCTCGACATGCCCGAGTTCGTCGATCGCTGCGCGGCGGCCGTGGTGGAGCTTTCGCGCCCCGGGGTCTTCCCGGAGGGGATCGCGGTCGCCTTCGGGTTCCCGGAAAAGGCGGAGGGCGCCCCGCCGCCCGGGCTCTACAACGCGGTGGCGTTCGTGGAGGGGGGCCGGCTCACCGCGGTGGGACGGAAGTCGCTGCTCCCCACCTACGACGTCTTCGACGAGACCCGCTACTTCCTCCCCTCGACGACGAGCACGGCGGTGCCGGCCCGCGCGCTGGGGCTCACGCTCGGGCTGTCGGTCTGCGAGGACATCTGGAACGACAAGCGCTTCTGGGATCGGCCCCGCTACGACCGGGACCCCATCGGCGACCTCGTCGCCGGGGGAGCCGGGATGGTGCTCAACGTGTCGGCCTCCCCGTACGCGCTCGGCAAGCCGGGACTGCGCGAGCGCATGCTGGGCGCGGCGGCCCGCTCGCACGGGGCGCCGGTGGCCTACGTGAACCAGGTGGGGGGCGACGATTCGCTCGTCTTCGACGGCGCCTCGATGCTGGTGGGGGGCGACGGCCGCGTGCTGGCACGCGCGCCCATGTTCGAGGAGGCGCTCCTCGTCGCCGACCTGGACGGCGGCGAAGTCCAGGTGATGGGTCCCGGCGGGCAGCCGCTCGCGCAACCGGAGGCGCCGGCGGCCGCCGCGGACGGGCAGGCCGACGAGGTGTTCCGGGCGCTCGTGCTGGGGGTCCGGGACTACGTGCGGAAGTGCGGGTTCGGGAGCGCCGTGATCGGCCTGTCGGGCGGCATCGACAGCGCGCTCACCGCGGCCATCGCGGTGGCTGCGCTCGGGGCCGGGCGGGTCACCGGCGTGGCCATGCCCTCCCGGTACAGCTCCGACCACTCCCGCGAGGACGCCCGGGTGCTGGCCGAACGGCTCGGGATCGCCTTCCGGGAGATCGCCATCGAGCCGATGCACGCGGCCTACCTGGCGTCGCTCGGGGAGGCGTTCGGCCACGCGGCGGGCGACCTCACCGAACAGAACCTCCAGGCGCGAATCCGGGGGCAGCTCCTCATGGCCCTCTCCAACGAGACCGGGGCGCTCCTCCTCTCCACGGGGAACAAGAGCGAGCTGGCGGTGGGGTACTGCACCCTCTACGGCGACATGGCCGGCGGACTCGCTGTGATCGGCGACCTGCCGAAGACGCTCGTGTACCGGGTGTCGCGCGCGGCGAACCGGGCGCTGGGACGGGACGCCATCCCGGAGCGAACCTTCACGAAACCGCCGTCGGCGGAGCTGAAGCCCGGCCAGGTGGACCAGGATTCGCTCCCGCCCTACGACGTGCTCGACGACATCCTGGCCGGCTACGTGGAGGAGCGGCTCCCGCTGGCCGAGATCGTCCGGCGCGGCCACCCCGAGGATCTCGTGCGGCGTATTTTACGAATGGTGAATGGAAGCGAGTACAAGCGGCGCCAGGCGGCGCCGGTGCTGAAGGTGACGGGAAAGGCGTTCGGAGAGGGGCGGAGGCTGCCCATCGCGCACGGGTGGCGGGCGTAGGCGCGCGTCCGGATCGCCTTCGGCAACGCCGTCCGTGGGGCCGCCGGCGGGGTGGCGGATGCGGGACCGAAGGCGACTCGGACGAGCACGCTGCGCGGGCGGATCCGCGTGAGCGCTGCGTCGCCCGCCTTTCCGCCAGGCGAGACGGGGTGGCCCCGGCGCGGGGCGCATCTGCGCGGGCGCCGAACCGAGCAGGCGCGAAGGACGCTGGGCGGCGGCGCCATGCACTCGAAGTGCACCCACCCCGCGCAGCCGGCGCCCCCCAGCGCCGCGGGCTCCACCCCGGCCCGTCGGCGACCGAAGGCGACTCGGACGAGCAC
>CAIOAK010000077.1 GCA_903855945.1 uncultured Anaeromyxobacter sp.
GCGATCTCGGCCGCGATCGCATTCGCCTCCTCCCGGGAGCGGTGGAAGAACAGGGGCAGCACCTCGTGCCGGTTCGCCTCGGTGATGACCTTCGCGAGCGCGAGGATGGAGGAGAGGCATAGCCGCCCGTCGCGGAGCGGCTCGACGACCTCGGGAAACCGGGCGACGAGCCGGGCCGCCACCTTCCGGTAGTGGGCAGCACCCCGGGAGAGCCCGAGTTCCCGCATCAGGTAGTCGAAGACGTTCGCGAAGCCGAGGCTGCGGTATCCGCCCGCCCGGTCGAACTCGGAGAGGGCGACGAGGAAGTCGGCGAGCGCGGAGTGTTCCCGGAGCAGGAGGTCGGCGAGGCGAAGGGAGGAGGCTCGGGCTGTCGAGAGATCGGTGTCGTTCATGGAGCAACTGTCTCATGCGATTTGCGGGCCTCCGGAAAGGCACGCAGCGGCCCGCTGGCGCGTTCTCCGGCGAGGACGTCTCGACCCTCCCCGGATGCCCCGCGCGCTCCTCCACGGCGGCGCCAGGCAGCGAGAACACCCGATTCGCGGCACCGTCATCCGCGAACGCGAAATCCCGCAGGAACGTGTCAAGCACTCCGAGTGGAAACGACCCAAATGGCCGAAGGCCGTTTCACGGACCGTCCGCGCCGCGGCCCTGGTCTTTCCAGGGACGGCGCCCGGCCTGGCGTCGTGCGAAGATGTCCAGATGGTCAAGCTCCAGTACCTGCTGCGCGCGCCAGAGGCGGAGAACGTGGGGGCGTTCCAGGATCGAGCGCTCCGCCGGCGCCGCGCGCCTCCTCGTGTGCGGTCCGCCGCGGCTGAAGCTCACCTTCACCGCCGAGGAGCCGCCCTGGTGTCGCTGTGGCCCGAGGGAGAAAACACGCCGGAGGGAAGCATGCTCACCCTGCTGCATTGCCGGGCCGGCCTGACGGATGCCGAGTTCCTGCGCCGGTGGCGCCAAGGCCACTCGCCGCTCGCGCTCGAAGTCCATCCGCTCTGGAACTACGTGCGCAACGTCGTCACGGCCCCCGTCCTGCCGGGTTCTCCGCCGCTCTGCGGAATCGTGGAGGAGCAGTTCCGGACGCGGAACGAGCTCCTCGACCCCGTACGGCTCTTCGGCGGCTGGCTCCGGATGCTCCCCAGCATGCTGCGCGTGTACGCCGACGTCCGCGGCTTCCTGGACCTCGCGGCGATCGAGAACTACCTGGTCACGGAACGCTGGTTCCGGGGATGAGCGCCCGTGTCGGATGGCGCGCGTTGCCGCTCGCCGTGGCGATCGGGCTCCTCACGAGCTGCTCCGAGACGTCGGCACAGGCGGGCCCGGCGCTCTCGACCTGCGACGGGGCTCCCCCCGCGCCTGCCTGCGCGGGTGTCCGGGGCGACAGGGCAGGGGGCTGGCTCCCGCAGTCCCGGTCCGAGGTGATGGCGCGGCGCGGGATGGTGGCGACGAGCCAGCCGCTCGCGACGCAGGCGGGCCTGCGGATCCTCCAGCAGGGCGGCAACGCGGTGGACGCCGCCGTGGCGGCGGCGGCGGTGCTGAGCGTGGTCGAGCCGATGTCGGTGGGGCCCGCCGGCGATCTCTTCGCCGTCCTCTACGTGGCGCGGGACCGAAAGGTGTACGTGCTCGACGCGAGCGGCACCGCTCCGACGGGCGCGACGATCGAGCGCTTCGAGAAGGCCGGGTACCGCTACGACCCGCGGACGTATGGGCCGGGCAACGGGATGCCCGGCGCCGGCATCCTCTCCGTCACCGTTCCGGGCTCGGTGTGGGGCTGGGACGAGGTCGTCCGGCGGTTCGGGCGGCTCGGCCTGAAGCAGGATCTCGCACCCGCGGTGGAGTATGCCGAGGGCGGGTTCCCGGTCGCGGAGCGGGTCGCCCGAGACTGGCGGCTGCCGAACGCGCTGCCCACCATCGGTTGCTGCACCGCCCCCGACCCCGAGGCGGAGCGCGTGTTCCTCGTGGACGGGAAGGCGCCCGCGGCGGGGCAGACCTTCCGCAATCCCGGATTCGCCCGGCTCCTCCGGCTCCTTCAGGAGAAGGGGCGCGACGCCTTCTACAAGGGGGAGGTGGCGCAGGCCATCGTCGCCCGGTCCCGTGCGCTCGGCGGCACGATGGAGCTCTCCGACCTGGCGGGATACGCCGGGAAGTGGGTCGAGCCCGCCCCCGGCCGCTACCGGGGGCTCGATCTGCTCGAGCTGCCGCCGCCTTCGCAGGCGTGGGCGGCGGTGGAGATGCTGAACGTGCTCGAGGCCTGCGTCCCCCGCTGGTCGAAGGGGCGGACGCTCGCCTCCCTCGGCCCGAACGACCCGCGCTACTGGCACTACCTCGTGGAGGCGAAGAAGCTCGCCTACGCCGATCTCTACGCGTGGAACGCCGACCCGGCCTTCGTCCCCGTGCCCATCGCGCGGCTGCTCTCCCGCGCCTACGCCGAGTCGCTGTGCAGCCGCGTGAACCCGGAGAAGGCCTCCGCACCCGGTCCGCGTGGACCGGGAGAGGGGGCGGGGGACACCATCGTCCTCTCCGTGGCGGACGGGGAGGGGAACGTCGTCGCCTGGGTGAACAGCCTCTACGCGGCGTTCGGCTCCGGGATCGCCGTCGCCGAGTACGGCATGGTCCTCCACAACCGCGGCGCGCTCTTCTCCCTGGATCCCGCGAGTCCGAACGCCATCGCGCCGGGCAAGCGCCCGTTCAACACGCTCTCCGCGGGGATCGTGCTGCGCGAAGGGAAGCCGCTCACGACGGTCGCGCTCATGGGCGGGGACATGCAGCCGCAGGGGCACGGGCAACTCCTCGTGAGCCTGCTCGACCTCGGCGCGAACGCGCAGGCGGCCGTGGATCTGGCCCGGTTCCGGCACGATCAGAGGGCGAACGTGCTGGGGCTCGAGTCGCCCCTCCACGCCCGGGTCGGCGCAGGGCTCGCGGCGATGGGGCACGTGGTCCGTTCGATCGACGGCACCGACGTCGGCGGGGCGCAGATCATCCTGATCGACCCGGCGACGGGGGCCTACCGGGCGGGGTCGGACCCGAGGAAGGACGGGCAGGCCGCGGGGTGGTAGCTGTCCACGGCGGCGGCGGCAGCTCCTCCGCGCGAAACGACCGGCGGTATTGCTCGTCGGCAAGGGTCGGATCGCGACGTCGGTTGCGCGAAGATGTGGTCACAGCCCCAGCTCCCTGCCGAGCACCTTCGTCACGAAGCGCTCGCCCGCTCCCTCGGCGGCCACGAGCTTGCGGATGCGCTCCTTGACGTCAGCGCTCGCACCCTGCCGTCCACCCGCCGCGAGCGTCGCGCGGTAGGCGTTCCACACGTCTACGCTCGTGATCTCGTACCCGTAGCCCTGCACGAGCCAGTACAGCGACAAGAGCCCCGCGCCGACCGCGAAGGCCGGCTGCTTCTCGGCGTAGTCGCGCGCGGCGCGCGAGAGCGTCTTCGGATCACACGGCGTGCTGCTCGCGAGCGCGAGCGCGTCCTCATACAGGCCTGCGTCCTTCGCCGCGGCGAACCACTTGCCCTCGCCGCCGGGCGTGGTCTTCACGAGGTCGGTGAGGACCTCGCTCGCCGGCTTGTGCGGGTACTTCTTCGCGACGGCGCGGAAGGTCGCGAGGTAGGTGCCGGCCTGGTTCGCTCGCAGGCCGTAGCGCGTGTACGCCTCGTCGATCATCCCCGCCGACAAGAGGATTCCCTCGCAGTGTCTGTCGATCGCGAGGTCGCTCGCCCACGGGTTGCGGCAGCTCTCCGCATAGCGCAGCGCCTCGCCCTTCTTGCCCATCGCCGCGAGCGCCTTCACCGCCCACTCCTTGTAGTTCCAGATGATGCGGTCGCCGGAGACGAGGTCGACGACTTCCTGGTGGCGCTCCGCGCGGAAGAGCGCGCTCAGGCACATGGAGGTCCCATGAAAGTGCCCGCGCTGACTCGGATCGGGACTGAGCGCCATGCGCGTGATGCCGAGGAGCTCGTCCGCCCACGCAGACGCGACCTCCTTCGACGCGCACAGCTCGCCCCAGTGGTCGGCGAGGCGCTCGATGTATGGAATCTGATCTTCCTGATGTGCCTCGAACAAACGCTTGAGCCAGCCGTCGCGCGTCTTCGCGTCGGTGGGCGCGTTGGCGATGATCGGCACCAGCTCGCCGATGGCGTTGCCAACCGCCGTACCGATGGAACCCGACGAGCCATCCACGTGCTCGAGCGCGGGTGACACGCGCTCGAGGAACGCGATGGCCCCCTCGGCCGCGAGCACCGGGTCCTTCTTCGCCACCTTCTTGATCTCGGCGACGGCTTGCTTGACGCGCGTGATCGCGGGCCGGGACTTCCAGCCAAATGTGTGACGACGAAAGCGTGCCTTGAACTCCCACTTGTGCGCCTCAAGCGCGGGCTCTTTTGCATCGCTCATGCGCTGGTGACCCGATGGAGATCACCCCGCGCAAGCCCGCAAGAACGTGGAAGTTGGCGTCGTGACTCTCTGTTCTCGGCGTATATACGCCACCGCTGCGGCGCATACCAGACGGTAGAGGCGGCTCGGGCCAGCGCTCGCGCTCTCCGTCGAGCGCGATAGCGACGCCGCGATGTTCGACCTCGGCGACGGCTCGCACCGCGGGTTGGTGATCGCGTGGAGATCGACGCCGACGTCCTCACTGCGACCCACGCCGAGTGCCCGCGCTTGGCGATTTGCGCCACCCGTCAATCGCTCTCGGCTTCTATCTCCCCGGCGGACGAAGAGAGAGGCGAGAAGCCGTCCTCGCGCGCGACCGGCGTGCGCGCGAAGCTCGCGGAAACAAGCGCAGAAAAGACGAAGCCCCCTCGGATTTCTCCTTGGGGGCTTCTGTTCACCGACCCTCGCCCCTTGTTGGCGACGGGGTAGAATTGGCTCCCCAGCGTGGACTTGAACCACGGACCCGATGATTAACAGTCATCTGCTCTGCCAACTGAGCTACTGGGGAATGGCAGGGCGGGCAGACTAGACGCGGCAGCAGGGGAAGTCAACGGCTCCGGAACCGCCCAGGAATCGGAGCGAAAAGCCGGGTTGGCGAGCC
>CAIOAK010000078.1 GCA_903855945.1 uncultured Anaeromyxobacter sp.
GCGAGGCGGGAGGCCACGGCGAGCTGGCCCTGGAGGGTGCGGGTCTCGGTGATGTCCAGCGCGCTCCCGATGATCCCCACGACCCGGCCGCTGGCGTCCCGGTGCGGGGCCTTGGTGGAGTGGAAGATCCGGGTTCCGGCGGGGGTCGGGATGATCTCCTCCACGACCTCGGGAACCCCGGACTTCATGATCCGGCGGTCGTTCTCCATGACGGTGCCGCCGACGGCGGGGTCGTCGAAGATCTCCCGGTCCGTCTTCCCGATGGCGAACGACGCGCTCTTGCCGGCGGCCTCGAAGAGGGCACGGTTGCCCACCAGCCAGCGGCTGTCCGCATCCTTGAGGAACACCGGGCCGGGGATGGCATCCACGAAGGCGCGCAGCCTGGCCTCGCTTTCCCGGAGTGCCTCCTCCGCCCGCTTGCGTTCGGTGATGTCCTGCCCCTGGGCGATAGTCGCCTTCAGGGACGCTCCATCGGAGCGGTACACGTTGGCGGAGTTCCAGAGCGCCAGGCGGATTGCCCCGCTCTTGCACCGGATGGGGAGTTCCACCGATTTCAATCGGCTCCCCTCTGCAGTCGCGGCGATCCTGGCGAGGGACTCGGCGCAGCTCTCCTCCGGGAAGAGCAGTTCCAGGTCCTTGCCGAGGACCTCGGCCGCCGAGTACCCGGTGATCACCTCGGACGCCTCGTTGAAGATGGTGATCTTGCGACCCGGGTCCCAGACGATCACCGGGGCGCTGGCGTTACCGATGAGCTTTTCCAGGTAGTCGCGGGTGCTCCGCAGCGACTCCTCCACCTTCCTGCGCTCGGTGGTATCCGTCAGGGCGATACGGACGGTCGCCCGGGAATCGCCCGTCGCCTTGAACCGGCAGGCCATGTGTCCGTTGAAGACCGAACCGTCGCTCCGGCGGAGCGCAAGATGCAGGGCCTCCTGCTTGCCGTCAGGCCCCAGTGTCGAGAGGAAACGGTGCCAGCGGTCGGCATCCTCCTCCTGGCCGAGGAAGGCTGCCAGCGGGCGTGAGAGCATGCTTCCCCGGTCGATACCCAGGAGGTCCGCTGCGGTCAGGTTCGCCTCCTCGATCCGCCCGTCGGCGGATACGGTGAGGTATCCGACCGGCGCGAAATCGTAGAGATCCAGGTAGCGGTCGCGCGACTCCTCCAGTTCGACCTGGACCCTTCTCAACTCCTCGTTCTGCATCTCCAGTTCGATCTGGTGGACCTGGAGTTCATGCAGGAGATCGGCGGCGGACTCCTTCGGCCTCGCCGCCGGAGGGGCGCGAGCGAATCGCGCCTCCGCCTCCGCCCGCAACTTCTGGCGATCATCGGTGATAGATTTCTTGGCCAGTAGGTCCTCGTCCGAGCCCTGCATATCCATTAAGGGTTTTCCCGGAACAATGCTTGCCCCCCCCATTTGGGGCGTACGCCTTACTGGCTGGCCGCTCGGTCAGGCGATGGCGGGGAAGAGACGCACCGGACGAACAGCGGGCATGAAGCGTCCCGATTCAGTCGGCTGCTGCCACGGCGGGTAACTCGACGCGGAACGTGGAGCCCTTCCCGGCCTCGCTCTCGACGGTGATCGTCCCGCCGTGGTCCGTCACGATGACGTGGCAGATGGAGAGACCGAGGCCGGTTCCCGTGCCCTCGGTACGGGTGGTGAAGAAGGGCTCGAAGATCTTCTCCCTCAACTCGGGAGGGATGCCGGGCCCGTTGTCGGAGACCTCCAGCCGGACCATTCCCTCGGTCC
>CAIOAK010000079.1 GCA_903855945.1 uncultured Anaeromyxobacter sp.
GCGTCCTCCAGGGCCTCGATGACCTCTTCGATCGCGCGAAGCGTGGCTTCCGGATCGAATCGGGCCCCTTCCACCAGCTGTCTCCTACCCGCCCGGGCCGTCTCCAGGGCAAGGCCCTGGCCCGACATCGCGGCGGCGAGCGGGTTGTTGATCTCGTGCGAGAGTCCGGCAACCAGCGTGCCCAGCGCCTCGATGCGTGAGGTCAGCGCACCCTGGGCCTGGAGGGCGCGCAACTCCTCCTCCATCCGCTTGTACTCCGTGATGTCGGCGAGAGCGACCCGGACCAAGGGCTCGGCCTCCTCGCGCACGGGCACGATCTCGAGCCAGCTATGCACCGTCGCCCCGTCCGCCCGCCGGATCCGGACGGCGACGGACTGCTTCTCCTTCTGGGTCAGCGCCTTCTTGAACGCCAGGTGCCAGCGGTCCCCGTCGTCGGGATCGACATAGGCCCCGAACTTGCTCCCCTGGAGCAGCTTCCGATCCACGCCGAACAACGGCTCCCCGGCGAGGTTCACCTCCTTGATGGTCCCGGTATCACTTACAGTGACATAGCCGACCGGGGCGAACTCGTAGAGGTTGACGTAGCGCTCGTTGGTCCGTTCCAGGTCCCCCAGGACCCGCCGGAGTTCCTCGTTCTGCATCTCCAGCTCGATCTGGTGGACCTGGAGTTCGTGCAGGAGATCGGCGGTAGACCCCTGCGGCTTCGCCTCCGGAGGGTCGCGAGCGAATCGCGCCTCCGCCTCCGCACGCAACTTCTTGCGGTCGTCGGTGATGAACTTCTTCGCCAATTGCTCCCCGTCCAGCCTACGATAAGAATACCTTATCTTGGAGGGCAGCCCTCTCCCCGTTTGGGGCGTACGTCTTTGCAGGACTACCCTGGGTTCGCGGCCGGCAAGTCCATCCGGAACGTGGTCCCCCTCCCGACCTCGCTCTCGACGGTCAGCGTCCCGCCGTGCGCTGCGGCGATGGCGTGGCAGATGGAGAGACCGAGTCCCGTCCCCCTGCCCTCTCCGACCCGGCGGGTCGTGAAGAACGGCTCGAATACGCGGTCGATCATGTCCGGAGGGATGCCAGTTCCATTGTCCTCCACCTCCAGGAAGGCTCCTCCACCGCCCGCCGTGCCGACCCGGATGATGACCTTGCCCTTCATCCCGGGGGCCTGGGCCTTGGCGGCGTTGGTGACCAGGTTCACGACCACCTGCAGCATCTGGCCCCGGGAGGCGAGCACGGTGGGCGCGCCACGATCCTCCACCTCGATGGACGCGCTGGCAGCGACCGACCCTTGCAGCCATCCCCTCGCGCCCTCGACCGCCTCCACGAGCCGCATCCTCGACCGGCTCGGATCGGGGCTTGCAAACACGGCCATGTTCTTCACGATCCGCGCAATCCGGCGCCCGCCCTCCTGCGCGTCCTCCAGGGCCTCGATGACCTCTTCGATCGCGCGAAGCGTGGCTTCCGGATCGAATCGGGCCCCTTCCACCAGCTGTCTCCTACCCGCCCGGGCCGTCTCCAGGGCAAGGCCCTGGCCCGACATCGCGGCGGCGAGC
>CAIOAK010000080.1 GCA_903855945.1 uncultured Anaeromyxobacter sp.
CGACGATCCGGCTCCTCGACGAGCTGCCGGTGACGCGGACCGGAAAGGTCGACCGCCTCGCCCTCCTCCATTCCCTCCCCGCCTCCGCCCGCGAGCGCCAGCTCTCGGCCCCCCGGATCGTCGAGGAGACGGCCCTCGCAGGCCTCTTCGCCGAGGTCCTCGGCGCCGGCCCGGTCGGGCCCGACGACGACTTTTTCGAGCTCGGAGGCGACTCGCTCCTCGCCCTCGACCTGGTCTCGAGGCTGGAGCGACGTTTCCCTTCCGGCCTTCGGCCTGCCGACCTGCTGGAGTCGCCGAGTCCGGCGGGCCTGGCGGCGCGGATCGCCGGGGAGAGGGACGGCGCGCGGTCCGCCGTCACCCTCCGATCCGGGGCGGACGGGCCGCCTCTCTTCGTCGTGCCGGGGGCCCTCCTCGACGATCGAGCGGTCCTGCTCGCCGGACGGCTCGTCCGCCACCTCCCGCCCGGGCTGGGAGTCGTGGCATTCCGGAGGGATCCTGGAGGCCCGCCGATCCGCTCTCTCGACGAGGTGGCTGCCGCGTTACTGGGACCTCTCACGGAGCGGCAGCCGAGGGGCCCCTACCGGCTCCTCGGGGACTGCTCCGGAGGGTTCGTGGCCCACGAGATGGCTCGCCGGCTGGCCGAAGAGGGTGAAGTGGTCGAGCTGCTGGCCCTCCTGGACACCGAGGTCCCCGCTCCGCCCTGGTCGGCCCGGGGCCTGGCCGCGCCCGCGCGCCGAAAGATGGAGTGGATCTGGGGCCGCGTTCGACACCACCTCCGTCAGGTGGGTGCCGAGCCGATCGGGCCGAAGGGACGGTATCTCCTGGAGAAGGCCTGGATCGCGGCGAGGACGCTGGCCGGACCCTCGTCCCGGCAACCGGCCGATCGGGCTTACCTTCGCGCCGTCCGGCGCTGGCGGCCCCGGCCGAGCAGGGTCCCGATGACGCTCCTGCTGACGGAGGACTTCGCCCGGCGGCAGGTCGAGGTGTCGTGGGACGAACGGCTTGCCCCTGGCCTGCGGGTCGTGCCCCTACCAGGGAGCCATTCCGCCCGCTTCCGGCAGTGCGTGAAGGAAACGGGTGCCGCGGTGCGGGAGGCGCTGGAGAGATCGTCGGGACCTTCCGGGATGGGGACCGCCTCCCTGTCCGGATCTTCACCAGGTCGATCGATGACGCCGTCGAGACCTTGCGAGGAAACGCACAACCTTCCTGGGGTGGCACGGTACACCCCCGTCTATCAGGGGGACCAGCGAGGGGGGAATTTCTGCCAAACAGTCAATGTCGCCGCTGCGAAGAAGCCTCTAGGTTCTGACTTCCACCGTCGCGATCCAGGATGGAAAGGCCATGCCGGAACGGCTTAGAGGCCCAGTCCGAGAGTAGTGATGCTACGAGGAAGAATAAAAGTCGCCTTTGGGATAATTCGGTCCAGTGAGAGCGTCATTCAGCGGGAATCTCTCCAGGATCGGCTCCTGCCAGTCCTGCTTTCGGCGGCTCTCGATGGTCGGCTTGTCCATGGGGCCGCCATCGGCGGGGGTCTTTCCCTGGCTGCTTTCCATTTTGACCTCCTGCTCGGTTAACTCGGAACCTAGAGCCATGTTACAGGGTCTCGCGAGAGGGAGGGCATGAAGGAACAGAAGAGAGTGCTGATTCCATGATCCGCCTCGCCCATCGCTCGCCGGAGCTGAAATCGCGAGGGCGCCGCAGCCGGAACACCTGAATGCGCCGGACCAGGTCGAGGCAGCGGCTCCAGTGTCCTCCCATCAGCGCCTCGTTGCCGAGCAGCTCGGGCCGGTAAGTCGCGCCCGCGACGAGCTGCCGGAGGGCCTCCCTTCCGTCGAGTCGTTCCAGGAGCTCCTCGCCCCACTCAAGGAGGTAGATGGCGTGGAGCGGAACCGGATCGGGGCCGGGAGGGGACTCCGTCGAGAGGTGAAACTTCTCCATCCGGAAGTGGTCGCGTTCGAGGCCGTCGTGGCTCACGCCGAGCGCGTCGAGCGCCTCCTTCCAGAGCTTCACCCAGGGCGCTCCCGGCCAGACGACCGGCCGTCCGCCGGGGTCCACCTCGACGCGGCAGAGGTCGTCCGTCAGGACCCGGTGGCCGTGGAGAGAGAGGGACCAGGCGAGGGTCGACTTGCCCGAACCGGACGGCCCCGCGAACGCGATGGCCCGCTGCCCGGCCGCGACGACGGAAGCGTGCAGAGGCACGAGGCGACGCCGGTAGCAGAGGGCCCCCCAGGCGGAGCCGAGGAGAAAGAGCCGGAGCTCGCGTGCTCCGGCATCTGGCGCGGGGGAGACCTCGATCCGGGAGGGAGTGACGCGAAACCACCCGGCCGCCGGGAAGCCGAGAAGCGCCTCGTCATCGCGGCACTCGAACGTCACCGCCTCGGGGTCGCGGGCGCAGCCCGGAGGCTCCCCCCGGACGAACCGGACGTCGACCCCTCCTTCGGCCTTCGGGACGAGATACGGCTCCCACTCGGGGAGCTCGAACTCCGAGTCGACGCGGAGTCCCCAGAAGAGGTAGCGCCGGATCACCTCAGGCCCCTTCACGGCGGCCTCCTGCGGGGGAAAGGCCCCGGGCCCAGAGGATGAAGCGGCCGGTCATGACCGCCTTCCCGAGTGCCCAGTAGTCCGCCATCACGCGGGGCGAGGGCCATTCCTCGTCAGGCCAGCGGGCGACCGCCCGCAGGCAGCGGGGGAGGTCGAGGGCCCGGCTCGCGAGGTCGTCCTGGCCGAACCGCTCCAGCTCGCCAGTCAGCTGGTCCCGGGCCGACGTCAGCCCCTCGAACCAGTCTGCCGCTTGGAGGCCGCGCTCCCGGTTCTCCAGGACTTCCCTCGGCAGGCGTCCCTCCATCGCCCGCCGGACGAGCCACCTGGAACAGCCGTTTCTGACGTGCTGCTCCTCGGGGATGCCGAGGGTGAACTCGACGAGCCGGACGTCGAAGAGAGGGCTCCGGAGGTCGACGCCGTGGAGGGATCGGAAGGCGGTATCGGCAGCTCGGCCGCTTCCGAGACCGAGGAGCCAGGCCCTCCCCTCCGCGGGTCCCATCCGGGAGCGGTCGACGCGGCGCTGCGAGAGGCTCCTCGCCCTCTCTGCCACGCGGCACGCGCCCGCGAACTCCGGCCTGATCGGGCTCCAGTCCAGCCCGTCCTCGCAATGCCGGGCGAGAAGTCCCCACGCCCTCCTGGCCACCGGGCCGACACCGCCGGGGAGGAGAGGGAGAAGCCCTTGCGACACCAGGAGCCGCGCCGCCGAAAGGTCCCCGCCCGCCAGAGCCTGAGCCTCCCGGAAGGCCCGGGGCCATCGCCCCTCGCGGAGGAGCCGGGAGAAGAGGTCGTGGCCCTCCCAGCTCATCGTCATGTTGCCTCCGGAGCCCGTCAGGAGGACGGACGAGCCCCGCTGCCGGGCCTCCGCGGCGATCGCCTCCATCCAGCACCGGTTGAAGACGTTCCGGAAGGGAGCTTCGAGATGATCGAAGAGGATCTCGAGGTCGTCCAGGAAGGAGCGGCTCCCGGTCCGGACGAGGGTCAGGTCGATGGCCGGATGCCGCCTGGCGATCGCGGTGACGAGCGGCGTCTCGTCCGCGTAGCGCCCCGGCGGAACGGGCCCTGGGAAGCTGATCCGAGGGACCTCCGTGAAGGCGAGGAGCCTCTCGCCGCGCGAGGCGAGAAGCGGCGCGGCGGTGGCTGCCACGGCCGAGGAGTCGAGGCCCCCGCTGAGGAACAGCGAGACCCGGGAGCGACTCCGGAGCTGAGCTGCCACGACGCGGTCGAGCAGCGCGCACGCCGCCTCGACGTATTCCTCGTCGCGCCGGAACCGGACCGGCCGGACCTCCTCCACGCTCCAGAAGCGCCGGACGTCGATCGTTCCGTTCCCGAGACGGAGTCGATGTCCGGGGGGCAGGAGCGTCACTCCGACGAAGAACGAGCGCGAGAGGTCGACCACGTCGAGCAGGAAGTCGGCGATCTTCAGCTCGTCCAGGGCCCGATCGACGCCGGGGAGGACGAACAGCCCTCGGGGCATCGTCGCCGCCGCGAACGACCCGGCTCCGTGGTGGTAGTAGAGGGTCCGCCCGTCGGAAGGCGAGACTGCGGCGAAGAGCGAGCGCTCCACGACGTCCCAGACGATGAACGCCCAGGAGCCGATCAGGCGTTGGGGGGCGACCTCGCCCCACGCCTCCCAGGCCCTGAGGACGTAGCGCGAATCGGGAACGGGGAGGGGGCCTGGCGTCTCTCCCCAGGCCGCCGTGAGCTCCTCCCGGTTGTCGATCCGGCCGTCGAAGACGAGGACGAACCGCCCTTCTCCCCCGACGAGGGGCTGCCGCTCGTGTTCGTCCTCCGGCGTGAAGGCCATCGGACGGTGGAGGAGCCCGGCCGGACCGGCCACGAGGAAGTCGGATCGATCGCCCAGGCTGCCGAGAGCTCTCCCCATGCTCTCGAGCATCTGGCCGGTTGCCGGGCGGCCATCCAGGAAGACGACTGCCCCGATGGCGCTCATCGGCTCTCCTCCGGAGGGCCCTGGCGGGCATCCCGCGCCGCGAGCCGGGGAGCGCCGCCGCCCTCGCGGTCCCTCATCCCGTCCTCGAGCACTCGCGCGACCTCGGCCACGACGGGCTCCTCCATGAAGGAAAGGTGGTCCCCGTGGATCGGAACGACGTGGAGGCGAGCGATGCCGGCCTGGTACCAGCCGAGCGTCGCGTCGGCCTGGAACTCCGCCCGGGGCTGGCGCTCGGCGCGGAGAAGGACCACCTCCCCGTCGTACCGCTGCGAACGGTGGCGGTGGAGCGCGAGGCGGCTCTCCTGTCGCAGGGTGGAGGCCGAGAACGACGGGAGACCTGGCCAGCGTGCGCGGAGACGGAAGCCGAGGTGCGCCAGGAGAGGGCGAATGCGGGCCGCGAGATAGGGCGGCCATTCCCGGGCCGGCCGTTCCGGGAGGGCCCTGAGGTGGTGGGCGAACCGGGCGCTCATGGCCGCGTTGAAGGAGAGCATCCTGGGCTCGCGGGTGTCGAGCAGGGCGACGAGGCCCGTCCTCCGGCCGAGGCGGTGGAGGCACCGCGCCGTCTCGAGGGCGAGCTGACCGCCGAAGGAGTGGCCGACGAGGTGAACGGGCCCGCCTCCGAGCGCCTCGTGGATCTCTCGCGCGTAGTCCCGGGCCAGGGCGTCGATCTCCAGGTCGGCGAGCCCGCTCCGGACGGAGGCCGGGAACTGGAGGCCCCAGGCCGGCCGCCCGGCGGGCAGCCGGTCGACGAGGTGCCGGTAGGGGAGCAGGGAGCCTCCCGCGTAGTGGAACAGACAGAGGGCCGGGAGGCCTTCTCCCGCCTTCAGGGGGACGAGGCAGGCGTCGAGCCGACGCGCGCCACCATCCTCGCGGCTCTCGTCGACGAGGGCGGCAAGGTCGGCGAGGCGCCGGGCCCTGAGGAGCGCGTTGAGTTCGACCCGCACGCCGAGCTCCCGGTGGACCGCGACGAGCATCTCTGCCGCGAGGACCGAGTCCCCTCCCAGGGCGAAGAAGTCGGATTCGCTGCCCAGTCCGTTTCGGTCGAGGCGGTCGGCCCAGATCCGCGCGATGCGACGTTCGGTCGAAGTCCGCAAGGGAGCGAGGTCCGGCCCTGGAGCGGCTCGAAAGGATTCGCGAGGTGCCCGGCGCTCGACGGGACGCGGAGGGAGGGCAAGGCGGCTCCGGAACCAGGGGTGGTCCGGGTCGATCCCGGCCAGGAGGTGGGACGGCCCCGCCGAGAGCTGGACGAGGAGAGAGCCGAGGATCTGCCGCGGAGTCATCGGCAGGTGCCCGGTGCCCGTCCGCTCGGCCCCGGGGTCGCGTCGGCTCCAGATCCCGATCCCTTCCCAGGAACTCGACGAGAAGAGCCAGGAGCGGCGCCCCCGTCTGAGACGCTCGTGGTGGATCCCGGCGAGACAGCCGTTGGCGGCGGCGTACGCCGAGGCGGTGGCGGCACCGTCCTCGATGAGGGCCGACCCGAACGAGACGAGAAACGCCTCGGGCC
>CAIOAK010000081.1 GCA_903855945.1 uncultured Anaeromyxobacter sp.
CGGCCCGGGCGGCCTCCCGATGCCGTTCGTGCGCGAGGTCTTCCTGATGGAGTGTCACGTCGCCGGAACGACGCACCGGGACCTGGCTGAGGTCGAACCGGAGCTGAAGGAGACCGATCCGCTCGTCTTCCGGCGGGAGCCGGAAAACGCTCACGACCCGCTCGCCATCCGGATCCTCGACGGCAAGGGGCACGACCTCGGATTCGTGCCCCAGGAGAAGAACGAGGTGATCGCCCGTCTCATGGACGCCGGGAAGCTGATCTTCGGCCGGGTCGAGTCGAAGGAGTGGCGCGGGCGGTGGCTGAAGATCGACGTCCGGGTCTTCCTGCGGGACTGAAACGTCACCGCACCTGGCTCGTGGCCTGCAAGTCCCCTTGGTGCCGAAGAAGGCCTCGAGGCAGTTCCAGGTCCGGGGGAATTCCCCGTCTCGGCCGCGACGTCGACGTCGCGGTCCGGCTCGGGAACCTCACCGTGCCATCGCTCGTCTCCTCTCGCCAACCGGCCGGTTTCATCCTGAGGGTCGGGGACGACGACTATCCGGTCGCGAGGGCTGACAGCTCGAGGCCTCGCGCGGTGGTCGATGGAGGGAGGACGGGCCGTGCGCGCAGACACGACGCCAGGGGTCAGGCTGACACCGATCCCACCGATCCCACCGATCCCAGGATTGACCCGGCCGTTCCATGCGACCACAATGACCACATGAAGATGCCGCGCCCCCCTTCCGTCGTCGGCTCTCGAGAGCTGAAGACACGGCTCGGGTCCTACCTGCGAAAGGTCCGGGCCGGCGCGACGCTCGTCGTGACCGACCGGGGGCGCCCTGTTGCGGAGCTCAGGCCCATCGGGAGCGGGAAGGGAACGCTGGAAGACCGGCTGGCGGAGCTGGCGGCGATCGGTGTCGTCTCGTGGAAGGGGATCGTCGGGGCCTTTCCGACGGCGCCGCCGCCTCTCCGGATGGGAACGAAGAGGCTCTCCTCGGCATTGAAGGAAGGCCGCGAGGACCGGTTCTGATCTTCTTCCTCGATGCCAGCGCTCTCGTGAAGCGGTACGTCGCGGAGACTGGCCGCCGGGAAGTCCTGGCGGCATTTCGAGAGGGACCGGTTGCCGCCTGCCGGATCTCGGAGGCCGAGATCGTCTCCGCCCTCGCCCGTCGGAGCCGGGAGCGTTCGGTCGACCCCCGGTCGCTGGAACGGACTGTTCGTGCCGTTCGCAGCGATTTCCTCTCGCTCCTCGTCGTCGAAGTGACCCCGGCCGTGGTCGACCGAAGCGTCGGCCTTCTCTTGACATACCCCCTGCGAGCGGCCGACTCGATCCAGCTGGCTGCCGCCCTCGAGTTTCGCGAGAGAGTCGGCGAAGAGATCCGCTTCGTCGCCTTCGACGACCGGTTGAATGACGCGGCCCGTTCGGAGCGGCTCGTCGAGTCAGCCCATTGACCGGCGATCAGAGGGGCGAGAGGGATGGGAAGATTCGCGGGCGCGGTGTTCGCGTCGATTTCATCTCTACAGCCTCCCCTCGCGCGTCTCCGGGTGCGCGACGCGGGGATCGGCGGGGGGCGGGTCGAGGCGGGACTGGTACGGGGTTCCGGTGCGGATGGCGTCGGCCATGGCGGCGTAGAGGAGGATCGCGGGAGAGCGCAGTCTTCATGCGCCTTCGTCGGTCTTGACGAGCCGGTACCTCTGGAGGCGGCTTCCAGGCTTCTCCGGGATCGTGAATTCGATGAGACCTTCGGCCAGAAGGGCTTTCATGGCCACCTTGAGCTGACCGGACACCTGCTTGTGCCCGAGGCGCTTCGAGAGCTCCGCGCGGGATATCGGCCCACCTTGTAGAAGGCGGATCACGGCGGTCGCGAGGCTGCCTTCTGACTCTGGCCGCGACTCTGGCCCGCCGCCAGGCTGGCTCACCGGGACCTTGAACGTCACGACCGCCGCGCCACCGATCTCGGCGAAATCGGGAGGCGGGATTCCCGCCGCACGGCACATCTCCGCCACGCGATTCGTTCCCCTGCCCCACTTTTCGATCAGCCCGGCGCGATGGAAGACCTCCGCCAGGATCGGATTTCGCTGGACCGAGGGATGGGCCCGCTGGAGCAGCTCTGGAGTAATTCCGGACGGGAAGCGGCCGGCGCTCCAGACCTCCACCCGGTCGTCGCCGAAGATGGCGAGAGAGATGGCGCCTCCCGCGATGGTGTAGTCGCGGTGAATGAGCGCTGAAGCGCGTTCACGACGATCTCGCGCATCGCCTCGGGTGGGATCAGCGGGCGGTCCACGCGTTGGAGACGGTTGGGCTCGACTCGCCCCGGGAGCGGGAAATGACGCTGGCAGAAGAGCTCGGCCTCCTCCAGGAGTCGAAACGCCGGACCTCGCAGGTGTCGCTGATCCAGGAACTCCGTCTTGTCGATACCCCGGAAGCGGGCCATCCGCAGCTCGCACTGCGGGTAGTCAGGGAGGAACGTGCGTCCGAAGAGGACGACGGCGGCCCGGAGGAGGTCTCCCCCCCGCCGCTTCACGTCGTGCCCGCTCTCACCGCGACTCCGCGGTCGTATCGGACCCTTTCCCCACGGGGAGCGCGAAGGAGAACGTCGCCCCTCTCCCGGGCTCTGACTCGGCCCAGAC
>CAIOAK010000082.1 GCA_903855945.1 uncultured Anaeromyxobacter sp.
ACCGAGCACGCCCGAAGGGCGCTGTCCGGCGGCGCCATACACCCGAAGTGCACCCACCCCGCGCAGCCGGCGCCCCCCAGCGCCGCGGGTCCCACCCCGGCCCGCCGGCACCACCCCGGCCCGCCGGCACCACGGAAGGGCGCCCCCGCTCACTCCCCCAGGTACGCCTTCCGCACGTCGGGCGACTCGAGCAGCTCCCGGCCGGAGCCCTGCTTCACGACGGCACCGGTCTCGAGCACGTAGGCCTGGTGGGAGACCTGAAGCGCCATGTTGGCGTTCTGCTCGACGAGCAGCAGCGAAACGCCCGCCTCGTTGATCTCCTGGATGACCTGGAAGATGCGATCCACCACCTGCGGCGCGAGCCCGAGCGACGGCTCGTCGAGGAGCAGCAGCCGGGGCCGGGACATGAGGGCGCGCGCCACGGCCAGCATCTGCTGCTCGCCGCCGGAGAGCGTCCCCGCGACCTGCGACCTGCGCTCCTTCAGGATGGGGAAGAGGGTGAGCGCTCGCTCGCGGTCCGACTCGATCCCGTCCCGGTCGCGGCGGAGGTACGCGCCGAGCTCCAGGTTCTCCCGGACGGTGAGGTTGAGGAATATGCCCCGCCCCTCGGGCGCGTGGGCGATCCCCAGCGCCACGATCTCGTGGACGGGGCGCCCCACGATCGACTCCCCCCGGAACTCGATCGACCCGGATGTGGGACGCAGCAACCCGGACACCGCCCGGAGCGTCGTGCTCTTCCCCGCGCCGTTCGCGCCGATGAGGGCGACGATCCGGCCCTCCGGCACCTCGAGGGAGATGCCCGAGAGGGCGCGGATGACCCCGTAGTGGACCACGAGGTCCCGGATGGCGAGCAAGGGCGCGCTCACGGTACGCCCGTCCCGGCTTCCCGCGGCGGCCGGAGCCGCAGCTTCCCGTCTCCGAGATAGGCCTCGATGACCTTGGGGTCCTGCCGGACCGCCTCCGGCGCACCCTGGGCGATGGTGACGCCGTGGTCGAGCACCAGCATCCGCTCCGAGACCCCCATGACGAGCCGCATGTCGTGCTCGATCACCAGGATGGCGAGCTGGAACTGGTCCCGGACGCGCCGGATGAGCTCGAGGAGCGCCACCTTCTCGGACGCGTTCATGCCGGCGGCCGGCTCGTCGAGGCAGAGCACCTTGGGGCCGGTGGCGAGCGCCCGGGCGATCTCCAGGCGGCGCTGCTCGCCGTAGGGGAGGTTGCGGGCCAGCTCGTCGCGCCGCGGGGAGAGCTCCATCACCGAGAGGAACTCCTCGGCCCGCGCGGCGATGCGCCGCTCCTCGGCGTCGTGCGTGGGGGTGAGCATCCAGGCCGACGTGAAGCCGCTCCGGGAACCGGCGTGGCAGGCGATGCGGACGTTGTCGAAGGCGGAGAGCTCCTTGAACAACCGGACGTTCTGGAAGGTGCGGGCCACGCCGAGCTCGCAGATCTGGTGCGGCCGCATCCCGTTCACCCGGCGGCCGGCCACCTCCACGTCCCCCTCGGTGGGGGCGTACACGCCGGTGAGTGCGTTGAAGGCGGTGGTCTTCCCGGCCCCGTTCGGGCCGATGAGCCCCACCAGCTCGCCGCTGTGCAGCGTGAGGTCGAATCCGGAGAGTGCGGTGAGCCCCCCGAAGCGCATCACCACGCCGCGGGCCTCGAGCACCGGCTGGCCGGTCCCGCTCACGGCGCCTCCCCCGGTGCGCGCCGCCTGCGCCAGCGGGGCAGCACGTCCCAGATCTCCCGCGTGCCGAAGAGACCGGAGGGACGGGTGAGCATGAGCACGATGAGGAGCATCGAGAAGATGACCATCCGGTACTGGTCGGCGGCCTGAAGCGTCTCGAGCGCGATGGTGAGCACCGCGGCGGCCACGATGGAGCCGGTGATCGACCCCATCCCGCCCAGCACCACCATCACCACCACCTCCATCGACTTCACGAAGGTGAACATGCGCGGGGTGACGAGCTGGATCTTGTGGACGAGCAGCGCTCCAGCCAGGCCGGCGAAGGCGGCCGAGATGACGAAGGCGCGCACCTTCCAGCCGACCGTGTCGACCCCCATGGCCTCGGCCGCGACCTCGTCCTCCCGGATCGCGAGCAAGGCCCGCCCCTGCGTGGACTGCAGGAGGCGTCGCGCCATCACCACCG
This sequence comes from uncultured Anaeromyxobacter sp., assembly GCA_903855945.1. Lineage (GTDB taxonomy): Bacteria > Myxococcota > Myxococcia > Myxococcales > Anaeromyxobacteraceae > CAIOAK01. The sequence continues at coordinate 2,145 of CAIOAK010000082.1, forward strand.
TCAGCACCACGCCCATCCCGGCCCAGACCACGTTCGTGCAGGCGGGGAGGCCGGAGATGCCGGTGGCCTGTCCGAGCACGCGGGTGTTCTCGATGATCACGCGGATGATCTCGCCGAACCCGAGGGTGACGATGGCCAGGTAGTCTCCCCGCAACCGGAGCGTCGGGATCCCGACGACGAGCCCCGCGACCGACGCGGCCAGCATCCCCACGGCGAGCGCGACCAGGAAGACCGCCTGCCCCGAGACGGCGGCGGGCACACCCGGGATCGCGAGCGACTCGAGGCCGGTGGTGACGAGCGCCGCCGTGTAGGCCCCCACCGCCATGAAGGCGGCGTGGCCGATGGAGAACTGGCCGGTGAAGCCGTTCACCACGTTGAGGGAGACCGCCAGGATCACGTTCACCGCGATGTTGATGGCGACGAACGAGGTGTAGGACGCGAGCGATCCCTGCACGAACCAGAGCACCGGGAGCGCGACCAGGAACGGGGCCACCGAGCGGAGGACCAGCCGGGCGCGCTCCATCACACCTTCTCCACCGTCACGCGCCCGAGCAACCCCTCCGGGCGGACCAGCAGGACCAGGATGAGGATGGCGAAGGCGATGCCGTCCCGGAAGGAGGAGACCGTGTATCCGGCCACCATCTCCTCGGCGAGGCCGAGAACGAGCCCGCCCAGCATGGCTCCGGGCACGTTGCCGATGCCCCCGAACACGGCCGCCACGAAGGCCTTGAGGCCGGGCATGAGCCCCATGATCGGGTCGATGCGCGGCCGCGAGCCGGCGACGAGCAGCGCCGCCACGGCCGCGAGCACGCTGCCCAGCACGAAGGTGGTGGAGATGACCCGGTTCACCGGGATCCCCATCAGGCCCGCCACCCGGGGGTCGAACGACACCGCACGCATCGCCATGCCGAAGCGGGTCCGGTAGACGATCCACTGCAGGCCGAGCATGAAGGCGAACGCCACGAGGAAGGAGACCACGTCGTAGTTGGAGATGTGGACGCCGCCCAGCACGGTCCAGTCCACGCGGGTGAAGGGCTCGGGGAAGAAGCGTGGCGTGGGGCCGGGCGGGAAGGTGGACGGGAGCGCGGTCACGAGCGCGTCGAACCAGCCCGGGACCGTCCAGCCCCATCCCCGCAGGACCTCCTCCAGGCTGCGCCCCTGGGCCTGGAGGCTGGGCAGCTGGAAGCCGTACTCGAGGAGGAACGAGACCCCGATGGCGGTGATGAGCGTGGCGAGCCGCGGACGGTTGCGGAGCGGACGGTAGGCGAAGCGCTCGATGGCCCAGCCGAGCGCTCCGGCCACGACCATCGATCCGAGGAAGACCGCCACGGCCTTCCCGACGGTGGGGTCGTCCCGGACGCCGAGTCCCGTGGCGATGTAGAAGCCGGAGAAGGCCGCCACCATGTAGACGTCGCCGTGGGCGAAGTTGATGAGCTTCAGCACCCCGTAGACCATCGTGTAGCCCAGCGCGATGAGGGCGTAGATGGTCCCGAGGGATACGCCGTTGACGACGTGCTGGAGGAACTCGGTCAATCGATCGTCGTCGGGTGACGAGCCTCGTCAGGGGGCGACGGTGGTGATGAAGACCGACTTCCCGTCCTTCACCTCGAGCACCACGGCCGGCTTCACGGCGTCGTGGTTCGCGTCGATGGTGATGATGCCGGTGACCCCCGGGTAGTCCTTCGTGGCGCCGATGGCGTCGCGGATGGCCGCTCCGCTGCCGTCTGCGGCCCGGTTCATCGCGTCGAAACCGACCATGGCGGCGTCGTACCCCTGCGCGGCGAGGCCGTCGGGGACCACGCCGAAGCGGGCCTTGTAGGCCTTCACGAACTCCTGGATGCGGGGGCTGGGATCGTCGGGCGAGTAGTGGTTGGAGTAGAACGAGCCCTCGATGGCCTTCCCGCCGATCTCGAAGAGCTTGGCGGAGTCCCAGCCGTCGCCGCCGAGCAGGGGCTGCTTCATGCCCAGCTCGCGGGCCTGGCGCGCGATGAGGGCCACGTCGGTGTAGTAGCCCGGCACGTAGACCGCCTGCGGGTTCTTGTTCTTGATGGCGGTGAGCTGCGCCTTGAAGTCCTGGTCGCCGGCCTTGTAGCTCTGATCGTCTACGACGGTGCCTCCGAGCTCCTTGAACTTGGCGAGGAAGTAGTCGGCGAGCCCCATGGAGTAGTCGTTGCCGACGTCCCGGAGGATGGCGACCTTCTCGATCTTCCTGTCGTTGCGCGCGAACTTGGCCATCACCGTTCCCTGGAACGGGTCGATGAAGCAGACCCGGAAGACGAAGGGGCGGACCTTGTCCTTGTCCTTCGTGACCCGGGGGTTGGTGGAGGAGGGGGTGATCATCGGCGTGCCGTTCCCGTCGGCGACCGGCGCCATGGCGAGCGACCTCGACGAGGCCACCTCGCCGAGGAGCAGGTTCACCTTGTCGTTCACGACGAGGCGGGTCGCGGCGACGGCGGCCTCTTCCGGCTTGCCCTGGCTGTCGTAGGTCCGGAGCGTGATGGGCTTGCCCTTCACGCCGCCCTTGGCGTTCCACTGCTCGATGGCGAGCTTGATGCCCTGGTCGGTGGACTGGCCGAAGGTGGCCTCGGAGCCGGTCATGGAGCCGACGTGCCCGACGAGGATCTTGTCGGCCGCCGGGGCAGCTGCGGACTTCGCGGGGGCATCCCCCTCCGCCTTCTTCCCCTGGCAGGCGGCGAGGGCGAGGGACGCTGCGAGAAGGGCCATGGCACGGACGGCGCGCATCGGAACCTCCGGTGGAAAGGGAGCGAAGTGAGCGATCTAGCACACGTTTCCCCGGGGGGGGAAGGCGTGTGCGGCCCGCTGGCGACCTCGTCAGGCTGCGGTGGGGTCGCGCCCCGTCTCCCGTACGGGCAGGCGGGCCGCCAGCGCGAGCGACGCGGGCAGCCGGAGCCGCGCCCGGGCGAGAGCGGGATCGGCGGGAGGGGCGGCCCAGGAGAGGAGCCGGGCCATCCTACGGCGAGCCTCGGCGAGCCGATCGCGGGCGACGCCGCCACGCTCCACCGCCTGCCGGAGCAGATCGATGACGCGGGACTGGACGTCGGCACGGTGGCAGACGAGCAGTCCGTCCACGCCGGCGGCCACCGCACCGGGTACCACCTCCTCCAGGGGATAGTGGGACGCCACGGCGGCCATCTCCAGATCGTCGGAGAGCGCCGGCCCGTCGAATCCGCAGCTCCCGCGCAGGAGGTCCATCACGGGGGGGGACAGGGTGGCCGGCCGGTGGGGGTCGAGCGCCTCGAAGATCACGTGGGCGGTCATCACCGACGCCACGCCCGCCCGTGCGAGCGCCCGGAACGGCGCGAGCTCGACCGCCTCGAGACGCGAGAGGGAATGGGGCAGGCGCGGAAGATCGACGTGGGAGTCCTGGCTCGTGTCGCCGTGGCCGGGGAAGTGCTTGGCGCAGGCGGCGACCCCCGCCGACTGGATCCCCCGGACGAGCGCGGCGCCCAGCCGCCCCACCTCCTCCGGATCCCGCCCGAGCGAGCGATCGCCGATGACCGGGTTCTTCGGGTTGGTGTCCACGTCCACGACCGGCGCGTAGTCCTGGTCGATCCCGACGGCGCGGAGCTCCGCGCCGAGCAGCGCCCCCACCTGGAAGGCCAGCTGCTCGTCGCCCGTCTCGCCCAGGATCCGCATCGGCGGCAGCTCGGTGAATCCGTGGCGCGCACGCAGCCGCGCGACCCGCCCACCCTCCTGGTCGACGCTGATGAGCAGCGGGCGGCCGGCGGCCCGCTTGAGCGCCGCCGAGAGCTCGGCCACCTGCTCGGCGCTCTCCACGTTGCGGGCGAAGAGGATGACGCCGGCGACGCCCCGCCGGACGAGCTCGAGCACCTCGGGGGACGGGCTCGTGCCGTCGAAGCCCACGCAGAGGAGCCCGGCACAGGCGGCGTCGAGTGGGGCGGTCATGGCGGGATGATGGCGGCGCCTCAGACGAGGAGCAAGCCCTCGGAGAGGAAGGCGGCGACGGCGAGGAGGAGCAGCCACGACCAGAGAGGCACCTGGCGCGACCCGGCCGCGGTCCCGTCGGAGGCCACCCGGGCGAGCGCCTCGCCGCCGAACCAGGCGGTGAGCTCGGCCGGCTCGAGCCGGCGCACGTCCGACTCCCGGGGATCGGGCCAGCCGACGAAGGAGAGCGCCGGGTCGATCCGCTCGCCACCGGTCGCGCCGTCCCGCACCTTCACCTGCCAGAGGCCGGGCCGGTCGGGGGTCACCGTCGTCACGCCCAGGGCGGGGCCGCGCCGCTCCCGTCCGTCGGGTCCGATCCACGCGGCGATCGTCGTGCCGGCGGGCAGCGGGATGGGTCGCGGTGCGCCCACCACCCCGGGGACGGAACGCCGCTCGTCGAGCGACCCGGCGAGCCAGGAGGCGATGCGCTGCATGGCGGGGAGGAAGCTCGTCCGGATGGTCCAGTCGGACCACTCCGGGTCGAGCGTGGAGGCGTAGAGCATCACGCGGCCGCGCCCTCGACGGGCCTCGACGAGCGCGGGGGCGCCGTCGTCGTAGCGGGCGAGCACGCGCGATCCGGATTCCCGGGTGGCCGGCTTGAGGAGCATGTAGCGCCAGGTCCGCATCGACTCGAGCCCCTCGCGCGCCGGGCCGGTGAACACCCGGAGCGCCGGGTGGTCCCAGTCGATCTCGGCGAGCCGGGCCGCCTTGCCCTCCGAGCCGGGGGTTCCCCGCTCGGCCGCCGTCTTCACCACGTGGAGCGGCGCCGGGAGGAGCCCCTTCGTCTCGGCCTCCCAGCGATCGGGATCGACGTCGTCCCCCATCGCGACGAACAGCCCGCCGCCCCCCTCGACGAAGGAGACGAGCTCCGCCGCCTTCGGTCCGGGCGCGCGCAGGTCGAGCGCCATCACCACGTCGTGGTCGGACAGCCGGGCCTTCGCGAAGCCCTCGGCGTCCACCACGGTGACGCGGACCGGGGAGGCCGGGCCGGAGAGGGCCGCCTCCAGGAAGTAGGCCGCGTCGCGGTGGCGCACCGAGGAGGGCGCGCCGTTCACCACCAGCACCCGGACGTCGCGGGGCACATCGACCACGAGTGAAAGCGCGTCGTCCTCGGGGAGCGCGTCCTGCGGCAGCGCCACCGTGATCACCGCCGGTCCCCCGGTCGCGAAGTCGTGGGCGAGCGCCTTGCGCGTGCTGCCGGACGCCGGGAGCTCGAGCAGCGCCCGGAGCGTCATGCGCTCGTCCCGGCCGGAGCCGATGCGGAGCGTGAGCGGCACGTCCCGCTCCGCCTCCACCCCCTCCCCGCTCACGGTGACGCCGATGCGGTAGCCGTGACTCCCGGCGGCCGGCTCGGGCTCGGCGACGAGCCCCGAGATCCAGCGGTTGCCGAGTCGCTCCCCGCGCGCGGCGTCGAGGAGCGCCACCTCGGGCCGGACCGGGCCGGCGGGCGAGGCGACCACCGGCGGCTGGGCGTCGAGCCGCCACGCGCTCGCCGTCATGTCGGTGGCGATCACGATCCTGCGCCGCGCGGTGGCCGCGGCGGCCGGGTCGGAGAGCACGCGGGCCGCGGCGGCGACGCAGGTGGTGAGATCGGAGTGGCCGTACCCCTGTGGAGCCTCGGCGATGGCGCGCCGGAGCGCCACGCGATCGAACCCGGGCGGATCGGCCACCGGAACGCCCTCCCCGCCGCAGACCACCAGGCTGGCCGGCTCGTCGGGGCCGAGCGAGACGAGCGCCTCCAGGGCGTCCTCGCGCGCCCGGTCGAGGAGGGTGCGACCCCCCAGCCGGTAGGCCATCGAGGCGGAGGTGTCGAGCACGAGGACCGTGGCCGCCGGACCGGCTGGCCCCTGGGCGGCGCGGGCCTCGGTCGCCTCGAACTGCGGGCGTGCGATGGCGAGGGCCGCGGCGGCGAGGAGCGCGGTGCGGGCCACGAAGAGGAGCAGGCGCCGGAGGCGCAGCCGGCGCTCCGTCTCCTTGCGGGCCTGCATCACGAAGTCGATGGCGGGGAAGCGCACCGCCCGAGGCTTGCGCCGGAAGAAGAGGTGGATGGCGAGCGGGATCGCCGCCGCGAGGAGCCCCCAGAGGAGAGCCGGGTGGAGGAACGACAGGCTCACGCCGCGCTCCGCTCCCGGCGCGCCAGGAAGGGGAGCAGCACCTCGTCGAGCGGCTGGTCGGTGCGGACCCGGACGTAATCGACGTCGTTCTCGCCGCAGGTCCGGCGAACCTCCTCGAGCCAGGCGGCGAGGAGCTCGAGGTATCCCTTGCGCACGTCCTGGCCGCGCGCCTCCACCGACCGGTCGTCCTCCATGGAGAGGAAGAGGGTCGGGTCGTCGAAGGGAAACTCGATCTCGGCCGGGTCGAGCAGGTGGAAGAGCGCCACCTCGTGCCTCCGGCGGCGCAGGTCGGCGACGAGGCGCAGCACCTTCTCGTCCCGGTCGAGGAGGTCGGAGAGGACGACGATCGCCGACCGGCGCCGCGCCCGTTCCGCCAGGAAGCGAACCGCCGACGCCAGGCTCGTTCCGCCGCCCGCCTCGAGCGATTCGAGAACCTCCAGGACGGCGCTCGCCTGCGAGGGCTCGGCGCGCGGCGCGAGCGCCCCGGTCACCTCGCCGGAGAAGACCGCGAGCCCCACCGCATCCTGCTGGCGCACGAGCAGGTGCGCGAGAGTCCCGGCCAGCGTGCAGGCGTATTCGAGCTTGGTGAGCCGGTCGTCCTGCCCGCGGTACCCCATGGAGCCGGAGGAATCCACCACCAGCCAGGCGCGCAGGTTGGTCTCCTGCTCGAAGCGCTTCACGTAGTACTTGTCCGACTTTCCGAACACCTTCCAGTCGACGTGGCGGAGCTCGTCGCCGGGCGCGTACTCCTTGTGCTCGCTGAACTCCACCGACTGGCCGTGATGCGGGCTGCGGTGGAGGCCGGTGAGCACCCCCTCTACGGTGGCGCGCACCCGCAGGCGCAGGCCGGCCAGGCGGGCCAGCACCGCCGGGTCGAGCAACCGCTTCCGCGCCTCGGTCAGGGCTTCACCCGCTCGAGCAGGCGGGAGACGATCTCGCGGCTCGACACGCCGTCGCTCTCCGCCCGGAAGTTGGCGATGACCCGGTGGACGAGCACCGGGCGGGCCAGCGCCCGCACGTCCTCCTCCGACGCCGCCACCCGGCCGTCGAGCACGGCCCGGCTCTTCGCACCGAGCACGAGGTACTGGCTCGCCCTGGGCCCGGCGCCCCAGGCCACGTAGTCCTTCACGAAGTCGGGCGCCGACGGGTCGGCGGGGCGCGTGGCCCGCACCAGGTCCACCGCGTACTTCACCACGTGGTCGGCCGCCGGAACCCGCAGCACGAGCTCCTGGAGCTGCTGGATGCGCGCCGGCGAGAGCACCCGGTTCAGCGTGGCGCGCGCGCCGGAGGTGGTGGAGCGGACGATCTCCATCTCCTCCGAGGCGGACGGGTAGTCCACGTCCACGTAGAACATGAACCGGTCGAGCTGCGCCTCGGGGAGCGGGTAGGTTCCCTCCTGCTCGATGGGGTTCTGGGTGGCGAAGACGAGGAAGGGGAGCGCGAGCGGATAGGTGCGCCCGCCTGCGGTCACCCGGTACTCCTGCATGGCCTGGAGCAGCGCCGCCTGGGTCTTCGGCGGCGTGCGGTTCACCTCGTCGGCGAGGAGCAGGTTGGCGAAGATCGGCCCGGGGACGAAGCGGAAGGCCCGCTTCCCGGTGGTGAGGTCCTCCTCCAGCACGTCGGTCCCGGTGATGTCGGACGGCATGAGGTCGGGGGTGAACTGGATGCGGTTGAAGGTGAGGTCGAGCGCCTCGGCGACGGTGGAGATGAGCAGCGTCTTCGCGAGCCCCGGGACGCCCACGAAGAGGGTGTGCCCCCGGGCGAAGAGCGCCACGAGCAGGTGGTCCACCACCGAGCGCTGCCCCACGATCCGCTTCTCGATCTCGGTGAGCAGCGTCCGGCGCGCCACGGCGAGCTCCTCCACGGCGGCCAGGTCGGCGTCGCGCGGTGCCAGTGCGTTCTCTCGATCGTCCATGCGCTCCTCTTCGTTCTTTCCGTTCACGGGTGCGGTGCGGCGGCGGCGCCGGCCAGTATCGTCGCGAAGCGCTTCTCGCGCGAGGCGGCCGGGGCGTCGCCGAGGGCCTCCGCGGCGCGGGCCAGGCCCACGTGGATCTCGGGGTCGAAGGGGTCGATCCGGTTCGCGAGGAGGAAGCTTTCCCTCGCCCCGGGCCAGTCCTGCCGGGCCAGGCGGACCCGGCCCATCTGGACGTTCAGGTTGCCCGCCTCGGGGTGGGAGCGCAGCGCCTCGGTGAGCACGCGCTCCGCCTCGGAGGCGTTGCCGGTCATGAGCGCGGCCTGGGCGCGGCGCGCGGCCAGCGTGGGGGATCCGGCTCCACCGAGCTTCGCCGCCCGGGCGTACTCCTGGCGCGCCGGCTCCCAGCGGCCACGCTCCCGGAAGATCTCTCCCAGCCGCGCGTGCCCCCGCCCCTTCTCGTCGGTGATCTCCGACCACTCCGACCAGGGGCCGGCCTCCCCCTGGAAGCGGAGCTTCCGCATCTGCCGCTCGCCGCCGGCGGGGAGCGGCCGCTCCACCATCCATCGCCTCCACTCCTTCTCGAAGGCCGGGAAGGGCATCCCGAGCGCCAGGGCCACGGCCTCGTCGGCGGAGCGGCCGCCGGCCACCCCCTCGAGCACGCGCCGGACCGCATCCGGACCGCCCTTCCGCTGCATCGTCTCCACCGCCACCCCGACCTCGGCGAAGGCGAGCGCCGCCGACTCCTGGCTGGGCAGCTTCGCCATGGACGGGTGCATCTGGGCGAAGGTGACGAGCTTCCCGTTCCGGGCCGCGTCCCGCAGCATCGCCGCCGACCAGGGGGAGAGGATGTCCCCTCCCGGTCCGCGCCAGCGCGACTCGTACCAGCGGGCGATCCCCTCGTGCAGCCAGATGGGGGTCTCGTTGCGGGTGAGGCGGGTCACCACGAAGTGGACGTACTCGTGGGAGGCGGTGTCGAGCCAGTCGTAGCCGTGCAGGAGTGCCTTGGGGGAGGTGAGCATCATCTTGTTGAACTTGCAGATGGCGATGGTGCCGGTGCCCTTGATCTCCTTCTCGGTGAGCGTGGAGAGGCGCGCCAGTTGCCGGGTGTCCTCCACGATCTCGATCACCACCTGGCCGGGCGGCACCCAGCCGAAGTCGTGGAGCAGCGCGGCCCGCTGGGCCTCGAGCGCCTCGAGGAGGTAGGGGACGAGCACCTCCTCCTTGCCCTTCGGGTGGCTCACGACGAAGTTCGCGCTCTCCGCGCGGACGTGGTCGCGGGTGACGTCGCGGGCCCCCCTGGCGAGCGCGAGCCAGTTCCCCGCGCCCGCGCCGAGGCCGGGAGTCTCGAGGAGCGACACCGCCTCCGCGTAGCGCTGCTCGTGGAACCGCAGGACGGCGGCGGCGAGCGCCAGCGACGGATCGGCAGACTCCGTGCCTGCGAAGGGCAGGAGCAGCTCACGGGCGCCGACCACGTCCTCGTCGGAGAGCAGTTCCATCGCCTCGTGGGCCGCCGCGCGCGCGTCCCGGGGCGGCGGCGACGGCGGGGCAAGGAGCGAGAGCGCGAGGAGGAGGGCGGGGATCACTTCACGAGCTCCTCGTAGTAGCGCTTCACCTCGCCCTGGTAGGGCTCGGGCGTGCCCTGCTTCATGGCCTCGAGCAGGTCCCGGCGGAACTGCTCGCGCGCCCGGGAGGCCTCCGCCTGCGGGATCTCGACCTTCTCGCGGGAGGGATCCCCCTCGGCCCCGTCGCGGTGGGGCGAGCCGGAGGAGGCGTAGGGCATGGGGAAGCCGCCCCCTCCGCCTCCGCTCCCCTTCCCCATCTCGTCGAGACCCTTGCGGAAGCGCTCCAGCGCCGAGAGCGCCTCCCGCTGCTGGCCGGAGCCCCGCTGCGGGTTGCGCTGGCCGAGCGATCGGGACGCCTGCTCCATCTGCTCGCGCCCCTCGGCGAGGTCGCGCCCGGCCTGGGGCGGGAAGACCGGCGCCTCCTCCGAGAGCCGGTCGAGCCGCTGCTGCAGCTTCCCCGCCTTCTCCCCCAGCTCGTGCTGCTGCCGGGCCAGCCGGTCGAGCCGCTGCTGCTCCCCCTGCGGAAGCACGGTGTTCGCGTCGGGGAAGAGCTTCTCCAGCTCCGCGCGGGCCTGGGCCGCCGGCGGCAACGAGCGCCGCGCGTGGTCGGCCGACTCGCGAAGCTCGGCGGGGTCTCGCCGAGTCGACGGGGGCAGGCGCTCCGACATCGCCGCCTCGTCGTCGAGTCCGGCGGCGAGCCGCTGGAGCGGCGGCAGCACCCGGCGCGCGGCCTCCAGCGCAGCGTCCAGGTCCTTCGACGAGAGGGCCTTTCGCAGGTCGTCGAGCCGCTCCCGCGACTGGGCCAGGTCCTCCTCGGAGCGAGGGGCCGAGCCGGACCGCGCCTGGCGCAGCTCGGCCTCGGCCTTCCGGGCGAGCTCCTCCACCTTCCGGAGCGACGGCTCGGAGCGACGGATCCGTTCCCGGGTCGCGCTTCGGTAGGCGTCGCGCACCTTCTCGGTCTCGGCCGCGACCTGCTCCTGCTCCCGCTCCACCGCCGTGAGCTCGCTCCGGAGCTCGCGCAGCTGGCGGGAGAGCGCGGCGTTCCGCTCGTCGGGGACCCCGGCGGTGCGCTGGAGGGAGGAGAGCATCTCCTGCAGCGTGTTGCCCATGGCGTCGAGCTCCTTCAGCGCCGCGTCCACGTCGTCCTGGGCGAGCTTCTCCTCCACCCGCTTCATGCCGCCGGCGACGTCGTTCGCCTTCGCCATCTCGGCGAGCGCCTCCGCGTTCATGTGGGAGTCGGACACCCCGCGGGCCAGCTCGCCCATCTGGCGGAGCATGTCCTGCATCCGGGCGCGCAGCCGGGACACCTCGGAGAGCAGCTTCCGCTTCGCCGCATCGGAGGGGGCCTGCCGGTACTCCTCGAGGAGCGAGGCCAGCTCCCTTCGGCGCGAGGCCAGGTCCTTCGCCATCCGGACCAGGTCCTCGGCCCTGCGCTTGTCGAAGAGCATTTCCAGGTACAGGACGTCCTTCTCCAGTTCCCGGTCGAGCGCGTCGTCGAGGCCGTCCACCTGCCGGGCGGAGCCGGCCGCGGGGCCGCTGCCGTACTGGATCTGGCGGGCCAGCGTCTGGCGCGCCGAGGTGAGGAGCACCTCCCGCTCCCGGAGGCCGGTGGCGACGGTGGCGAGCGCCGCCGGAAGCTCCCGGGGCGCCCCCTTGTCCTTGCGCATCGTCTGGGCCGTTTCCCGGAGCCGCTCGTGGAGCTGCCGGGTCCGGCCGTCGAGGGCGAGCCCCTTCTGCACCCGGGCCGGCTCGGGCGCCTGCGCCCTCGGGAGCTGCTCCAGCCGGTCGCCCAGGATGGAGACCATCTCCTCCCAGTGGCGCCGGGCCTCCGCGAGGAGCCGCTGGTGGTGCTCGGCCTCGCTGTGGATCTTCACCGCCCGCGTCGCCGAGGCGGCGCGCTTCGGCCCGGAGACGGTGTCGTTGTCCTTCACCTCGAGCCAGTAGAGGAGCCGCTCCCCCTCGGCGAGGCGCATCGGAGCGAGCTCCAGGTCGAAGGACCCCGCGTCGCGCCGTGCCGGGGCGAGCGAGCGGAGCACGCGCCGCTCCTCCTCGCCGCCGGGTGGCTTCGTCACCAGCGTGAGCTCTTCCAGTCCGAAGTCGTCCGAGGCGGTCCATTCCACCGGGACGCGCGCGTCGGCCGCGACCTCCACCTCCCCGGCCGGTGCGGTGATGGCCACCTCGGGGAAGGCGTCGGGCTCGATCGTCACCGGAATGGGAGGGCCGTTCACGATCACCTTTCCGCCGTCGGTGAACTGGAAGCGGTAGCTGCCGGTCCCGTCCACGAGGAAGGCGCCGGAGAGCTCGCGGCCGTTATTCACTGTGAGTGAAATAAGCCTCCGGGAATCCGGGGCGGCCCCCTCCACCGCGACCTGCGCGCCCCGGACCGGGCGGTCGGAACGGGTGGAGAGTTGGACCTCGGTGCCGAGCGGGGCCTGGATCGAGCCATCGCTCCCCGGGACCTTGCGCTCGGCCCGCCCGGTGTAGGCCGGGTAGCGGTAGGTGAGCTCGATGTCGCCGGTGATCGGATCGGCCCGCAGGGGCGCGGCGGCGACCCCCGCACCGGCGAGGAGGCGCGAGATGCCCCGTCCGAGGTCGGGGCCGAGCCAGAGCGCGGAGACGCCCCATGCCGCCAGGGCGGCGAGGAGTGCGCCCCCGGCGCGGCGGGCGGCCCGGTCGGGGATGGCGACCCGGAGATCGACGTCCTGGGTCCGGGCTCCGGTCCGGAGCAGGTGCTCGTCGGCGAGGGCGGGAGAGAGGCCGCGGGCCTCGAGCCCGTCCCGGTCCGCGTGGAGCTCCACCGCCGTGAGGAGGGCGGAGCGGAGCGACGCGTCACCGCCGGCGACGGTCGTCGCGAGCTCCCGGGGGCCCCAGGCGGTGCGCCACAGCTTCCAGGCTCCCCAGCCGAAGGCGGCGGCGAGGGAGGCCAGCGCGAGCCCGAGCGAGCCCTGGCGGAGCCAACCCCCGGGGGATGCCTTGCCCCCTCCCAGAAAGAGGGCCCCGGCGAGGAGGAATGCGGCGGCCGCGGCCAGGCCGAAGCCCAGGGCCGTGGCCAGGACGACGGCTCGGCGCCGGCGGCGGGCCGCCGCGAGCAGGTCGGAGATTTCGGAGTACGCCCCTTGCACGTGTTCCCGGAACAGAGGAGACCGGATGAGAAATCCGCGAGATTTCCCTAATTTCGACCGGCGCACAAGGACCCGGTACCCCCCGACGGGGTGTGGTAGCTTTCCCGTGCCGAGGTGAATTTCCCCGCCGGCCGAACGTCCTCCCCATGGCTCTGCCCGACCTCGAACTGGTGGAAAGAGCCAGGGGTGGCGATCCGGAGGCGTTCCGGGAGCTCGTCGTCCGTCACCAGCGAAGGGTGTACGCCGTGGCGCTCGGAATCGTCAGGGACCGGGATCTCGCCTGGGATGTGTCCCAGGAGGCCTTCGTGCGCATGCACCAGCACCTCGCCGAGTTCCGGGAGGACGCGGCCTTCAGCGCCTGGCTGCGCCGCATCACCGCCCGGATCGCCATCGACGTCCTGCGGCGCGAGCGCCCCTCCCGGCGGCAGGAGGTCGAGGACGTGCCGGAGCCCGAGCTCCGCGAGGCGGCTCCCGGGGTGCTCTCCACCGCGCTCGGCACCGACCCGCAGCAGACGGTGCTCCGGCGGGAGCTCTCCGGAAAGCTCGGGGAGGCGCTCGATCGGCTCCCCGAGGTCCACCGGGCCGTCCTCGTCCTGCGGGAGCTCGACGGCCTCTCCTACGAGGAGCTGGCGGAGCGGCTCTCCATCCCCAAGGGGACCGTGATGAGCCGGCTCTTCCACGCGCGGAAGAAGATGCAGGCGCTCCTCGCCGGCTACGCCGGCATCGACGCCCCCGGACGGGAGGGCGCCCCGTGAGATGCGCCGGTGCGATCCCGCTGCTCGGCTCCCGCCCCGGGGAGATCGACCCCACCGAGGAGGCGCTGCTCCAGGCCCACCTCGCCACCTGCGATTCCTGCCGCGCGCGGCTCGCCGACGTGGAGGCGCTGGGGGTGATCGTCCGCGACGGGCTCATGGTCGAGGCGGCCCGACGCGACCTCGCGGGGCTCGCCGATGGCGTGATGGCCCGGATCCCCGCGTCGGCCTGGCGCGGGGAGCGGCCCGGGGCTCTCGGCCGGGCGCGCGCCTTCCTCCGGCATCACCGGGTGCTCGCCGCCGCGTCCGCCCTCGCGCCGGCGCTGGCCGCGCTGGCCCTCTACCTGTACATTGACCGCGGCAGCGGGGCGGGGCCGGCCGGACTCTCCGTGGAGGTGACGTCGGAGGACCTGGCGGCGATCGTCCTCGATACGAGCGACGGCCCGATCATCCTGGTGGGTGAGGGCGCGAACGGCACCTGACGGAGGAAGCATGCGGAGCACCTGGACGGCGGCGTGGGCGGCGGTGGTCCTCCTCGCGTGCCTGCCCGCGCGGGCGGCCGACGCGCCGGTGCCGGTGCGCATCCGCGTCCTGCAGGGATTCCGCCAGGGAACGCCCGGCCTGCCGCCGGGGCTCGAGGATCTGAAGGCGCAGCTCTCGGCCACCGCCTACGTCCGGTGGGAGCAGGCCGAGGAGGTCAAGGTCTCCCTGGCGCCGGGCAAGTCCGTGGCGGTCTCCCTTCCGGGTGGGCGAGCGGTGTCGGTCCTGCTCGTCGAGTCGAAGAGCGGCGCCGCCACCTTCGAGGTGAGCGCCCCGGACTCGCGCACCCGCTCTCGGGTCACGGTCCCACCGGGCAAGCGCATCGTGCAGCAGGTGAGCGCCGAGCAGGGCGGAAGCGCCTGGTTCGTGACGATCAAGGCGAGCGGGTAGCGGGGGCGCGGGCCGTATTCTCGCTCGCCACGATGCTTCCGGAACCGGCCCAGATCCTGGCGCGTGCGCGGAGCCTGTTGCGGGTCGCTCGCGTCGAACCCTTCGACGAGGCGACGGCGGAGGGGCGCTCCCAGGAACGCTACCGGCGGATCGTCCTCAGCACCGGGGCGAGCCTGGCGGGAACGGCCGTGACCACGCTCGTCGGGCTGGCCATCGTCCCCCTCCTCGTGTCCCGCATGGGCAAGGACTTCTACGGTCTCTGGGCGACGGTCTTCTCCCTGACACCGTGGATTGCGCTGCTCGACATGGGGATGGTGGGTGGGCTCGTGGTCGCCATCGCGGAGGCCAACGGGCGGGACGACCGGGAGGGTGCGGCCGCGGGATTCTCCAGCGCCTTCTTCTCGCTCGCGCTGGCGGGGGTCCTGGCGTCCGTCGCGCTGGCCGCCGTGGTCGCCTTCGCCCCGTGGGAATCGGTCGTCCACCTCCCGGCCGGCCTCTCCCGGTCCTCGGTCACGGCGGGGGTCGCGCTGGTGGGGGTCGTGGCCGCCCTCTCCCTTCCGCTCGGGCTCGTGAACCAGGCGTGGACGGGGTACCAGAAGGCCTTCGTGGCCACCGCCTTCACGGCCGGGGGGAGCCTCCTGTCCCTCGCGCTGCTCGTCGCCGCGGTGCGGCTCGGTGGCTCTCCGTTCGCGGTGTTCGCCGCCGGCTCGCTGGCGGGCTTCGTGGCGGGCCTGGCCTCGCTCGCGTTCCTCTCCCGCGCCATGCCCTGGATGCGCCCGTCGCCCCGACGGGTCTCCCGCCCCGCCTTCCGCCGCCTGCTGGGGACCGCGACCCCGCTCTACCTGTTCCAAATCGGTTCACTATTAGTGAATCAGTCCCAGCGGCCCCTCCTCTCCGCCTCGGCCGGGCTCGGGGTCACGGCCGAGTACGACCTGCTGGCGCGGATCTACGTGCTCGCCATCACGCTCATCACCGTCTCCAGCGCCTCGTTCGCGCCCACCTTCCGGGAATCGCTGGAACGCGGGGACGGGGAGTGGATGCGGAAGACCTTCTGGCGGCTGGTGCGGCTCCGCATGGCGGCGGCGGCGGCGCTCTGCCTCGGGATCGTGCTCGGCGGGAACGCGGTGCTGCGGCTCTGGCTCGGGCGGCAGGACTTCCAGTTCGCGCTCCCGGTCTGGCTCACGCTCGCGGCGCTCATCCTGGCGGCGGTCTGGGCCAGCCCGTTCTTCGAGCTCCTGACCATCCTGGACCGGATCTGGCCCCAGGTGGCGGTGGTGCTGGTGCAGGGCCCTCTCACCGTGGGGCTCACCTGGTATCTCGGCAGCAGGTACGGGGTGCTGGGAGCGCTCCTGGCGCTCGTCACTCCGACCGTCGTCGTGAGCGGCTGGGTCATCCCCGCGCTCGCCTGGAATACGGTGAGAACGCAGGAGGTGCGGCGATGATCCGATCCTGGGCTGCGTCCTTCCGGCGCTGGTTCCTGGGGGACCGGCTGTGGCTCGCGTCCCGTCCCGTGAGCCGCGAGCGGATGGCCTCCGACCCGGTCCGGCTGAGCCTGAAGAGCTTCGGGATCAAGCTGAACGAGGATCTCGCTCCCAGGCTCGCCGCGGTTGACGGCTCGGGCGAGCCTGCCCACCTGGGGCTCCCGAGCAAGGCCTGCACCCAGCAGGACGTCGAGAGCGCCTGGTTCGCCCACTGGTGCCGGGAACTCCGGATCGCTCCGTCCTACCATCGCAAGCTCTGGGAGTACGCCTTCCTCCTCCAGGTACTCCACGAGCGCGGCCTTCTGCGGGAGGGGCGGGAGGGGGTCGGCTTCGGGTGTGGCGAGGAGCCCATCGCCTCCTTCCTCGCCGCCCGGGGCGTCGCTGCGACCGTGACCGACCTGGACCCCTCGGTCGCCAAGGGGCGGGGGTGGATGGAGACGGGTCAGCACGCCTCCCGTCGCGACCTGGCGTTCCGTCCCGAGATCGTCTCGCGGGAGGCCTTCGACCGGCTGGTTCACTACGCACACGTCGACATGAACGACATCCCCAGCTCGCTCCACGGCCGCTTCGACTTCTGCTGGTCCCTCTGCGCCTTCGAGCACCTGGGATCGATCGAGGCCGGCCTGAGGTTCGTCGAGCGGTCGATGGATACGCTCCGTCCGGGCGGGTTGGCCGTCCACACGACGGAGTTCAACTTCCTCTGCCAGGAGGAGACGATCACGACGGGCCCGACGGTCCTGTTCCTGGCCCGTCACTTCGCCGAGCTGAAGGAGCGGCTGGAGCGCTCCGGTCACCACGTCGGGATCCTGGACCTGGACGTCGGCAACGGGCTCGCCGACCGGTACATCGACCTCCCCCCCTACGACCGGGACGCGCTTCCCCAGGCCGGGTGGGGCTCCGGGCCCGTGCACCTGAAGCTCTCCCTCGAGGACTTCCCCACGACCTCCTTCGGCCTCGTCGTGCAGCGAGGCTGACGCCGTCCCCGCTCAGGGGAGCCCGAGTTCCCTGCGCCACCCTCTCGCGGTCAGCCGCCAGCGCGTCCGCCACACCGCCGCCCCGAGCGAACGGCCCGGGAGCGAGCCCAGCCGCTCCTCCAGGGCCTCGAAGGTGGCGCCGGACAGCCCGCAGGCGCGTCGTGTGGCCATGTCGATCGCAGCCGCACGGCCGAGCGCGAGCCTTCGCGCCGGCGAGTCATGGAGCTCCCGCATGGCGCGAGCCGCAGCACCCACGTCCGGCTCCGCCCACACCTGCCCCGGACGGCCACGCTCCGCCACGTAGTGGGGGTGGGTGGGCTCGATGGCGACGAGGGAGTAACCCACCGGCACCGAGTTCTCCGCGGTCATGAAGTCGGTGTTTCCGGACCAGCCGGTCGCCACGACCACCTTCCCGAGCCCCATCGCCTCCAGGAGGTGGAGCCCGAGCCCTTCCGACCGGTGGAGGGACACCAGGACGTCGCAGCTCGCATAGAGCCGCAGGACATCCGCGTAGGGAAGGCTCTCCGCGACGATGCGGATGCGGGGATCGGCGGCAGCCCCGCGGAGCCGCTCGAGCTCGTCCGAGAACTCCCGCACCTCCGGCCAGGGTCTCGTCTTCACCACCAGTTGAACGTCCTCCCCACCCGGGAAGGCCTTCCGGAAGGCCTCGATGGCGCCCCAGGGGTTCTTGCGATCGACCCCGCTGCCGAGGTCGAAGGAGACGATGAAGAGGGTGGCCGTCGGGGAGAGCCCCCAGGCCTCCCGGCACGCGACCACGTCCCGAGGAAGGTCCACCGACTGCGGGTAGTGGAGGACGCGTTCGGCTCCGGCCACCCGGATGCAGGCCTCCTCGATGAAGCGGGAGGGGGCGAGGATCACGTCCATGGCGCGCAGGATGGACTCCCAGCTGCGCGGGACGAGGGGAAGCTCCCAGAACGGGACGCAGGCGTTCCGGGCTCCCCGAGCGACCTGCTCCTGCCACTGCGGGGCGTGCTGCGCGATCTCCAGCG
Organism: uncultured Anaeromyxobacter sp.; assembly: GCA_903855945.1. Taxonomy (GTDB): domain Bacteria; phylum Myxococcota; class Myxococcia; order Myxococcales; family Anaeromyxobacteraceae; genus CAIOAK01. Next base: position 19,971 of record CAIOAK010000082.1, read on the forward strand.
GGTTGGCCTGGAAGAGCGCGACGCTCCGACCCTCGGCGGCTGCGCGCGTCGCCGGAGCGCCATCCAGCCCGATCTCGCGAACCGGGCGATGCATGGCCCGGAGGATCCCCACGGTCTGCCGCGCCGCGATGGCCAGCCCGAAGTCGCCACCGTGGTAGCCGACCACGTCGTAGGACCAGGGCGACCCCGCAGCGCTCTCTCCTCCCATGATGGTGCATGGTACACGGAAGGCACCGAGAGTAGACTTCGCCGCCCATGCGCAGGGTCGAGCACCGGCTTCCCCGGCCGAAGCCATCGCCATCCTCCCCCGCGCCGTCCCCGATGCAACTGCGGCGGACTCTCGCGTCCCGGATCCTCCGTCACCTGGGGTATGCGGGGGCGGCATGGGTCCGGGGAGGACCTGGCCTTCGCTTCCACGCCCGGGTCGTCGCCCTGTGCACCCGGCTCGCGGCGACCGCCGGAGACCCGGCGACGAGGGCGCTCGCGCTCGAGACCCTGGCCTTCCCCATGGAGGCCATCCGCTACTTCGAGTTCGGCGCGGCCTGGGCCTGGACCGCCGAGCGGACGGGGCCGCTGCGCGTCCTGGACGTCTCCTCCCCCCGCCTCTTCCCCCTCCTGCTCGCCCGCGACCGCCCCGGGTCGCGGTTCGATCTCGTGAATCCGGACGCACGGGATCTCGAGGTCACGGCCCGATGGACGAAGGCGCTCGGTCTCACCTCCTGCGTCCTCCACCGGGCCCCGATCTCGGAGGCGAAGCTCGATGCCGGGAGCTACGATCTCGTCACCTCCCTCTCCGTCCTCGAGCACATCCCCGAGCCCGCGGATCTGGAGGCCGTCGCCCGGATGTGGGGATTCGTCCGCCCGGGAGGACGCATGATCCTGACCCTCCCCTGCGCGAGGGAGTCGTTCGAGGAGTACCTCGACCTCGACGAGTACGGACTCCTCGATCCCGACGCGAACGGCTTCGTCTTCGGCCAGCGCTTCTACGACGAGGCGCTCCTCCGCCGGAGGGTCTTCCCGATCTGCGGCAATCCCCGCCGCACCGCGCTGCTCGGCGAACGGATCCCCGGAAGCTTCGCGGAGGACCGGTCGAGGAAGGTCGCCGGCGACGCCGACCTCGCGCGCGAACCGCTGGCGGCTGCGGTCGACTACTCGCGTTGGGTCTCGATCGACTCGCTCCCGGGGATCGGCGTCCTCGCGCTCGAATTCGAGAAGCCTCCGACCGCGACCCGTATCAGCCCTGGAACCGCTTGAATCCGACCAGCTGCCCCCGCTCCAGTGAAGGCTCGAAGTCGTATCCGAGCGAACGGTAGAGATTCACCGCTGCCGTGTTGTCCGGATAGACCTTGAGCCGGATCCGGGGCGCGGCACGGCGCTGCGCCTCCGCGTGAAGGTGGAGCATCAGCGTCCGGCCGAGCCCCATGCCGCGCGCGTCCGCGTGGATGGCGATCCCCAGGCTGGGCACGTCGTATCCTTCGTCCCATCCGCGGAGCATGCCGTACCCGAGGACGACACCCCGGGCGACGACCACGCAGTAGAAGTCGAGTCCGGAGTGGGCGCAGCGGGCTTCCGCCTCTGCCCGCGTGAACGGGTGCGGATGGAAGCGCTCCCCCACCCCCGTGGCAGCCAGGTGCTCGAAGAAGGTGGCGAGCGCACTCTCCAGGCCCGGGCCCACGCGGAGCACTTCCGGTTGTCCGGTCTCGATCCGCCCGCCTCCGGGCGACTCGTGGAGCCCCATGATGGCCGCGTAGTCTTTCGCAACCTCTCTCCAGCCGCGCCGACTCAGACGCACTCGCTGTTCGAGCGCGCGGGCCTTCAACTGCGCGTACCCGCCCTCGAGGTCCCGGAGCGCACGCGCCAGGGAAGCGGGATCGCGCGGATCGAACCAGAGGACCTCCCCTCCCACCCGCTCCATCATCTCCCGCATCACGGGAATGTCCGACACGACGGCCGGGATCCCCCGCTCGAGCGCCTCCCACACCGGAAAGCTCCCCCCTCCCTCGGCCAGCGTCGGCATCACGACGGCCCAGGCACCCTCCAGGATCGCGTAGTAGTCGGGGTCGTGGACGTACCCGATGGCGAAGAGCGTCTCGTCGGCCACGAGGCCGCTTCGCTCCGCCAGGTGGCGCAGCTCCTCTGATCGAAGGGACTGGCCTCGGTAGATGTCCGTCCCGTCCCCCGTGAGCACGAGGGGATGGCGGGGCGCCACGGCTCCCGCGGCGGCGAGCAGGACCTCGTGGTTCTTGTGACGCGAGTGGTTGGCCGGACAGAGCAGGTATTCGCGGCCGGTGAATGGCCAGGCGCGGGTCGTCGGGGACCGGGCAGGAACGCGATGCTGTCCCGACAGGGGGATGACGGAGGTTCTCCCCGGACCGATCCCGAAATGGCGCTGGAGAAGGGCCTCGGTGGCCCGGGAGCTGACGGCGATCCGGGCGTCCGAGTCGAGCCAGGACGCGAGGGTCTCCCGCTCGGCTGCCCCGCCACCCGGAAACCACTGCGGAAATTCGATCATGATGAGGTCGTGCAGGGAACCCACGACCTTTCGCGCCAGCCGGCGCGGGATGCGGTGACGGTGGACCCACGGGAACCAGGCCACGTCGCAATCCTCGAGGGCCCTCCGGGAGACGAGGATCCGGTTGGGATCGGTCCGCAGGATCCAGTTGAGCGGCCCCGCCCCCGGAACACCGGCCAGGAGCGTTCGTCCGCGCCAGGCCTGGCTGGGGGGAACGTCGACGAACCCCACGTCCATTCCTCCGAGGAGGGCGCGGTAGCGCGCCAGCGCGTCTCCGCTGCTCACCACCTCGAGCGACAGCCCGGGGAGCTCGGCCAGGCCCCGCAGCATCTCCGCGGCGAATCGAACCCCGCCGCCGAGGTTGGCCACGTAGTCGATGACCCGGATCTTCACGTCAGCGGACCCCACCCCTCACGAGGGACGCCACCCGGTCGATGTCGGAGTCGATCATCCGGTTGTAGGTGGGCAGGTTCAACCCCGACGCTCCGAGACGGTCGGTCTCGGGCAGGTCGTCGCCCCGGAGCATCGACTGCTCCCGGTACGGGGGAAGGCGATGGACGGGAACGAAGAACGGTCGGGTATCGACGCCGTGCTCCCCGAGCCAGGCCATGAGGCCGTCGCGCGATCGTCCGTAGGCCTTCTCCTCGACCGTGATGCAGAAGAGCCACGGAGCCGGCTCCGCCCACGGCGCCGTGGGCTGGAAGCCGATGCCCGGAATGTCGCGAAGGGCTTCCCGGTACCGGGTGAAGATGAGCCTGCGCCGCGCCACGATCTCCTCGGCCCGCTCCACCTGCGCGCAGAGGATCGCGCAGGCCAGATTGGTGAGCCGGTAGTTGTAGCCCGTGACGGGGAAGAAGTAGCGCCGGTCCGGGTCCACTCCCTGTCCACGGAGGAGGCGCGCCCGCTGCTCCAGGGCCGGATCGTCGAGGGTGACCGCGCCGCCCTCACCCGACGTGAGGAGCTTGTTCCCGTAGAAGGAGAAGACCCCGATCCGCCCGAGCCCTCCGACGGCGCGCCCCCGGTACCGGGCCAGGTGGGCCTCCGCCGCATCCTCCACCACCCAGAGCCCGTGCGCCGCAGCGATCCGGTTGATGGCATCCATGTCGGCCGGATGACCGTACAGGTGCACCGGGATGACGCCCTTCGTCCGCGGCGTGATCGCCCCATCCAGCTTCGCCGGATCGATGCACCAGGTCTTCGGGTCCACGTCGATGAAGACCGGCTCGGCTCCGCAGTAACGAACCGCGTTGGCCGTCGCGATGTAGGTGAGGGACGGAACGAGCACCTCGTCGCCGGGGTGGAGGTCGAGCGTCAGGAGCGCGAGGTGGAGGGCGAGCGTCCCGTTCGCGACACCGATCGCCGACCTCGTCCCGGACAGCCGGGCGAACTCGGCCTCGAAGCGCCCCACGAACGGACCCGTCGAGGAGATCCAGGAACTCCGCAGCGCCTCGAGGACGTACCGCTCCTCGTTCCCCGACAGGTCGGGTTCCGCCACGGGGATCGTCTTCATGGGTATGGGTTCCCCTTCGAAAGCGCGGTGAGTCTATCCCGGCTGCTTTCGCGGCACGAGCAGCGAACCTGCGAGAAGCGGCAGGATCCAGGAGGAGAGGAGGAGCGAGAATGCGGCGCTTCCCAGCAGCGCCCCGACGACGCCCAGTCCGGGCGCCAGCCACCAGGTCAAGGCGATGGTGACCAGGCCATTCGCGAGAACCAGCCCGACGAGGGGCCAGAACCGGTCCATGATCCAGAGCAGCTCCACGTAGATGGTTCCCCAGACGGCCGCCAGGAGCAGACCGGCCATGGCGACCCAGACGGTCCACCCGAAGCGGATGTCGGAGCGACCGAGCCAGAGGACGACCACGCGATCTCCCAGGAGCACGAGACCCAGTCCTCCCGCCACGGCGAGCACCATCCGAAGGGCCCGAAGATGCCGGAAGGCTCGAAGGGCCCAGGGGTGATCTCCTCTCTCGAAGGCCTCGCGAAGGGGAGGGATGAAGGAGGCCGTTCCGAGCTGGATGAGGCTCGCGAGAACGAGGTACAGGCGGAGAGCGATGGAGTAGTCCGCCACGACGGCGAGCCCGCTTCGCTGCGCCAGGATGAGCACCTGGGTCTCGTTCACGGTGAGAGCACCGAGCTGGAAGAGGAAGATGGGAAGGGAGCGCGCCGCCAGCGCGCGGAGCGCCTGGCGCGACACGTGTCGAGCCTGCAGGCGGACCCAGGGCAGGACCTTCCGCGCGAAGGCGAGTGCGAGCGCCGCCGGAAGCGTGCCCGCCACGGAGAGGCAGAGGACGAGCACCGGCATGGACGCCCGGAGCCTCACCGCCGCCACCAGGGCGGCCAGCCCCACGAGCGACCCCAGGAGCGCGAAGACGTTCGAGACGTAGGTCTTCTGGTATCCGCCGTACAGCTGGGGAACGGCTCCGAGCGGCAGTCCCACGACGAGCGCCGCCGCCGCCGCCGCGACGCTCCATCGCACGGTCGCCTCGTCCACCTGGCCTTGCACCCCGAGCAGCGGGGACCACGGGACGAGCGGGATCGCGATGGCGAGCGCCACCGCGAGGAGCGAGGCCGTGACGGTGAGGGCACCGATCGCCGTGGAGAAGTACTCCCGCGCCGCCTCCGGATCCTCCCTCCCGTGCGCCGCGGAGATCAGGTTGAGGAGCCCGCTGGACAGTCCGAAATCGAAGAGGGTCGTCCAGGTCACGACGGTGGTGATCGCCGTCCAGAGCCCGAAGCGCTCCTTGCCCAGGTACCCGAGCAGCAGCGGGACCGTCACGAGGCCCACGAGCACTCCGGCGCCTCTCACGCCCATGCTGGTGATCGTGGTGAGGACGATCCGTCGGTAGCGTTCGTCCGAGCGTCCCTCGGGTGTCGAGGTGTCGAACGGGCGCCAGCGGGCGACGGTGCGGATCTGGCGGAGGTAGGGGAGCAAGGGAACGGAACGAAGCTAGTTCATGGAGGGTGGGCCGTCGAGTAGGATGCCGAGCCTCATGCGCCGCCTCGCCATCGTCGAGTTCACCATGAGCGCCGGGGGCGTGGAGCGCGTCCTGAAGGGGCTCGCGGGCGCGCTCCTCGAGATCCCGGAGGCGGAGGACTGGGACGTCACCCTGCTCCTCGCCCGCTACAACTCCGCCCACAAGAAGGTGGAATGGCCGGCGGAGCTGACCGGTCCCCGGCTCCACGTGGAGTGGATGGGCCAGGAGACCGCGGTGAGCCGCGCCCTCGACCCGCTGGCGCACGCCCAGGGCATCCCCGGCCTCCCCTTCACCCGCATCCCCGGGTACGTGCTCGCCCGGACGCTCTGGAAGATCGGACCGGAGGGATTCCGGGCCCTGGTGGGAGATTCGCGCGCCCTCATCTCCCGGGCCAGCCGGCGCTTCGACGCGATGCTCTTCACCTATCCGTTCTGGCTGGAGGCCCCGCCGCTCCACTGCGCCGTCCTCTCCTCGCCATCCGATTTCAACTTCAAGCACTTCCTGCCCGAGGGTGGACTGCGTCAGCGCATCCACGAGAAGGCGCTCCGCACCTGGATGGAGCGCTCCGATCGGCTGCTCGTCTACTGCGAGGCGATGGCGGACGAGCTGCGCCACTTCTACCCGGAGTACGCAGCCCGCACCGTCCCGGTCCCGCTGGGCGTGACGACCGGAAAGGCTGCGCCCGCACCGGAGTCCCTGGCCGCCCTGCGGCTGCAGCACGGCCTTCCGGAGCGCTTCGCGCTCATGACCGGCTGGATCACGCCGCACAAGGACCCGCTCGTCGTGATCCAGGCCGCGGCCGAACTGCGGAGGCGGGGCACGCCGCTGCCGGTGGTGTTCGTGGGACCCAATGCGACGGAACTCGCGGATGGCGCGCCCCCGGGCTTCAACGCGGCCTACGTGGCGGAGGTTCGCCGGGCCATGCAGGAGGGCGGTCTCGTCCACGGCCGCGATGTCTTCACCTTGGGTTACGTGAGCGACGACGAGCTCACCCGGCTCTTCCACATGGCGACGGCCTACCTCTTCCCGACGCGCTACGAGGGATTCGGCCTGCCCAGCCTGGAGGCGACGCTGGCCGGCTGCCCGGCCGTGGTGTCGTCCATCGCACCGCTGATCGAGCAGGACCGGGTGCTCCGGGGCGTCTACCGTCTCTTCGAGCCAGGGAACTCCCGGGCGCTGGCGGAACAGCTCGCCTGGGTTCTCGAACACGAGGAGGCCGCTCGGGCGGCTGCGCGAGCGGCCATCCCGCTCCTGACCGAGCATTACGACTGGCGACGGACGGCCCGCGCGTACCTCGCGAACGTGACGGAGGTCCTGGCCCGTCGCGGGTAGGCGGTCAGAAACCGAGGAGCCTGGCCAGCGCAGCTGGAATGCGCGTGAGGAAGAGGAGCATCGCCGCGCCCGCCACCGCCCAGGCGAGCGGGACCCCGCGGAGCATCCGTGCCACGCCCGGCCTGTCCTCCCCGGCCGCCAGCGGGAGCGCAAGCAGGGGAAGGGCGCAGGTGGCGCGGGCGAAGGCCCCGCGGTCCTCGTAGACCTTCGCCCCCATCAGCACCGCGAGGAGGACGAAGCCCGCGTAGGTCCAGGCCGCCGGGCTCCAGCGGCGCCAGCGCGGAAGCAGGGGAACGAGCGCCGCGACGGCCAGGGCCAGGGCCGTGAGCGCGAGGGTCTCCCCGACCGAGTCGAGCGTCCACGGCGAGGCGGACTTCGTCCAGATCCAGGTGAGCGGCGGTCCGAATTCGAGCGGGTCGCCACCGAGGACGCCGGGTCGTGAAAGCATCCAGGCGCGCCAGCCGAGGGCGAGCCCGGCCGGTATCGCGAGTGCGCGAACGGCCTCCATCCTCTGCCCTTCCCGCCAGCGCACGATGGCGAGTGCTCCGGCGGCGATGAAGCTGGTCTCTCGGACGAGCACCGCGGCGGCCAGGACGGCTACCGCGCCCGGGCGGCGGCGGGCCTCGAGCCAGAGCGCGAGCACCAGGAGGGAGGCTGCGGCGGCGTCGGGCGTGGCTCGGGTCATGGAGGCGACGAGGCCGGCCGAGAGGACGAGCGGCAGGGCTCGCCACGGGGAGGTTCCTTCGCTCTCGATCCACCGCGCGACGACCCAGATCCCGAGGAGTCCGAGGAGCCAGCAGAGTGCCAGGTAGGCGAGCGATGCTGCCGGCCGGTTTCCCAGGACGAGCGCCCAGGCGGCCAGCGGCAGCCCGATGCGTCCAGCCCGATACGGCGGCAGGTCGAGGAATCCGGGCGTCTCCGGTCGAAGCAGCAGCGGATCGAGCGTCAGGGCGAAGTAGAACTGTCCGTCGTATCCGAAGCCCGGCGCGAGACGGGCTCCCGCCATCTCGGGTGGGTGCGCGAAGAAGGCCCCGGGGGAGAAGAATCCACGGGGGTCCCCTCGGAACGCGAACCCCACCATGCCGGCGAGGATCAGGCTCCAGCCGATCGCGGCCATCAGGAGGACCGTGCCTGCTCCTCCACCGACCCGCTTCACGGGGCCCTCGCCGTAGACCGCACCACCTCGAGCGTCCTCCGCGCCACCTCGTCCCAGGAAAGCGGCTCCCGATCGAGGCGCGTCGGGGCAGGCAGCCGGAGCGCCGCCGCGACCGCGGTCGGATCGTCGAAGTTCACCTGGTTCTCCGGCGGCAGCCCGATCTCGTCGAACACCGGGAGACGGGAGGCGATGACGCGCGCGCCGGCCGAGGCGGCCTCCACGACCGGGAGACCGAAGCCCTCGTAGCGGGTGGGAAAGAGCACGGCGCGGGCCGCTGCGAGGAGCGCGTCCACCTGCGCCCGCGGCACGAAGCCGAGGTGGAGCACTTCCCTCTCCACGCCCAGGCTGCGGGCGAGCGGGAGGAGTTCGCGATCCCATAGCGGGGTCCGCTGCCCGGTGAGGACGAGCCGCTCCCCAACCTCGCCCGATCGCCGGAGGGACGCGAAGATGCGGAGCAGCCGATCGTGCCCCTTGTGCGGCCAGGTGGCCGCCGGGCAGTAGAGGAAGGAGCCAGGCGCGAGACCGGCCGGGAGCGTGGTCGGCGCCCCTTCCCGACGCGGCTCGACCCCGAGGGGCACGACCACGCCCTTGCCGCGCGGCAGCCCGCAGCGCTCCTCCAGCGCGTCGAGCGTGAAGCGACTGATGGCGATCACCGCCGCGGCCCGCTCCTGGCTCCGGGGGTAGACGCGGGGACGGAAGGTCCGGTCGAAGAGCCCGAAGTGGTCGGGGAGGTGGACGTGCTGGACGTCCACCGCGGTGACCACCGCCGGTCCCGGCGCCCGGTGCGGGAAGATCGACTGCTGCGGGAAGAGGGTGACGTCGGGCGCGGCGGCGGCCAGCACGCGCTCGGAGAGCCGGTCCCGCCAGGGCGTGTAGGCCTCGGCGATGCGCCGGGCCACGAGCGAGCGGGCCCCGTAGGGCATGACCACCTTGCTCCAGCCCTCGCCGGTGATCTCCCGGTCGAGATCCCGGTCGAGGAGGAGCAGGAGCTCTTCGCCCCGGGCGGCCGCCGGCAGGTGGCGCACGAGCGCCCGGACGTAGGTCTCGGCGCCTCCGACCTGGCCGGGGCGGAGCGACAGCAGCGAAAGCGCGATGCGCACCGGCGCATTGTATAAGGAAGGCTCGCATGTCGTCCCTCACCGTCCTCGTGCCGGTCTACAACGAGCAGCACCTCGTGGCCGCCTCGCTGAGGCGACTCGCGGTGCTGGAGACGAGCCCCCACCTCGAGCGGGTCCAGGTGGTGGTGGTGGACGACTCGTCCCGCGACGCGACGCCGACGGTGCTGGCCTCCTTCGCGGCGGAGCGGGGCATCGCGCTCGCCCCCCCTCCCCCGGCCGCACCGCGCGCCGGGACCGGGCCCGTACCCGCCGTGGAGCTGGGGCGCGGCCTCCACGGCAAGACCGAGTGGATCTTCCTCCGCCACGAGCGGAACGGCGGCAAGGGGACGGCCATCCAGACGGCGCTGGCCCGGGCCGACGGCGCCTACACCGTGATCCACGACGCCGATCTCGAGTACCACCCGGTCGACATCGTACGCATGGTGGACGTCTTCGTGACCGAGCGGGCCGACGCGGTCTTCGGCTCCCGGTTCGCAGGGGGCGAGTCCCGCCGCGTCCTCTTCTTCCGCCACGAGCTCGGCAACAAGCTCCTGACCTTCCTCACCAACCTGGTCACGAACCTGAACCTCACCGACATGGAGACCTGCTACAAGGCCGTCCGCACCGACCTCCTGCGGTCGATCCCCATCGTCTCGAACGACTTCCGGCTCGAGCCGGAGCTCACCATCAAGCTGGCGAAGCGGGAGGCGCGGGTCTTCGAGGTGCCCATCCGCTACTCGGGGCGCACCTACCAGGAGGGGAAGAAGATCGACTGGCGGGACGGCTTCCGCGCGCTGGGCGCCATCCTCAGGTTCACTCTCAGTGATGAGATCTACGTCCAGGACGAGCCGGGGCTCGCCATGACCCGGCGGCTCGCCTCGGCGGGGCGCTTCACCGGCTGGATGGCGGATCTCATCCGGCCGTTCCTGGGCTCGCGGCTGCTCGAGATCGGCTCGGGCACAGGGGCCATGACCCGGCGGCTCGTGCCCCGCGATCTCTACGTGGCGAGCGAGGTCGATCCGCTCTACCTGGAGACGCTGCGCAACCTGACCGCCGACCGCCCCTACCTCGAGGCGCGCTACACCGACGTCACCGACGTCGCGTCCTACCCCCATTTGGAGGGCGGGTTCGATTCCGTCGTTTGCTTGAACGTGATCGAGCACGTGGACGACGACGTGGGCGCGCTCCAGAACGTCCGGTCGGCCCTCGCCCCCGGGGGGCGCGCCGTGGTGCTCGTCCCCTCCGGACCCTGGAACTTCGGCACGCTCGACGAGGCGCTCGGGCACCGGCGGCGATACACCGAGGCGACCCTCCGAGACCTGGCCTCGCGCGCGGGCCTGGCCGTCACCGAGGTGATCGCCTTCAACCGGCTCTCCTCCCTGCCCTGGTGGGTGAACGGGCGGCTCCTGCGCCGGAGCTCGGCGGGCCGGTTCCAGATCGGCCTCGTCGACTGGCTGACGCCGATCTTCCGTCGCATCGATCGCTTCCTCCCCCTGCCCCCCCTGTCGCTCATCGCGGTGATGGAGCGGCGGCCGGACTAAGTGCTCCGACCCAGGCACATCGCCTACTGCGAACGTCGACATGCCTAGGTCGGAGCACTAGTGTCCCTCTCCGAAGCCATCCGCGCCCTCGCCGCCTTCGAGCCCCCCTCCGAGCTGCCGCCGGTCGACCTGGCGCTCCTCGCCGAGGTGCTCGAGTCGAACGGCCTCGCCCCGCTGGCGAGCTACCACCTCGAGACCTGCGCGCTCGGCGCCGGCGTCCCGGCCCAGTTCCGCGAGAAGCTCCTCGCCCTCTACCAGGGGGTGGTGAACGACAACGTCTACCGTGTGATGACCCTCCGGGGAGCGCTCCGGGCGAGCCCGGTGCCGGTGGTGGTGCTCTCCGGGCTGGCGGCGGTGGACTGGCTCTACCCGCATCTCGCCTTCCGGCCGCTCGGCGACATCCGGCTCGCGGTCCGGGGCGAGGATGGCGCCCCCTTCGCGGAGGCGGCGAAGGGGGTGGGATTCAAGGTCGAGGCGGTGGCGGGCGGGGGTACTGGCGTGGCCTTCGGCGACGACCGGGTCCGCTTCACCATCCAGGAAGGGCTCTGGGCCGGGGCGCCGCCGGACCCCTCCCTCTTCGAGCGGGCCACCCCGGTGCCCGTCCTCGGGGCGCGGGTGCTCCGACCCTCGCCCGAGGACATGCTCCTCGCCACGGTGGGGGAGCAGGCCGAGCAGGGGCTCCTCGCGCCGCTCGTCACCTACGTGGACCTCCGGGAGCTCCTCCGGCTCGACCCTCCGCTCAATTCACTGTACGTGAAATCGCGCGCCGCGGCCACCGGCCTCTCCCGGGCGCTCTCCGGGGCGCTCTCGCTCGTGGCCCACCACTTCCCGGAGACGGCCGAGGCGGCCCGGGCGCTCTCGCCCGATCTCTCCGCCCCGGAGCGAGCGGCGGTGGACGCGGTGGTCCGGTCGGCGAGCGATCCGGGGCGGCTCACCCACCTGCGCGGAGCCCAGGCGGCGGCCCGGCTGGCGGTCCTCCCCCGGTAGCCCGCCGGGAGGTGGCGGCGACCCCGGACCGTGGTGTAATGCCCCTCCCGTGCGCGTCCTCGCCATCATCCCCGCCTTCAACGAGGAGCGAAGCCTGCCGGCCGTGGTGGACGGCCTGCGCCGGGCCGCGCCGGGCGTGGACCTCTGCGTGGTGGACGACGGCTCCACCGACGGTACGGCCGCCGTGGCCGGCGCCCTCGGGGTCACGGTCCTCTCCCTGTCCGTCAACCTGGGGATCGGCGGGGCCGTCCAGGCCGGCTACCGCTGGGCGCGAGACCGGGGATACGACGTGGCGGTCCAGGTGGACGGGGACGGACAGCACGACGCGCGCTTCCTCCTCCCTCTCGTGGAGGAGGTCTCCTCGGGGCGGGCCGATCTCGTCGTGGGCTCCCGCTTCGCCGGGCCCCGGGTCGAGGGGGCCTTCCGGTCCACGTGGGGGCGGCGCCTCGGCATCCGCTACCTCGCGGCGATGCTCCGGCTGCGCTGCGGAGCCCGGGTGACCGATCCCACCTCCGGCTTCCGCGCCGCCGGCCGGCGCGCCATCGAGCTCTTCGCCCGCGCCTACCCTCCTGACTACCCCGAGCCCGAGTCGATCGCGGTGGCCGCCCGGGCCGGCCTGCGGGTGACCGAGATCCCGGTCCGCATGAGCGAGCGGCTCCACGGCGAGAGCTCCATCGACCTCTCGCGCAGCCTCTACTACCTCGTCAAGGTCTCCATCGCGCTGGTGCTCCTCCCCACGCGTGAGCCGTCGGGGGAGGAGGCCGCGTGAGGCACGACATCGTCCCGCTCGAGTTGCAGGTCGTCTCCATCGTCGTCCTGCTGATCTTCCTCGGGTGGGTTCTGCGCCTGGTCCGGACGCAGCGGCTGTCGCTCCGGGACAGCCTGGTGTGGGTGGTGACGACGCTCCTCGCCACCCTCGTCGCGCTCTTCCCGGGGATCCTGGTCCGTGCGGCCCACCTCTTCGGCTTCCAGCTCGCCTCGAACGCCCTCTTCGGCGCCGCCGTCCTCTACCTCGCCGTGAACGTCCTCGTGAACACGGTCACCGGCTCCCAGAACGCGTCCCGCATCCGGCGGCTCACGCAGGAGTGCGCCGCGCTCCGCGCCGAGGTCGAGGAGATGCGTCGGGGGCGCGCCCCGGGAGACCCCGGTTCCGGTCCCGCTCCGTGAGCCGTCCGCTCGTCTCCATCGTCGTCCCCTCCCTCGACCAGCGCCCCTTCGTGGCGCGCACGATGGAGAGCCTCCTCTCGCAGCGCGGCGACTTCGACCTCGAGGTGCGGGTGCAGGACGGCGGCAGCACGGATGGAACGCTGGAGGTGCTGGAAGGGTACCGGGACCGGATCTCGCTCGTGGTGGAGCGGGACGGAGGGCAGGCCGACGCGGTGAACCGGGGACTCTCCCGGGCCCGGGGCGACATCCTCGCCTGGGTGAACTCGGACGACCTGCTCCGTCCCGGCGCGATCCAGTCGGTGGTGGAGGGATTCCGGGACCACCCCGAGGCTCTCTGGCTTCACGGAATGTGCGACATCGTCGGCGCGGACGATCGGATCATCCGGCGGCCGGTGGCCGCCTACAAGCACTTCCGGGCCCGTCGCCATTCTCTCGCCGGGCTCCTCGTCGAGAACTACGTGAGCCAGATGACCGTCTTCTGGCGCCGCAGGATGATGGAACGCGTGGGCGTCCTCGACCCGACGCTCCGCTACACCTTCGACTACGACCTCTGGCTGCGCTTCGCCCGCGTCGCACCGCCCCTCTGGCTGGACCGGACGCTGGCCGCGTTCCGCTGGCACGTCACCTCGAAGAGCGGCTCGGCCTTCGAGGCCCAGTTCGAGGAGGACCACCGGGTCTTCCTCCGCCACGCTCCGCCGGGGCCCGGGCTGCGCCTCCGGAAGCGGATGCGCACCGCACAGATCCTCCTCGTCTACCGCCTCCTGCGGGCTTTGCGCCCCGGGGTTCGGTGATAGATTTCCCGGACCGGATCGCAACGAAAGGACCTCCACCGTGAAGATCGCCGTCATCGGGACCGGCTACGTCGGCCTCGTCACCGGAACCTGCCTCGCCGAGACCGGCCACCGCGTCACCTGCGTGGACCTCGACGAGAGGAAGATCGCGAAGCTCCGCGGGGGCGGCATCCCCATCTACGAGCCGGGGCTCGAGGAGCTCGTGAAGCGGAACGTCCGGGACGGGCGGCTCGACTTCACCACCTCCACCGCCGAGGCGGCCCGGGACGTGGACGTGGCCTTCATCGCCGTGGGCACCCCTCCCGGCGAGACCGGCGAGGCCGACCTCTCCTACGTGCTGGCCGCCGCCGAGCAGATCGGGCGCGCCATCGGCCGCTACACGGTCATCGTGAACAAGAGCACGGTACCGGTGGGCAGCGCCGACCGGGTGGCCGACGTGGTGGCGAAGGTCACGAAGATCCCCTTCGACGTGGTCTCGAACCCCGAGTTCCTCAAGGAGGGGGCGGCCATCGACGACTTCATGCGCCCCGACCGGATCGTGGTGGGGGTGAACTCGGAGCGCGCGAAGGGCGTGATGGCCGAGCTGTACGCTCCGTTCGTCCGCACCGAGCAGCCCATCCTCTTCATGGACCGGCGCTCCTCCGAGCTCACCAAGTACGCCGCCAACGCCATGCTCGCCACCCGCATCTCCTTCATGAACGACGTGGCGGCGCTCTGCGAGCGGGTCGGCGCCGACGTGGACCACGTGCGTCGCGGCATGGGATCGGACAAGCGCATCGGCTATCCGTTCCTGTTTCCGGGGGTTGGCTTCGGTGGTTCCTGTTTCCCGAAAGACGTCCGCGCCCTCATGACCATGGCCCGCGCCGTCGGGCTCGACTTCGACCTGCTCCGGTCGGTGGAGCGGGTGAACGAGCGGCAGAAGCGCACGCTGCTCGAGAAGGCGCAGAAGCACTTCGGCTCGCTGCAGGGGCTCACCTTCGCGGTCTGGGGTCTCGCCTTCAAGCCCAAGACCGACGACATGCGGGAGGCTCCCGCCATCACCATCATCGAGGGGCTCCTCGGCAACGGCGCGAAGGTCCGGGTCCACGATCCGGTGGCCCACGAGGTGGCGGCCGCCATCTTCGGCACGCGGGTCGAGTTCTCCCCCGATCCCTACGCGGCCGCGGCCGGCGCCGACGCGCTCGTGCTCGTCACCGAGTGGAACGAGTTCCGCCAGCCCGACTTCGACCGGCTCAAGAAGGCCATGAAGCAGCCGGTCCTCTTCGACGGGCGCAACGTCTGGGATCCCCGCAAGGTGCGGGAGATGGGCTTCACCTACCAGGGGATCGGGCGGGCCGCCCGGGAGTGAACCCCGGGGCCGGCTACGCGCTCGCGCGCGGCCCGCCGCCGGAGACGTCGGCGCCGAGCAGGAGCTCGGCCACGGCGTCCACCACGAGGGCCAGCCGGCGGTCGATCCGCAGCTCCTCCAGGACCGCCAGCCGTGCATCCACGTCCGCGATGAGGGCCGCGGCCACCGCGTCGGCCATGTGGCCGGGCGCGCGCATCCGGGCCACCGCCTCGGCCAGGTCGCGCACGCCGCTGTCGGCCTCGCTCCCCCGGGCGAGCTCGAGAACGCAACGCTCCAGCGTGGAGACCGATGCGGCGAGGGCCGGGGGGCCGCCGGCCGGGTACTCGTCCTCCAGCACCTCGGCGCGGAACTCCCGGTAGGGCTTGCCGGTGGAAAGGATCTCCTCCACGAGCCGCACCCGGGCCACGCCGCGGAGCAGGATGTTGTACCGGCCGTCGGGCAACCGCTCGTCCGCCTCGATGAAGCCGGCTCCGGCCACCGGGTGGACCGGCGCCCGCTCCCGCGCCTCGTCGTCGGCCTCGAGCAGGGTGGCCACCGCGATCAGCCGGTCGCCTTCCAGCGCGTCCTCCGTCATGGCCCGGTAGCGCGGCTCGAAGACGTGGAACGGTGCCGGCGTGCCCGGGAAGACCACCACCCCGGGCAGCGGGAAGATCTTCAGCGTTCCGGCCGACCCGCCGAGGAGTGCTCGGAGGCTCTCCGCGGCGGGGTGACCGGACCGCTCGCTCATTCGGCCGTGACCGACTCGATCCGCATCCCGTAGAAGGAGCGGTAGACGAAGACGAGCATGATCGCCAGGAAGATCATCGAGAGGCCGATGCGCAGGCCGCCCTGGTTGGCGTTCGTCATCTTGAGCGCCAGCTCGACGGCGAGCAGGCCGAAGAGGGTGGTGAACTTGATGACCGGGTTCATGGCCACCGACGAGGTGTCCTTGAAGGGGTCGCCGACGGTGTCGCCGACCACGCAGGCGTCGTGGAGCGGGGTTCCCTTGGCCTTCAGCTCGGTCTCGACGATCTTCTTGGCGTTGTCCCAGGCCCCGCCGGCATTGGCCATGAAGAGGGCCTGGAAGAGGCCGAAGAAGGCGATGGAGATGAGGTAGCCGATGAAGAAGTACTCGTTCAGGAAGGCGAAGGCGAGGGTGGCGAAGAAGACCACCATGAAGATGTTCCACATGCCCTTCTGCGCGTAGACCGTGCAGATCTCGACGACCTTCTTGGAGTCCTCGACCGAGGCCTTCTCGACCCCCTCGAGCTTGATGTTCTTCTTGATGAACTCGACCGCGCGGTAGGCGCCGGTGGAGACCGCCTGGGTGGAGGCGCCGGAGAACCAGTAGATGACCGATCCGCCCAGGAGAAGGCCGAGCAGGAACATGGGCTCGAGGATGGAGAAGTGGCGACCCACCTGGTCGAGGAGCTGGGAGAGGGCGGCGGGCGTGGTGACCTGCGAGGCCGCCTCGCCGGCGTTCTGCTTGGCGATGCCCACGATGATCGAGAAGATCATGGTGGTGGCGCCCACCACGGCGGTGCCGATGAGCACCGGCTTGGCGGTGGCCTTGAAGGTGTTGCCGGCACCGTCGTTCTCCTCCAGGAACTCCTTGCCCAGCTCGAAGTTGGGCTCGAAGCCGAAGTCCTTCTTCACCTCGGCCTTGATGTTCGGGACGTTCTCGATGAGGGAGAGCTCGTAGACCGACTGCGCGTTGTCGGTCACCGGGCCGTAGGAGTCGACGGCGATGGTGACCGGGCCCATGCCCAGGAAGCCGAAGGCCACGAGGCCGAAGGCGAAGACCGCCGGCGCGGCCATGATGGCCGAGAAGCCGGTGGTGGTGGAGACGCCGTAGGCGATGCCCATGAGGATGGCGATGACGAGCCCCAGCCAGAAGGCGGAGAAGTTGCCCGCGGTGAGGCCGGCGAGCACGTTCAGCGAGGCGCCGCCCTCCTTGGAGGCGGTGACCACCTCGCGCACGTGGCGGGAGTTGGTGGAGGTGAAGACCTTGACCATCTCGGGGATGATGGCGCCGGCCAGCGTGCCGCAGGTGATGATGGTGGCGAGCTTCCACCAGAGCGTGGTGTCGCCGCCCAGGCTGGGGATGAGGAGGTAGGAGACGATGTAGGTCAGGATCACCGAGACGATCGAGGTGAGCCACACGAGGCTGGTGAGCGGCGCCTCGAAGTTCATCTTGTCGGCGGCGGCGTACTTGGCCTTGGCCGCGGCCTCGTTGATCCAGTAGGAGGCAACGGACGCGATCACCATCATGATGCGCATCGCGAAGATCCAGACGAGCAGCTGGGTCTGGATGGCCTGCGGGGAGACGGCGAGCAGGATGAAGGTGATGAGCGCGACGCCGGTCACGCCGTAGGTCTCGAAGCCGTCGGCGGAGGGGCCCACCGAGTCGCCCGCGTTGTCGCCCGTGCAGTCGGCGATCACACCGGGGTTCCGGGCGTCGTCCTCCTTGATCTTGAAGACGATCTTCATGAGGTCGGAGCCGATGTCGGCGATCTTCGTGAAGATGCCGCCGGCGATGCGGAGCGCGGAGGCGCCGAGCGACTCGCCGATGGCGAATCCGATGAAGCAGGCGCCGGCGATGTCCCCCATGAAGAGGAGGATGAAGAGCATGATGAGCAGCTCGACGCTGATGAGCATCGTGCCGATCGACATGCCGGCCATGAGCGGGATGGCGTAGGTGGGGAAGGGCTTCCCGCGGAGGCTCGCGAAGGCGGTGCGGCTGTTCGCGTAGGTGTTCACCCGGATGCCGAACCAGGCCACGCCGGAGGAGCCGATGATCCCGATCAGGCTGAAGACCAGGATGATGGCCACCTTGCCCGGTCCGAAACCCTCGGAGAGCACCCCGAAGTAGACGACGATGATGACCGCGATGAAGGTCCAGAGGATGCCGATGAACTTGAACTGGGTGATGAGGTAGGTCTTCGCGGTCTCGTAGATGAGCTCCGAGACCTCGAGCATCGACCGGTGCACCGGCAGGTTCTTCAGCCGGGCGGAGACCGAGAGGCCCCAGGCCAGGCCGGCCGCCGACACGAGGAGGCCGAAGGCGAGAAGGGCCCAGCCGCTGATGGAGCCGCCGAGGAATCTCTCGAGGGCGAGATTGGGGAGCTTCAGGTTCGCCTCTCCGCCACCTCCGTGAGGGTTGGCGGCCAGGGCGACGGACGAGAGAAGGGCGGGCAGGTTCATGGCGGGAACTCGATGCCTCCAATGTGCGGAAAGCCCCCGAATACGCTCCGGGAGGCGCGGCATACTACTGAACCGGTCCCTCCCCCGCAAGGCGTGGGTTGCCCGGCCCGCGCGGCGCGGTGTACGGTCGGCGCTCCGTGCTTCCCTCCCCCTTCGCCCCGTTTCGGATCCGCCCCGGCGACGCCGTCGCCGAGGCCGAGGCGCAGGCCGCCCGGACGCTCGGGGCCCCCTTCGTCGTGGACCCCGCCGAGCCCACGGCCATGCGCTTCGCCCCGACGTCGCTGGCCCGGGTGGCGGCCGGCACCGCCGCCGATCACGAGGAGGCCTGCCGGGACGCCGACGGTCGGGCTTCCGGGACCGCCGGCCACCAGCGGGCCTGCCCCCACTCCGCGGCGCACCGGGCCAGGCTGTTGGCCGACTGCCGCTCGGCCCTCGAAGCCGGTTACGCGGGCGTGCTCCTCGACCGTCCCGATCGGGTCCTCGGGCTCGGGCTCTTCGGCGCCGGCTTCTGCGAGGCCTGCCAGGCGGCCTTCCAGGCCGGTCTCCGCGAGGAGTACGGCGACCAGCTCGAGCCCTTCGACTTCCGGCGCATCGCCGCCGACGAGCTGGCCTCGGCCTCCGGCGCGGTGAGCTTCCGCAAGCTCCACTTCGGACGCGACTTCTGGAGGTTCCGGCTCGATTCGCTGGCCGGGGCGGTCTCGGCCTGCGTGCTCCCCATCCGGGACGCAGCCCGGGTGGCCCGACGCGATTTCGCTCTGGTGGCGCGCTTCGATCAGGTGGGACCTGCCCAGTTCCAGGCAGCCCGCATCCTCGACGGGGCGATCCTGCCGCTCAGCCCGCTCCCCCACCACACCGGCGCCGCCGAGGCGCGGCTTTGGCGCGCCGCCATCGGGCGCGGGGCGGTGGCCGCACAGCTGCCGCCCGGTGCCACGGCCGACCAGGTGGCCATCCATGCCGCCGCGCTCGCCGCGACCGGGGTGGCGGTGGGGCTCGAGGAAGGGGACCGGGCCTCTGCCACGGCAACCGTGCGCAGGCTCCTCGCCGACCATGCGGCACGGCGCGACGGGCGCCCCTTCGAGAATCCGGTGGTGGAGTTCCAGGTCTTCTACTCGCCCGAGGCCGACATGTGGTCGAGCGGCCTCCACCGGCTCGAGGCGGAGGAGGTCGGGGAGATCCTGACCCGACTTCACTTCCAGTGGGACGTGGCCACGGGCGGCAGCCCGATCCACCCCGGCGCCGTGCTCGTGCTCCCCCAGGCCCTCGGCCTCACGCCGGTCGAGGCGACGGCCGTGACCCGCTTCCTCGAGGGGGGCGGCAAGCTGCTCGTCCTGGGGGAGGCCCGCGTCGTGGCTCCCGGTGGGCGCTTCCTGCCCCCCTTCCTTCCCGAGGCCAAGGTGGGGCGGCTGAAGCCCACCCGGACCGGCGAGGGGGCGCTCGTCGTCGTTCCCCCGCTCGTCCCGGCTCCGTCGGGAGGAGGGCTCACCTCGGCGCCCGTGTCCGGGGCGCTCGAGGGTGGCCTCGCGGCGCTCGCCGGGCGCGGTCGGCGCGCGCTCCAGGTGGTGTCCCCCTCCCCGCTCGCGGTGTCGGCCTGGCGCCCGCCCCGCAGGCTCGACATCCACGTCGCCTCCCTGGCCGGCGGCCCGGTGCGCGGGGCGACCCTGGTCGTCGCGACCGAGCACTCGGGCTCGGCCCGGCGCGCCCGCTTCCGGGGCCCGGGCATCGACGAGAAGATCCCGCTCGTCCCCTCGGCAGGCGAGGTGGCGGCGGTCCTGCCCGAGTTCGTGGGATACGGCGTGCTCTCGCTCGTGCCCGGATAGGGGGCGGGGCGCTATCCGCCGCGCGTGCGCCAGGCGGTGAGCGCCGCCGCCATCACCTCGCGAACCGGGACCCCGTGCTCCTTCGCCCGGGCGAGGCAGTCATCGTACTCCGGGTGAACTCCCACCTCGGCTCCGGCGCGCCGACCCACCTTCACCCGCACCTCGCCCCACGCCGTCCGGACCGGGACGAGCTCCCGCTCGAGCTCGATGCGCTCGACGCGGTGGAGCCGGACGCCCAGGGTGGTGGTTTCCTCGAGGAATACCCGCGCCACCGCCTCCCGCCGATCGGCCTCCACGAGCGCGCCCAGGAGGAAGCCGGGGCGCCCCTTCTTCATGGTGAGCGGTGCAGCCCAGGCATCCCTCGCTCCGGCGGCGAGCGACGCCTCGATGGCCCGGGCGATCAGCTGGCCCGGGCAGTCGTCGAGGTTCGTCTCCAGGACCCAGAGGCCGGCGCCCCTGCCCTCGGCCTCGGCGCCGAGGGTCATGCGGAGGACGTTGGGACGGTCGGGCCAGCGGACCGTGCCCACGCCGTATCCCACCTGCTCGGCCACGAGGGCGGGGAATCCCGAGGGATCCCCCACCTCGGCCAGCTCGGCGAGGAGCGCCGCGCCGGTGGGGGTCACCGCCTCGCCCGGGGGTCCTCCAGGACGGACCGGGATCCCCTTCAGGATCTCGACCACCGCCGGCGGCGGGACCGGGAGGCGTCCGTGCGCCATGTTCACGAAGCCCTGGCCGAGCTCCGGTGGGGGGCAGAGCACCCGCGGCCAGCCCAGGATCTCCATCACCGCCGCCGCCGCGCAGACGTCCACGATGGCGTCGACGGCGCCCACCTCGTGGAAGTGCACCCGCTCGAGCGGCACGCCGTGGACCTTCGCCTCGGCGCGGCCGATCCGCTCGAACACGGCGAGTGCGGTGGCCCGGGATCGGGGCGACAGCCCGCTCCCCGCGACGATCTCCCGGATCTCCGGAAGGCCGCGCTCCTTCATGTGGGCCCCCTCGACCAGGACCTCGACCCGGGTTCCGGCGATGCCGGAGGCCTCGGCGCGGGTGGCGAGGAGACGGAAGCCGATCGGGCGGAGGCCCGCGAGCGCTTCGTCGAGCGCGGCGCGGGGGACGCCGGCGTCGAGCGCCGCGGCCACGAACATGTCGCCGGCCATGCCGCCCACCGGCTCGAGCAGGAGGATCCTGGGCATGGCGCCTTTCACTTCCGGGCGATGAGACCGGCCACGAACGCCGCCCCGAACCCGTTGTCGATGTTCACCACCGTCACGTTGGGCGCGCAGGAGTTGAGCATGGTGAGGAGCGGCGCCAGGCCGCCCAGGCTGGCCCCGTAGCCCACCGAGGTGGGCAGCCCGATCACCGGCTTGCCGACCAGGCCTCCCACCACGCTGGGGAGCGCGCCCTCCATGCCGGCGGCCACGATCACCGCCACGGCCCGGTCGAGGTCGGCCCGCCGCGCCAGCAGCCGGTGCAGGCCGGCCACCCCCACGTCGTAGATCCGGATCACCGGGACGCCCATCACGTCGAGCGTCACCGCCGCCTCCTCGCAGACCGGCACGTCGCTCGTCCCGGCGCAGCAGATGGCCACCGGACCTCGCACCGGGAGGTCCATGCGACCCCGGGAGAGGGTGCGCGCCACCGGGTCGTAGCGGGAACCGCGGACCGCGCGGCGGGCCGGGCCGGCCTTGGCCGGGGAGAGACGGGTGACGAGCAGCGGTCCTTGCGTGGCCAGCTTGCGGGCGATGGCCGCAACCTGCGCCGCGGTCTTCCGCTCGGCCAGCACCACCTCCGGCATCCCCACCCGCAGCGCGCGGTGGTGATCGATGGAGGCGTACCCGCCCAGTTCCTCGTAGGGAGCGCCCTTGAGCCGGACGACGGCCTCGTCCACCTCGGCCTGGCCGGCGCGGACCCTCCCGAGCAGCCGCCGGAGCGCCTTCTCGTCCATCACGGGATCCCCAGCATCCGGGCGAGCCCGTCGAGCCCCGCCGGATCGGGGAGCAGGAGCAGGGTCCCGACGGTTTCCGGCCAGCCGAAGCGGACGCCCAGCGCCGGGCCGGCCGCACCGGGAGCCAGCGTGTCGAGGCAAGCGCGGACCCGGCCGCGGGTCAGGCGGGGAACTCCGTGCAGGAGCCGTCCCTCCACGGTGCGTGCCAGCGCCGACACGAAGGCCGACCCGGCGATGTTGCCCATCTCCACGAGCGCGCTCTCCCCCTCTACGTCCAGCGAGCCGGCCGCGGCGGCGGGCACGAGGCGCTGGGAGATCCGCTCGGCCTCCGCAGCGGGCATGAGGAGGAGGAGGCGCCCGCCGAGCGGTTCGGGGAGGTCCATCCCCACGGCGACCAGTTCCTGGTCCGGCCGGCCCGCCATCCGTGCCACCGCGGCGGCGTCCGGCTCGTCGAGGAGCCAGGCCTCCTCCACCTCGGTGGGGTGACCCAGGAAGCGGCCCACCGCCATCGCCGACTCGCGACCGCCCTCGGTGGCGAGACGCCGGAGCGCCTCCAGGAGATCGACCCGCCTCCGGCTCCGCCCCTCTCCGCTCATGCCGCCACCAGCCGGTGGACGTCGAGGACGAAGACCGGGCGACCGTTCCCGAGCACGGTCACCGCCGAGAGGCCGGGGACGAGCGCCAGCGGACCGTGGAGCGGCTTCAGCACCGCGTCCTGCTGCCCGATGAGCTGGTCGACGGCGAGGCCGATCCGGCCGGATTCACTGTCAGTGACTACCACCGACCGCCGCTCCCCGGCCGGTGCGCCCCTCGCGCCGATCAGCGACCCCAGGTCGAGCACCGGTACGGTGCCGTCCCCGAAGACGAACTGGGGCGTCCCGTCCACCCGCTCCAGCGTCTCCAGGCGCGCGTGGGCCGCACCGTGGACCTTGGAGACCGGGATGGCGAGGACCTCCGATCCCACCCGCACGAGCAGCACCGGCTGCATCGCGACGGTGAGCGGAAGCCGCAGGGTGAAGCGCGTCCCCTCGCCGCGCCGGCTCTCGACGGAGAGCGTCCCGGAGAGGGACTCGACGCTCCTGCGCACCGCGTCCATGCCCACGCCGCGGCCGGAGACGTCGGTGACCTCCCGGGAGGTGGAGACCCCGGGGAGGCAGCAGAGCAGGAGCGCCTCGGCGTCCGTCAGCGACGCGGCCGCCTCGACGGCGATGGCGCCCCGGGCCACCGCCGCGCGTCGCAGCGCGCCGGCGTCCATCCCCTGGCCGTCGTCGGAGACCTCCAGGATCACCCGGTCCCGCTCGCGTCGCGCCGAGACCTCGATGCGGCCGGTGGGGCGCTTGCCGGCCGCGATCCGGTAGGCCGCGGTCTCGATCCCGTGGTCCACGGCATTCCGGAGCAGGTGCAGCACCGGGTCGCTGACCTCGTCGAGCAACGCCCGGTCGACCTCGATCTCGGAGCCGGTCATCACCACCTCGACCTGCTTCCCGGTCCGGCGCGCCAGGTCGCGGGCGGCGCGGGGGAGCCGGTCGGAGAGGGCGGTGAGCGGGGTCATGCGGGCCGCCATCACGCGCCCGTGCAGATCCTTGGTGATGGCCTGCAGCCGGTCGACCCCCTCGTCGTGGGCGCGGCGAAGTCCCTCGGGCATGGCCTTCCCCAGCTCCCGCAGGCGGGAGGTGGCGAGGAGGAGCTCACCGGCCACGTCGAGGAATCCGTCGAGCATCTCCGCCCGCACCCGGACGGTCCGGACCGGCTCGGTCCCCGCGGCCGGCTCGGGTGCCGACCGGAGAGGCGGCTCGGGAGGGGGCGCGGCGGCGGCCGCTCCACCCTCCTCGACCCGGACGCTCGCCAGCTCGGAGATCTGCGCGAGCGTCCGCTCCACCTCGGCGATGGGCTCACCGGTGTCGACCTCCACGGAGAGCGTTCGGCCCGGCATCCGGCCGGCACGGAGCTCCTCCCCCGACGGGCGGGAGGAGGCGATGGTCCCGATCCCCTCGAGCCGCTTCACCACGAGGAATCCGCGGATGGACGGCGCCCGGCTCCCCTCTGCGACCGCCACCTCCACCCGGATGCGGCGCAGCCCGGGAGGCGGCTCCGGAGCGGCGGGGGGGGCGGGCTCGTCGATCGCGGGAGCCGGCCGAGTCGACACGGAGCTGGACTGAAGCGCACCGAGGCGCGCCACGAGCTCCTCCGAGGCCGCCGGCCGCCCGCCCGCCCCGGCCTCCTGGATCATGCCTCCGAGCGCATCGGTCACGGAGAGGAGCAGGTCGATCCCTTCCGCGCCCGGAACCTCTCCTCGCGCCCGGAATGCCCCGAGCACGTCCTCGGCCCGGTGCGCCAGCAGCGCGATGCCGTCCTGCTGCATGGCCGCGGCCATCCCCTTGAGGCTGTGGGCGTGACGGAAGAGCTCGTCCGCGAAGCCGGCCGGCGCCTGCGAGACTCCGTCCGGCTGCTCCAGACGCACCAGGCCGGCGGAGAGCGCGTCGACGTGCTCCCGCGACTCGGAGACGTAGAGCGCCAGATATTTGGAGAGGTCCCAGTTCACCGAGGGTCGCCGTGCTCAGCTCTCCCCGACGACCTTCTTCACCACGGAGAGCACGTCCTCGGGCTGGAACGGCTTGACCACGAAGTCGCTGGCGCCGGCCTCGATGGCCTCCCGCACCAGCGCCTCCTGACCCAGCGCGCTGCACATGATCACCACCGCGCTGGGATCGGCCTTCACGATCTCGCGGGTGGCCTCGATGCCGCTCTGGAAAGGCATCACGATGTCCATGGTGGTGAAGTCCGGCCGGAGCTCGTGGAACTTCTCGACCGCCTCGAGGCCGTTGGCCGCCTCGCCGACCACCTCGAACCCGCCGGCCGCAAAGATCTCGCGGATCATGTTCCGCATGAAGATCGCGTCGTCGACGATGAGGACCCTCTTCATGGCTGGCTGGAAACCTACCATCCGTTCGGGTCGGAGTGCTACCCGGCACGCCCCCGGAAGAGCCCCTGGGCCATGGCTGCGAGCGCGTCGGGATCGAGCAGGGTCACCGACTCCCCGCGCAACGCGGAGAGCCCTTTCACGGGGGGGCCGGCCCCGGGCCGGTCCGGGGGTTCGAGCGGCTCGACGCCGATCACCACGTCGACGAGGAAGCCGAGCGCCCGCCGGTCTCGCTCCAGCACGAGCACCTGTCCAGGTCCGTCCGGGCCGCCGCGTGCCCGGAGGCCGAGCAGCGGCGCCAGCTCCACCACCGCCACCACCCGCCCCCGGAGCCCCATGGCTCCCACCACCGGCGGGGAGGTGTGGGGGACGTGGACGAAGGGCGGGTCGGGGGGGGCGACGACGCTCACGGCCGTGAGCGGCAGGGCGAACCGCTCGCCGCCGGCGCGGAAGAGCACATGGCGGGGATCGCGCTCCATCTGAGCACTACCGATCGAGTCGGAAGCGGGAGACCACGGTCTGCAGCTCGATGGAGAGGTTGAGCAGCTCCTGGGCGGCGCTCGCCATCTGGGAGACCGAGGCGGTCTGCTCCACGATCACCTTGCGCACCTGCTCGGTGGAGCCGGCGTTGCCGGTGGCCACGTCGGAGATGTCGTCCATGGCGCGGACCATGTCGGCCGAGCCCTGCAGCTGGTCGCGGGCGGCCTCGGAGATCACCCGGACCTTGTCCGCGCCCGCGGCGGCGGCGCTGGCGATGCCATCCAGCGAGCGCATGATGGCGTTCAGGTCCTCGCGCCCCTCTCCGAGCTCGGCCACCGAGGCGTGCATCGCCTGGACCACGCCGGCGGCGCGCGCCGCGACGTCGGCCGCCACCGTGGAGATCTGCTCGGCGGAGCGCCCCGAGCTCTCGGCCAGCTTCCGGACCTCCTCGGCCACCACGGCGAAGCCGCGCCCGTACTCGCCGGCCCGGGCCGCCTCGATGGTGGCGTTCAGGGCGAGGAGGTTGGTCTGCTGGGAGATGCTCGTGATGATCTCGACGATCTGGGTGATCTCCCGGGTGCGCTCCCCGAAGGCGAAGACCTGCTCGCTGGCCGCCTCGATGCGGGCGAAGACCTTCTTCACCTTCTCGCCGGCGAGCCGGGCCGCCTCGCCCGACTGGGTCGCTCCGGAGGAGGTGTCGGCGCTGGCCTTGGCCGCCTCCTCGGCGCTCCGGGCGGTGCGCTCGATGGAGGCAGCGATGTCGCCGATGACCTTCGAGGTCCGCTCCACGAGCCCCGACTGCTCCTCGGCGCCCTGGGCGATCTTGGCCATGGAGCTGGACACCTCGTCGGTGGAGGCGTTGACCTCCTCGGCGGAGGTCTGCAGCTCGTTGGCGCTCTCGGCCACCGACTGCGCGGTGCGCTGGATCCGGGAGACGAGATCGCGCAGGTTCTCCTGCATCGTCCGGATCGACTCGGCCAGGCCGTCCACCTCGTCGTGGAATCCGCGCGCCTCCTCGGACACCACCACCTTGGACAGGTCTCCCCCGCTGATCTCGACCGCCGAGATGCGCAGACGGGCGAGCCGGTTGACCCGCAGCACGACCATGGAGAGCGCGTAGCCCACCCCCAGCGTGAGCACGAGCAGGATCACGTCGGCGACGAGGGTCTTCCCGGGCAGGAGCCCGTGCACGAGCGGGACGGCCCCGAGCAGGAAGGCGCCGAGCGTCAGGTACGACACGAGCAGCTTGACCTGGAGTGAGACGCTCCGCCCCGGCGGCGCAGGGGGAGTGCGCAGGTCGCGGTCGGCCGGGCGGCCGCGCAGGGCCACGAGGTGCGGGGGCATGTCCTGCCCGTAGGCCATGGGTCGGCTCGACGGGCGGTCCTGGCGCAGGCTCCTCGACACGGGTTCTCCTCGGGTGGAACGGATATGCGTGGGAATCCTACGCCCGGCCGCCCCGCCGTCCAAGAATGCGTGCGGATCGGAGGTGATCGTGACCCGTCCGCCGGGGACGGAGGAGGCGCCCGTCCCGGAGGAGACGGATGCCCGGGGGGGGCACCAGGACCCCCACGACGGTGAGGGGCGTCCCGACCCGGCGGGCCGCCGCGCGGAGCCGGGCGAGCCGGGACGGCGCCACCGAGAGGAGGAGTTCGTAGTCCTCCCCGCCCGAAAGGGCCTCCGCCAGGGGGTCGCGTCTGCCCTGGGTCTGGGCCCGGTAGGCGGCGGAGAGCGGGAGGCAACCGGCGTCGACGTGCGCGCCGGTGCCGGAGGCCTCGCACAGGTGCCCCAGGTCCTGCAGCAGCCCGTCCGACAGGTCGATCGCGGCGCTCGCGATGCCCGCCGCCGCCCACCCCAGCTCGAGCCGGGGAACGGGGCGTCGCTGCCGCGCCCGCAGGGAGGCCGGCGCGCCGGGGCGGATCCCCAGGGCGGCGTCCCCGAGCGTGCCGCTCACGAGGAGCAGGTCGCCCGGCTGGCCACCGGTGCGGAGGAGCGCCCGCCCGCGCCGTACCGCGCCGAGCAGCGTCACCGCGATGGAGAGCTCGGACGCGGCGGTCACGTTGCCCCCCACCACCGAGACGCCGTGACGCTCCGCGCAGGAGGCGATCCCGCGACCGATCCGGGCCAGCCAGCCCGGACGGGCGGAGGGCGGCGTGGCGAGCGCCACGAGCGCCCAGAGCGGACGCGCCCCCATCGCGGCGAGGTCGGAAATATTCACTGCGAGTGACTTCCAGCCGATCTCCTCGGGCGTGAAGCTCCGCGTGAAGTGGACCCCCTCGACCAGGGCGTCCACCGTGGCCAGGAGGTCGTGCCCCGCCGGGGGCCGGAGCACCGCGGCGTCGTCCCCGATCCCCACCTCCACCCCTTCTCCGGGGGTGAACGGGCGGGTGAAGCGCTCGATGAGCTCGAACTCTCCGGGGCGGGTCACCGCCGGCTACCCCGCCGCGGCGGTCGGCGCCGCCCGCACCGCGATCGCCGCCGGCCCGGACGCCGCCACCGGCAGCGTGAGGGTGAAGGTGCTCCCCTTCCCGGCGACCGAGGAGACCGTGACGGTCCCCGCATGGGCCTCCAGGTAGCTCTTCACGATCGCGAGCCCCAGACCGGCCCCGCCGAACTCGCGGGTGGTCGATCCGTCCACCTGGTAGAAGACGTCGAAGATCCGCCCCTGGTTCTGGGGGGTGATGCCGATGCCGGTGTCGGCGACGGAGATGGCGACGCGGTCGTCCCCGTCGGCCCGGGCCTCCACGGTGACCGACCCTCCGGTCGGGGTGAACTTCACGGCGTTGGAGGTCAGGTTGATGAGCGCTTGCCGGATCTTCTCCCGGTCGCACTGCACGGCGGGGAGCTTGGCGGGCTGCCAGGTCACCTGGAGCCCCTTCTTGCGGGCCAGCGGCGCCACGGTGGCCACCGCGTCGCGCATGAGCGAGTTCACGTCCACCGGGGAGACCACGAGCTTCACGCGCCCCGCCTCGACCTTGGAGATGTCGAGGATGGAGGTGATGAGGCCGAGCAGGCTCTCCCCCTTGTCCATGATGATCTGGAGGTACTCCCGCTGCTCGGCGGTGAGCGGGCCGCCCAGCCCCTCGAGCATCATCTCCGAGTAGCCGATGACGCTGGTCAGCGGGGTGCGCAGCTCGTGGCTGATCGTGGCGAGGAAGTTGGACTTGAGCCGGTCGAGCTCCTTGAGCGACTGGTAGGCCCCCTCCAGCTGCCGGTTCTTCTCCTGCATCTCCCGGTACGACTCCTGGACCGCCTCGATGTGCAGCCGGGCCGTGAGCAGGTTCTTGTGCCCGGTGAAGACGAGCACGTCGAGGATCTCGGCGAAGTGGTGGAGCACCTTCTCGGCGGTGGCCTGTGGCACCCGCCGGATCTTGTTCACGTAGGAGGCGGCCTGCTTCACGTCGAAGGTCGGCGAGAGGCGGGCCAGGGCCTCCGGCAGCGCCACCAGGTCATCGGGGACGAAGGGGCCGAAGACGATGCGCCCGATGACATCCCCCTCGTAGAGCACCGGCTGGATCGCGTAGCGGCACCCGGAGAAGCAGGTGACGGTGCTGGGCACGGCCTCCTCGGGAAGGGGATCGGATTTCACCCGCTGGACGGTGGCCATGCACTGGCTGCGCCCGTCGGGGGCCTGCCAGAGGTACCCGCAGAAGTCGGCGTTGCCGATCTTCACGTCGACGAGCTTGTTCCCGGTGTCGTCGAAGACCTTCACGCCGATGCGGTAGAGCTCGGCGAAGGACTGGCAGACCTCGGTGAAGGACCGGAGGTCGAGGAGATCGCCGAGTGGCGTCGGCTGGAGCAGGACCGATTGCTTCGCCTTCATCGCACTTCCACGCGGCTCAGCACCGCGCCGAGGAACTCCTTCTCGGTCATGGCGAAGCGACGCGCCAGCCCGAGCGAGCGATCGAGGTCGCGGTAGCAGAGGGAGAGCAGCGCCCCCAGCGTCTCCAGGACCCCCTCCCCCTGGATGGCCCGGGCCGGGATCACGGGGACCTTCGGCGCGCGCGGCAGGTCGGCGAAGTCGTCGTCCCGCACCCCTTCGAGATCGAGCTTGTTCTTCTGGATGACGAGCGGCAGCGAGCGCGGGTCGAGGCCGTTGGCCTCCAGGTTGCGCAGCAGGTCCTTCCAGTAGGCGAGCGTGGAGGCGGTCTCGGACGTCCGGGCGTCGGCCACGAAGGCCACCGCGTCGCTGCCCTGCAGCACGATGCGTCGGGTGGACTCGTGCATCACCTGGCCGGGCACCGTGTAGAGCTTGATCTTCACCTTCACCCCGCCGGGGGTGCGGAAGAAGACCGGCATCATGTCGAAGAAGAGGGTGCGGTCGTCCTTGGTGTCGAGGGTCATGAGGCGCCCTCGAACCCGGGGGTCCATCTTCTGGTACAGGGCGTGGAGATTGGTCGTCTTCCCGGACAGCGCCGGTCCGTAGTAGACGACCTTCACCGCGAGCTCGCGGCTCTCCTCGTTGAAATGGGCCATCGGAGAGGAGGCTAACGCAATCCCGGGGTCGGTTCCACCCGCCCCGTCCCTTTCCGGTCCCACCACCGGCGCGCCTCGTCGATCGAGCGCAGGAGCGGGCTCGGGGGGAGCGAGGCCAGGAAGGCGCGTCCGTACCCGCGGGTGGTGAGCCGCGGGTCGAGGACCGCCACCAGACCCCGGTCGGCGCGGGACCGGACCAGGCGCCCGAAACCCTGGCGGAGCTGGAGCGCGGCCGCCGGGACCTGGAGCTCGGAGAAGGCGTCCCGCCCCTCCTCGGCGAGCGCCTTCACGCGCGCCGCCACCACCGGATCCCCGGGCGGGGCGAAGGGGAGCCGGTCGATCACCACGAGCGACAGGGCGGCCCCGGGAACGTCCACCCCCTCCCAGAAGCTGGCGGTCGCGAAGAGCACCGAGGGACGCTCCCGGAAGGCCTCGAGCAGGCGGTGCTTGGGGCGCTCCCCCTGCACGAGGAGCTGCCAGGGCAGGTCGGAGAGCGCCTCGCGGAAGGCGAGCATGTTCCGCACCGAGGTGCAGAGCACGAAGGCTCGTCCGTCCGTGACCGCCACGAGCTCGCGGATGGCTCGCGCCGCGGCGGCCACGAAGCCCGGCTGGTTCGGATCGGGCAGGCCGGGCGGCGCCACGAGCGCCGCCTGCGTGGTGTAGTCGAACGGGCCGGGGAAGAACCGCTCGTCCACGTCCAGCTCGGGGCGCAGCCCGACCTGGCGCCGGAAGTAGTCGAAGCGCCCCTGCGTGGCGAGCGTGGCGCTCGTGAAGATCGCCGTGTCGAGGCTCCGGTAGAGCCGGACGGAGAGCTCCTCGGCCACGTCGATGGGGGCCGCGCGGAGGAACACGCCCCTCCCGCGCGCCTCGGCGAAGAAGACCCGCGACGGCTCCTTCATGGCGGTCACCGCTGCGAGCTCCACCCGGAGATCCGCGGCCCGGCGCGCCACGTTGAGCAGGGCCGGCGCCGTGTCGTCGCAGAGCTCGACCCGCAGCTCCTCGAGGGCCTCGTCGAGCCGCTGCTGCTCGCCGGCGATCGGCGCGAGCATGGAGGGCAGGAGCGGACCCCGCAGGCTCTCCTCCTCGGAGCGGCGCCCACCCCGCGGCGGCTCGCCGCGCCCGGAGGCCGCCGCCAGCCCGCGGGCCACCGACCCGAAGAAGCGCTCCCCGGCCTTGGCGAGCTCCCCGGTGGTGCGCTTCAGCATGGAGGCGAGATCGGGCCGGTCGGCCACGGCCTTCTGCGCGTCGCGCGCCAGCTCCTCCACCCGGTAGGAGGAAACTTGAAGTCCGAAGTACTCGGTGGCCACCTCCTCGATGGCGTGGGCCTCGTCGAAGATCACCGCCTCGTAGGAGGGCAGGACCTCCACCCCGGCCCGGGAGGTCCGCATGGCCAGGTCGGCGAAGAAGAGGTGGTGGTTCACGAGCACCACGTCGGCGGCCGCCG
The DNA here is from genome assembly GCA_903855945.1 of uncultured Anaeromyxobacter sp. Taxonomy (GTDB): domain Bacteria; phylum Myxococcota; class Myxococcia; order Myxococcales; family Anaeromyxobacteraceae; genus CAIOAK01. The sequence goes on from CAIOAK010000082.1 coordinate 51,139, forward strand.
CCCGGGCGCGCGCCTGCTGCACGAAGCAGTCCTCGAAGGCCTGGCACTCCTTCCCGGTGCAGGTCTCGCCGGTGGCCGAGAGATCGCGCCAGGCCAGGTAGGCGTCGGGCAGGTCGATCTCGGCCCGATCGCCGGTCTCCGTCGTGCGCGCCCATTCCCGGATGCGCGGCCACAGCGCGGCCTCCTCCCGGGTGGGGAAGGTGGGGTGGCGCTCGAACTCCTCGCCGCGCGCCAGGCAGTAGTAGTTGGCGCGCCCCTTGAGATACGCGGCGGAGATCTCCACGCCGCACCGGTCGCGGAGCAGCGGGATGTCCTTGAACCAGATCTGCTCCTGGAGCGTGCGCGTGGCGGTGGAGATGACGACCCGCCTCCCGGAGAGGATGGCCGGCAGCAGGTAGGCGAGCGTCTTGCCGGTCCCGGTGCCGGCCTCGGCGACCAGGTAGCGCCGCCGGTCGAGCGCCTCCGCCACCGCAGCGGCCATGCGGAGCTGGTCGGGTCGGGACTCGTACCCGGGAAGGGCGCGGGCCAGGCTGCCGTCCGGGGCGAGCACCGCCTCGATGGCGCTCACGGCTGTCGAGGGGGGGCTCACTACCGGAAGGGGATCGGCACGAAGGTGGCGACGAAGAGGAGGAGCGAGAGGATGGCGACGGCCCGGCGGCGGGGTCCGATGGGCGCCTCCGACAGCGCGGGCGGGTGGCGCAGTCCGATGACGAACTGGCTGATGGCCCACCAGACGAGCCAGTTGAACGAGGCGAAGATCCCGGCGGTGAGCAGCCCGGCCGACACGATCCGGGAGACGAGCAGGGCGCGCCGCTCCCCGAGCCACGCGTAGGTGACGTGCCCCCCGTCCAGCTGCCCGAGGGGGAGCAGGTTGATGGTGGTGACGAAGAGCCCGAGCCAGGCCGCCAGCGCCACCGGGTGGACCACCACGTCGTGTCCGGGCGGGAGCGGCCCGACGACGAGGTGCTGGATGGCCGCGGTGACGAGGCTGTCCCCGAAGCTGATCCCGGCGCCGCCCCCGGAGAGGGGCTCGCCCCGAATCCACTCCTGGAGCATCCCCCAGAGCGAGTCGCTCCCCGCGGCCGCCATCTCCCCCACCGCGTGGACCCGCGAGTGGGCGAGTCCCCAGGCATAGAGCGGGAGCGCCACCAGGGCGCCGGCGATGGGGCCGGCCGCGCCGATGTCGAGCACCGCCTCCCGCGACGGGTTCTGGGAGCGCAGCCGGATGACCGCGCCGAGCGTTCCGAAGTTGAGCAACCCCGGGAGGTAGAACGGGATGAAGAAGGGGAGCGAGGTCTCCACCTTCCAGGCCCGGGCGAGCAGGTAGTGCCCCATCTCGTGGGCCATGAGGATCGCGAGCAGGGCCCCGGCGTAGGAGAGCCCGGCGAGCACGAGCGAGAGCGTGCTCCCTCCGGCGAACCCGGCGAAGAGCGCACCCGCCATCACCGTGGTGACGAGGGTGGCGAGGAAGAGGACTGCGTTCCGCCAGGGCACGCGGCGCTCCCTACGGTGCAGGGGCCGGGACGCCGGACAGCTCTTCCGGGCGCATCTCCCGGATGGCGCCCTTGTCCACGGTCAGGAAGAAGAGGGGCCGGACCGGCTCCCCCTGTGCGTCGAAGGTCACGTCCCCGGTGGCACCGGGGAATGGCCGCTGGTTCGCGAGCGCGTCTCGCATCTCCTTGCGCCCCGACGCGCCGCGGGCCATGGCCGCGGCGATCATCCCGGCGGCGTCGTACGCCGAGGCCTCCAGGATGGAGGGGGTGCGGGCCTGCACCTTCTGGAAGGCCTCCACGAAGCGCTTCGTGTCGGCGCGCTCCGACCCGGCGAAGAAGCCGTCGACGAACACGGCGCACTCCACGTACCGGCCGGCCTTCTCGACCAGGGTCGGGTCGTCCCACCCATTCGCTCCGAGCAGCAGCACCGGCTTCACCGTCCAGTGGCTCACCTTCTGGATCCGCGCCACCTCCTCGGGATCGCAGGCGGTGACCACGTCCTCGGTGGCGAGCGCCGGCGCGAGCAGCGCGACCGAGCGGGCGAAGTCGGGGACGAAGATCACGTCGAAGTCCACGATGGGTGCGAGGTCCTTGCGCGCCTTCTCGAGCGCCCGGGAGCGCTTGTAGGGGTCCTGGACGTCCCGGTGGATGGCCCGCTCCGCCTCCCGCCAGTCGGACCGCTTCTCGATCTGGGCCTGGGAGCGGCGCACCAGCTCCTTCACCATAGGTGAAAAATTGCTCCGGTCGGCCTCGTAGTAGACGGCTCGCGTCACCGCCCCGCCCCGGGCCTCGACGGCGGCCCCGAACGCCGTCCGCAGCTCGCTCCCGTAGGGGATCTCCGGGTACAGGACCAACGCCCGGCGCAGCCCGCGGCGGGTCACGGCCAGGTCGGCGAGCGCCTGGGCCTGGGCGTGCGCGGTGAGCATGAGCCGGAAGACGTACGGGCGCCCGCCGGTGACGCCGTCCACCTTGGAGAGGGAGATGAGCGGCACCCCCTCCTGCTGGGCGGCCGCGGCCGCGCGCGGGGCCTCGGCGTTGGTGACGCCGCCGATGATGGCCACGGCGCCCTCCGCGGCGAGGGATGCCACCGCCTCGGCGGCTCCGTCCGGCTCGCCGCGCGTGTCGCGGGAGATCACCCGGATCGAGCCACCCTCGGGCACGGCCAGCGTGACGCCCTGGAGGATGGCCTCCCCCCAGCCCTGGAACTTGCCCGACAGCGGCACGGCCACGCCGATCACGCCGGACGCGGCCTGGGTTCGCGGGACGGCCCGGGCGGCCAGCGCCGCGCCGATCGCGCCGTCCTTCGGAAGTTCCGCTGCGAGCGCCTCCACCTCCTGCGGGGAGAGACGGGTGTGGACGATGGCGAGCACCTCGGCCGTCTGGCGCGATCGCTCGGCGTCGGGGAGGTAGCGGATGGCGAGCGCCCGCCAGCGCGCCGCGAGCGGCCAGTTGCCCCCCACCTGCGCCGCGTCGGCGATGCGGAGCGCCAGGTTTCCCTTGCGGGCGTCGGGCGCCTGGTCCCAGGCCGACTGGAGCGTCGGCAGCCCCTGCTTCGGTCGGCCCGCCTCCACCTCGGCGAGGCCGTAGCGGACCCGCGCATCGTCGGCCCGGGGGGAGAGCGGATACCGGGAGAGGAGCTCGGCCCAGTCGGCCGCGGCCCGCGCGGGCTGGCGCGCGCGCATCCAGGCCCGGGCCGCCTCGTCGAGCGCCTCGGCCGCCTCGGCCGACGCGGGCCAGGTGCGAGCCAGCTTCTCGAACGCCTCGGCGCTCTTCCCCGGCGGCGTCGAGGCGGGCGCGCCTCGCAGCTTCGACAGCTCCGCGGCCGCCGCGGCCGAGGGCTGGGTGGCCACCGGGGGCGGACGGACGGACGGGGGGGCGACGGGCGGCGGCGAGGCGGGCTTCGTGGTCGCGCACGCGACGGCGAGGAGCGCGAGGAGCGCGACCGGAAGGGGCAGGCGCATGGACTCCGGAGTTCTACTACTTGCCGAGGATCTCCGACACCTTGCTCCAGAACCGGTTGGCGGCTGGCTGGCTCTCCTCCCCGGCGAGGGAAGCGAACTTCTCGAGCAGGTCCCTCTGCTCCTTGGTGAGGTGGGTGGGGATCTCCACCTGGATGCGGACGTGCTGGTCGCCGCGGGAGCCGCCGCCCAGCGGGGCGATGCCCTTGCCCTTCAACCGGAAGGTCTTCCCCGGCTGGGTGCCGGCCGGGATCTTGAGCTTGTGCGCGCCGTCGAGGGTGGGCACGTCCACCGAGGTTCCGAGCGCGGCCTGGGAGATGGAGAGCGGCATCTCGCACACCACCTCGGTGTCCTGCCGCTGGAAGATGGGATGGTCCCGCACCTGGACCACCACGTAGAGGTCGCCGGGCTCACCCGAGGGGGACGGTGCCGGTTCCCCCTCCCCGCGGAGCTTGAGCCGCGTCCCGCTGTCCACGCCGGGCGGGACCCGCACCTCCACGGTGGACTTCTCGGCCAGCCCGCCGGCCCCGCCGCAGGTGGGGCAGCGATCGGTGATCACCTTCCCCTCCCCCCGGCACTGGCCGCAGGTCCGCGACATGGCGAAGAACCCCTGCTGGATCCGGATCTCCCCGGTTCCGCCGCAGGTGGAGCAGGTGCGCGGCTGGGTCCCCGGCTTGGCGCCGGAACCGCGGCAGGTCTCGCAGCGCTTGGGGCGCTGGATCTCGATGCGGGAGGTGGTCCCGAAGGCGGCCTCCTCGAGATCGAGCTCCAGGTTGTAGCGGAGGTCCGAACCGCGGGAGCGGCGCTGGCCGCTCCGGTGGGCGCCGAAGACCTCGCCGAAGATCTCCCCGAAGATGTCGTTGATGGAGGCCGCGCCGGTGAAGCCCGCGAACGGATCGAATCCGCCCGCGCCGCCGTGGCCGAACTGGTCGTAGCGGGTCCGCTTCTCCGGGTTGGAGAGGATGTCGTAGGCCTCCGCGACCTCCTTGAAGCGCTCCTCGGCGGCGTGGTTCCCGGGGTTCCGGTCGGGGTGGAACTCCATCGCCAGCCGCTTGAACGAGGCTCGGATCTCCTCGCCGGAGGCGGTCCGGGCGACGCCCAGGACCTCGTAGAAATCTCTCTTCTGGGTACTCATGGATGACCGTGGCGCCGCTAGGAGCCGTCGCCCCCGTCCTGCCCCTGCGAGGAATAGATCGCGTCGGCGATCCGGTAGGCGGAGCCTTCGAGCCGCTGCAGCGACTCCTTGATCTTCGCCGGATCGGAGGACGGGAGGATGTTCTTCAGCTCGGCGAGGTCGGCCCGGATCTCGGCCAGGTCGTTCTCCTGGAGGGCGCTCGCGTACTCCTCGAGGCTCTTCTCGGTGGTGTAGATGAGCCCCTCGGCGTTGTTGCGCAGCTCGGCGAGCTCCCGCTTGCGCTGGTCGTCGCTCGCGTTCTTCTCGGCGTCCCGGATGGCCCGCTGGATGTCCTCCTCGCTCAGGCCGGACCGGGCGGCGATGCGGATCTGCTGCTTCTTCCCCGTGCCCAGGTCCTCGGCCTCGACGTGCACGAGCCCGCTGGGATCGATCTCGAAGCGGACCTCGATCTGGGGCACCCCGCGCGGCGCGGGCGGGATGCCGACCAGCTCGAAGCGGGCCAGCGTCTTGTTGTCGGCCGACATGTCGCGCTCGCCCTGGAGCACGTGAACCGAGACGAGCGGCTGGTTGTCGACGGCGGTGGAGAAGACCTGCCCCTTCTTCACCGGCACGGTGGTGTTCTTGGGGATGATCCGGGTGAAGACGCCCCCGGCCGTCTCCACGCCGAGCGAGAGGGGCGTCACGTCGAGGAGGAGGACGTCCTTCACCTCCCCCTTCAGCACGCCGCCCTGGATGGCGGCCCCCACGGCCACCACCTCGTCGGGGTTCACCCCCTTGTGCGGCTCCTTGCCGAAGAACCTCCGCACCACCTCCTGCACCTTCGGCATGCGGGTCATGCCACCCACCAGGATGACGGTGTCGAGCTGGGCCGCGGTGACCCCGGCGTCCTTCAGGGCGATCTTGCAGGGCTCGATGGTCTTCTCGACGAGATCGCCGACGAGCCCTTCGAGCGTGGCCCGGTCGATGACCTCGGCGAGGTGCCTGGGGCCGGTCGCGTCGGCGGTGATGAAGGGGAGGTTCACCTCGGTCTCGGTGGCCGACGAGAGCTCGTGCTTGGCCCGCTCGGCGGCCTCCTTGAGCCGCTGCAGCGCCATGCGGTCCTTGCGCAGGTCGACCCCGGTCTGCTCCAGGAAGCGCTTCGCCAGCCATTCGATGATCCGCTGGTCGAAGTCCTCGCCGCCGAGGAAGGTGTCGCCGTTCGTGGCCTTGACCTCGAAGACCCCCTGGTTGAGCTCCAGGATCGTGATGTCGAAGGTGCCCCCGCCGAGGTCGTACACGGCGAGGAGCTCCCCCTTGGTGGCCTGCTGCCTGTCGATGCCGTAGGCCAGCGCCGCCGCGGTGGGCTCGTTGATGATGCGGAGCACCTCGAGGCCGGCGATGCGCCCCGCGTCCTTGGTGGCCTGCCGCTGGGCGTCGTTGAAGTAGGCCGGGCAGGTGATGATGGCCTCGGTCACCGGCTCGCCGAGGTAGTCCTCGGCCGTCTGCTTCATCTTGGTGAGCACCATCGCCGAAACCTCGGCCGGCGAGAGCTGCTTGCCCGCCACCTCCACCCAGGCGTCTCCGTTGTCGGCCGACGCGATGCGGTAGGGCACGGAGGAGGCGGTCCGGACCACCTCGCGGTCCTTGAACTTCCGCCCGATGAGCCGCTTCGTGGAGTAGATGGTGGACTCGGGGTTGGTGACCGCCTGCCGCTTGGCGATCTGCCCCACGAGCCGGCTGCCGCCTTCGGCGAACGCGACCATCGAGGGGGTGGTCCGCGACCCCTCGCTGTTCGGGATCACGACCGCCTCGCCCTGTTCCATCACGGCGACGCAGCTGTTCGTGGTCCCGAGGTCGATGCCGATGACCTTGCCCATCGACGTCTATTCTCCCTGTCCGCCGGCGGAGTCCGGGGCCGCCACCGCCACCATCGCCGGGCGGAGCAACCGCCCGTGGAGCATCCAGGCCCGCCCGTGCTGTGCCACCACCGTACCGGGCGCGGCGTCGGGCGCGACCACCGTCGCGAGCGCCTCGTGAAGCGCCGGGTCGAAGGGTTCGCCGAGCGCGTTCCGGGGCTCGACGCCGTGGCGCGCCAGCGCCTCCTCCACCTGCTTCAGCACCATCCGCACGCCGTCGGCGAGCGGATCGCCCTGCGGCGCCGCGGTGAGCGCACGCTCCAGGTTGTCGATCGCCGGGATGAGATCCTTCACGACGGGGCCGGGGGCGTTCCGGGCCGACTCCTCCCGATCCCGCGCCACCCGCTTGCGGAAGTTCTCCAGGTCGGCCGCGGTCCGGAGCAGCCGGTCGTGCTCGGCCGCGAGCTCCTCCTCGAGCCGCTTCACCTCGCCAGCGAGCTCGGGCTCCGGGGGCTCGACCGCGACGTCGTCCTCCGGAGGAGGCTCGGCCTTCCCCTCGGCGGCGCGCCGCTCCACGCTCCGCAACGCCTCCTCCAGCACGGAGGCGGGGATGTCGGCGGCGAAGCTGCCTTTCTCGTCGGGTCCTGGCATGGTGGGTCGCGGGCCGCGGCTCGGGCCCGATGGGTCAATATCCCACAGAGTTCCGCCCCGGGGAAAGATCGGCCGCGCGCCCGCTCGAACCCTCCCCTCCCGGGTTCAGGATCGTTCGATGTCGGAGAAGGCCCGGGAGATCTCGCGGGCGGTGAGATCGACGAGCGGGATGACGCGGCCGTAATCCATCCGGGTGGGGCCGATGACCGCGAGCGCGCCGAGCACCCGCCCGTCGCGCACGTAGGGGGCGGCCACGATCGAGACGTCGGAGTTGGTGGCGAGGTCGCTCTCGGCGCCGATGAAGATCCGCATCTCGCGGGCCTGCAGCACGCGGTCGAGCACGCGGAGGATGCGACCCTTCTCGGAGAAGGTGCGGAGCAGCGCGCGCGCCTTCCCCATGTCGGCGAACTCCGGCGCGTCGAGGAAGGTGGCCTCGCCGTCCACCAGCACGCGCTCCGAGCCGGGGACGGGGAGCGTGTGCTCGGCGAGCGCGAGGGCCCGCTCCAGGAGATCGCGGAGCGCCGTCTCGTCGGCACGCATGTCGGCGACGATGGCGTCGCGGAGCCCGTCGATCCCGGTGGTCTCGAGCTTCTCCGACAGGTAGGCGGCCGCCTGCTCCAGCTCGGAGGTGGTGTAGGGGATCTCGAGCTGCACGAGCTTGTTCGTCACCAGCCCGGCCTGGGAGACGAAGACCGCGAGCACACGGTTGTCGCGCAGCCGCACGAACTCCACGTGCCGGGTGGGATCGGAGAGCGGCGGCGGGGTGGACACCACCCCCACGTGATGTGACAAAGAGTGAAGTAGCTCGGCGGTGCGGCCGAGGAGGCTGTCCACGGCGGGCGCCCCGAGGGCCACCTTCTCGATCCGCTCCCGGTCGGCGGGCGACGGCTGCCTCACCTTGACGAGCAGGTCCACGAAGAGCCGGTACCCGGCCGAGGTGGGCACGCGCCCCGAGGAGGCATGCGGCTTCTCCAGCAGCCCGAGCTCCTCCAGGTCGGCCATGACGCTGCGGACCGTGGCCGGCGAGACCTCCAGGTCGTGGCGGGAGCGCAGGGTCTGGCTGGCGACCGGCTCGCCGGTGTGGATGTGCTCCTGGACGATGGCGCGGAGGATCTCCCGCTCCCGGCGGCTCAGCTCGTGCTCGGAGGAGGCCACGATCGGCCTCAGGGCTCGACGAGGTGGCGCTGGGCCGCCTGCGCGAGCGACGGCGCCCGCGCGGCGCGGAGCTCCCGCCACTGGACGTTGGCGAGCGCGCGGTCTCCGGCGGCCTCGGCGGCGAGCGCGGCGAAGTGGGCTCGCTCCTCCGGAGTGGCGAAGACGAGGTGGCGCCGCGCAGCACCGTCCGCATCGAGCCGCAGCGCCTCCGCCGCCAGCCGGGGCGCCTCGGACTCCCCGCGCGCGTCGGCGAGGAGCGCCATGGCCCAGGCCGGCTCGGCCCGCGTGGGGTCGATGGCCCGGGCAGCCTCCAGGTGGGCCTGGGCCGCCGCGAGGAACCCCTCCGAGGCGTACAGATCCGCGAGGTTCACGAGCGCAGCCTGCTGCTCGCGCGGCATGCCCCGGACGACCACCTCGTCGAGGAGCTTGCGCGCCGCCTCCGAGTGCCCCTCCAGGTGGTAGGCCACGGCGAGGTCGTTCAGCGCGTCCATCTGCTCGGGGTTGCCCCGGAGCAGCGACTCGAATCCGCTCCGGGCGGCGGCGAGCTGTCCGGCACGCAGGTCGGCCGTCCCCGGGCCCGAGGCCCGGACCAGCACGCCGGCCACCGGGACGCCCCCGCCACGCGCGGAGAGGTCCTGACCGCCGCAGGCCGCGAGAAGGGCCAGCGCCGGGAGGATCACGAACCGGGCGGTGCGGAAGGAGGGCATGGAGGAGGTACCGTGCAGCGGGGGGAGTGTAGCCACCCCCCCTGCCGGGATCAACCCGCGGGACGGAGCCCCTACTCCCGGCTCGTTCCCGTGTTAAGCACCGGTCCGCCGTGTCCGAGAGCCCTTCCGCCCCCTGGCGCGCCGTCGCCACGTCCCTCGCCGGAGGCGGAGCCGACGTCGTCGGCCTCACCGGCGCCGCCCGCGGTCTCGCCGCGCTCCGGATGCTCGCCCCGGGGACCGGCCACCGGGCGGTCCTCGCCGTGGCCGTGGACGAGGAGGAGGCCGATGCGCTGGCACGCGACCTCTCCTTCTTCCTCGGCCCGGGCGAGGCAGGCGCCCCGGCCGTGGTCCGCGTCCCCGCCGACCCGGTCCTCCCCTACGACGACCTCTCGCCGGACCGCTCGCTCGAGATGGACCGGCTGGCCGCCCTGGCGAGGCTCCACCTCTCGGGCGGCACGGTGCGGGCGGTGGTGGTCTCGGCGCGGGCGCTCGCCCGTCGCCACGTGCCCCGCGCGGAGCTGGGTCGCCACCTCGAGCTCCTCGGCAAGGGCGTGACCCTCGACCGCGACGCGCTGGCCCGCAGGCTCGTCGAGCTGGGCTACGCGCGCGTGCCGCTCGTCGAGGACCCCGGGACCTTCGCGGTGCGCGGTTCGGTGGTGGACGTCTGGAGCCCGCTCCACGAGCGGCCGGTCCGGCTCGAGCTCTTCGGCGACGAGGTGGAGAGCGCCCGCGCGTTCGAGCCGGGCACGCAGCGCTCGCTCGGCGACGTGGGGGAGCTCGTCCTCGTGCAGGCCCGCGAGGCCCCGTTCACGCCGGACGGGCGGGCGGCGGCGGTCCGTGCGGTGCGCGACCTCGCCGAGCGGGTGGACCGCCCCACCTCGAAGGTGCGCGAGGTGCTCGACGCCATCGAGGCGGGCACGCCCTTCTTCGGCATGGAGTCGCTCCTTCCCGGCTTCCACGCGGACGGGCTCGTGACGCTCGCCGAGTACCTTCCCCCCTCCTGCGCGCTGCTCGTCGCGGATCCCGACGGCGTCTCCCGGGAGCTCGTGGACCTCGACGAGGCGCTCGACGGGGAGCACGCGGCCGCGGTCCGCCGCGACGAGCTGGCCCTCCCGCCGGCGGCCCACTTCCAGCGCGCCACCGAGGCGGAGGCCTTCCTCCGGTCGCGCCCCTCCTTGCGCCTCCACCGGGTCTTCCTGGGGACGAGCGAGCCCTTGCGCTTCGCCCTCGGGGAGACGGCCGCCATCCGGGGCGAGATCGAGACGGCCCACGGCGACGAGGGGGCGCTCTCCCCGCTCGTGCGCCGGCTCCAGGACTGGCGCATCCGCGGCGTGGCGACGGCCATCGCCACCCACGCCCCGTCGTCCGCCGACCGTCTGCGGAGGCTGCTCGAGGATCGGCGGCTCGCCGTCCGCATCCACGCCGCTCCGCCCGGGGATCTCCGGACGCTCTGGGATCCGGCCATCCACGTCCACCTCGTCCCCGGCGACGTCTCCCACGGGTTCGTGGACGTCGAGGGGGGCGTGGCGCTCGTGGCCGACGAGGAGGTGCTCGGCAAGCGGGTGCGGCGGCGGGCCCGGACGGCCCGCGTCGAGAACGCCCTGGTGGCCGGCTTCCGCGACCTGAACGAGGGCGACCTCGTGGTCCACGTGGAGCACGGCATCGCCCGCTACGGCGGTCTCACCAAGATGCAGATCCGGGGGGTGGAGGGGGACTTCCTCGTGCTGCAGTACGAGGGGGCCGACCGGCTCTACCTGCCGGTGGCGAAGCTGCGCCAGGTGCAGAAGTTCACCGGCGCCGCCCCGGACGCCATCCGGCTCGACCGGCTGGGCGGCAGCTCCTTCGCGCTGCGCAAGGCCCGGGTGAAGGAGCAGCTGCTCAAGATGGCCGCGGAGCTGCTCGACATCTACGCGGCCCGCGCCGCGCACCACGGCTTCGCCTTCGCCGCGCCCGACGAGATCTTCCGCGAGTTCGAGGCCGAGTTCCCCTGGGAGGAGACCCCCGACCAGGCGAAGGCCATCGCCGACGTCCTCGCCGACATGACGAAGGGGCGGACCGAGGGGCAGGGCGGGCCGGCCGAGCCGCGCGCGCCGATGGACCGGCTCGTCTGCGGCGACGTCGGCTACGGCAAGACCGAGGTGGCGCTCCGGGCCGCCATGCTGGCCGTTCTCTCCCGCAAGCAGGTGGCGGTGCTCGTGCCCACCACCGTCCTCGCCAGCCAGCACGAGCGCACCTTCCGGGAGCGCTTCGCCGGCTACCCGGTGCGGGTGGAGGCCATCTCCCGCATGAAGACGCCGGAGGAGGTGCGCCGGATCCTCGCCGACGCGGCGGCCGGCAAGGTGGACGTCGTCGTGGGGACGCACCGGCTGCTCGCCACCGACGTGTCGTTCCGCGATCTGGGGCTCGTGGTGGTGGACGAGGAGCAGCGCTTCGGCGTGGCCCACAAGGAGCGGCTGAAGAAGCTGCGCAAGCTGGTGGACGTGCTCACCCTCACCGCCACCCCCATCCCGCGCACCCTCCACATGAGCCTGGCCGGCGTGCGCGACATGTCGATCATCGCCACGCCGCCGGAGGACCGCCGCTCCATCCGCACCTTCGTGACCAAGTTCGATCCGCTTCAAGTGAAGGAGGCCATCGAGCAGGAGCTGCACCGGGGCGGGCAGGTCTACTTCGTCCACAATCGCGTCCGCTCCATCCACTCGATGGAGAAGTTCCTGCGCGAGCTGGTGCCGAAGGCCCGCATCGGCATCGCCCACGGTCAGATGGGCGAGGGGAAGCTCGAGGAGGTGATGAGCCGCTTCGTGGCGCGGGAGCTCGACGTGCTCCTGGCCACCTCCATCATCGAGAGCGGTCTCGACATCCCCACCGCCAACACCATCGTGGTGAACCGCGCCGACCACTTCGGCCTGTCGCAGCTCTACCAGATCCGCGGCCGGGTCGGCCGCAGCCGGGAGCGGGCCTACGCCTACCTCCTCGTGCCGTCGCGACGGCCGGTCACCCGCGACGCGCGGCTCCGGCTCGAGGCGCTGCAGCGCTTCACCGACCTGGGGAGCGGCTTCGCCATCGCCAGCCACGACCTGGAGATCCGCGGCGCCGGCAACCTGCTCGGCAAGGACCAGTCGGGTCAGATCGAGGCGGTGGGCTTCGACCTCTACTCGGAGCTCATGGCCGAGGCGGTGCGCGAGCTCCGCGGGGAGGCGCCCCGGACCGACATCGACCCGGACGTCCAGCTGCCGGTGCCGGCCTTCATCCCCGACGTCTACATGCCCGACGTCCACCAGCGGCTCTACTTCTACAAGCGGCTGGCGCAGGCCTCGACCGACGAGGAGCTCGACGAGGCGCGGGCCGAGATCGTGGACCGCTACGGGGACACCCCCGACGAGCTCGACGCGCTCCTCGACCTCATGGCGGTGAAGGTCCGCCTCCGCGCGCTCCGCATCCGCGGCCTCGACGCCGGCCCGGGGCGACTCGTCTTCTCCCTCGGTCCGGACGCCGCCCTCGACCCTTTCGAGCTCGCGCGCCACGTCCAGCGGAGCGGGGGCACCCTGCGCCTCACTCCGGACATGAAGCTCGTGGCGTCGGTCGGGCCCCGGCTGGCCTCGGCCACCCCGACCCGTGTCGGTCCGAAATCCAAAGGAAAAACGGTAATTTCCGCGGCGCCAGCCCCGGCCTTCCCCGCGAGCCCCGCCGCCGAGGCCACCCGCGGCCGCGAGCTTCTCGAGGAGGCCCGCAAGGTGCTCATCTCCCTCGCCGCCTGCGCACGGCCCACCTGACCGCAACACCTTGATCCCCGGCCGGTTTCGTGGTTTTTGAGCACCCGCCTCTCTCACCCAAGAATACAGGAGCGCCCCTCCATGACGCGTGCACTCGTCACGACCGGACTCACGGTCGTACTCGCCCTTTCCGGTTGCAAGCCCACCCCTCCCGGGACCCAGAAGACCGGCCCGGCGCTCGCCCAGGGCGACGGCGTCGTCGTCACCGTGGCCGAGTTCCAGGCGCGCATCGACGAGCAGTCGCCCTTCCTCCGCCAGCGGTTCCAGAACCTGGACCGGAAGAAGGAGTTCCTCGACAGCCTCGTCAAGTTCGAGCTCCTCGCCGCGGCCGCCCAGAAGGAGGGGTACCAGAACGACCCCGACATCCAGCTCACGCTCCGCAAGGCGATGGTGCAGAAGCTCGTCCAGAAGAAGTTCGCCGAGGGCGACGGCAAGGACATCAGCGACGCCGACATCCAGAAGTTCTTCGACGACCACAAGGACGACTTCGTGAAGGCGGCCCGCGTCCGCACCACCGGCCTGCTCGTGGCCGCGACCGAGGCGAACAAGGCCCAGAAGAGCGCCGATGCGAAGAAGCTGCTCGCCCAGGTGAAGGCCAGCGTCAAGAAGGATCCCCAGGCACTCCAGGCCGCGGCCCGCGCCTCGACCGACGACGCCGCGACCAAGGCGAACGGCGGCGACCTCGGTTTCCGCTCCGAGGACGAGTACGCGAAGCAGTACGGCCCCGGCTTCGCCAAGGCGGCCTTCGGCACCCCCGAGGGCGAGATCGTCCTCGTCGAGACCCCGCAGGGCTTCTGGCTCGTCAAGGTCACCGGCAAGCAGGAGGGGGTCACGCGCACCGTCGATCAGGTGAAGCCGCAGATCCAGCAGCGGCTCCAGCGCGAGAAGCGCACCAAGGAGTTCGAGGAATACGTGAAGCAGCTCCGCGAGCAGGCCAAGATCACGGTCAACGAGGCCGAGCTCGAGAAGCTGACCATCTCCGCCGCTCCGGTCCCCGGCCAGGGCGGGATGCCCGGAATGCCCCCGGGCGCCATGCAACGACCTGCCATGCCCCCGGCGGCACCCGCCCCGGCTCCGGCCCAGAAGTAGATTGCGGACTGCGGTTGCCATCGCCGCCGGGCTCGTCGCCCTCCTCGCCGCCGGTTGCCGCTCCGGCTCCGACGGCGCGGAGAAGGCCGGGCCCGCTCCCGTGGCGGTGGTGAACGGCGAGCCCATCACCCGGGCCGCCTTCGAGCGGGAGCTGCAGCAGCTCCGCGTGGCGGGCGAGGGCAGCGGCCCCACCGACGTGCTCCGTCAGAGCATCGTCGACGGGCTGGTGGCGCGGACGCTGCTCCTGCAGCAGGCCCGTGCGCGCGCCGTCACGGTCCCGCCCGAGCAGGTGGACCGGTCGCTCCTCGCGCTCCGCTCCGAGTATCCCGGCACCGCCTTCGACGACATGCTGGCCCAGGAGCGGCTCTCCGTGGCCGAACTGCGTACCCGTCTGCGCGAGCAGCTCACCATCGAGAAGCTCTTCCAGGACGAGGTATTCCCCCGCGTCCGGGTCTCGGACGAGGAGGTGGCCCGGTACCACGCCGACCACCCCACCGAGTTCGACGGGCCGGAGCGGGTCCACGCGCGCCAGGTGGTGGTGCGAAGCCGCGAGGAGGCCACGCGCATCCGCGAGGAGGTCCGGCGGAAGCCCGCCACCTTCGCCGCGGTGGCCAGCCGGGCCTCCATCGCCCCCGAGGGAAAGCGGGGCGGCGACCTCGGATGGTTCGGCAAGGGACAGGGGATGCCGGAGGTCTTCGACGTCTGCTTCCGGCTGCCGGTGAACACCGTCTCCGACGTGATCCCGTCCCCCTTCGGGTTCCACGTCTTCCAGGTGATCGAGAAGAAGCCACCGTCCCACCGCTCCCTCGAGGAGGCGCGTCCGGCCATCGCGGCCCGCCTGCTCCGGGACGGCCGGGCCAGGGCCCAGGAGGAATACGTGGCCACCCTCCGGGCCCAGGCGAAGATCCAGGTGGACCCCACGGCCGTCGCATCGGTGAAGCCCTGATGACTCCGAACCTCCTCCTCCTGGCGCTCCTCTCCGCCCTCGCTGCCCCGGGCAATCCGCCGCCCTCCGACCGGCGCCCCCTCGATCGGGTCGCCGTCATCGTGAACGGCGACGTCATCACCCTCTCCGAGCTCACCGAGCGCGCCGGCGCCGAGTACTGGCGCGCCATGGACATGCCGGCCGGCCCGGCCCGCGAGCAGGCGCGCGTGAAGGCGCTCCGCTCCGCCTACGATCTCGTGCTGGCCGAGCGGCTGGTGGAGGCGGAGGTGAAGAACCTGGGCATCGACGTGTCCGACGCGCAGCTCGACGCGGCCGTCGACGACGTGAAGAAGCGCAACAACCTCTCGGATGACATGCTGAAGCAGGCGCTCGCCGCGGAGGGCCTGACCATCGCGGCCTACCGTGCCCGGCTGCGCAAGGACTTCGAGAACCACCTGCTCATCTCCGGGAAGATCCAGAACCGGGTGAAGGTGACCGACGACGACGTGAAGGGTTACTACCAGTCACACCTGTCCGAGTTCGCCGGCGACGAGCAGGTCCGGATCCGCCTGATCCTCCTCCAGGTTCCGGCCGGCGCCCGGCCCGAGGAGGAGGCCCGGGTGAAGGCCACCGGGGAGACGCTGCTCGCGCGGCTCGCGGCCGGGGAGGACTTCAGCGACCTGGCGAAGCAGGTCTCGCAGGGTCCGGGCGCCGCCTCGGGCGGTGACCTGGGCTGGGTGAAGAAGGGGACCATGCCCATCGACCTGGAGCGGGTCGCCTTCGCGCTCGCGCCGGGGCAGAACTCGGGGCTCGTGCGGGCCAAGACCGGCTGGATCGTCCTCAAGGCCGAGGACAAGCGGTCGGCCAAGGCGCCGCCCGTCGAGGACGTGAAGGATCGGATCCGGGAGAAGCTCGGCAACCAGCAGGCCGAGGTCTACCGCAAGCAGTACATCGACGAGCTGAAGCGCGAGGCGGTCATCGAGATCAAGATCCCCGAGCTCCAGCCCGGAACCGCGGGATAGCGGAGCACGAGCACGAGATGGCCGTCCGCGTCGCCGTCAGCCTGGGGGACCCGTCGGGGATCGGGCCCGAGGTGTCGGCCCGCGCCGCGGCGGCGCTCCGCGGGAAGGTGGCCCCGCTCTTCTTCGGCGACGCTTCCTTCGAGCGCATGGCCCGGCGGGCCGGGCTTCCCCTCCCCGTGTGGGCTCCGGGCGAGCCGCTCCCGCGCGGAGCGGCGCTCGTGCGGGTGACGCGCCTCGCGGCAGCCGACCGGCGGCCGGGGCTCCCCTCCCCCGCCGGCGGCGCTGCGTCTCTCGCCTACGTCGAGGCGGCGTTCGGGGCGGTGGTGCGCGGAGAGGCCCAGGCGCTGTGCACCGCTCCGCTCGCCAAGTCCCAGGTGGCGCTCGCGCTGCCGGGCTTCGTGGGGCACACGGAGTGGCTCGAGGCGCGCGGCGGTGGGGCCCGGTCGGTGATGATGCTCGCGGGGCGCCGGCTGCGCGTGGCGCTCGTCACGAACCACCTCTCCCTGCGGGACGCGATCCGGCGCCTCACGCCGTCCCGCATCGCGGCGGTCGGCGTCGTCACCTCGGCGGGGCTCCAGCGCGACCTCGGGATCGCCCGCCCCCGCATCGCGGTGGCCGGGCTCAATCCGCACGCCGGCGAGGGGGGGGCCTTCGGGAACGAGGAGGCGCGCATCGTCTTGCCGGCCGTGGAGCTGCTCCGCGGCGCCGGCGTGAACGCGCACGGCCCCTTCCCGCCCGACAGCGTCTTCTTCCGCGCCGCCTGCGGCGAGTTCGACGCGGTGGTCGCGCTCTACCACGACCAGGGGCTCATCCCGGTGAAGCTGCTCGACGCCGTGCTCGGCGACTCGGCTGTGAACATCACGCTCGGGTTGCCGTTCGTGCGGACGAGCCCGGACCACGGCGTCGCCTGGGACATTGCCGGGACCGGGCGGGCGAGCGATGCGAGCATGCGGGCGGCGATGCGGGTCGCTGCGGAGATCGCGAGGCGGCGGGCCTCCTCCCCTGGCCGCCCTCACGGGTAGTGCCGGCGGGGCGGGGTGGTGCCGGCGGGCCGGGGTGGAGCCCGCGTCGCTGGGGGGCGCCGGCTGCGCGGGGTAGGTGGGCGCGGCTGTATGGCGCCGAGGACTGCGTCCTTCGAGTGTCGTCGGTTCGGCGCCCGCGCAGATGCGCC
>CAIOAK010000083.1 GCA_903855945.1 uncultured Anaeromyxobacter sp.
GCAGGGCGAAGGCGTCGTCGAGCAGCCCGAGCGCCTCGTCCCGCGGGAGCGAGGGGCTGGAACGGAACTGCTCGATCTTCTCCCGTGCGGCCTGGATGGCTGGTTCGAACAACCTAGATCTCCGCCTTGGTCTCCCGGGTCATGAGGTCCACCACGGCCTGCTTCGGCGTGAGGTCCTGGTGGAGCACCCGGTAGATCACCTCGGTGATGGGCATCTCGACGTGGAGCCGGTGGGCGAGCTCGCGCACCGTGCGGGCGGCGATGACCCCCTCGGCCACCTGCCCGAGCTCCTTCTGCACCTCGACCAGGGAGCGCCCCTTGCCGAGGCCGAAGCCGACGCGCCGGTTGCGGGAGAGGTCGGAGGAGCAGGTGAGGACGAGGTCGCCGACGCCGGAGAGGCCGGCGAGGGTGAGCGGGTTCGCCCCCTTGCGCACCGCGAGCCGGGTCACCTCGGCGAGGCCGCGGGTGATGAGGGCCGCCCGGGCGTTGGCGCCGAAGCCGAGGCCGTCGGACATGCCGGCGGCGATGGCGATGACGTTCTTCACGACACCGCCGAGCTCGTTGCCCGGGACGTCGTTCGAGGTGTAGGGGCGGAACCAGCGGGTGTGGAAGGCGTCCTGCACCGAGCGTGTGACCCGGTCCCAGCGACCCGCCACCGTGATGGCGGTGGGCATCTGCTGCACCACCTCCTTCGCGAAGGATGGCCCGCCGATGTAGGCGAGGTAGGGGTGCATGACCACGGGCAGCACGTCCTCCAGCACCTCGGCCATGGACAGGAGGCTGCCCTCCTCGAGGCCCTTGGCGGCGGAGACCACGGCGGTGCCGGCGTGGAGGTGGCGCTTCGCCTCGATGGCCACCTTGCGCATCTCGGAACTGGGCACCGCGAAGACCACGAGCTCCGCCCCCTCCAGCGCGCGCCCCAGGTTGGCGTTCGCACCCAGGCTGGGTGGGAGCTTCATCCCGGGGAGGTAGTGGGGGTTCTCGTGGTCGCGTGCCACGGCCTCCAGCACCGGGGCGTCGCGCCCCCAGAGGGTAACCACATAGCCCTTGCTGGCCAGCACCGAGGCCAGCGCGGTTCCCCAGGAACCGGCACCGAGCACCGTAGAGCGCATCGTCCACCTCCGATCGAGTAGTGCAGTTAACCACGGAAGGCGCGGAAAGCGCTCGATTCTCTGGGGATACCCAAGCCGGCACTTGCCATGCATGCCGAGTGTCTTAGGCTTCCATCCCATGCGAACCGACAAGCTGACCGTGAAGGCCCAGGAGGCCCTCCAGGAGGCCCAGGCCGAGGCGAAGAAGCGCGAGCACCAGGCCATCGACCTCGAGCACCTCCTCCTCGCGCTGCTCCACCAGGAGGACGGCGTGGCGAAGCCGCTCCTCGAGAAGATCGGCGCCAACGCCCAGCAGGTGGAGAGCCGGCTCGAGGACGAGCTGCGCGCCATCCCCCGCGTCCAGGGGGGGGTCGAGCCCTACATGGGCAACCGGATCCAGAAGCTGCTCGAGCGGGCCGAGGTCGAGGCGAAGAAGCTGAAGGACGAGTACGTCTCCACCGAGCACCTGCTCGCCGCCGCCGCCGAGGACAAGAGCCCTCCGGGCGAGGCGCTCCGCGGCGCCGGGGCCACGGCCGACCGCATCCGCGGCGCCGTGAAGGACATGCGCGCCGGGGCCCGCGTCACCAGCCCCGAGGCGGAGAGCCAGTACCGCGCGCTCGAGAAGTACACGAAGGACCTCACCGAGCTCGCCCGCAAGGGGAAGCTCGACCCGGTGGTGGGGCGCGACGAGGAGATCCGGCGCACCATCCAGATCCTCTCCCGGCGCACCAAGAACAACCCGGTGCTGGTGGGCGACCCGGGCGTGGGCAAGACCGCCATCGTCGAGGGGCTGGCCCGGCGCATCATCGACGGCGACGTCCCCGAGGGGCTGAAGAACAAGAAGATCCTCTCCCTCGACATGGGCTCCCTCGTCGCCGGCACCAAGTTCCGCGGCGAGTTCGAGGAGCGGCTCAAGTCCGTGATGAAGGAGGTCACCGCCGCCGAGGGGCAGATCATCCTCTTCATCGACGAGATGCACACCATCGTGGGAGCCGGCGCGGCCGAGGGGGCCATGGACGCCGGGAACCTGCTCAAGCCGGCGCTCGCCCGCGGGGAGCTGCACGCCATCGGCGCCACCACCGTGAACGAGTACCGCAAGCACATCGAGAAGGATCCGGCGCTCGAGCGGCGCTTCCAGCCGGTCTTCGTGGGGGAGCCCTCGGTGGAGGACACCGTCTCCATCCTGCGCGGCCTCAAGGAGCGCTACGAGGTCCACCACAAGGTCCGCATCCAGGACGCGGCCCTGGTGGACGCGGCGCGCCTCTCCAACCGCTACATCACCGACCGCTTCCTCCCCGACAAGGCCATCGACCTGATGGACGAGGCCTCCAGCCGGCTCCGCATCGAGATCGACTCGATGCCCACCGAGGTGGACGAGATCCGCCGCCGCATCGCCCAGCTCGAGATCGAGAAGCAGGGGCTGAAGAAGGAGAAGGACGACGCCTCCCGCCGCCGGCTCGGCGACGTGGAGAAGGAGGTCGCCGGCCTCAACGAGCAGTTCTCCGGGCTGAAGGCCCGCTGGGACCGGGAGAAGGGGCTCATCCAGAAGCTCTCCGCGCTCCGGGCCGATCTCGAGTCGGTGAAGAACGAGCAGGCCGACGCCGAGCGGAAGGCCGACTTCAACAAGGCCGCCGAGGTGAAGTTCGGCAAGCTCCCGGCGGTGCTGGCCGAGATCGACAAGGTGCAGAAGGAGCTCGCCGAGGCGCAGAAGCAGGGCGCCATGCTGCGCGAGGAGGTCACGCCCGAGGAGATCGCCGAGGTGGTCTCCAAGTGGACCGGCATCCCGGTGTCGAAGCTCATGGAGGGGCAGAAGGAGAAGCTGCTCTCCATGGAGAAGCGGCTCGCCGAGCGGGTCATCGGCCAGGAGCTGGCCGTGCAGGTGGTGTCGGCGGCGGTGCGTCGCGCCCGCTCCGGCATGCAGGATCCCCACCGCCCCATCGGCTCCTTCATCTTCCTCGGCCCCACCGGCGTGGGAAAGACCGAGACCGCGCGCGCGCTCGCCGACTTCCTCTTCGACGACGACGACGCGATGATCCGCATCGACATGTCGGAGTACGGGGAGAAGCACTCCGTCTCGCGCCTCCTCGGCGCCCCCCCGGGCTACGTGGGCTACGAGGAGGGCGGGCAGCTCACCGAGGCGGTGCGGCGTCGCCCCTACTCGGTGGTGCTCTTCGACGAGATCGAGAAGGCCCACCGGGACGTGTTCAACGTCTTCCTGCAGATCCTCGACGACGGCCGGCTCACCGACGGCCAGGGGCGGACGGTCGACTTCCGCAACACCGTGATCATCATGACCTCCAACGTCGGCTCCGAGCAGATCATGCGGCTCGGCGGGCGGAAGGACTCGGGCAACGAGATGCGCGAGGCCGCCATGGAGGCGCTCCGGGCCGAGTTCAAGCCCGAGTTCCTGAACCGGGTGGACGACGTGGTGGTCTTCCGGCCGCTCTCCCGCGAGGACCTCTCCCACATCGTCGAGATCCAGCTCGCGCGGCTACGGAAGCTCCTCGCCGAGAAGCAGATCACCCTCGAGCTCGGGGAGAAGGGGCGCGAGGCGGTGGCCGACGCCGGCTACGACCCGGTGTACGGCGCCCGGCCGCTCAAGCGGGCCATCCAGCGCATGATCCAGGACCCGCTCGCCACCCGGCTCCTCCAGGGCGACTTCGTCCCCGGCGACCACATCGTGATCGACGAGGGCAAGGGCGGAGGGCTCGAGTTCCGTCGGGGGACTCGCCCCCCCGACGCCCCGAAGAAGGAGGAGAAGAAGAAGGGGAAGTGAAGGAGGAGACGGGGGGAAATGGGACGGGCGGCCCGGAGGCTGCCCCGTTTCTCCCCGCCCGGCGAGGCCGCCAGGGCATTGTGGGAAACTCAAGTATCTGAATTTTCTATCGTTTTCGGATCGCCCGTTTCGGCACGGCACCTGCGTAAGGAGGGGTTGATACGGCTTTTCGCCGCAACCCACTCTCGAAAGAGGTTTTCCACATGAAGAAGTTCCTCGCCGCCTTCGTCGCCGTCGCTTTCTTCGCCGCCCCCACCCTCGCCGACGACAAGGCCGCTGCCAAGCCGGCCGCCCCGGCCGCTGCTCCGGCTGCTGCTCCCGCTCCCGCCGCCAAGCCCGCCGCTCCCGTCGCCGCTCCCGCTGCGAAGGCCGCTGCCCCGGCCCCCGCCGCCAAGGACGAGAAGGCCGCTCCCGCCAAGAAGTCGAAGAAGGCGAAGAAGGACGCTGCCGCGAAGCCCGCCGCTGCCCCGGCCGCTGCTCCTGCTCCCGCCGCCAAGCCGGCCGCTGCTGCCCCGGCTGCTGCTCCCGCCCCGGCCGCGAAGCCCGCCGCCCCGGCCGCTCCCGCCGCCAAGTAAGGGGGCGAAGCAAAGAATCACACTTCCCAGAGCTCAAGACCTTCGAGGCCGGTGGCGAGAGCCGCCGGCCTCGTCGTTGAGGAGATCGAAGATGGATGAGGACAGGCCCCGAACCTCGCTCCACGCCCCGAGCGCCGCCACGCCCGTGATCCTGGTGGTCGCCCTCGTCGCGGCCGCCGCGGGTGGGCTCTGGTGGTACCTGTCGAAGGCACCGCCGCCGCCGCCCGCCGCCGAGACGAAGGCTGCCACGCCCGCTGCGGAACCGCCGGCCACCGCCACGGGTCCGTCGGTGGACCCGGCCCGGCAGCGCGCCCTCCTCGAGGCGGTCTCTCCGAACCCGCTCCTGCGGCGCCTCGTCGGCGAGCCGGACGTGGCCCGCCGATGGGCCGTGGCGGTCGAGAACCTGGCCAACGACGTCGTCCCCCGCAAGCAGCTCGAACCGCTCGCTCCGGCCGGGCGCTTCTCCGTCGTCCGCCGGGGCGGCAAGGCCTTCATCGACCCACAGTCCTACACGCGCTACGACGGACTGGGCGACGCGGTCGCGTCCGTGAACGTGGACGCGTTCGTCATCGCCTGGGCGGCGATCCGGCCGGCCGTGGATGCGGCCTACCGGGCGCTCGGCTACCCGGACGGCGGGGTCGACAAGGCCGCGGCGCGGGCGCTCCACCGCATCGGAGCGGCACCCGTCCACGACGGGGACGTCGCGGTGGTCGAGGGGGTCGGGACCACCTGGACCTTCGCCGACCCCGCGCTGGAGCGGCTCGGCGACGTGGACAAGCAGATCCTCCGCATCGGCCCGAGAAACGCGCGGATCCTGCAGGCCAAGGCCCGCGAGATCTCGAAGGCGCTCGGCTACTCCCCCTCCCCGTAGAATACCTCCTCGAGCACGAGCCCGTGCGGCGGCGCGGTGCGTCCGGCCCGCCTCCGGTCGCGGCTCGCCAGGAGCTCGGCCATCGAGCCGGCCTCGCGAGCCCCGAGCCCCACCTCGACCAGCGTGCCCACCAGGTTGCGCACCATGTGCTTCAGGAAGGCGGTCGCCTCGGCCACCACCTCGATGCGGCCGCCGCCGGCGTCGAGGACGTCGAGGCGGCGCAGCTCCCGCACCGCGTGGGGGCTCTCGCAGTTGGCGGCGCGGAAGGCGCCGAAGTCGTGCCGGCCGAGGAGCGCTCCCGCGGCCTCCCGCATCGCCAACACGTCGAGCGGCCGGAACA
>CAIOAK010000084.1 GCA_903855945.1 uncultured Anaeromyxobacter sp.
GCCGGCGCCTTCGCCGGTGAGGGGAGCGAACCCTTCGCCTCGGGTGCGGGGACGGCCTGGGCCACGGCGAGGGACAGGGCGAGGGCGACGAACGGCGCGGTCATGCGTTTTCCACCTCCGGGACGGGAATGTCGGACATCCGCCCGCCGGGCGCAAGGATGCGGAAAGGCTGGGGACGGGGGCCTCCTCCCGTTCGTGCGGGCCGCCATCCCGGATTTCCGCGCTCTCCTCTTTGACTTCCGTAATTGGCGGTAGATGATTCATGAAATCGATGGTTTGTCCCCGGCTGACGCGACGCTCGTGCGCGGCATCCCTGGCTCGAGGTTTACATGCTCCGACGGACCCGCCTTCTCGCCGTTGCCTCATTCGCCGTGCTCGCGGCGTGCACGTCAAGCTCGAGCCCACCCCCGAGCGGCCCGACATCCGGAGGGCTGGTGGTCTCCGTGAGCCCGGCCTCGGTGGTCGCGAACGGTACGAACACGGTCTCCGTCCTGGTGAGCGGGGCGGCGAACGGGGCCATCTGGGTCTCGACGAATCGTGGGGCTTTCACAAACGGGCAGAAGGCCATCCAGGTCTCCGCGGCACCGGCGAGCGTCACCCTGGTCTCCTGCAACGAGTCGAAGGACGGCAACTGCGTGGGCTCGGTGGCGATCCGGGCCGTGGACGCCTCGGGTCTCGCCGGCCAGGCGCTCGCCAGCTTCACTTCCGGCGGAGGCCCGGGGCCCGACTGCGCCACATGCTCGTCGGCGTCCTGCTCAGGCGTGGTCTGCGACAGCCTGGGGCACACCTGCACCGCGACGACGCCGTACACGTGCACGGCCTGCCCGAGCGGCACGACCGAGATCTGCAACGACGGCATCGACAACAACTGCAACGGCCTCATCGATTGCGCCGACCCCCAGTGCCAGCCGGTGGGAAACGCGCTCGGGCAGGTCTGCGATTCGAAGGGGAACACCTGCTCGGTGGCGGGAGCCACCGGGACGTCAACGTGCACGACCTGCTCCGGAAACGGCGCGACGCCGGAGGCGAAGGAGACGAGCTGCGGCGACGGCATCGACAACGACTGCAACGGTCTCGTCGACTGCCAGGACCCGAACTGCGCCAGCCAGCCCTGCGCGGTCGGCTTCGTCTGCGACCCGTCCAGGAAGACCTGCACGGTCCCCAGCACGACCTGCACCACCTGCGGCCCGGCCGCCTGTGTCGGCCTCGTCTGCGACTCCGTGGGTCACACCTGCGCCAACGCGTCCCCCTCGACCTGCACCACCTGCCCCGGGGGCGCCACCGAGATCTGCAACGACGGAAAGGACAACAACTGCAACGGCCTCATCGATTGCGCCGACTCCCAGTGCCAGCCGGTGGGGAACGCGCTGGGGCAGCTGTGCGACGCGAAGGGCAATACCTGCTCGGTGAAGAATGCGGCGGGTGTGTCGTCCTGCACGACCTGCTCCGGGAACGGGGGCACGGCTCAGCCCCTCGGAGAGACCAGTTGCGGCGATGGCAAGGACAACGACTGCAACGGGCTCATCGACTGCCAGGATCCGAATTGTGCGAGCCAGCCCTGCGCTTTCGGATACGTCTGCGACGGCACCGCGAAGACCTGCTCCAAGAAGAGCAGCGTCTGCACCGCCTGCGGCGAGCCCGCCTGCGTCGGGATGATCTGCAACGTCGCGAGCGGCCTGGTCTGCAGCAACGGGACCCCTTCCACCTGTTCCACCTGCCCGGCCGGCACGATCACGTGCGCCGACTCATCCGCCTTCTCGCTCGTTCTCACGGCGGCCAGCAACCGGATACCCGCCATCGACACGGCGACGACCATCATCACCGCAACCCTCAAGATGAATGGAACCGCCCTCGCGGGGCAGGCCATCGCATTCTCGTCGGTGGGCGCGGGAACGCTGAGTTCCAGCCCTCCCCTCACGGACGCCAACGGGCAGACGACCGTCGTGTTCACCTCGTCGCGGGCGGGCGGACAGGCGGTCATCACGGGCTCGTTCGTGGCGTCGAGCAGCACCAAGATCCAGGGCGCCGCGACGGTCGACATGCCGTACCTCGGCCAGGTCGCGCTCCTGTCGATGCAGTACGACGTCCTGGGAGCCCGCTACTCGGACTTCCAGGAGCGGAGCACGCTCCTCTTCGAACTGCGGGACACGACCGGCCTGCCCTACCCGGCCGGGCTATCCGTGCAGTTCTCCCACGAGTCGCTGGGGCACTCCTACGTCGGGCTGAGCTACGAGGACAACTGCCTGGGCAAGTCCAGGTGCCTGGCTACGGCCACGACCGATGCTTCGGGGCAGGCGGCCGTCGTGCTCACGTCCGGAACCGCCGCCGGGACGGTCAGCGTCGATGCCCTGGCCACCGCCGGCGGCATCGACAAGGCCGCCGGGGCCCAGCAGCTCGCCATCGTCGGAGCCAAGGCGAGCAGCGCCCACATCACGCTCAACTGCTTCTTCGGGGACGACAGCATCACGAACGAGGTCGCGAACGTGAAGAACGTCCCCGCCTTCTCGAACAGCGACTGCACCTACTCGCACTACGTCGATTCCCAGGGAAAGAACTTCACCTGCAAGGTTCATCTCGCTGACCGATTCAACAACACGATCGGACGGGACACTCGAGTGCAGTTCTTCACCGAGGCGGGAACTGCTGGCCCCTCCGCACTCACTCCGCTGTATGACACGAAGGCCGATCCCAATAGCCAGCAGGGTCTGGGCATCGCATCCAGCTATGTCCGGCCCGATGGCGTGCTCCCAGCCAATGTCGTTCCATTCGGCGGTGAGTTCCGGATGACCTATCCGGACGGTTGCTACAACTCCGTGCACAATCCACGCGACGGGCTCGTGACCATCATCGCCGTCGTGAACGGCGAGGACGGCTTCGTCGATCTCGACGGCGACGGCGACTACAAGCTGGGCGAGCCCTTCATCACCATGGGTGAGCCGTACATCGACGCCAACGACAACGGGGTGCACGACGACGGGGAGTTCTTCATCGACGTCAACGGGAACGGCGTCTACGACGGGCCGACGGCGGTCTTCAAGCGCGACTCCGTCATCTGGGCCGAGACTCGCGTCCTCTTCTCGGGGCTCCCGTCCCGGTTCGTCAGCCCGGCCACGACGAGTTCCTTCGCCTTCGCGGGCTTCTTCGACACCTCATCCAGCGCCGTGAACTCCTTCGCGGTGAAGAGCACCGGCCCCACCTCTCAGACCATCCTCGCACCCTTCGGCGACGGCAACTTCAACCCGCCCAAGGTGGGCGCCGCCTTCACGTTCACACTGACGGGTGCGGGGGGCGCCACGGCCTCGGTACTCGCCGATCCGACTGCTTACGCGAGCCCGCTCGGGCTCTCCTTCACCCAGATGTACTGCCCGCAGCAGAATCTGGTGCTCGTCAGCAACGTCAACCAATGCTCCAGCGCTTGCGCGAGTTCGCCGTGCTACGTCGTCACGAACGTTGGGAATTGCTCCGCCGGCACATCTCCTCTGCCGCCGGCTGCCGCCGACTACCAGCGATACGGCTGCACCGGGTTCGGAGCGGTCGGCCAGGTGAGAATCACGGGTGGCCTCCCCAACGGGTCGAACAACTTGACGGTGACCGCAACCCCCACCGGTGGCTCCACCGTGACGGCAACTCTGCCGGGAACGGTCGCTCCGTAGGTATCGACCTCGCCTGCATCCAGGAAGGGCCGGCCCCCGCGCCGGCCCTTTCCTTTTCCCCCTGCCCCTTCCCCTGGCGCCCTGACGCCGGATCGGGTTCAATCCGCGCGCCATGGCCGACCTCGCCGCCTCCCCGCCCCGGGAGCTCTCCCTCCGCGCCGTCCTCACCGCCGTCGTCGTGGCCCTCATCATGGGCGCCGCCTA
>CAIOAK010000085.1 GCA_903855945.1 uncultured Anaeromyxobacter sp.
CTGCTACGACGAGAGTCTCCAGGGTGCCGTGACGGTGACCCTGGGCAACAACTGCGAGTGCCCTACCGTGTTGTCGCACCTCGACTGGTATTGATCGGCGCAGGTGGCTCGAGCCCCAGCCGCCGGAGGTCCTCCGGCGTGTTGGCGTTCTCGAACGAGCGGCCGCCCGGGTCGACGACGCGCCACTCCACCGCCGGGACGATCCGTGCGCCCACGGCGGCGGCGATGGCCCGCAGGGAGGGGTCGCCCTCCCGGAGCATCCGCTCCACGGTCGGAAGGATCCCCCTCGACCAGAAGGCGTGGAGCCCCTCCGGGCCACGCTCCCCCTCGACGAGCACCGCCGGTGCGTCGCCCCGCAGCGACGCGAGGTGCCGGATGGGACCCTCGGCGAGGAAGGGCATGTCGCAGGCCGCGGTGAAGATCCAGCCGGTCGTGGCGCAGGAGAGCGCCGCGTGCAGGCCGCCCGGGGCTCCCTTCCCGGGGATGGCGTCGGGCACCACGGCCACTCCGGAATCGGACCACGGGGCAGGGTCGTTCGCCACCACCCGCACCTCGCCGAAGAGGAGGCGGAAGAGCTCGATCGTCCGGGTGGCGATCGGCACCCCTTCGAGGCGGGCCTGCCCCTTCGCCATGCCCCCGAGCCGCCGGGCGCGCCCTCCCGCCACGAGCACGCCGGTGCAGTCGGGGATCCGCTCCATCCGGAGAGCATACCGTGGGTCATCCCCCGGTGGCGGGAGCAACGCCCCTCTGCTACACCCTCGGCCATGAGCGGACTCATGCAGGGGAAGAAGGCCTTCGTGACCGGCGTCGCCAACGACCGGAGCATCGCCTGGGCCATCGCCGAGCGGTTCCACGCCGAGGGGGCGGAGCTGGCCTTCAGCTACCCGGGCGAGGCCATGGGCAAGCGCACCATCCCGCTCGCGAAGACGATGAACCCCGCGGCCATCCTCGACGTCGACGTCGGGAGCGACGAGCAGATCGCGGCCGCGGTGGCGGAGATGGGCAAGGTCTGGGACCAGGTGGACGTCCTGGTGCACTCCATCGGCTACGCGCCGCGCGAGGCGCTCGACGGCCGCTTCGCCGACGTCACCACCCGTGAGGCCTGGCGCATCACGATGGACGTGTCGGCCTACTCCCTCATCGCCCTCGCCCGCGCCTTCCGCCCCATGATGAAGCCCGGGGCCAGCATCGTCACGCTCAGCTACTACGGTGCCGAGAAGGTGGTGACGAACTACAACGTGATGGGGGTGGCCAAGGCGGCGCTCGAGGCCTCGGTGCGCTACCTGGCCGAGGACCTGGGGCGCGACGGCATCCGGGTCAACGCCATCAGCGCCGGTCCCCTGAAGACGCTCGCCGCCGCGGGGATCAAGGGGATGCGGACCATGCTCGGCGAGAACGCCGCCAAGACGCCGCTGCGGCGCAACATCGACCACGACGAGGTGGGCAAGGCGGCCCTCTTCCTCTGCTCGTCGCTCGGATCGGGAGTCACCGGCGAGACGCTCCACGTCGATGCCGGACAGAACATCATGGGCGTGGTGTCGATGGGGTAGGCGCTACAGCTCGGCTCCGCCCACGAACGGGTTGCTCCGCCGCTCCTCCCCGATCGTGCCGGCAGGGCCGTGACCCGGGAAGAAGCGGACGTCGTCCCCCAGCGGGAAAAGCTTCTCCCGGATCGAGCGGACGAGCTCGGCCGAGTTCCCGCCCGGGAAGTCGCTGCGCCCCACCGAGCCGACGAAGAGGGTGTCGCCGGTGAAGAGTGCCTTGTCCGCCGGGAACCACAGGCAGACGCTCCCCGGGCTGTGGCCCGGCGTGTGGATGACCATCCCCTCGTGACCTCCCACGCGCACCACGTCCCCGTCGGCGAGCGGGCCCGAGACCTCCGGCGTGCGGACCTCTCCGAAGCCCATGCCGGCGGCCTGAGACGGCAGGGCCCGGACGAACGGGGCGTCGCCCGGGTGGATGCGAAAGGTGGCACCGGTTCGGCGCCGCAGTTCGTCCACCCCGACGATGTGATCGACGTGGCCGTGGGTGGCGAGCACCTGTCCGATGCGCAGGTCGGGCTGGGCGAGGCCGAGCACGCGGGCGGTCTCGCCGCCCGGATCGATGACGGCCGCGTCGCCCGTCTCGCCGTCCCCGACGAGCCAGGTGTTCTCGGCGAAGGGGCCGACGACCGCCTGGCGGATGGTCAGCAAGGCTACGCCGTGAAGGAGGAGCCGCAGCCGCAGGTGTTCTTGGCGTTCGGATTGAGGAACTTGAACCCGGCGCCCTGGAGCCCCTGCACGTAGTCCACGGTGACGCCCTGCAGGTACATGGAGCTCATCGGGTCGACGAAGAGCTTCAGGCCGCCCATCTGATCGAGCACCACGTCGCCTTCCTTGGCGTCCTTCTCGAAGTCCATCGTGTACTGGAATCCCGAGCAGCCGCCGCCGGCGACCCCGATGCGGATCCCGTGCCCCTTGAGCCCCTCCTGCTCGATGGCCGCGAGGACCATGTCGACCGCCTTCTGGGTCAGGGTCACGAAGGGCTGGACGTCGGCTGCGGGGCTCTGGGTAGGGGCTGCGGTGGTAGCGGTTTCCATTCGGGCTCCTCGGTGAAGATGTTCGTGGACCCCTCGGGGTCCGGGTGCTGGGAATCTTTAATCGACCCGACCGGTCCAGGCAATCGAGGTGTCAACCTCCCGGGTCAGCCGGCGACTCCCAGGTGCCGGCCGCCGTCCACGGGGACGGTCGCCCCGGTCACGAAGGGGGAATCGGCGAGGAAACGCACGGTTCGAGCGACGTCCTCCGGGGCGCCGACCCGGCGCAACGGGATGGTCCGGGCGAGCCGGCGCCGGGCCGCTGCAGTGTAGCTCTCCGGCCAGAGGACCGTTCCGGGGGCCACTCCGTTCACCCGGACGGTCGGGGCGAGCTCGAGCGCCAGCGCCTCGGTCACCGCCCGGAGCGCCGCCTTGGACGCCCCGTAGGCGGAGTACGAGCGCCAGGGAACCATCGCGCCACCCACGTCGAGCACGTTCACCACCGACCCGCCCGCGCGCCGGAGCAGCGGGAGCAGCGCGCGGGTGAGGAGCAGCGGGGCGCGCGCGTTGAGCGCCATCTGGGCGTCGAAGAGCGCCGCGTCGGTGTCCTCCAGGGCGCGCCGCTCGAAGAGGGCCGCCCCGTTCACCAGCAGGTCGAGCCGGTCGAACCGCTTCCGGAAGGTCCGGGCCAGGCCGGCGGGGCCTCCGGGGATGGACAGGTCGCCCCGGATGCCGAGGAGCGTGCGGGGCGGGCGGTGGGAGTGGAAGTGGGCCACCACCTGCCACCCGTGCCGGGCGAGGTCGAGCGCGATGGCGCGGCCGACGCGGGTGCCGCCTCCCGTGACGAGCGCCACCCGCCGGCGCGCGGGCACGTCAGCGGTCCTTCCGCGGCTGCCAGGTCGTCTCGGCGACGCCGGCTCGCTGGTTCACGGCCCGGGCCGCCTCGAAGAGGAAGTCGGAGAGCCGGTTCAGGTACACCACGACGTTCGGATCGACCGGGGCCAGGTGCGCGAGCGCCACCACGCGCCGCTCGGCCCGGCGGCAGGTGGCCCGAGCCACGTGGAGCGCGGCCGCGACCGGCGTCCCGCCCGGGAGCAGGAAGGAGGTGAGCGGGGCGAGCTCGGCATCCCACCGGTCCATCTGCTGCTCCAGCGCCTCCGCCCAGCCGGCGTGGACGCTCGGGATGGACTCGCGCGCCCGGGAGCCCGGGGGGGTTGCGAGCTCCGAGCCCACGGCGAAGAGCTCTGCCTGGATGCGCGCCAGGTCGCCGTCCACCTCGGGGCCCGCCCCGAGGGAACGCGCGAGCCCGATGGTCGCGTTCAGCTCGTCCACCGAGCCATAGGCGTCCACCCGTGCGTCGTCCTTGGGGACGCGACCGCCCCCGAAGAGGCTGGTTTCCCCACCGTCGCCGGTCTTCGTGTAGATCTTCATGCACCGCCTTGCTATCAGCGCCCGCCATGCACCGCAACGGTCCCTTCACCCCCGACGAGCTGGTCCGCATCGGAACCGACGCGGCCCGACAGGCCTGGGGCGCCGGGATGACGGTGCTTCGCCCCGACGGGGAGGTGGTCCCCATCCCGCTCGTGGCCGAGCCGGAGGTGGAGTCGCGGGAGCGGCTCGGGTGGCTGTCCGCCGAGTCGAGGGCCATCCTCTCCGGGTCGGTGAAGCTCGCCCGGGCGCTCATCCAGCGCGGCGATCCGCTCGATCGGGAGTCCCTGCTCGGCCCGTTCGAGGGGCTCGAGGCCGAGGCGATGGCGCTCCTCTTCACCGAGGCGCCGTGCCCCGCCGTGGTCTCCCGGGTCGATTTTCTCCCCCCGGGCGACGGGGGGCTGCCGCGAGCGCTCGAGCTGAACGCCACCATCCCCGCCATGCCGGCCTACGCGGACCTGGCCAGCCACTCCTGGATCCGCGCCGCCGCACGGATGCGCGGCCTCGTCCCCCACCGCGAGCGGGAACTCCTGGCGCGGGCCGGCAGCCACATGGAGGCCCTGCGGGAGACCCTGGTCGCCTTCTACCGCCTTCGGGGTGGGGAGCGGGAGCGCCCCTCCATCGCCATCGTGGCCCGCCCCGGAGACGCCCAGATCGGCGAGCTGCGGCGGCTCGAGGCACACTTCCGGCAGATGGGGCACGAGGTCGCCGTCCTCGTCCCCTCCGAGGCCGATCCCGATCGGCACGACCTCCTCTACAGGCACGTCTGGGCCCACCGGACGCCGCCCGACTCGCCCTTCGCACGCGCCCTGCGCGAGCCGGCACGCTGGCCGCTCGCCAATCCGGTCAACGGCTTGCTGGAGGCGAAGGCGCTCTTCGCCCGGCTCTCCCAGGCGGCCGAGGACGCCTCGCTCGCCGGCCTGGCCGGCCTGGACGGGGTGGAACTCGCCGCCGCCCGCCGACTCCCCTGGACGCGGCTCCACGGCACGGCAACGGTCGATCGCCTCCTGGAGCGGCGGGAGGAGCACGTGCTCAAGCGGAGCTGGGACTACGGCGGGAAGAGTGTCCACCTCGGAGCGGAGACCGAGCCCGCCGCGTGGGAGCGGATCGTCCGCGAGGCGGCCCAGGACCACCGGGGAGGTGGGTTCGTGGCCCAGGAGCGGGTCTTCGCCGCGCGCCGCCCGGCCACCCGGATCACCCCGGCCGGCGCGGAGCCCGGGAGCCTCTACCGCGACATCTCCACCTACGGCGGTCTCCTCCCGGTGCATCCGGGCGGAAGCGTGGTCCGCGCGGCAGCTTCACCCATAGTGAATATTCTGGGCGGCGGCGGCCTGGCCCCGGTGATCCCCGGCGACGTCTGGGAGGCACTCTGCTGATCGGGCTCGAGGCCTCGCTCCGCCGGGAACTGGCGCGCGCGCTGCGCTACCGCCATGCGGCGTCGCTCATCGTCCTGGATCTGACCGCGTCGTCCGACGTCCAGGCCCGGGTCCGGGACGTGGTCCGGCTCTGCGACGCGGTCGAGGCCACCCCAGGGGGACAGCTCGCGGTCCTCCTGCCGGAGACCGACCTGGCGGGTGCGCTGCAGACGGCGAGCCGACTCCTGGGTCTCCTCCGACCGGGTCCCGAGGAGGGTACGGCGATGGCGGTAGGGGTCGCCAGCTACCCGGGTCCGGGAATCACCGATGCGGAGGGGCTCCTGCGCGCCGCCCAGCGTGCGATGGAGCGGGGCCGATCGGCCGGGGGTGGTATCCTGACCCCCGGCGCGCGCCATTGACCCAAGAGGGTATTCTTGACCCGGGTGTTGACATACCCGTGGTTACCCTGGGTTACTGGCGCACCAGCCCCCCCAATGGAGACCCCCCCCGAGACCCCCCCGGAAGCCGAGAAGCAGGCACGGCAGGCGTCGGTCCTGGTGGTCGACGACGACGTGTACGTGCGCCGCTCGCTGCGGCGCATCCTGACCCGGGCCGGCTGCGTCTACCTGGAGGCCGCCAACGCGGCCACGGCGATCGAGATCCTGGGCCGGGAGAAGGTGCACGTCGTCCTCTCCGACTACCGGATGCCGGGGATGGACGGCGTCGAGTTCCTCCGGCTCGTCAAGGAGCGCCACCCGGCCGTCCAGCGCGTGCTCCTCACCGGCCAGGCCGACACCGCCGCGATCGAGGAGGCGGTGAACCGCGCCGAGATCCTCCGCTTCGTCTGGAAGCCCTGGGACGAGGCACACCTCCTGCTCACCGTCCGCGACGCGATCGAGAAGTACTGGATCACCGAGGAGAACGACCGGCTCCATCAGATGCTCACGGCGCGGCAGGTCGAGCTGGAGCGGGCGAACCGGGAACTCGACGCCACGCTGCTCGTCCGCACCGAGGCGCTGCGCCGGGCGGCGCACGAGGGGCGGACCGGCTTCGACGCCATCGCCGACCCGCTCGCCATCGTCCGCGGGGGATGCGAGGTGGTGCGCGCGAATGCCGGCTTCGCGCGGGAGGCCGGCGCGGACGTGGCCCAGGTCCCCGGGCTCCGGTGCGCCGACCACGCCTTCGGGGCGCTGCCCTGCCCGCACGAGCACCTGGGCGACGCCTCCGAGAAGATCGTGCCGTTCCGCAATCACTCCTGGTTGATGCGCGCCTTCCCGTTCGGCGAAGGCGTCCGGGTGATCGTCTACAAGGACGTGACCCGCGAGCGGGAGGCCACCCGGCGCCTCTTCCAGGGCGAGAAGATGTCGGCCCTCGGCCAGCTCGCGGGCGGCGTGGCCCACGAGATCAACAACCCGCTCGGCGGGATCCTCGCCTTCGCCCAGATCATGGCCCAGGACCCGCGCAGTCCGGAGGACCAGGAGAGCCTTCGCCTCATCAGCGACGCCGCCCTGCGCGCCAAGCGCATCGTCGAGTCCCTGCTGCGCTTCTCGCGCCTGCCCCGGGAGGACGAGCGCGGGCCGGTAGACCTCGCCCGGGTGGTCGAGGAGGCGCTGCTCATCCTCCAGGCCAACCTGCGCGACGCCAGGCTGAAGGTGGTTCGCGACCTCCAGCCCGCCCCGACGGTGGGGAACGCCAACCAGCTCCAGCAGGTGGTCGTGAACCTCCTCCTGAACGCCATCCAGGCCGTCGCCGAGCGGGGGACGGTCATCCTGCACACCGGCCCCGGCGCGCCGGGACGGGTCCAGGTGAGCGTGTCCGACGATGGCCCCGGGATTCCTCCCGAGCTGGTCGAGCGCATCTTCGAGCCGTTCTTCACCACCAAGCCGGAAGGGCAGGGGACGGGGCTCGGCCTCTCCATCTGCTACCGGATCGCCGAGGAGCACGGCGGTCTCATCCGGCTCGAGTCCCCCCCGGAGGGCGGCGCCCGCTTCGTCGTCGACCTCCCGGCGGCGCCCGCCACCTGATCGGAGAATTCCCCATGGAAGACGCCGCACGTCCCGCCCGCGTCCTGGTCGTCGACGACGAGCCCAGCGTCCTGCGCGCGCTCGAGGTCATCCTCCGCAAGAAGGGGCACGACGTGGTGGCCCTCGACTCGCCCATCGCCGCCATGCAGCGGCTCGCGTCGGAGGACTTCGACGTGGCGATGCTGGACATCCGCATGCCCGAGCTCTCCGGGATCGAGCTCCTGAACGCCGTGAAGCACCGTAGGCCGGAGGTCGAGGTCATCATGATGACCGGCCACGCCACCGTGGACACCGCGCTCGCCGCCATGAAGGCGGGCGCGCACGACTACCTCATCAAGCCCTTCATCGAGAAGCCCGACGACATCGAGCACGTGGCCTACGTGGTGGCCCGGGCGGCCGAACGAAAGCGGCTGCAGGATCGCAACCGGCAGCTCACGACCCGGCTCGAGGCGATGGAGAACACGCAGGGGCTCGTGGGTTCGAGCGGGCCGATGCGCGAGGTGGTCCGGATGATCGAGGCCGTGGCCTACAGCGCCACGACCGTGCTCGTGCAGGGGGAGAGCGGCACGGGGAAGGAACTCGTCGCCCGCGCGCTCCACGCCCGGAGTCCGCGCCGGGCCCAGGCCTTCGTGGCGATCAACTGCGGCGCGCTCACCGAGACGCTGCTGGAGAGCGAGCTGTTCGGCCACGTGAAGGGGTCCTTCACCGGGGCGAACCGCGACCACAAGGGGCTCTTCGAGTCGGCCACCGGAGGCACCATCTTCCTCGACGAGATCGGCGACATCCCGCTCTCCACCCAGGTCCGGCTGCTGCGGGTGCTGCAGGAGGGGGAGATCAAGCGGGTGGGATCCACCGAGCCCATCAAGGTGGACGTGCGGGTGATCGCGGCCACGCACCGGGAGCTTCCCAAGCTCGTCCGGGCCGGGAAGTTCCGCGAGGACCTCTTCTACCGGCTCAACGTGATCGCCATCCCGCTTCCGGCGCTGCGCGACCGGCTCGACGACGTCCCGCTCCTCGCCCACCATTTCGTTCGCCGCTACGCGGACCGGCTCGGCAAGCAGATCCACTCGATCTCGCCGCAGGCCATCGAGCTGCTCTGTGCCTACCGCTGGCCCGGAAACGTGCGCGAGCTGGAGAACGCCATCGAGCGGGCGGTGGTCCTCTGCCGCGGCGACCTGATCCAGCCGGTGGACCTCCCCCCGTCGGTCAGCGGGCGCACGGCGCCGGTGCTGCGCGATGCCGCCGGAGCCGCCGCCGACGCGGAGATGATCCTCCAGAGCTACGCCACCGCCAAGGAGGTCGCGCTGCGCAACTTCGAGCGGCGCTACGTCGATGCGCTCATGAAGGCCTGCGAAGCCAACATCTCGGCCGCCGCCCGCCGGGCCGGGATGGACCGGTCCAACTTCAAGCGGGTGCTGCGCAAGTACCAGCCCGACGTCGCCGACGAGGGGGACGGAGAGGGGTCGCAGGAGGCCACCCCGTAGCGCCACGACCCTCAGGTCGGGAGGCCGGAGAGCCCCTCGCGCAGGAAGGACCGGGTGGACGCCACGATCCGGGGCAGCGACGCGGTCAGCTCGTGGCCGTCGTCCACCACCTCGAGCCGCGCACCCGGTGTGCGCTCCACCCAGGCGCGCACGTCCTCGAGCGGCACGGTCTCGTCGCGGGAGCCGGCGATGCAGAGGGCCGGGACGTGGACCTCCGGGAGGGGCGGCCAGCGTGCCGCGTCCTCGAAGAAGGCCCAGCCGATCCGGCGGGGGGTGTTCGTGGCGTGGTGATGGACCTCCACGCTCCCCTCCCGCCGCCAGCGCTCCAGATCCCCCGGGGACAGGCGAGCTTTCCACCGCTCGTGAAGCCGGAAGGCGGGCGCGAGCAAGACGAGGCGCGCCACGGACGGGTTGCGGGAAGCCGCCAGCGCGGCCAGCCAGCCGCCGAGGGAGCTCCCCACGAGCGCGTGGGGCCCGGGCGAGGCACGCATCGCCTCCTCGACGATGGCGAGCATGGAGGAGGGAGTGCTCCGCTCGAATCCGTCCGGGCCCGGGGTGAGGTCGAGCCGCACCGGGACGATGCCATCCAGCGCGAGCCCGGCTGCCAGGGCGGTGGCCTTGGTCGAGCCCGGTCCGGAGGCGAAGCCGTGGAGGTAAAGGAGCATTCCGACATCATGCGTCAAGACCGGTCCGACCCAAAAGGGATGAAGGGCGCCGAGCGAGCGGCGCGACGACCGGATATGCCCCGCCCGAGGAGGTCTCCCATGGAGCTGAAGGCCGATACCCAGACCCCGCTGTCCCAGGTCCTCGCCGAGAAGGGGCGCGGATCGTCCACGCTCACCGTTCCCCCGGAGGTCACGGTGGCCGCCGCCGCCGAGGTGCTCATCCGCAACCAGGTCGGCTCCGTGCTGGTGATGGACGGCGGACGGCTGGTCGGGATCTTCACGGAGAGAGATATCCTCCGGCGCGTGGTGGGGGAGCGGCGCGACCCCGCCACCACGAAGGTCGCGGACGTCATGACGCGCGACCTCGTGGTCATGCGACCGACGTCCTCGGTGGTGGATGCCATGAAGGTGATGGCGGCGAAGCGCATCCGTCACGTGCCGGTGGTGGACGGGGGAGTCGTGGTCGGGGTCCTCTCGCAGGGCGACCTGAGCCACTGGCTGGTGCGCAACCGCGAGGGGCAGATCCAGGACCTGGTGGACTTCGTGACCGGGCGCTACCCGGGATAGTGTCCCTCGGCGCGCAGCCGCGCCAGCCGCTCGAAGAGCTCCTTCTCGAGCCCGTTCCCGGAGGGCTCGACCACCCGCGTGCCCCGGAGCGCGTCGGGAAGGGACTCCTCCGCGACGTAGTTCCCGTCGAAGTTGTGCGGGTAGCGGTAGCCGCCCCCGTAGCCCATCGATTCGAGGAGGCGCGTGGGGGCGTTTCGCAGCCGCAGCGGAACCGGCAGCGGCCCCATCTCCCGCACGAGCCTCCGCGCCGTGGTGTAGGAGGCGATGACCGTGTTCGACTTGGGAGCGAGGGCCAGGTAGGTGGCGGCCTGGGTGAGCGGGAGGACACCCTCCGGCATCCCCACCAGTTCCAGCGCCTGGAGGGCCGCGGTGGCCACCTGGAGCGCGCGCGGGTCGGCGTTGCCCACGTCCTCGGACGCGAAGATCACCATCCGGCGGACCACGAAGCGGGGCTCCTCGCCCCCCTCCAGCATCCGCACCATGTAGTAGACGGCGGCGTCCGGGTCGGAACCGCGCATCGACTTGATGAAGGCGCTCGCGAGGTCGTAGTGCTGCTCCCCGGCCTTGTCGTAGGGGAGCGGCCTGTGCTGCATCGCCTCCTCGGCGTCGGCCGAGGAGATCTCGTCTCGCCCGGTCAGGCGGACCGCCGCCGCCGCCGAGTCGAGCGCCACGATGGCCCGGCGCGCGTCGCCGTAGGCCGACCGGGAGAGGAACTCCCGCGCCTCCGGCGAGAGGCGCACCGTCCCGGCGAGCCCCCGGGGCGAGGAGACCGCGCGGTCGAGGACGAGGCCCACCTCCTCGTCGGTCAGCGCCCGCAGCGTCACCACCCGGCAGCGCGAGAGGAGCGCCCCGTTGATCTCGAAGGAGGGGTTCTCCGTGGTGGCGCCGACGAGCGTCACGGTTCCGGCCTCCACGTGCGGGAGGAAGGCGTCCTGCTGGGAGCGGCTGAAGCGGTGGATCTCGTCCACGAAGAGGATGGTCCGCTGCCGGTGGAGCCGGCGCCGTTCCCGGGCCGCCGCCACGATCTCCCGGATCTCCTTCACGCCGCCCAGCACCGCCGAGAAGGGCACGAAGGTGGCGCCGGTGCGCTCGGCCACGATGTGGGCGAGCGTGGTCTTCCCGGTGCCCGGAGGGCCCCAGAGGATGAGGGAGGGGACCTGGTCGGCCTCGATGGCGCGGCGCAGCGCGCTCTCCGGTCCGAGCACGTGCTCCTGCCCGACGAACTCCTCCAGGCGGCGGGGACGGAGCCGCTCCGGAAGCGGTTTCGCGGCGTCATCCCGGTCGAGTGCCTGGTCGAAGAGGTCCATGGAGCCAGGACAATATATATTGCGTCGGATGGAATCCCTTCCTTGCTCCGTGCCGCGCCGGATCGGCATCGTGCCGAAGAAGACATCGGCCGAGGCCGCAGAGACGGCCCACTACGTGGAGCGCTTCCTCCGCGGCAAGGGCGTGGACGTGCTGCGGGACGAGGAGGCGGTGGGGCGCGACTCCGACCTGGTCGTGGTCCTGGGGGGCGATGGCACGCTCATCCACGCCGCCCACCTGCTGGCCAGCCGCCCGGTGCCCATCCTGGGCATCAACATGGGGAGCCTCGGATTCATGACCGAGGTCCCCCAGAGCGAGATGTACGAGGCGCTGGAGCGGGTGCTCGCGGGACAGTCCACGGTCTCCCCCCGCATGAAGCTCCGGATCCACCTCCACCGGGGCGGGCGCGAGGGCGGCCCCGACATCGACGCCGAGGTGCTGAACGACGCGGTCATCTCCAAGGGGGCCCTCTCCCCCATGGCCGAGCTCGACACCTCCTACGGCGGCGACTACCTCACCACCTACAAGGCCGACGGGGTGATCATCGCCACCCCCACCGGCTCCACGGCCTATTCACTGGCAGCGAATGGTCCCATCGTCTACCCCACGATGCGCGGGGTGATCATCAGCCCCATCTGCCCCCACACGCTCACCCAGCGGCCGCTGGTGGTCCCGGATGACCGGTCCATCAACGTGGTCCTCCAGAACGACGCCAAGGTCTACCTGTCGCTCGACGGGAAGACCGGCGTGCCGCTCACCCGGGGGGACCGGGTGCAGGTGAAGCCGTCCCAGAGCCGGGTGCTGCTCGTGCAGAACCCGAGCTTCCACTTCTTCGGGATCCTGCGGGCGAAGCTGCGCTGGGGCGAGCGCTGACCCGCAGCAGGGATCAGGGGAAGCGGAGCGCGAAGGTCGCGAGCAACAGCATGCCGTTCATGTCCACCGTGCCGAAGTCGTAGCTCGGCTGGAGCCAGAGGTAGCCCGCCTCGGCCCCGATGGTGAACATCTCGCCGAAGACGAGGTCGAATCCGCCACCCGCCTGGGCGGTGAAGGCCACCGTCTGGGAGGCGACCATGTTCACGAGAGCGCGGGACGGGGCGAAGCCGACGCCGCCGTACACGAAGGGGGCGAACACTCCGAGGGGCAGCCGGCCGCGTGCGCGCACTGCGACGGGGAAGCAGTCCTCCGTGAAGACCTGCCCTGCGCCGGAGTTGACGAACCCGGCCCAGAGAGAGCCTCCGACGTACTCCGAGTCCCAGCCCACCGCCAGGGACGCGGTGGCGCGGGTCTGCATCGACCCGAAGCGGGAGGCGCCAGAGGGCAGGAAGGCGCCACCCGAGATGGCGGCCCACAGGTCGGCGCGTGCGAGGGTGGGGAACAGGGCGAGGAGGGCGATGGCGAGGAGCGCGGGCGCGAGTCGACGGGTGGGCACGGGAGGAGAGTAGCGCGTCGCGGGGCGTTCGGCTCCCCTTCTCAGCTGAACGGAATCGCACCTGAAAGCTTGCGCAGTGTCAGGGGCTGGTGGCACACTCCCGCCATGCTGACGACCCTGCGCATCACGGGCTTCGCGGTGGTGGACCAGGTGGAGGTTCGGTTTGGCCAGGGGCTGAACGTCCTCACCGGGGAGACCGGCGCGGGGAAGTCGCTCCTCGTCGGGGCGCTCCACCTCGTGCTCGGCGGTCGGATGGGCGCCGACGTCCTCCGCGAGGGAGCGGACGAGGCCTCGGTGGAGGCCCTCTTCGAGCTCCCCGCTGGCCACCCGGCGCTCTCCCGGCTCGAGGCCGCCGGGATCCCGGCGCGCGCCGCCGAGGAGGGCGGCGTGGCCGAACTGCTCGTCCGCCGCGTCCTGACGCGGGGGGGGCGCAGCCGGGTATTCGTGAACGGTGCGCTCTGCACCGTCGGAATCCTCGAGGGCGCGCTCCGCGGCGTGGTCGACGTCACCGGGCAGCACGAGCACGTCACGCTGCTCGACGCGTCCACCCACCTCGACCTCCTCGACGCGTTCGCGGGCGTGTCGGTTCCCGGCGGGCTCGCCAGCCGGTACCGGCAGGCCTTCGAGAGCCTCTCCGCACTCGTGCGGGAGGAGCGGGCGCTCGCCGACGACGAGGGGGAGCGGGCCCGGCGAGCCGACTACCTCGCCTTCCAGATCGGGGAACTCGACGCCGTGGACCCGAAGCCCGGGGAGGACGCCGCCCTGGACGCGGAACGGAAGGTACTCGCGGCGGCGGTCCGGCTGGCCGAGGCGGCCAGTGTCGCGGAGGCGATCGCCTACGGGGAGGAGGGGAGCGCGGCCGAGCGCATCGGCCAGGCGCTGCGGGCGCTCCAGGAGGCGGTGTCCATCGACCCGCGCCTCGAGGGGCCTCTCTCGCTGCTGCGCTCCGCCGCAGCCGAGGTGGAGGAGGCGGGGAGGGCGCTCTCGCGCTACGCCGGCTCGCTGGAGGGCGATCCCGATCGGCTGGCCGAGATCGACGATCGGATCGCCGCGCTGCGGGCGCTCGCGCGCAAGCACGGGGGAGGGCTCGAGGCGGCGCTGGCCCGGCGCGAGGCGATGAAGGCCGAACTCGCTGGACTCGCGGGTGCCGAGGGGCGGCGCGGCGAGGTCGCGCGGGCGGTGGAGGAGAAGG
This sequence comes from uncultured Anaeromyxobacter sp., assembly GCA_903855945.1. Taxonomy (GTDB): domain Bacteria; phylum Myxococcota; class Myxococcia; order Myxococcales; family Anaeromyxobacteraceae; genus CAIOAK01. Next base: position 13,965 of record CAIOAK010000085.1, read on the forward strand.
GTCGCGAGGCGGCCCGGATCGCCGCCGACCTGGGCCGGGAGCGGCGTCAGGCCGCCCGCTCCTTCTGCCGCGCGGTGGCCCAGGAACTCGGGAAGCTCGCCATGTCCCGCTGCGGCCTGGAGGTTGCCTTCGCCGAGCCGGCCGGGGCCATCGAGGTGGGAGAGGTGAGGCTGGGCCCGTCCGGCGCCGAGGCCGCCGAGATCCTCATCGCGCCCAATCCGGGAGAGCCGGCCCGGCCGCTCGCCCGGGTGGCATCGGGCGGGGAACTCTCCCGCGTGCTCCTCGCCGTGAAGCGGGCCCTCTCCCGCGCCGACCCGGTGCTGTCCTACGTCTTCGACGAGGTGGACGCCGGCATCGGCGGCGCCGTGGCCGAGGCGGTGGGCCGGGCGCTCGCCGGCGTCGCGCGCAACCGTCAGGTCATCTGCGTCACCCACCTGCCGCAGGTGGCGGCCTTCGCCACGGTGCACGCCCGGGTCGAGAAGCGTGTGGCCGCCGGTCGCACCGTCACCACGGTCGTTCCGCTCACGGCCGAGGGGGAACGCCGGGCCGAAGTGGCTCGCATGCTGGCCGGGCACACCGTCACGGCATCGGCCCTCGAGCACGCCGGGGCGCTCATCTCCGCCGCACGGTCGGCCTGCGGCGAGGGGTCGGCGCGTCCGGCGCGTGGGCCGTCCGGTTCGCGCCGGGCCCGGGGAGATGCGGCGCGCGCGTGAGCCCTTCGCCGGTCGTTGACCCGCGCTGGAGGGCGGGGATACCATCCGCGCCTCTCGTGGCCGGTCCCCCTCCATTTTCCCTCCAGGCGCGGGGCGCCACCGACGTCGGTCGGCGCCGCGAGCAGAACGAGGATGCCTTCCTCGTCGATCTCCACACGAGCCTCTTCATCGTGGCCGACGGCATGGGAGGGCACGCCGGCGGGGGCACCGCATCCCGGATCGCCGTCCGCACCATCCAGGAGAGGGTACGCGCGGCATTCGACGCCTCCCCGCAAAGCTTCCGGTCCCCGACGGTCGCCGACGCGAGCCACCTGCCCGTCCTCCTGCGGCTCGCCGTCGAGGCGGCCTGCAAGGCCATCTACGGGGCGGCCCAGGAGGACCCGAGCCTGGCCGGGATGGGCACCACGGTCACGGCGGCGCTCCTCGTGGGGCGGTCGGCCTTCGTGGCGCACGTCGGGGACAGCCGCTGCTACCTGCTCCGGAACGGGCGCATCTTCCAGATCTCCGAGGACCACTCGCTCGTGAACGAGCAGCTCAAGTCCGGCGCCATCACCGAGGAGGAGGCCCGGCAGAGCCGCTTCCGGAACATCATCACCCGGTCGGTGGGATTCGAGGAGGAGGTGCAGGTCGACGTCGTCGGGATGGAGGTCGAGCCCGGGGACGCCCTCTTGATCTGCTGCGATGGCCTCTCCAACATGATCACCGACGCCGAGATCCTCGAGGTCGTCACGGGGACCCGTCTCGCCGAGGCGCCGGAGCGGCTCGTCGCCCTCGCCAACGAGCGGGGGGGCGACGACAACATCACGGTGATCGTGGTCCGGGTTGACGGCACCGCCAGGTCGTAGCGGCCGTACCGCATCCTTCCCACTCGGCTCCCACCAGGGCGCGTGGCGTTCCGCCTTGAACGCCAGGAGGCCGGCGCTAGAACCCCCCGGACGTTCGCCCGGAGGGAAGAATGAACCGAGAAGCCGTCAACGCCGTCCTGGTCTGCATCGTCGTCGGCGCTGCAGCCCCCGCGCTCGCCCAGCCGCTCAGCGGCCCAGCGGCGGACCCCCAGTACATGTTCTCGACCGCCATGCCGCCGGGCGTGGCGTCGCCCGACCGGGTGGAGACCCGGCTCGGGACGCTCCACTTCTTCGACGGCTTCCCCGACAAGGCGTCGGCGGCGAAGCTGTTCGACAACCTCGACTTCCAGCGAGCCGTCCAGGCGTACCTCCTCGCCATGCCCGCGGTGAATCAGGCCGGGGACAGGGACGCCATCCTCACCCAAGGTGCGCCAAACGGGACGGTTCCCATCTGGGAACAGCTCGTCGACTCGCGGACCATCGAGCTCACCGCCAACGACAACACCCCGTACACCTGGTTCTGGATCGACCTGCACGCGGGTCCCGTCGTCATCGAGGTGCCGCCCAAGGTGCTCGGCCTCGTGAACGACATGTGGTTCCGCTGGGTCGTCGACCTGGGCCTCACCGGTCCGGACGAGGGCAAGGGGGGCAAGTACCTCCTCCTGCCGCCGGGTTACGCGGGGCAGGTCCCGAGCGGCCACGAGATCGTCCGGCCCAGGACCTTCAGCAATGTCGTCATCTGGCGCAGCTTCCTCGTGGACGGTGATCCGAGGCCCGGTGTCGACGCCGTGAAGAAGTTCACGAAGGTCTACCCTCTCGCGCAGTCCGGGAAGCCTCCGACGCCGACGTTCGTGAACATGTCGGGCAAGCCCTTCAACATGGTGAACCCCGCGGACTTCCGGTTCTGGGCATTGCTCGACAAGGTCGTCCAGGAGGAGCCCACCGAGTCTTTCGACCCGGTGCGGCTCGGGTTCTTCCAGTCCATCGGCATCGAGAAGGGCAAGCCGTTCGCGCCCGACGAGCGGATGAGGAAGATCCTCACCGAGGCGGCGGCGGTGGGCGATGCCACGGCGCGCGCGGTCGCGTTCCACATGCGGGACCGGGCCGACTACTACTACGAGAACGGCAGCTGGCAGCTCCCGTTCATGGGAGGCTACCGTTTCGAGTTGCCGCCGGGAGTGCTCCGGCTGGACGGCTACATCTTCTACTACTTCATGGCGACGGGCGTGACCCCGGCCATGGAGATGAAGAGGGTCGGGCAGGGCTCGCAGTACGCCTGGACCCCACGTGATTCCCGGGGCGAGCCGCTCGACGGCGCGAGGAACTACAGGCTGCACCTCCCGCCCAACGTCCCCGTGAAGGACTTCTGGTCGGTCATCCTCTACAGCAACCAGACCCGCTCGATGATCCAGACGGACCAGAAGGCGCCAAGCGTCAGCAGCCAGACGAAGGGGGTGCTCGTGAACGCCGATGGCTCGGTGGACGTGTACTTCGGGCCCAAGGCCCCCCCGGGGAAGGAGAAGAACTGGGTGCAGACCGTCCCCGGCAAGGGCTGGAACGTCATCCTCCGGCTCTATGGACCGCTGGAATCCTGGTTCAACAAGACCTGGAGACCCGGGGAGATCGAGCCGCAGCCGTAGCCACGCCGAGGGAACCAGATGCTCGACGGATGGAACAACTTCTTCACGCTGACCGGGTCGGCGGGCGCCACGCTCATCGGGCTGCTGTTCATCGTCATCACGCTCAACACCGGCCTGTCCACGTCCCGGACGCTCGACATCGCGCGCGCGTCGATGACGCCCGCGCTGTACAGCTTCGGCGGTGTGATGCTCCAGAGCATGGTCGCAGTCGTGCCGTGGCGGTCCCGCTGGCCGGGTGGAGCGATCTTCGTCCTGCTGGGGATCGCCGGCCTCGTCTATCGGATCCATGCGGTCTTCGAGCGAAGGGGGCTCCACCTCCGGGCCATCCAGGGGTCGATCGACCGGATCTTCCACAACGCGGTACCGGTGATCTCCAGCATCGTCCTGATCGTCGGCGGGGCGGGCTTGATCCAGGGCGCGGACATCGCTCCCTTCGCCATCGCGGGGTCGTGCACGCTCCTGCTCGTCTCCGGGATCTACCGGGCCTGGGGCGAGACCCTGGCGTTGATCGGAACTCGCGGAAAGCCGTAGCCGAGGGGGCGAGGTCGAGTGGCGCCCTCCCGGTGATCGCGATGCCCCCCGAAGGAAGGGCCGAGGGATAGACTCGCCAGCATCTGGTGTCCTCGAACTCAGGTTCCATCAGCGGAGAGATCATGGGGAACGACCATTCGGCGAAACGCAACGTCCTGGCCATCGCGTGCATCGGCGTGGCGGCGGTGGCCGCCGGCTGGATCCGAAGCAGCCGCCAGGGCCCGACCTACCCCATTGACGCCAACGTCGTGAAGACGACCACCCGGGTGCTCAGGTTCCCCGTGCCCGTGCAGCCCTCTGGCCCCGGAGCGACCACCGGCCTCCACAAGACCGAGCTCGACCAGGTCCAGAACTACGGCAGCTTCGATCCGATGTACGGCGCCTGGACGTTCAGTTCCGGGGGGCTCCCGGTGGTCCCGCGGACCGATCTCATGCCGGCCGACTACATCCCCAGCTCGCTCCCCCGGATCCGGCAGTTCACCCACTTCTTCACCATCACCGACATCCACATCACCGACAAGGAGGCGCCGAACCAGCTGCTCCATCTCCAGCAGCTGGACGCGACCTTCTCGGGCAGCAACACCTCCATCTACTCGCCGGTCATGCTCTACACGACCCAGGTGCTCGACGCGGCGATCCAGACGGCGAACGCCCTTCACGGTCAGGTTCCCTTCGACTTCGGGCTCTCCCTCGGCGACGCGGCCAACAGCTCCTCCTACAACGAGCTCCGCTGGTACATCGACGTCATCGACGGGCAGCGGATCACCCCGAGCTCGGGCGCACATCTCGGATCCACCACCGTTGACTACCAGCTGCCGTTCCAGGCGGCGGGGCTCGACCGATCGATCCCGTTCTACCAGGCGATCGGCAACCACGATCACTTCCTCATCGGGTCGTTCCCCGTCCGCGCAGACCCGTCGATCGGGCTCGCCGCGTCCTACCTCGCCGACACGGTCTGGGCGATCCCCGACGTCCCGATCCCCTGGCCTCCGAATTTCCCGAGGGTCGCCAGCATGGACAACTTGAGGAACCCGGTGGTTCCGGTGCCCCCGGCCCGGTACTACCAGGGGGTGATCGACGGAACCTCGCCGACCGGCGCGATCACCGGCGCGGGGCCGATCGGTTTCTACGACAGCCCGCCGAAGGTCGTGGCCGACCCCGGCCGCCGCTCCCTCCTCCAGGCGGAGTGGGTCCAGGAGTTCTTCCAGACCACCTCCCATCCGGTCGGTCACGGCTTCGCGCTCGTCGAGCCGGGCCAGCCGGAGGGCTTCGCCTGCTACAGCTTCCTTCCGAACCCGAGCGTGCCGCTCAAGGTGATCGTCCTCGACGACACCCAGTCGGAGACCGACGGCTCGAAGGACATCCACGGGCACGGGTATCTCGATGCGAACCGCTGGGCCTGGCTCCGGCGAGAGCTCGAGGCCGGACAGGCGGCGAACCAGCTCATGGTCATCGCCGCCCACATCCCGATCGGGGTGATGGGGCCTGCGACCGGGATGGAATGGTGGGACTCGGCGGCCGACCCGGACGCGGTCGAGCAGAACGCCGTCTCCTTGAGGGAACTGGTCGCGAAGCTCCAGGACACGCCGAACCTCCTGATGTGGCTCGCGGGGCACCGTCACCTCAACGTCGTGAAGGCCTTCCCGCCCATCGACCCCCGCGAACGCGACAGCGCTCCCTGGAAGGGGTTCTGGCAGGTGGAGACCTCCTCGCTGCGCGACTATCCCCAGCAGCTCCGCACCTTCGAGATCTTCCTCAACGGCGACTACTCCGTGTCGATCGTCACCACCAACGTCGACCCGGCGGTCCAGGCGGGGACACCGGCCGCGACGTCGCGGGCGTACTCCGTCGCAGCCCAGCAGATCGTCCAGAACGACCTGGTCCAGAACAACGTCAACCGGTCGATGATCAACAAGGCGCCCTTCGACGCCCCGCCGGCCTACGCTCCCATCCCCACGATGGATCCGACCCGGCCGCAGATGCCGGCGGGATGCTACGTCCCGGCCCCCCAGGCAGACCTGCGCTGCATACCGGCCCTCTTCCAGGACCCGAGCATCCAGATCGGGTCGGTCCCCGGCGTTCCCTACGTCGCGTCCTACAACGCCGAGCTCTTCAAGCAGCTCAGCCCGGGCATGGTGAGCTACCTCAGGGCGAGGTACCCGGCGAAGACGTCACGGTGACGGGGGTTCGGGTTGGCGGCCTCGCGGCTCACCCCACCATCCACGCCGCGGCGGCGCGCCAGGCATCCGTCCTGGAGAGCCGCAGCACGACCGGAGGGACGATGAAGGCTGCGAGCAGGAGACCCGAGTAGGCGGGGTGGATCCGCTTGCGGGTCGCGATGTCGTAGGCCGGCCCGACGAGGAGGAAGGCCACGGCGAGCGCCGCGATGGCTCCGTCGTGTCCCGCGATGCCCGGGAGGCGCGAGATGCCCGGCGGCATGAGGCCGGCCACGGTGGCGGCAAGCATGAACCGCTTGTGGGCCTGCGGGCGACGGCGCCACCACCAGCCCGCCGCGACCAGGAGCGAGAAGATGACGATCGAGGAGACGTTGAGGAGCAGGAAGCCCTGGGTGTCCGGGAACTCGACACCCGGGATGCCCTTGTGCCCGGAGCGCGCTGCGTCGATCGCCGTGGCGAGACCCGTGACGAGCATCGCCCCGGCGATCGCGAGTCCTGCCTGGCCGAGGCGCACGTGCGCCTGGATGTGGCCGCGCACGACGAGAAGCGTCTGGGCGACGAAGAGGACGAGCCAGCAGAGGAAGACCCCCGCGTGGAGGTGGATGATGGCCGGCACGGGCCTCGAGCCGGTGATCACCTTGGGTCCATAGGTGCTCGCGAATCCCGTCACGATGACGACCGAAGCGACGACCGACATGGCGGCGTAGAAGCGGCGGTCCGCGGGGTGGGACGGGAAGGCGGGCACGGGGGAGGGACGCCTAACGGGGAGCATCGCCGTTCGCCCTTCGGGCGAGCGATTTCCCGCCGAAATAATAAATAATCCAAATGAACATAAGGACAAAGCCAGTGGCCGTTCAGGCCGTTGGGAGAGGGTTCAGGCAGCCCATCCAGATAAGAACCCGCTCATGATTCTACGGGGAAGCCCGTTGACACCCCCCACCCTAGCTGTTACCCAATGCCCCGTTGTCGTCGTTGCAACGGGGTACAGGGCGGCGGGCGGTTCGGGACCCCACATTCCAAATTCCAAGAATGACCAAGCCTACCGACTCCCGGCAGTACACGCTGATCGTGGTCAGCGACCATTCACAGGCCGTGCGGAAGTTCCGTCTTCCGCGCCCGTGGCTGAAGCGGGGTCTCGTCGGAACCGGTGTCGCGGTCGTGGTCGGCCTCCTCACCCTGACCCACTACTTCACCCTCCTCTCGGCGGCCTCGGAGAACCGGGTCCTGAAGGAGGAGAACGCCCAGCTCAAGTCGCAGGTGCTCCTCGTCCAGGAGAAGGTGGCCCACGTCCAGTCCACCCTGGAGCGAGTCGAGCGGTTCGACGCCAAGCTGCGGAGCGCCGTGACCCATTTGCAGGACTCCGAGCGCAACCTGGCCATGGGCCCCGTCGGCGCGCCCGAGGCGCCCGCCTCGTCCGCCCCTGCCTCCAGCGAGAGCCCCATGGCCCTCCCTGGCCGGATCGCGGCGCTCGACAACGAGGCCCACCGGAAGGAAGCGAGCCTCCGGGAGCTGTCCGAGTACTTCGAGGACCAGAAGTCGATGCTGGCCTCCACCCCGTCGGTCTGGCCCACCCAGGGCTGGGTGACGAGCGACTTCGGCGCCCGGATGGATCCGTACAACGCCGACCGCAGCATGCACCAGGGGCTCGACATCTCCACCCCGCACGGCCAGGGCGTCATCACCCCGTCCGACGGGACCGTGGTGTTCAACGGCACCGAGGGCGGGTACGGCAAGGTCCTCGTGGTCGATCACGGCTACGGGGTGAAGACCCGCTACGGGCACCTCTCCGAGACCTTCGTACGGCTCGGCGAGAAGGTCGCGCGCGGGCAGAAGATCGCCGCCGTGGGCAACACCGGGCGCTCCACAGGCCCCCACCTCCACTACGAGGTGCGGGTGAACGGAATCCCGGAAAACCCCCGCAAGTTCATCCTGGAGTAGCGGACTCCGCGGCGGGGGTTCCCCTGCCGGTTTGCTTTTGTCTGGCGCGGTGTTAGCTCGGAGGATAGCCTCCGCGCGCGCCGGGGGTGCGCGCGCCGCGCGCCGCCAAAGAGGGAACGATGCTGAACTGGATGCTTCGGAAGATCGTGGGGACGAAGAACGACCGCGAGCTCAAGCGGCTCGCCCCCATGGTGGTGCGCGTGAACGACTTCGAGCCGCGCATGAAGGCGCTCCGCACCGAGGAGATGCCGGCCCTCACCGCCCGCTGGAAGGAGGAGGTCCAGAAGGGGCGCAGCCTCGACGACGTCCTCCCCGAGGCCTTCGCGCTCGTCCGGGAGGCGAGCATCCGCTCCCTCGGGATGCGCCACTTCGACGTGCAGCTCATCGGCGGCGCGGTCCTCCACCAGGGGAAGATCGCCGAGATGAAGACCGGCGAGGGCAAGACCCTCGTCGCCACCCTGCCGTGCTACCTGAACGCGCTCTCCGGGCGCGGCGTCCACGTGGTCACCGTGAACGACTACCTGGCCCGGCGCGACGCGGAGTGGATGGGGCGGCTCTACGGGACGCTGGGCATGCGCACCGGCGTCGTGGTCCACGGTCTCTCCGACGCAGAGCGGCAGGACGCCTACGGCGCCGACATCACCTACGGGCAGAACAACGAGTTCGGCTTCGACTACCTGCGCGACAACATGAAGTTCCGGCTGCAGGACTACGTGCAGCGGGAGCTCAACTTCGCCATCGTCGACGAGGTGGACTCCATCCTCATCGACGAGGCCCGCACGCCGCTCATCATCTCGGGCCCCTCCGACGAGTCGAGCGAGAAGTACTACCAGGTGAACCGGCTCATCCCCTCCATGATCCGGGACGTAGACTTCACGGTGGACGAGAAGACCCGCACGGTGGTGATGAGCGACGCCGGCGTGGAGAAGATGGAGCAGAAGCTCGGCATCCGGAACCTCTACGACCCGGAGCAGATCGAGTGGCTGCACCACGTGGAGCAGGCGCTGCGCGCCCACCACCTCTACCGCAACGAGGTGGACTACGTGGTGAAGGAGGGGGAGGTCATCATCGTCGACGAGTTCACCGGCCGGCTCATGCCGGGCCGGCGCTGGTCGGATGGCCTGCACCAGGCGGTGGAGGCGAAGGAGGGGGTGAAGATCGAGGCGGAGAACCAGACGCTGGCCACCATCTCCTTCCAGAACTACTTCCGCATGTACTCCAAGCTGGCCGGCATGACCGGCACGGCGGAGACCGAGGCGGAGGAGTTCGCCAAGACCTACGACATCGACGTCGTCATGGTCCCCACGAACCAGAAGAACGTCCGGACCGACTCCGAGGACGTGGTCTACAAGACCGAGCGCGAGAAGTTCAACGCCATCTGCGACGAGATCGAGAAGCGGCACGCCAAGGGACAGCCCATCCTGGTGGGCACGGTCTCGGTGGCGAAGAGCGAGGTGGTGGGCAGCCTGCTCAAGAAGCGGGGAATCCCCCACAACGTGCTGAACGCGAAGCACCACCAGCGCGAAGCCGAGATCGTCGCCCAGGCCGGTCGCAAGGGCGCCGTCACCATCTCCACCAACATGGCCGGCCGCGGCACCGACATCCTGCTCGGCGGCAACCCGGAGATGATGGCGAAGCACGAGGTGGGGCCCGAGCCCGACGCGCCCATGGAGGGGGAGGCCGAGGAGGCCTTCCAGGCCCGCAAGGTCGAGTGGGCGGCGAGGCTGGTGCGCCGCACCGGGGAGCTCAAGACCCAGACCGCGAAGGAGCACGGAGAGGTCGTGGCGGCGGGCGGCCTGCACATCGTGGGCACCGAGCGGCACGAGTCGCGGCGCATCGACAACCAGCTGCGCGGCCGCGCCGGCCGCCAGGGCGACCCCGGGTCGTCGATCTTCTTCCTGTCGCTGGAAGACGACCTGATGCGCATCTTCGCCTCCGAGCGCATCGCCCGGCTCATGGAGACGCTGGGGATGAAGGAGGGGGAGCAGATCGAGCACCGGCTCCTCACCCGCTCCATCGAGGGGGCCCAGAAGAAGGTCGAGGCCCACAACTTCGACATCCGCAAGAACCTCCTCGAGTACGACGACGTGATGAACCAGCAGCGCAAGTCGGTCTACCGGCTGCGCCGCATGGTGCTGGGATTCGGGGCCGGCGTCCCGGTGGTCGAGTTCGACGAGGAGCCGAAGACCCGCCGGAAGATCCGTCACGAGAAACTGTACGGCTGGAGCGACGCCCGCGAGCACGTCCTCGACCTCGCGGACGACCTGGTCCGCGAGATGGTGATCGACTGCTGCCCCGACTCCCGCAAGGACTGGGACCTGAACGCGCTGGCCCTGAGAGTACGGGAGCAGTTCGGCGTGGAGATGTCCTTCCAGGACCCCGGCAGCTCCCGCCTCGGGGAGGCCCGGGCGGGGCTCGAGGAGCAGATCTACAAGGTCGTGGAGAAGTCGCTCCATGCCAAGGAGGCGCTCTTCGGCGCGGACGGGGACGGCGTGCCGCTCCTGCGCCGCTACGAGCAGTACCTCTACCTCCAGTCCATCGACGGGCTCTGGAAGGACCACCTGCTCCAGATGGATCACCTGCGCCAGGGCATCGGCCTGCGCGGGTACGGGCAGCGCGATCCGAAGCAGGAGTACAAGAAGGAAGGCTACGAGATGTTCACCCGCATGACCTGGAACGTGCGTTCCAGCCTGGTGGGGAACGTCCTCCGGCTCGTGCCGGCGCGGCAGGAGACCGCCGAGGAGATCGAGCAGAAGCGGGTGGCGCTCGGGCGCAAGCAGCGTGTCATCGAGAGCCACCCCGGCGCCGACGGGGAGGCCGAGGCCCCGAAGCAGGAGACGGTCACGCGCGACCAGCCCAAGGTGGGGCGCAACGAACCCTGCCCGTGCGGCTCCGGCAAGAAGTACAAGAAGTGCCACGGCGCCAGCGAGGCGAGCGCGTAGGGCCGGGTCCGGACGGGCGCCCCGCATGCGCACTCCCCTCCATTTCGACCTCGACCGGGTCGTCCGCAGCCACGGCTGGTACGACCTGCCGCCCTGGCGCTGGGATCCGGCGCGTCGCGTCCTCGACCGCCCCCTGGGCCTCTCCTCGGGTCGGGTGGTCCACGTGGAGGTCACCGAGGCCGGCGCCGGTTCCCTGGCGCTCCGCGTGACGGCCCGGGGCCGGGTCGGCGCGGGCGACGCGGCGGAGGTGCGGGACGCCGCCCGGATCTTCCTGGCTATCGACGAGGATCTCGAACCGTTCCGGGCCCGTGCCCGGGTGGTGGAGTCGGAGGGCCCCCGTCCGGTGCAGCGGGCGCTCGATCGGGGGCTGGGGCGCCTGCTCCGCTCCCCCACCGTCTTCGAGGACGCCGTGAAGACGCTCTGCACCACCAACTGCTCCTGGGCGCTCACCCGGGCCATGGTCACCCACCTGGTGGACGGGCTCGGCGAGGAGGGACCCGGCGGCCGCACCTTCCCGACCCCGGAGGCGATGGCCAGGCGGACGGAGCGCTTCTACCGGGAGCGCATCCGCTCGGGCTATCGAGCCCCCTTCCTTCGTACGCTCGCCCGCGACGTGGCGAGTGGTCGGCTCGAGCTCGAGGGCTGGCGCGATCCATCCATCCCCCCCGCCGAGCTGCGTGCGCGGATCCTGGCGCTCGACGGCTTCGGTCCCTACGCGGCCGAGCACCTGATGCGACTGCTGGGGCGGCACGAGGGGCTGGCGCTCGATTCGTGGACGCGAAAGAAGATCGCCGGGCTCCGGGGGCGGCGGCGAATCCCGTCCGACCGGGTCTTCGCCCGCTGGTTCACCCCCTGGGGGGAGTGGGCCGGGCTCGCCATGTGGCTCGAGGCCACCTGCGACTGGCACGACGACGAGCCCGCAGGGGCGTGATAGGGAGACGGGATGCGATTCGCCTTCGTGCTGGTCAAGGTGGAGCTGGGCCGCCTCGAGGAGGTGGCCAACGCCGTCATGGAGATCGACGGGGTCTCCGAGGTCCACAGCATCACCGGACCGTTCGATCTCCTCGTGAAGCTCTACGCGCCCGGCTACGACGACTTCGGGGACCTCATCCCCTCGCGGCTCCAGAAGGTCCCGGGCATCCGCGAGACCGAGACCCTGCTCGCCTTCCGGGCCTTCCAGACGAAGGGCTGACGGCGCCGCGCCGGCGACCGGTTCAGCCGTCCTGCCAGGCCTGGACGACCGCGACCACGAGCGCGAGGGTGAGCGGGCCGGCCACGAGCCCCACCGGTCCGAAGGCGGCGAGCCCCCCGAGCAGCGCGAAGAAGACCAGCCCCACCGGGAAGGCCACGCCTCGGCGGATGAGCGCGGGCTTCACGAAGTTGTCGGCCATCCCGACGACGAGGATTCCCCAGGCGAGGAGGAAGAGACCCTTGGCCGTGTGGCCCGTGCCGATCTTGAGGAGGGCGAGCGGCAGCCACACGAGCATCGTGCCCACCGCCGGGATGAGGGAGGTGAACAGGGTCAGGATCGCGAAGAAGATGGCCGAGGGAACGCCGGCGATGAAGTAACCGATGAGGGCCAGCACGGCCTGGACCCCCGAGGTGGCGAGCGTGGAGATCACCACCGAGGAGGTGACGGTGCGGAGGTAGCCGAGGAGCGCCGCGGCCTTCCCCGCCGGCAACGGGATCGCCTTCTTCGCCCACGCGACGAGGCGGGGCCCGTCGGCGATCAGGAAGAAGAGGGCCACGAAGAAGAGAAGCAGCGAGGAGAGCGCCGACCCCGTCGCCTGGAGGACGCCCCCCATGGTGGAGAAGGCTCCTGCGCCGAGCGTGGACTGGATCGCGTCCTCGAACTCGCGGGCGCCGTGAGGGATCCGCTCGGTGAGTCGCGCGGCCAGCGGCTGCACGCCCACGGGGAGCCGTGCGATGAGCCCCGCGAAACCCTCCTGGTGAACCGCATTGGTGAGCCAGTTCACCGCGTTCGAGGCCTGCTGGACCAGCAACGCGGTCATGGCGGTGAGCGGCCCGAGGGTCGCGAGGAGAAGCCCGAACGTGACGAGGACCGCCGCGCGCCCCCGCTTCCCGCCGGTCCTTCGCTCGACCCAGGCGACGACCGGACCCAGGACCGTCGCCAGCACCGCGGCCATGAAGAGGATCCCGGCGAACGGGCGCACGACGAGCCAGGCCAGCCAGAAGGCGAGCGCGGTGAGGAGGAGGAGGAAGTGGCGCGGCTCGAAGCGAAGGCGCAAGGGAACTCCCGGGGGAGCTAGAAGTTGAGGTGAACCCGCTCGGGCGGCACACCGGCCTCCGCGAGCGTCCCCTTCACGTCGTCCACCATCGCGGTCATGCCGCAGACGAAGGCCTCGGTCCCGGCCGGGTCGGAGCCCCCCAGCGCCAGCGCCCGGGCGACCTCCTGCACCCGCCCCCGCACGCCCGCCCAGGCCTCGTCGGCCTCGGAGGGGCAGAGGACCACCCGGACGCCGTGCCGCTCCCAGTCGAGCTGCTCGCCGCGGTAGGCGAAGTCGCCGCCGCGCCGCTGCCCGTAGAAGAGGGTGGTGCGGCCGAAGCGGGCCCGGTGGCCGATCACGTGCTGCACGAGCGCCCGGACGGGGGCGATCCCCGACCCGGCGGCGAAGAGCAGGATGTCCCGCCCCTCCGCCTGTGCCACCGGGAAACCCTTGCCGAACGGGGCGCTCACGTCGATCCGTGCGCCGGGGTGCGCAGCGGCGACGATCTCGTCGGCGATCCGGCCGCCGCGCTTCAGGAGGAGTTCCGCGGTGCCGTCCGGTGCCGGTGCATTCGCCAGCGCGAAGTAGGCGTCCCCCGAGGGAGCCCGGACCTTCACCACCTGTCCGGGAGCGACGTGTCGGCCGGCGAGGGCCCCCAGCGTGACGCGGATTCCCCGCAGCGCAGGGGTCTCGTCCCATGCGGCCAGGACCGGGACGTTCTCGAACGGGGTCGGCGTTCCGGGCATGGCCGCCTCGCTAGAAGGTCACGAGGGCATCGACCTTGTCGTCCCCGAGCCGTCGCCTGCCGTTCAGGAAGGCCAGCTCGACCACGAAGGCGTACCCGGCCAGCTCCGCCCCCTGACGGGCCACGAGACGCCCGACCGCCTCCGCGGTGCCCCCGGTCGCGAGCAGGTCGTCCACCACCAGCACCCGCTCCCCCGGTCCCACGGCGTCGATGTGCAATTCCAGCCCGTCCTGGCCGTACTCCAGCTCGTAGGTCTCCCGGATCGTCTCGAAGGGCAGCTTCCCCGGCTTGCGGACGATGGAGAGTCCCGCGCCGAGCGCGTAGGCGAGCGGGGCGGCGAAGATGAAGCCGCGCGACTCGATCCCGACCACCTTGTCGATCTTGCGCGGCGCCCAGCGGGTCAGCAGCTCGTCGATGACGCGCCGGTAGGTGGCCGCGTCGCCCAGGATCGGGGTGATGTCCTTGAAGATGATCCCCTTCTTGGGGAAGTCGGGGACGTCGCGGATGGTACGGCGGAGGAGGTCGGAGATCGATTCCATGTCGAGGCGACTCTATCGCAAAGGGTGCGCGGCCATCAGGGGAGGAAGGTGAGGGGATCGCGGGGGCGCGTTCCCTCCCGCACCTCGAAGTGGAGGTGCGGGCCGGTGGTGCGCCCCGACTGGCCGACCTTGGCGACCGGAGTCCCGGCGGCCACTCGGTCCCCCTCCTTCACCAGGACCGCGCTGTTGTGCGCGTAGAGGGTGATGAGGGAGCCGGAGTGGCGAAGGATCACGATGGTGCCGTAGCCGGCCTGGTTGCCCGTGTAGATCACCTCGCCGGACGCGGCGGCGTGGACCAGCGTGCCCTCGGGCGCCGACAGGTCGATCCCGTCGTGGCGCTGTCCCTGCTTCACCCCGAAGCCGCGGTAGAGGACCCCCTTGAGCGGCCACTGCAGCGAGCCGTTCCCTCCCTTGCGGGGGGCCACCTCCGGCTCCAGGGCTGCGGTGGCGCCCGGGGGCAGCGGGCCCACGTCGAGCGAGCGGGCGGCGCCCGGGACGAAGAGCTGCTGGCCCGCGCTGATGGAGCGCGAATCGGTGATCCCGTTCGCCTCCATCAGTTCCCGCGGGTCGATCCCGTAGGTCTTCGCGATCCGGTACAGCGTCTCGCCCTTCTGAACCACGTGGGTGGTGCCCACCAGGTCCGGCTCGACGTGGTCGTCGCCGGAGAGGGGGATGGGGGGCGTCCGCTGGCCGGAGACCTCCGTCGGCGTGCGCTGGCGGGAGGAGCAGCCGGAGAGCGTCGCCAGGGTGATCGCCCCGGCGACGAGCCACCGGGTCACGGGCCGCGCTCCCTGCGGTAGCCGGGCACGTCCATGTCACCGAGCGGCGAGAGGAGTGCGTCGTGGGTGAGGTCGAGCTGGAGCGGGGTCACGGAGGCGAGTCCGTCGTCGAAGACCGTGTTGCAGTCGGAGAGGGGGATGTCCCCGTGGCTCGCGTCCCCGCCGATCCAGAAGTAGCTGCGGCCGCGCGGATCCTGCTTCTCCACCACCTCGTTGCCGTAGGTCCGGACGCCCAGGCGGGTGACCCGGTAGCCCTGCACCGGGCCGGGCGGGACGTTCACGTTGAGGAGAGTGGGGGAGGCGGGAGGGTGGGCGAGGAGGCTTCGCGCCAGGACGGCCGCGAAGGCGGCGGCCGGTTCGAAGTCGTGGGGAGGTCGGGCCGCCAGGGAGACGGCGATGGAAGAGACGCCGAGCAGCGCGCCCTCCATCGCCGCGGCCACCGTCCCCGAGTAGAGGACGTCATTTCCCAGGTTGGGCCCGTGGTTCACCCCGGAGAGGACGATGTCGGGCGCGCGCCCCCGCAAGAGGTGGTTCAGAGCGAGGTAGATGGCGTCGGTGGGCGTCCCGTCCACCGCGAAGCGACGCTCGCCCACCTGGGTGATCCGGAGCGGCCGGTGGAGGGAGATGGCGTGGCTGGAGGCCGACTGCTCCCGGTCGGGAGCCACGATCCAGACCTCGTCCCCGGGGAAGGCGGCGGCCAGGGCGGCCAGGCCCGAAGCGTGGACACCGTCGTCGTTGGAGAGCAGCACGCGCACGCCGGCGAATGTAGCAGCGCCCCGCCCCCCCGGCCAGGAACGGGTCAGCGCAGTCCGGCCAGGAGCACGACCAGCGCGACGACGCTGCCGGTGAGCGCGCCCCATCCCACCCGACGCAGGCGGCTTGCGGGGACGCGCAGGCCGATCACTGTGAGTGAAGAGAGCGCCAGGGGAGCCACCGCCGCCGGGACGGTCCAGGGCGCGATCCGGAGCGCGGACAGCGCGACCGCGATCCCCTGCAGGAGCAGGACCGCGCCCATCGCGGGGAGTCCCGGGTCCCGTGCCGGGGCCCGGGCGCGAGCGAGCACCACCTCGACCGCCAGCGTGGTGGCGGCGAATCCGAGGATCCAGGCGACCCAGGCCGCCGCTGCCGCGGCCACCGTCGCCCCGGCGGCCACCGCCACCGGGAAACCGGCCGACGAGAGAGCGACCGCCACGGCCACCTCTCCCGCCACCGTGCGTTCCAGTTCCAGCCTCACGAGCAGCGCGACCACCGCCGCCAGCAACGGCGGGACCCCCGCGGCGAGACGGGCCGCCGGAGGGGAGAGGAAGAGTCCCGCTCCGGCGAGAAGGGTCGCCGCCGCCGCCAGGCGAAAGGCCAGGCGGACGGCGCGCGCCCCGTCCTCGTCCCGCGCCCGGCGGCCCCGACGGCCGGTGGCGACGAGGAGCGGCTCGTAGGCCAGGAATCCGGCGAAGGCGCCCGCTGCGAGAAGGAAGGCCGCGGGCCCCGGCCTCCCCAGTGCGAGCCCGCAGGCGAGGGGCATCGCGATCTGGCCGTAGGCGCCGTGCTCGTGCGGCAGGAGGTTGCGGCGTGCGGTCGCGGGCATGGGTTGGCGCGGAGCGCGCCCCCTCATCTCCTGCGGATGGCGGGCAGCTCCGAGAAGGGATCGCTCCGGGGTGCCGCCTGGAGCACCTCGGCGAGGTCGCGGGGCGGCGCCGTGGCCCGACGCAGCTCGAGGTCGATCCAGCCCCCCAGCACCGTGATCCGGGCCATCTCGGTCCCGTCCACCTTCCAGAGCCGATGGAGGAGCGACCAGCGGGAGGCATCGGGGGCGAGACCGGCCACGAGCGAATCGACGAGCACCTCCTCGCCGATGGAGGCCTCGCGCCGGTATTCGATCTCCTCCCGGAAGAGCACCGGGCCGAGCTGCAGCGACTGGAAGCGCTTCCAGGGGAAGCCGAGCGTCGCGAACATGGCCACGCGGGTGTCGGTGGCGTACTCGGAGAACGCGGTGTTGCGCATGTGGCCGTTCGCATCCGCGTCGGACCAGCGCACCACGAAGCGACGGGGGGCAGCGATGCTCATCGGGGCGGCGCCAGGTCGTCGCGGGAGCCGAAGAAGTAGCGTCCGTCGAACTGGGCGCGGAGGAAGAAGTTGTAGGAGGGGCCGATGGCCGCGTTCCCGAAGCCCTCGGGGAAGACGACCGGGCTCGTGAAGGGGATCTCCACGCCGAACCCGAACTGCAGGACCGTGGCGAAGACGAGCTGGGTCGCGAAGGTGCGGAACGGGGTCCACTCCAGGATGGGGAAGTTGAGCGCGATCGACCGCAGCTTCGCGGCGCCGTAGATCGACTGGGGCTCGGGGGGCGGCCCGACGGGGGTGAGGATGACCACGTCGGAGAGGTAGCCGTAGAGCACCGTGTCCACCTCCCGCCCGATGACGACCTGCAGCGTGCCCACGCCCACGGGGAAGCCCTGCTCGTAGGGGATGAGCCCGCCGCTCGCGGCGGCCACGCCCACCGACGACAGCGCGCTCGGCGAGACGAGGGCGAGGATCGGTCCGAGGAGCAGCATGTCTCCGGGGATGAGCCAGAAGGGGAGCCGCAGGTCGAGCCGGAGGCCGGTGCGGGCGGGGACGCGCGGGAAGTAGGAACTCGTTCCGAGCACCGAGCACACGGGCCCGGCGTCGCAGGGGTTGGTCTGGGCCGACTGCATCGTGATGCCGGCGTCGACGAAGATGAGTCCGGTTCCCACCGACCCCGTGAGGCTCTCGGCGCCGAAGCCCAGGCGGATGCCGGCGGAGAGCGAGCCGTAGAACTGCGCGACGTCGGTGCCGAATCCGCCCCATCCCAGGTTTCCCGTGGCCGAGGCGAAGGCCCCCACGAACGGACCGAGCTCCTCGCGGAACCGGGGCAGGTGCACGTCCCCCTCGCCGCGCCCCGGCACGGGCATCGCCATGACCACGGTGGTGAAGTGGCGACCCAGCGTGTCGAGCCCGGCCACCGAGGGCTGGAGCTCCTCCTTGCAGGAGTCGAAGGCGAAGATCTCGGCGGCGGGCCGCCCGAACGCCGTCGCGAGCCGCCCCAGCTCGTCCCCGGGACGGAGCGCCGAGACGAGCTGCTCGAGGCTGCGCTCCAGCGCGGCGGAGGCGCGGCGCAGGTCCGCGGGGCGCATGTGGGAGTCGCCGAAGAGGATGGCGGGCTCGCCGCCCCAGGTGACGCTGTCGAACCCGAACTCGTTGTAGTAGTCGTGCGTCCCCTTGCGCCAGGCGTCGCTGCCCCAGGTGCCGACCACGTGCCCGGAGGCGTAGGTGTCCTCGAGCCAGTGGAGCGCGTAGCCCTCGGCCACGAGGATGCGGAGCGCCGCGGCGGGCCGCTCCGCCGGAGGCGGCGGGCTGGAGGCGTAGCGCTGCGCCAGCTCCAGAGCCGCCATGTGGTACTGGAGGTAGAGCCCCATCGCGTTCAGCGGCGCCCCCTCCTTCACGGCGTTGCGCATGTAGGTGCCGGCGTCGTTGTCGATCCGGGGGAGGAGGAAGTGGGAGTTGTTGGCTCCGGCGCGGCTCACGTACTCCGTGTCGGCGGCCTGCAGGTCCAGGTTCTGGACGGCGATGGCGGAGAGCATCTGGTCGCGGTCGGAGGCCTTCTGGAGGTTTCTCTTGGTCTCCGCTCCGATCCGGGCGACGTCCATGATCCAGGCGCTCGGCAGGGTTCGCTGGGCCACCTCACGCGGGCTGCAGGAGTGGTCGCCCGACATGGCGGGGAAGGCCGCGAAATCGATGCAACCGGGCTTGAGTCCCTGGTCGCCGGCGCTCGGCGAGGCGCAGAGCCGGGACGGGAGCGCCTTCCGGGCCTCGGCCCAGAGCGCGTCGAACACCTCCCGGTCGCCGGGGGGGAGCTGTTGCACCCCGGCCACCGCGATGTCGCGGTGCTCGGGGTAGATCCAGGCGGACGCCGTCCCGGGGAGGGCGGACAGGGCCAGAGCGGCCAGCCATGCCGCCGTCGAGGTGCGCATCCCTCGCAGGTAGCAGGACCCGGCGGCGCGGGCAAGAGCGGCGGAATATGAGGACGGCTTGGCCTCGATCGACGTCCACGTCCGGTCCACCCTCTCCGACGTCCTGCCCGAGGAATGGGACCGGCTCTGGTTCCACGAGCCCGAAAGGGCCACCCCGTTCCTGTCCCACGCCTGGCTCGATGCGCTGGAGCAATCGGGCGCCGCGACGCCGGAACGGGGATGGTCGGGGCGCCATCTGATCCTGAAGAGGGAGGGGCGCGCCGTGGCCGCGCTTCCCGCCTGGGTCCGGAGCGACTCCCACGGTGACTTCGGCCGCGACTGGCAATGGGCCGACGCCGCCCAGCGGGCCGGGATCGACTACTACCCGAAGCTGGTGGTCGGGGTCCCCTTCACGCCGGCCACCGGACGCCGGTTGCTCGTCGCCGAGGGCGAGGACCGGATGTCGATGGCCCGCATCGCGATCGACGCGCTGCGTGAACTCTGCGCCGAGGAGGGCATCCACTCGATCCACGTGCTCCACATGCCGACGGAGGATGCCGAGGAGATGGAGGCGGCGGGGCTCGCGCTCCATCTCGACTTCCAGTACCACTGGGTGAACGCCGGGTACCGGACCTTCGACGATTTTCTCGCCCGCTTCCCCTCTCGCCGGAGGAACGCGATCCGGAGGGAGCGGGCGGCGCCGGCGGCGCAGGGCATCTCCATCCGGACGGTCTCCGGGGCCGAGCTGGGGGAGCGACCGGAGGCGTGGGCCCAGGACGTGGCCCGGCTCCACGGCCACTCGGTCTCACGCATGGAGTGGGGCATGCGCTTCCTCGAGCGGCGCTTCTTCGAGCGGGTGATGCGCACCATGCCGGGCTTCCTGGAGGTGGTGGAGGCACGCCGGGAGGGGCGGCTCGCCGCCATGGCGTTCAACGTGGCGTCGCAGACCAGGCTCTTCGGTCGCTACTGGGGGGCCGTGGAGGAGCACCCGTTCCTCCACTTCAACGTGGCCCTCTACCACTCCGTGGAGGAGTGCATCCGGCTCGGTCGAAAGGTCTTCGAGGGAGGCGCCGGCGGCGACCACAAGCTCTCCCGGGGGTTCGAGCCGGTCGAGGTGTGGAGCGCCCACCACTTCCTCGACCCCCGGCTCGATGTCCCGCTGCGCGGTCACCTCGAGGCCGAGCGGGCCTCGTCGGTCGCGGCCATCGCCCGCTGGAGGGCGAACGAGCCGGTCCTCAAGCCGCTCTTCCCCAGCTGAGGGTCAGCTCCCGGGTCCAGGTCGCGCCGCCCGCGCGATCCGCGAGCTCACGCGCCGAGGCGAGCAGCGCGAGGAGTCGCGACGGGCCGAGCGCCGGACCCACGAGGGAGAGGGAGCGCAGGACCGCCTCGAGCCGCTCCGGCGGAAGGTGCTCCTCCGAGGGGAAGCGCTCCCGGGTCACCTCCCGCACCCCCGCTGCGGCGAGGAACTGGTCCAGGCGCGACGCCGGCCGGGCGGCTGCGCGTGGATTCTCCGCGGCGATCAGGCATGCGATCGCGTCGGCGAAGGGGGAGCCGCCCAGGCGCGCCTCGACGACGGCCAGGACGCCCCCCGGGGAGAGCAGCCGGGCCGCCTCGATCCCCGTGCGCTCCGGTTCCACCCACTGGAGCGCGTCCGCCAGGAACACGAGGCTCGCCGCGCCGGGCGGCAGCCCGGTGGCCTCGGCGGCCGCGTGGACGGGTTCCACCGGGATCCCCGCTGCTCCCTCCCGGAGCACCTCGAGCATGGCGATGGCCGGCTCCACCGCGCGAACGTGGATGCCCCGGACGCCGAGCGGCAGGGCGAGGAGGCCGGTTCCCGCGCCGAGATCGACGACCGCCGGCCCCACGCCCCCGAGCGCGACGAGCCGCTCGACGAGCGCGTCGGGATACCCCGGCCGCGCGCGGTAGTCGGTGGCCAGCCGGTTGAAGACCCACCGGCTCGCGTCCTCCACCGAGATTCCCCTGCGCCCCATCCCACGACCTTAGCAGCGCGCCGGCCCCACCTGCTCTACACTTCGACCGTGCCCGACCCCGTCGTCCGCATCCGCGGACTCTCCAAGCGCTACGGCGACTTCACCGCCCTCGACCGGGTAGACCTCGACGTGGTCCAGGGAGAGATCCTCGCGCTCCTCGGACCCAACGGAGCGGGGAAGACCACACTCATCAGCATCGTGGCCGGACTGGTCCGCGCCAGCGAGGGGGAGGCCACCGTCCTCGGTCGGGACGTGGTGCGGGACTACCGGTTCACCCGGCGCGCCGTGGGGCTCGTGCCCCAGGAGACCAACTTCGACCCGTTCTTCACCGTCGAGGAGACCCTGCGCTTCCAGGCCGGCTACTTCGGGGTTCGCCTCTCCCCCGATCGGCTCGAGGAGATCCTCCATGCGCTCGATCTGGCCGGAAAGCGGCACGCCAACACCCGGTCGCTGTCGGGCGGGATGAAGCGCCGGCTCCTGATCGGCAAGGCGCTCGTCCACGAACCAAAGGTCCTCTTCCTCGACGAACCCACCGCGGGCGTGGACGTGCGGCTCCGGCAGCAGCTCTGGGCGTACGTCCGCCTGCTCCGGTCCCGTGGCACCACCATCGTGCTCACCACCCACTACCTGGAGGAGGCCGAGGAGCTCGCGGAGCGCGTGGCCGTGATCGATCGGGGGCGCATCCTGCTCGTCGAGGGGAAGGAACTCTTGATGGCGCGCCGGGGAGGCAAGACGCTGCGGGTCTCGCTCGGCGCCCCCATCCCCGAGCTGCCCGGTCGCCTCGCGGCCATGGGGGCGAGGCTCGCCGAGGGCGGATGCGCCATCGACGTCGATGCGCCATCGGAGGGTTCCTTCGGCCCGGTGCTCGCGGCCCTGGCCGAGGCCGGCCTGCCGATAGGCGACGTCGAGACCCGGCGGGCTCGCCTGGAGGAGGTCTTCGTCTCGCTTCTCGGGGATGGGGCTGCCGGGGGTGCGCCGTGAACACCCTGGGTGTCCGGACGCTCTTCTCGAAGGAGATGCGCCGCTTCCTGCGGGTGCCGGGGCAGACCGTGCTCTCCCCCCTCATCACCACCTCCCTCTATTTCCTGGTGTTCGGCTGGTCGCTGGGCAGCCGGATCCGGGAGGTGGACGGCGTCCCGTACGCGCGCTTCATCCTGCCGGGTCTGGTGATGCTCGGGGTGGTCACGAACGCCTACCTGAACAGCGCCTCCTCCCTCTTCGTCATGAAGCTGCAGGGGACGGTGGTGGACGTGCTCGTCTCGCCGCTCTCCTACGCCGAGATCCTGGGCGCCTTCGTGGCGGCGGCGGTGGTCCGCGGCCTCCTCGTCGGCGGGATCATGTGGCTCGTGGGCGCGGCCTTCACCGGCTTCGGAGTGGCCCACCCGGCCGTGGCGACCCTCCTGCTCGTGGCCGTGGCGTCCGGCTTCGCCGCCCTGGGGTTCCTCACGGCGACGTGGGCGGCGAGCTTCGAGCAGGTGAACTTCCTGCCCACCTTCGTGGTCACGCCCCTCACGTTCCTGGGCGGCGTCTTCTACTCGGCGTCGATGGCGCCGCCCGCGCTCCGCTGGCTCACCCGGTCGAACCCCGTCTACTACCTCGTCGAGGCGCTTCGCTGGGCGGTGCTCGGCCGGTCGGACGTTCCCCCGGGCGCGGGGCTGGCGGTGGCGGCGGTGCTCGCCACCGGAGCCCTCGCAGCGGCCTACGCAGTCCTGCGAAGCGGCTGGCGGCTCCGGGGATAGGCGGTTATCTTACGTCGCCAGTTCAGGCCCAAGGTTCCCGGAGGAATTTCATGCGCATCGCCCTTGCCGTTCTCCTCGCGCTCGCAGTCACCGCGTGCAAGAAGTCCAACGCACCGACGCCCGCCCAGGCCCCCGCGGCCGGAGTGCCCACGGCGGCTGCCGCCGGTGGCGTCGGGGGCAAGGTCCTCGAGAGGATCGACGCGGCCCCGTACAGCTATCTGAAGATCGCGAGCGCCGGCGGAGAGGTCTGGGCTGCCGTTCCCCAGGCCGCCGTCGAGACCGGGACCGAGGTGGTCATCGAGAACCCCATGGCCATGGACGGGTTCGAGTCGAAGACCCTGAACCGGAAGTTCGAGCGCATCTACTTCGGCACGCTCGGCGGCGCGGCGGGCGCGCCCCAGGCGGCGGCTCCTGCCGGGATGCCTCCCAGCGCACCTGGCCAGATGCCTCCCGGCGGAATGCCCCCGGGTGGGATGGCCGCGCAGCACGCCGCGGCCGCGGCCGGCCCCTCCGACGTCACCGACGTGAAGGTCCCGAAGGCGACCGGCGCGAACGCCAAGACCGTCGCCGAGATCCACGCCCAGAAGGCGCAGCTCAAGGAGAAGAAGGTCACCGTCCGCGGCAAGGTGGTGAAGTCCAACTCCGGCATCATGGGCAAGAACTGGGTCCACATCCGCGACGGCAGCGGCAGCCAGGAGAAGTCGGACAACGACATCACCGTCACCTCCGATTCGGCCGCCAACGTCGGCGAGGTGATCGTGGTCACCGGCGTGGTCCGCGTCGACAAGGACTTCGGCGCCGGCTACTCCTACCCGGTCATCATCGAGGAGGCCGTCTACTCCAAGTAGGCGCAGCCCACTCCCCAGAAGCACCGAGGGCGGTCCGGGTCACCCGGGCCGCCCTCGTCACATCAGGACCTCGGGAGCCTAGTTCCCGTTGATGAGCTCCGCGTAGGTCTTCTTGATCTTCGCGTAGAAGCAGACGCCGACCTGGCCGGTCCAGGTGCTTCCCGCCGGCAGCCTGGCGGAATCGACCGTTCCGGTCACGGCGGTGACGAGCGTGCCGTTGCTCGACAGGAAGTCGGAGAGGTTCAGGTCCTGGTTGCTCCCCGGCACGGTGACGCTGGTGAGGAGCGGCCCCACATGGCCGGTCTGCCCCGAGCCCGGGGTCCACGAGGCCAGGACCACCGGCGTGGTGGTCCCCTTCTGCACCGTGATCTGCACCGACTGGAGCCAATCGAGGTTGGCACCCGCCGCGCCGCTCGCCGCCACCGAGAAGCTCAGGAGGTGGAGGATCCGGCTGTCCGAGGAGCCCTTCGTCATGAAGTCGGGGAGCCAGCTCGAGAGGCCGAGGTCCACCTGCGCACCGAACCCTGCGAGCGTGGTGGCGGCGGCCGCCTCGGCGACCGGCGCGGCGGACGACCCCGTGATCGTGAAGGTCTGGGGTGCGAGGGTGACGCAGACCTGGGGCTGCTCGGCCTCCGCGTAGAAGGTGTTGCAACCGGCGAGGGTCAGGGCGAGCAGGGCGAGCGCGGTGTTTCGGATGGGATTCATGGAGGTCCCCGGTCCTAGAAGAAGTAGAGGAAGGAGATGCGGGCGGTGGGGAAGAAGGACTGGGCCTTCCAGGCTTCCGTCGTCACCTGCGCGCCGTTCACCGTGGAGGATCCCCCCTTCACGTTGAGCGAGATCAAGCCGATGCCGCCCTCGAGGGCCGCGGTGAATCCGCGCCGGCTCCCGATGGCGATCCCGACGAGCCCGGAGAACCAGTTGTAGGAGGCGCTGCCCACGAGCGGCCACTGCGCCTCCGGCACCCCGGCCCACTTCATGATCTGGTCCGCGGTCCTGCCGGGGAAGTAGTAGCCGTACTCTCCGCGGATGATCGGCGCGACGAAGAAGTCGATGGGGCGGAACTCGAGACCGACGACGAGGCCGGGCTGGAGCGTGTAGGCGAACCCGGCGTCGAGCATCATCCACCAGAGCGGCGACCAGGTGAACGAGAGCACCGCGCCGTCCGCGACGCCCAGCGTGAGGGCGAGCCCGAACTGCGGGTCCCGCTTCTCCTCCACCGGCGGAGGAGCCGGGGCGGCCGCCTGGACCGGGGCGGTGGCGGCCGGTGCCGTGGCGGCAGGGGCGCCCGGGGTGGCCGACTGGCCGGCGGCCAGAGAGGGCGCCGCGAGCAGGCCGGCGAGCAGAAGGGGGAGGATTCGCATGTAGGGCTCCGTGTAAGAGACAACTCCAAACGATAATCGTCGCATGCGGGGCGCGCCGGAAGAAGGGCTCAAACGGGATTCCTGGGTGTGGCTCGAACGGGGGAGGTGCTAGGTTCTCGCCCCTTGGCCCTCCCCGCGACGCTCCACGACTTCCAGATCGAACTGGCGCACGTCGACCTCGGTGTGAACCAGCGCGTATCCCTGCGTGCGGCGCGCCATCCTTCCGAGTCGATGGAACGGCTCTGGCTTCGCGTCCTCGCCACCTGCTGGATGTGGAGAGAGGGGATCGAGCAGGGGCCGGGCCTCTCCGACCCGGATGCGCCGGACGTGCTGGCCCGCGACCTCACCGGACAGCTCACGCTCTGGATCCGGGTTGGGCGCCCCGACGCGGCGCGGATCCAGCACGAGGCAGACCGGAACCGGGGCGCCGAGGTCGCCGTCCTCTTCGACTCTCCTCGGCGCATGGAGGCCTTCGTGGAGGAGGCCCGCGCGGCGAAGCTCGCGAGGCTCGACCGGGTCGCGCTCGCCGCCCTGGACCCGACCCTGCTCGCCACGCTCGCCGGGAGCGACGAGCGTCGAGCCCGCCTTTCCCTCACCATCGTCGGCGACCATCTGTACGTCGAGCGGGACGGCAAGTCCTTCGACGGCCCGCTCACGAGAGCCTACCTACCCGGAATCTGAGGCGAAAAGTTGTCGTGCAGGACGCGCGGAGGGCGTTACATTCCGCCTATCGGGACCTTTTCGGTCCTGTTAGGCACCGGGACGCAGTAGATTGCCCCCGGAGCCGCCCCGAAAGGGTGGTCCTCGCGATGATTCGCATGACGAAGCTGGCCGACTACGGGATCGTCATCCTCACCCACATGTCCATGGAGCGGCAGGGATCGCTCCACACGGCGCACGACCTGGCCGCCCGGTCGCGCGTGCCGGTGCCCACCGCGTCGAAGCTCCTCAAGTCGCTGACCCGGGCCGGGCTCGTCCTCTCGCACCGCGGGCGGCACGGGGGCTACGGCCTCGCGCGGGACCCCGACACCATCTCGGTGGCCGAGATCATCGCCGCCATCGAGGGGCCCATCGGCCTCACCGAGTGCGGCACCGGGACCGAGGGTGCCTGCGACATGGAGTCCTTCTGCGCCGCCAAGGGGCGCTGGGCGCCGATCAACCAGGCCATCGAGCGGGCCTTGCAGGACGTGCCCCTCTCGGCCATGCGTCCGCAGACGCCGACCGGACAGATGGTCCGGCTGGGCGGGATCGCGGAGGTGGCGCCGTGAGCGACGTGATCCGCGAACTCACCGAGCAGAAGTACAAGTACGGCTTCGTCACCGACGTCGCGGAGGATCGGATCCGCAAGGGGCTCGACGAGGACATCGTCCGGCTCATCTCCTCGAAGAAGAACGAGCCGGCCTTCCTGCTCGACTTCCGCCTCAAGGCCTTCCGCCACTGGCTTACGCTCGAGGAGCCGACCTGGGCCAAGGTGAGCTACCCCCGCCTCGACTACCAGGACATCGTCTACTACTCGGCACCCAAGCCGCGGAAGAAGCTGGCCTCGATGGACGAGGTCGACCCGGAGCTCCGGGAGGCCTTCGCGAAGCTCGGCATCCCCCTCGAGGAGCAGAAGCGGCTCTCCAACGTGGCGGTGGACGCGGTCTTCGACTCGGTGTCGGTCGCCACCACCTTCAAGAAGAAGCTGGCCGACATGGGCGTGATCTTCGGCTCCTTCTCCGACGCGGTGAAGGAGCACCCCGAGCTCGTGGAGCGCCACCTCGGCTCGGTCGTGCCCTACACCGACAACTACTTCGCCACCCTCAACTCGGCGGTCTTCTCCGACGGGTCGTTCGCCTACATCCCGAAGGGCGTCCGCTGCCCCATGGAGCTCTCCACCTACTTCCGCATCAACGCCGCGGACACCGGCCAGTTCGAGCGCACCCTCATCGTGGCCGACGAGGGATCCTACGTCTCCTACCTGGAGGGCTGCACGGCCCCGCAGCGGGATCAGAACCAGCTCCATGCCGCGGTGGTCGAGCTCGTGGCTCTCGACGGCGCCGAGATCAAGTACTCCACCGTCCAGAACTGGTACCCGGGCGACGCCGAGGGCAAGGGCGGCATCTTCAACTTCGTCACCAAGCGCGGCCGGGCGATGCGGAAGTCCAAGATCTCCTGGACGCAGGTGGAGACCGGTTCTGCCATCACCTGGAAGTACCCGAGCTGCATCCTCCAGGGCGACGACTCGGTCGGCGAGTTCTACTCGGTGGCCCTCACGAACCACCGTCAGCAGGCCGACACCGGCACGAAGATGATCCACATCGGGAAGAACACCCGGTCGACGATCGTGTCGAAGGGCATCTCCGCCGGCCGGGGCCAGAACACCTACCGGGGGCAGGTGAAGATCGGGAAGGGGGCCGAGGGGGCCCGCAATCACTCGCAGTGCGACTCGCTGCTCATCGGCGACCGCTGCGGCGCCCACACCTTCCCGTACATCGAGGCCCGCAACCCCACCGCCCAGGTGGAGCACGAGGCCACCACCTCCAAGATCAGCGAGGAGCAGCTCTTCTACTGCCGGCAGCGCGGGATCTCCGAGGAGGACGCGGTGTCGATGATCGTGAACGGATTCGCGCGGCAGGTCCTGAAGGAGCTGCCCATGGAGTTCGCCGTGGAGGCCCAGAAGCTGCTCGGCATGAGCCTGGAAGGGAGCGTGGGATGAGCCAGCCGTCGAACGGAGCGTTGCTCGAGGTGCGGGATCTGCGGGCACGCATCGACGCCAAGGAGATCCTGAAGGGTCTCGATCTCGTCGTGAAGCCCGGCGAGGTGCACGCCATCATGGGCCCGAACGGTTCGGGCAAGAGCACCTTCGCCGGCGTGCTGGCCGGGCGCGACCGCGCCGAGGTGACCGGTGGCAGCGCGACCCTCGACGGGAAGGACCTGCTCGCCATGTCGCCCGAGACGCGGGCCGTGGCCGGCCTCTTCCTGGGCTTCCAGTACCCGGTGGAGATCCCGGGCGTCGGCAACCTCTACTTCCTCCGCACCGCGCTGAACGCCCAGCGCAAGGCCCGCGGCGAGGAGGAGCTCGACGCCGTCGACTTCCTCGGCCTGGCCCGCGAGAAGATGAAGCTCGTCGAGATGGACCCGGCCTTCATGAACCGGGGCGTGAACGAGGGCTTTTCCGGCGGGGAGAAGAAGCGCAACGAGGTTCTCCAGATGGCGGTGCTCGAGCCCCGCCTCTCCATCCTCGACGAGATCGACAGCGGCCTCGACATCGACGCCCTGCGCCAGGTGGCCCGGGGCGTGGAGGCCCTGCGCAGCCCGGAGCGGTCCATCCTGCTCGTCACCCACTATCAGCGGCTGCTCGAGTACATCGTCCCTGACCAGATCCACGTGATGGCGGCGGGGCGCATCGTGCGCACCGGTGGGCGGGAACTGGCGCTGGAGCTCGAGAAGAAGGGCTACGCCTGGGTGGATTCGTGAACGCTGCCGAGGCCAGCCTGGTGTCGGCGACCGGGGGGCTTCCTCCGGCGCCGGAGTTCGTGGCCGCGGCCCGCCGGGCCGGTCGCGACGCCTTCGAGCGCAGCGGGCTGCCCGGAACGCGGCAGGAGGACTGGCGCTTCACCTCGCTCGCGCCGCTCGCCGCGCACGCCTTCGGCCACGGCGATCCGGCCGTACCGGTCCTCGCGGGGGACCTGGAACGGGTCGCCGGGAAGCCCTTCGGGGCGCGGCTCGTCTTCGTGAACGGCCGGTTCCGCGGGGAGCTCTCCACGGCACACGGGATGCCGACGGGCGTCCACGCCTCGAGCCTGGCCCACGCCATCTCGGCCACCCCCGGGCTCGTGGAGTCGAGGCTCGGCCGCACGGCGATGGTGGACGGACGCCCCTTCGCGGCGCTGAACGCCGCCTTCCTCGGGGACGGAGCCTTCGTGCACGTCGGGGCGGATGCGCGCGGCGGGGTCGTCGAGCTCGTCTTCGCCACCGCGAGCACCGACGGTCCGGTGGCCTGCCACCCCCGCGTGCTCGTGGTCGCCGATCCCGGGGGAGATGCCACCCTGGTCGAGACCTACGTCGCGCTCGGCGATCACCCGGTCCTCACCAACGCGGTCACCGAGGTGTCGCTCGGGGCCGGGGCGCGTCTCGACCACTACCAGGTGCAGGACCAGCCGGCGAACGCCTTCCACTTCGCCACCCTGACGGTCGAGCAGGGGACGGACGCCCGCCTCTCCACCCACTCCACGGCGCTCGGCGCTGCCCTCTCGCGCAGCGACGTGCTGGCTCGCCTGGTGGGGGAGGGGGCCGAGGTCCACGTCGCCGGCCTCTACATGGCCGACGGGAAGCGACTGGTGGACAACCATTCGGTGATCGAGCACGTGGTTCCGCGGGGGACGAGCCGGGAGATCTTCAAGGGGATCCTGGACGGCGCGGCGCGCGGCGTCTTCGCGGGGCGCATCCGCGTGATGGCGGGGGCGTCGAAGGCCGACGCCCACCAGCACAACTCCAACCTGCTCCTGTCGCGGGACGCGGTGGTGGACGCGCTGCCGCAGCTCGAGATCTACACCGACGACGTGAAGGCCGGCCACGGCGGCACGGTGGGCGAGCTGGACCGGGAGGCGCTCTTCTACCTGCGCTCCCGCGGCATCCCGGCCCCGGCGGCCCGCGGCCTGCTCATCTACGCCTTCGCCCGCGAGATGGTGGACCGGGTGGCCGTTCCCGCGCTGCGCGACCGCCTGGGGCAGCAGGTGGCGGCGCGCCTCGCCGGCGGCGGGGCCATCCTGGAGGCGGAATGAGCTTCGACGTCGAGGCCATCCGGCGCCAGTTCCCGGTCCTCTCGCAGCGGCCGCACGGCAAGCGGCTGGCCTTCCTGGACAGCGGCGCCACGGCCCAGAAGCCCCAGGCCGTCATCGACGCCGTGACCCGCTTCTACGACCGGGACAACTCGAACGTCCACCGGGGCGTCTACGACCTGGCGGAGCGGGCCACCGCCGCCTTCGAGGGGGCGCGCAAGAAGGTGGCGCGCTGGATCGGCGCGGAGCCGCGCGAGGTCATCTTCACCCGCGGTACCACCGAGGGCGTGAACCTGGTGGCCCAGTCGTGGGGGCGTGCCCACGTCGGCGCCGGCGACGAGATCCTCGTCACCGGGATGGAGCACCACTCCAACATCGTCCCCTGGCAGCTCCTCGCCGCCGAGAAGGGGGCGAAGCTGGTCGTGGTGCCCGTGGACGACTCGGGGCAGGTGCACCTCGCCGACTTCGAGAGGCTCATCGGGCCTCGCACCCGCATCGTGGCGGTCACCCAGGTCTCGAACGCGCTCGGCACCGTGAATCCGGTGAAGGAGATCGTGGCGCTGGCCCACGCGCGCGGCGTGCCGGCGCTGGTGGACGGGGCCCAGGCCGTGCCCCACATGAAGGTGGACGTCCGCGACCTCGACGCCGACTTCTACGTCTTCAGCGGCCACAAGATGTTCGGCCCCACCGGCATCGGCGTGCTCTACGGCAAGGCGCGCCTGCTCGAGGCCATGCCCCCCTGGCAGGGCGGCGGCGACATGATCCTGTCGGTCTCCTTCTCGGGCACCAGGTTCAACACCATCCCGTACAAGTTCGAGGCCGGCACGCCCGACGCGGCCGGCGCGGTGGGGCTCGGCGCCGCCATCGACTGGCTGGAAGGGCTCGACCGGAGCGCCGTGGAGGCCCACGAGCGGGACCTCCTCGCCTACGCCACCGCGAGGCTCTCGGCGGTGCCCGGCCTGCGCGTCATCGGCACCGCGCCCGGCAAGGCCGCGGTGATCTCCTTCGTGATGGAGGGCGTCCACCCGCACGACGTGGGCACCATCCTCGACGCCGAGGGGGTGGCGGTGCGCGCCGGCCACCACTGCGCCCAGCCGCTCATGGAGCGGTTCGGGGTTCCGGCCACCGTCCGCGCATCCATGGCCCTCTACAACACCCGCGAGGACGTGGATCAGCTGATCCAAGGCCTCGGGCGCGTCCGGGAGATGTTCCCATGAGCGATCTCACCGACCTCTACCAGGAGGTCATCCTGGACCACGGGCGGAAGCCCAGGAACTTCCGCCCCATGCCCGACGCCACCGCGACCGCCGAGGGGCTGAACCCGCTCTGCGGCGACCATTACCAGGTGTTCCTGAAGCTCGACGGCGACCGCATCGCCGACGTCTCCTTCCAGGGCTCCGGATGCGCCATCTCCAAGGCGTCGGCCTCGCTCATGAGCGCCGCGCTGAAGGGGAAGACGGCGGCCGAGGCCGAGGACCTCTTCCAGCGCTTCCACAAGATGGTGGTGGAGGGGGACGCCTCCCAGGCCGACGGCCTCGGCAAGCTGGCCGTCCTGAAGGGCGTGGCAGACTTTCCCACCCGTGTGAAGTGCGCGAGCCTCGCCTGGCACGCGCTCCACTCGGCCCTGCGCGGCGAAGTCCAGCCGGCCACCACGGAGTGAGACGATGGAGCGCCGCGAACCCGTCTCGCTGAGCCGTGCCGTCGAGGTGACCCTCGTCCCCTCCGGCGAGCGGCAGGAGCTGCCCCCGGGCACGCTCGTCATGCCGCAGCAGGAGCTGGGCGGCCACTTCACCATCATGCTCGACCGCGGCGGGCTGGCCCGCCTCGCCAACGAGGACGCCGATGCGCTCGGCCCCGCCTTCGCCGAGCGTGCCCGCAAGCTGGTCGAGGCCGATCAGGCGCGGCTCGAGGCGGCCACCGGCCAGCCCTTCGACGAGCAGCTCGTCTGGGAGGCCCTGAAGAAGGTCTTCGACCCGGAGATCCCGGCCAGCATCGTGGACCTCGGCCTCGTCTACGAGCTCGTCCAGGTCGAGCGGCCGGAGGGCGGGAGGAAGGTCACCATCCGCATGACCCTCACCGCGCCCGGCTGCGGCGTGGCGCCCATGATCCTGGACGACGTGCGGGAGCGGGTGGCCAAGGTGCCGGGCGTGGGAGCGGTCGACGTCGATCTGGTATTCGACCCCCCCTGGACGCCCGACAAGATGAGCGAGGCCGCGCGGTTGCAGCTCGGCTTCTGGTAGAACCCTCCGCCGCAGCATGGCCGACGAATCCAACGCCCGAGCTCCGGCCCCCGGGGCGCACCATCCCGCGCTCGACGGGCTGCGGGGCGTCGCGGTGCTGCTCGTGCTCGGATTCCACTTCCTCCACATCGACGGCGAGGGGGGCCCGGCCGAGCGCTTCCTCCTCGGCGCGACACGCTCCGGGTGGGCGGGCGTGGACCTCTTCTTCGTCCTCTCCGGCTTCCTCATCACCGGGATCCTGCTCGACGCCCGGGGAGGGGAGGGCTACTTCCGGGCCTTCTACGCGCGGCGGGTGCTGCGGATCTTCCCGCTCTACTACGCCTACCTGGCCATCCTCTTCCTCCTCGTCCCGGCGGTCCTTCCTTCACTCAACGTGAAATCGGAGACGCAGGGCTGGCTCTGGACCTACCTCGGCAACGTGCTCTTCGCTCGGGAGGGGGGCTTCCAGGCGAGCCCGTACACGGGCCACTTCTGGTCGCTCGCCGTGGAGGAGCAGTTCTACCTCTTCTGGCCGCTGCTGGTGTGGCTGCTCCCGCGCCGCCGCCTGGCGGTCGTGTGCGGCGTGATCGTCCTGGGCGCCTTCGCGCTGCGCTTCGCCATCCACCGGACCACCTTCAACGCGACAGCCGCCTACGTGCTCACGCCGGCCCGCATGGACGCGCTGTCCCTGGGAGCGCTCGTCGCCATCGCCGCGCGGGAGCCGGGCTGGTGGGCCCCGGTGCGCCGGGCCGCTCCCTGGGTGCTCCTGGCCTCGGCCGCGGCGGTGGCGGCGGTCTGGATCGGGCAGGGGGGATTCTTCGGCGGGGACCCGGTCGTGCAGGTGTGGGCCTTCGGCCCGCTCGCGTCCGGATTCGCGGCGCTCCTCGTGATCACGCTGGGTGAGGCCCCTGCGCCCCTCGCCCGGACGCTCCAGAGCCCGGTGCTCCGCGGGGCCGGCAAGTACAGCTACGGACTCTACGTGCTCCACTACCCGATCTTCCTCGCGCTGGAGGGGCTGGGCGTGACCTCGCTCGTGCTCGCCGGGATCCTGGGCAGCCGCCTCGCGGGGGTGGCCGCCTTCGCCGCCATCGCCGGCGCCGCAACGTGGACGGCCGCGCTCCTCTCCTGGAACCTGCTCGAGAAGCGCTTCCTCGGCCTGAAGGACCTCGTCCCCTACCGCTCCCTCGCGCCCGGCTCCGCCCGGCGTTAGGAGATCGTCATGGAACGACGACAGCTGGGGCGATCCGGCCTTCGCGTCAGCGCCCTCTCCTTCGGGGCGATGACGCTGGGTGAATCGCAGGGGTTCATGAAGGGGGTCACCTCCACCGAGGCCGAGGCGCGTCGGGTCCTCGACCGGGCGCTCGACGCCGGGATCGATACCGTCGATACCGCCAACGTCTACTCGGAGGGGCGCTCGGAGGAACTGCTGGGGCGCTGGCTGGAAGGAAAGCGCGACCGGGTCACGCTGGCCACCAAGTGCCGATTCCCCACGTCCGGGCTCGGGGCGGACGTGGCGCCCCACGAGCAGGGGCTGTCGCGCAAGGCCATCCTGCGAGCCTGCGAGGCGTCGCTCCGGCGGCTGCGCACCGACCACCTCGACCTCTACCAGGTCCACATGCAGGACCGGTCGGTGCCCATCGAGGAGACCCTCGAGGCCCTCACCGACCTGGTCCGCGCCGGCAAGGTCCTCTACGTGGGGTGCTCCAACTACGCCGGATACCGGCTCGTCGAATCGCTCTGGGCGGCCGACCGGCGCCACCTCGTTCCCTACGCCTCGATCCAGATGCAGTGGTCGCTCGTGGCGCGGGAGGGGGAGCGGGAGCTCGTCCCGGCGGCGCGCCACTTCGGGCTCGGGATCCTGGCCTGGAGCCCGCTCGGGCGCGGATTCCTCTCCGGCAAGTACCGCCGCGGCATGCAGCCGCCGGCGGGGAGCCGTCTCTCCGCCTGGCTGGACACCTGGAAGAGCATCGACACCGAGCACAACTGGCGCGTGCTCGATGCCGTCGAGGGCGTGGCCCGACGGCTGGGCACGACCCCGTCGGCGGTATCGCTCGCCTGGCTGCTCGGCCGCCCCGGTCTCTCCACCGTCATCGTCGGCGCGCGGACCCTGGAGCAGCTGGAGGAGAACCTGGCGGCGCTCCGGCTCGCGCTCCCGCCCGAGGACGTGGCCGAGCTCGACCGGGTGTCGGCGCCCGACTGGGGGTACCCGCAGGCGTTCATCGGGGCGCGGGAGCCCTGGTAGCGTTGACCGGCGTCGGGCCCCGTGTTAATCCGTCCATCCGGATATGCGAATGGATACGGCGACCGCACGCCCCGAGGGGCTCTTCGGATGGATGGAGGGGCTCGCCGACCCGACGAGGCTCCGGCTCCTGCACGTGCTCGACCGGCACGAGCTGGGCGTGGCCGAGCTCTGCGAGGTGCTGCAGCAGCCCCAGTCCACCGTGAGCCGCCACCTCAAGGTCCTCTCCTCCCAGGGCTGGATCGAGGTGCGCCGCCACAACCAGAACCGGCTCTACCGGATGTCGGAGGGGATCGACCCGGCCGCCCGCCGGCTCTGGAAGGTGGCCCGCAGCGAGAGCGAGGGATGGGCCACCCTGCACCAGGACCAGCTCCGGCTCGACCGGCGACTGCGCGACCGGCGCGTGGACGGGGACGATTTCTTCGCGGGAGCGGCCGGCGACTGGGACCGGCTGCGCGCCGAGTGGTACGGCACCGGCTTCGGCACGGAGGCGCTCCTCGCGCTGCTGCCCCCGGAGTGGACCGTCGCCGACCTGGGCTGCGGCACGGGTGCGCTCGCGGCGGCGCTGGCGCCCGACGTGGCGCGGGTGATCGGCGTAGACCGCTCCGCCCACATGCTGCGCTCCGCCCGTCGTCGCACCGCCGGCCATCCCAACGTGGAGCTGCGGCGCGGTTCGCTCGAGGAGCTGCCGCTCGAGGATGCGTCCTGCGACGCGGCGCTGCTCGTCCTCTCGCTCGGATGGGTGGACGACCCGGGCCGGGCGCTCGCCGAGGCGGCCCGGGTGGTCCGGCCCGGAGGGCGGCTGGCGCTCGTGGATGCGGTGCTGCACGACGACGAGGCGTTCCGCCGCCGCGCCGGCCAGGTCTGGCCCGGCTTCGAGCCCGCCCGGGTGGTGCAACTGCTCCAGGCCGCCGGCTTCCGAGACGCCACCTGCCGTCCCCTGCCGCCCGAGCCCGCCGCCAAGGGGCCCGCGCTCCTCATCGCCCGCGCCCGCCGACCCTGACCTCCGTTCCTCACCCCCGACCCGAAGAAGGAAGGAAGAGACATGGCCAAGACCGCACGCAAGCCCCGCCCCGCCGCGCCGTTCGAGTACCTCGTGAAGGACCTCTCGCTGGCCGACTGGGGGCGCAAGGAGATCGAGCTCGCCGAGAAGGAGATGCCCGGCCTCATGGCCGTCCGTCGCGAGTACGCGAAGCGGAAGCCGCTCCAGGGGCAGCGCATCACCGGCTCGCTCCACATGACCATCCAGACCGCGGTCCTCATCGAGACCCTGGTCGATCTGGGCGCCGACGTCCGCTGGGCCTCCTGCAACATCTTCTCCACCCAGGACCACGCCGCGTCCGCGGTGGTGGCCGGTCGGGGTGGCTCGGCCGAGTCCCCGAAGGGGGTCCCGGTCTTCGCCTGGAAGGGGGAGACCCTGGAGGAGTACTGGGAGTGCACCGAGCGTGCGCTCGACTTCGGCGGTGGCAAGGGGCCGACCCAGATCGTGGACGACGGCGGCGACGCCACGCTCCTCATCCACAAGGGGGTCGAGTTCGAGGCCGCCGGGGCGGTGCCCTCGCCGGCCACCGCCGACTCCGAGGAGTTCGCGGTGGTGCTCGCGCTGCTCGGCCGGGAACTGAAGAAGGACCGGCAGCGCTGGACGAAGGTGGCCAAGGAGATGAGGGGCGTCACCGAGGAGACCACCACCGGCGTGCACCGGCTCTACGACATGGAGCGGGCCGGCCAGCTCCTCTTCCCGGCCATCAACGTGAACGACAGCGTCACCAAGTCGAAGTTCGACAACCTCTACGGGTGCCGCCACTCCCTCATCGACGGGCTCAACCGCGCCACCGACGTCATGCTGGCCGGCAAGATGGCCGTGGTCTGCGGCTACGGCGACGTGGGCAAGGGCTGCGCCCAGGCGCTCCA
Source organism: uncultured Anaeromyxobacter sp. (assembly GCA_903855945.1). GTDB lineage: Bacteria > Myxococcota > Myxococcia > Myxococcales > Anaeromyxobacteraceae > CAIOAK01. Next base: position 50,078 of record CAIOAK010000085.1, read on the forward strand.
GGGGCAGGGTTCACGGGTGGTCATCACCGAGATCGACCCCATCTGCGCGCTGCAGGCGGCCATGGAGGGCTACCAGGTGCTGCGCCTCGAGGACGTCCTCGGGAAGGCCGACGTCTTCATCACCTCCACCGGCAACGTGGACGTCATCACCGTCGATCACATGCGGAAGATGAAGGACGGCGCCATCATCGGGAACATCGGCCACTTCGACAACGAGATCGACATGGCCGGCCTGAAGAAGGCCACCGGCGTGGTCCGCACCAACATCAAGCCCCAGTTCGACAAGTTCACCTTCCCGGACGGCCACTCGGTGCTCATCCTGGCCGAGGGGCGGCTCCTCAACCTGGGTTGCGCCACCGGCCACCCCAGCTTCGTCATGTCGAACAGCTTCACGAACCAGACCCTCGCCCAGATCGAGCTGGCCGAGCGGGCCGACCGCTACGGCAAGAAGGTCTACACGCTGCCCAAGCACCTCGACGAGAAGGTGGCCCGCCTGCACCTCGACCAGATCGGGGCCCGGCTGACGAAGCTCACCTCGAAGCAGTCGTCCTACATCGGCATCTCGCCGAAGGGCCCGTTCAAGCCCGACACCTACCGGTACTAGCCATGGCCCCTCCCTCGGAGCTCGCCGCGGTCGCCTCCGATCTGCTCGCCGGCGCCCGGGTCGGCGTGCTCTCCACGCTGTCCGCCCGCAAGCCGGGCTGGCCGCTCGGATCGCTCGTCTCCTTCGCGCTCGACGGGGTGGGGCGCCCCATCTTCCTCTTCACCGAGATCGCCCAGCACACACGGAACCTGCGTGCCGACCCGCGCGCCTCGCTCTTCGTCCAGGAGCCGGGCGCGCGGAACCCACAGTCCTCGGGGCGGCTCGCGCTGCTCGGGACGCTCACGCAGGTTCCCGGCGGGGAGCTCTCCGAGGCCCGGGACCGCTACATCGCCGTCCACCCGGAGGGGAGGTCCTTCGCCGAGCTGGGGGACTTCCTCTTCTGGCACATGAACGTGGAGGACGTGCACGTGGTGGGCGGCTTCGCCCGGGCCGGGTGGATGTCCTGGCAGGAGTTCCGGGAAAACGGCGGGCGGTAGGGCCCGGACGTCACGTGGAAGCGGCGCGCGGAGACGTTTCGCGCTAGTTTGCACGGTCATGCCCCACAAGACCGCGCGCGCCCTCGACCACTATCAGGTCCACGCCCCCGAGTACCTGGAAGATCTGAAGACGCTGGTCCGCATCCCCAGCGTCTCCTTCGACGGCTTCCCTCCGGAGACGGTCCGGCAGAGCGCCGAGGCCACCGCCGAGCTCCTGCGGCGGCGCGGCTTCCCGGTCGTCGAGATCCTCGAGGTGAAGGGAGCCCACCCCTACGTCTTCGCCGAGTACGTGGTGGACCCGAAGGCCCCCACGGTCCTGCTCTACGCCCACCACGACGTGCAGCCGGCCGGCGACGAATCGCTCTGGGTCACGCCCCCCTTCGAGCCCGCCGAGCGGGACGGGCGGCTCTACGGCCGCGGCACCGCCGACGACAAGGCCGGCATCGTGGTGCACGCCGCCGCCGCCGCTTCCTGGCTCCGGGGGCCGGGGACCCTGCCGCTCAACCTCAAGGTGGTCATCGAGGGGGAGGAGGAGGTGGGCAGCGCGCACCTCCCGCAGTTCATCGAGCGCTACCGCTCCCGGCTCGACGCCGACGCCCTCGTGATCACCGACACCTCCAACGTCGACGCCGGCGTCCCCTGCGTCACCATCGCGCTGCGCGGCATCGTCACCGCCGAAGTGGAGTTCCGGGCGCTCGACCAGAGCGTGCACTCGGGCATGTGGGGCGGGCCCATCCCCGACCCCACGGTGGCGCTCTGCCAGGTGCTGGGCTCGCTGGTGGACCCGGCGGGGCGAATCGCCATCCCGGGCATCTACGACCAGGTCCGGCCTCTCTCCGCCGCCGAGCGGCGCGCCATCGAGCTGCTCCCGGTCTCGCCCGACGAGTTCCGGCGCCAGGCCGGCCTGCGCCCGGGCGTGGCGCTCCTCGGGGACGTCCACCCGCTCGAGTCCAACTGGTGGCAGCCTACACTGGCAGTGAATGCATTCCAGGCCTCCAGCCGGAAGGAGGCCCGCAACGTCATCAACGACGTGGCCTGGGCCCGGCTCGGCATCCGGCTGGTGCCCGACATGGACCCCGCCGACGTGGGGCGCCGCCTCGAGGAGGCCATCCGCACCCGCGCCCCCTGGGGCGTGGAGGTGAAGATCAAGGTGGAGAGCCACGGGGCGGCCTGGAAGACCGACGTCGGCCACCCGGCCTTCGCGGCGGCCTTCCGGGCGCTGGAGCGTGGCTTCGGGCGGGAGCCGCTCGCCATCGGGTGCGGCGGCAGCATCGGCTTCGTCGAGCCCTTCGTGAAGGCGCTGGGCGGTGTCCCGGCCCTGATGGTGGGGGTCGAGGATCCCCGCTCCGCCGCCCACTCCGAGAACGAGAGCCTCAACCTCTCCGATTTCCACGCCGCCGTGCGAAGCGCCATCGCGCTCTACGGCGAGCTGGCCACCGCCCTGAAGAAGTAGACAGTTCCCCCCGAGGAGATCGATGGCCGCCAGCAAGTTTCCCGAGAAGCAGACCGAGGAGGCGCGTGTCCTGGAGCGCGCCCGCGATCTCCCCAGCATCCGCACCGCGCCCGACGTGGACGCCCTCCGGCGCGCCTTCGCCGATCACCTCCAGTTCTCCATCGGGAAGGACGAGCACTCGGCCACCTCGCTCGACCGGTACATGGCGGTGGCCGACGCCGTCCGCGACCGGATGATGCGTCACTGGTTGCAGACGCAGCAGACCTATTACCGGAGCGACGCCAAGCGGATCTACTACCTCTCCCTCGAGTTCCTGATGGGCAAGGCGCTCGAGAACAACCTCCTCAACCTCGGGCTGCTCGACAACATGAAGGCGGCCGTCTCCAGCCTCGGACTCGACCTCACCGAGCTCCTCGGGCAGGAGCCGGACGCCGGCCTGGGCAACGGCGGCCTGGGGCGGCTCGCGGCCTGCTTCCTCGACTCGATGGCCACGCTGGCGCTGCCGGCCTACGGCTACGGCATCCGCTACGAGTACGGGATCTTCGACCAGGAGATCCGGGACGGGTGGCAGGTGGAGCGCCCCGAGGAGTGGCTCCGCTTCGGGAATCCCTGGGAGATCGCCCGCCCGGAGAACCAGGTACCGGTCTCCTTCTTCGGGCGCACCGAGCGCTACGCCGGCGAGGACGGGCGCGAGCGGGTGCGCTGGGTGGAGGGGAAGCGCGTGCTCGGCATGGCCTACGACACGCCCATCGCCGGCTTCCGCAACCGCACCGTGAACACGCTGCGCCTCTGGCGGGCGCGGTCGCCCGCCGAGTTCGACCTGGCCGACTTCAACGCCGGCGACTACCTGGCGGCGGTCGAGGACAAGAACGTCTCGGAGACCATCTCCAAGGTGCTCTACCCGAACGACCTCACCGTGATGGGCAAGGAGCTGCGGCTGCAGCAGCAGTACTTCTTCGTGGCCTGCTCGCTCCACGACATCGTCAACCGCCACCTCAAGGTTCACGAGTCCTTCGACGACTTCCCCGACAAGGTGGCCATCCAGCTCAACGACACCCACCCGGCCATCGCCATCGCCGAGCTGATGCGCGTCCTGCTCGACGAGCACGGGCTTCCGTGGGGCCGGGCCTGGCCCATCTGCCAGGCGGTCTTCGGATACACGAACCACACGCTGCTCCCGGAGGCGCTGGAGCGATGGCCGGTGGAGCTGCTCGGGCGCGTGCTGCCCCGCCACCTGGAGATCATCTACGAGGTGAACGACCTCTTCCTGGCCAGCATCCGGGGAGATGCGCGGTTCGACGCCGCCGCGGTGGGGCGGATGTCCCTCATCGAGGAGGGCGTTCCCAAGCAGGTGCGCATGGCCAACCTGGCCGTGGTCGGGTCCCACTCCGTGAACGGCGTGGCCGCCCTGCACACCGAGCTCCTGGAGAAGGAGCTGTTCCGCGATTTCTACGAGCTCTGGCCGGAGAAGTTCAACAACAAGACCAACGGGGTCACGCCGCGACGCTGGATCCTCCAGGCCAACCCCGAGCTGGCGTCGGTCCTGAACGAGGTGGTCGGACCGGGGTGGATCACCGACGCCGAGGAGCTCTCCCGGCTCGAGCTCGTGGTGGACGACGCCGCGTTCCGGCGCCGCTTCCGGGAGATCAAGCGGAACAACAAGGAACGGCTGGCCGAGATCATCCTCCGGGAGAACGGGATCGAGGTGGACCCGACCTCCATCTTCGACGTGCAGGTGAAGCGGATCCACGAGTACAAGCGGCAGCTGCTCGACGTCCTGTTCGTGGTCCACCAGTACCTGCGCATGAAGGCCGATCCGAAGTACCGGCCGCCGCCGCGCACCTGGATCTTCGCCGGCAAGGCCGCCCCCGGCTACGTGATGGCGAAGTGGATCATCAAGCTCGTGAACTCGGTGGCGTCGGTGGTGAACGCCGACCCCGCGGTGAACGGCCACATGCGGGTGGTGTACCTGCGCAACTACCGGGTCTCGCTGGCCGAGCGCATCTTCCCCGCCGCCGACCTCTCCGAGCAGATCTCCACCGCCGGCAAGGAGGCCTCCGGCACCGGGAACATGAAGTTCGCGCTGAACGGGGCGCTCACCATCGGCACCCTCGACGGCGCCAACGTCGAGATCCGGGAGGCGGTCGGGGCCGAGAACTTCTTCCTCTTCGGGCTCACCGTGACGGAGGTCCAGGAGCTGAAGCGGGCCGGGTACAACCCCTGGGACTGGTACCGGGGCAACCCCGACCTGAAGGCCGTGATCGACGCCATCTCCGGCGGGACCTTCTCCCCGGACGAGCCGCGCCTGTTCCAGCCGGTGGTGGACTCGCTGCTGCACGGCGGCGACACCTACCTCGTGCTCGCCGACTTCGCCGCCTACGTCGCTGCCCAGGAGCGGGTCTCGCAGGCCTGGCTCGACTACGAGCAGTGGACGCGGATGGCCATCCTGAACGTGGCCCGCTGCGGCCGCTTCTCCTCCGACCGAACCATCCGGCAGTACGCGGAGGAGATCTGGGACGTGGGGCCGATCCCGATCGAGTAGCCGGAATGGCCTCCTCGAGGGCGACGGCGCCGTGCTGACGGAGCCTGGCGGGTGGCGAAGGGTACCTCGTCCGCCTCATCGGGCAGGTCGGGCGAGTTCACGAGGTGTGAATGCGTGACCTCCGCGTACGGAGCGACGCCCTCCCGCACCACGGGGGCGAAGAGGTCCATCACTTCGTCCCCGTAGGTGTTCCGCGCGGCCTCGAGATTGTGCGGTTTGCAAAGGATCCTGCAGTTGTCCACGGTCGAGGGGCCGCCGAGCGCACGCGGTTGCACGTGATCGATCTCGAGCCGCACCGTCGCGCCGCAGATGCCGCCGTCGTGGGTCGGCCATTGGCACTTTGCCCCGTCCCGCTGGAGGACCTCCCGCTTCACCTCGGCGGGGACGCTGGCCTTGCGCCTCTCCTGCTGGGCGAGGAGGAGATCCAGCGCGGCGTCGATGACCTGCTCGTCGGTGGCGTCGGGCTGGACGTGGGATTGCCCGTTGCGGGCCTTCCGGAGCTTGGCCAGCA
>CAIOAK010000086.1 GCA_903855945.1 uncultured Anaeromyxobacter sp.
CCCAGATGCCCAAGGTCCCTGGCAGTCGTGTGCCCGGTCGTTCCGACCTCATCGCTCGTTTGGCCAAGGTCCGCGAGCTGTCCCAGAGCGGATCGAACGCCGAGGCGCTCGTCCTCGCCAACTCAATCGCGGCGGAAGCGGCCACCCGGGGCCTCGCGCCGAGCATTCACCTGGAGTGGGTGCTCGCGGTCGTCAGCGACCGGGAAGGGATTTTGGAGGAGGCCGTTCGGCACTGCGTCAACGCCGTGGAAATGGATCCCCTCGACCCCGCCGCCGACAACTCGATGGACATCATCGCTCATCACGCCAACGACGTTTTGGTCTACTCGGCTCCGTGGGGGGCGCGTGGGTGGGCTCTCTTCAAGTTGATGACCGAGAATGGGTTGGCGAGCGAAGCCGTCCAGGGTCTTGCTGACGAGGCGTCCTCGGGCGGGGCGCCCATGCCCACGGCGATCTTCGGGACGGCCACAAGAGGCGTGGCGTAGGCCAGGAGCCCCGTGACCTACTCGAAGCTCCCCACGGGCATTCACGCAGGCCGAACGCTCCCAGAGGTCATCCTGGCGTCCGAGGACCCCTCCTACGTGTACGGCGGGCTGGCGGCGGGCGTCTTCACCGGCGCGCTCCTGGCCGAGGCCGAGGCTGTCACCGACCGTGCGTCCAGGATCCGGCTGCCGGGGGCCAAGGACGGTGACGTCGTCATGTACTACCGCCACGCCGGAGCCGAGAGCTTCGGGGGCTTCGCGGTCGTCTCGAAGAAGGAGGCCCGCAAGTGCGCCCCGTTCGCGGCGGCCCAGTCGGTCGGCCTGGACCTCTCCATGGCGGGGAAGGTGGCGCCAAAGGATCCCAGGGGCGGGGCGATGGTGGTGTCGGGGCTGAAGGTGGCGGTGTGGGGAGAGTTGCATCCCCATCTCACAGCCGAGGACTGCGCGGTCTTCTTCGACGACGAGAGGAACTTCTTCTGATGCCGACCGCCGCCATCTACATCCGGGTCTCGACCGACCGCCAGACCGTGGAGAACCAGAAGGCCGAGGTGCTCCAGTTGTGCAGGGCTCGCGGGTACGACCCTGTCATCTACGAAGAAGTGGAATCCGCCGCCAAGGCTCGCCCCGTACTCGACCGCCTGATGGCGGACGTGAGGGCCGCTCGGGCCCAGGCGGTGGTCGTGTGGGCTCTGGACCGCCTCCACCGCTCGATGACCGGGGCGATCAACATGGTCTTGGAGTGCGACCGCTTGGGAGTCCCCGTGATCTCGGTTCGGGAGGGCTGGCTGGATACCGGAGGTCCGATCCGCCCCCTCCTCGTGGCGATTTTCGGATGGGTAGCCCAGCAGGAAAGAGAGCGGCTCATCGAGAGGACGAAGGCGGGGATCGAGCGAGCCCGTCGCGAAGGAACGCCTATCGGGCGTCCTCCCGCGTCCAGAATCTTGCTTCACGGTGCCGCTGACCTTGTGGCGAACGGCATCGCGGTCGCCGAGGCTGCCCGCCGGAAGGGGCTGTCCCGCAGCACCCTCCAAAGGTTCCTCGCCGCCCAGAGAGAGTCGCGCCAGTAACCTCCCCCGCCAAGGAGCCCGGGGCCCTCTGAGATCTATAGGTATGGATACGGATCTCGCTGACGCTGTCTCGGCCGCCCTCCCCGGATATCGGGGATGCGGGACGCCCTCCCAGGGGTCGGTCTAGCTATGCCGTGGATGAAGTGGGACGGCGGCCGCTACTGGCTCAACGACATCGGTCACCGCACCTACTACCTCCGCCGTACCGTCGGGGGCATCCGGTACGACGTCAACACTGGGGCGACGACCGACCGTGGGGCCTTGGAGCAGTTGAAGCGGTTCGAGGCGGACCCGTCCGCCTACCACCCCGCAGGACCTCACCGCGAGCCGCTGCGGCTCACCCCGGTCCTCATCGACCAGTTCGTTCTATTCTCCGAGGTCGAGAAGCGGAACTCGAAGCCCTGGGTGAGGCGGCAGCGCAAGTGGCTCAACTGGTGGGCCGGACTGCTCAAGGGCACGGACCTGCGGCAGGTGAAGCTCGGGGAGCATGTCGTCCCGGCACTCGACTCCGTCAAGCTCGGTGGGCGCCGGGCTCGGGTCGCCACCCTCAAGGCGTTCTACTCCTGGCTCCAGAAGAGGCGCCACGCGATCAGCGCCGTCGAGAACCCCGTGGCGTCCTACGCCATCGCCCAGTCCACGCCGAAGCAGTGGACCGTGACGCGGGTCATCCCCGAGGTCGACCATACAGCGACGCTGCTGGCCATCCGGCCGCACTGGATCCCCCATGTGATCCTGCTGCACGGGGTGGGTCTGCACATTTCGGAACTCCTTCGCTTCGCTCGCGCTGGGGAGATCCACGAGGACGGCACGGGTGGCGCGGTCCTGACGTTCCTCCACAAGTCCGGACGCCCTCATCTGACCAGGATCGAGCCCCACCTTCTCCAGCATGCCCAGGCGGTGCGGAAGGGAGGCGGCTTCAGCGAGTCCAGGCTCTACCGTGCCATCCGGGATGCCTGCGGGAAGGCCGGGGTGCCCCGGTTCGGTCCGGGGAGCTACCGTCACACGTTCGCGACCCGGAAGACGATTGAGGGAGCCTTCGTGCAGTCCGTGTCTGACTACATGGGCCACCAGTCAGCGCAGACGACCAAGCGGTTCTACGCCACCCTCGCTGCGCCCCCCATTCCTCGCGGGCCGGGCAGCGCACCGCCTCCTGTGGTTGGTCAGGCCCCCGCAGCCTGACCGCTTGTTGCGGTCGCTCTCGGAGCCGATGGTAATACGGTGGGAATGGAGCCCGTCCTGCTCCCCGGCGTCCGAGCGCATGTCCACCCGCCCCGCTCCTCGCCTCCCGTCCGTCCAACGCCGAAAAAGCAAAAGACCCGCCAGACCTTGCGGTCGGACGGGCCCGTGATGTCGGCGCGAGATGTAGAAGTGCCTGGACCCGGAATCGAACCAGGGACACGGGGATTTTCAGTCCCCTGCTCTACCAGCTGAGCTATCCAGGCGTGCTGCCCGGCCGCCCTTGCGGACGACCGAGGGGGGCTGTTTTACGATCGCTCCCGGACGGACGCAAGCCCGGATCGGCCGGCTCAGCTCCGGGGCACGGCGGTCAACACGGCGCGCCCGTCCCGGACGACCACCTTGAACTCCACCCGCTTCGCCTTGTACTTCGCGGCGATCTCGGGGGCCTGCTTGTTCACCGTGCGCGCGATCGACTCGAGCGTCAGGCGCGACACGTCCTCGTTGCAGCTCCGCTTGGCCGACACGTAGGAGTCGAAGAGGTCGCGCAGCTCGGCGTCGCCCAGGACCGACGCCGGTGCGGGGGGGGGCGGCGGGGGGGCGGCCGGCTTCGCGACCGGCGCGGCCTCCACCTTCTGCCCCCGCGCCTCGGCCATCTTCCGGCGAACCTTCATCACGTCGCGCCGGTAGGTGCCGGCCTCCTTCTCCCGGCCGGAGCGGAGCCAGAGCCGCTCGTAGGAGAGGTAGCGGGCGTGGAGGGTCTGGATGCGGAAGCGGATCCCGGCGTTCCGGGTGAAGGCGCTCCGGAGCCGCTCGACGTTCCGCTTCAGGTCGTCCCGGCGGCGGGAGGGCTCCATCCGATCGGCGCCCATGAAGTACATCTCGTACTTCACCTTGATCTCCTCGAGCTCCTCCTCGAGGGCGTCGAGCGCGCTGGCGAGCTGCTCGCTGGCGAGCTTCTCCTTCCCGGTCTCACGTTCCGGGAGGAGGGGGTCCTGCGAGCCGGCGGCGCGCTGCCCGCCCGGCCTCTTCGGTGGAAGCGCCACGCGGGGAGTCTAAGCCCGCCCCGGCAGCGCTGCCACGGCCGACCGGGCCAGGCGGCTGCCGACGAGCCACATGACGGCGCCGGTCGCGAAGATGCCGATCGAGACCCACTGACCGGTTCCCAGCCCCAGCCAGACCCCGCGCTCCACGTCGCCGCGGAAGGTCTCGGTGGTGGTTCGCAGCACGGCGTAGAGCATGAGCCAGGCGGCCATCACCTGGCCGTGGAAGTGCTTTCGCGGCCGCAGCCAGATGGACAGGAAGGCGAAGAGCAGCAGCTCGCCGAGCGACTCGTAGAGCTGCACCGGGTGGATGGGGAGCGTGTGCAGGTGGTCGGGCGCGATGAAGCGGGCCGGGTTCAGGCGCGCCGCCATCGACTGGAAGGCGAGCGACTCGGGGGGGAAGCGGGCCGCCCAGGGGAGCGCCGGCTCGCAGCTTCGCCCCCAGCAGCAGCCGGCGCTGAAGCAGCCGATGCGCCCCAGGAACTGCCCGAAGGCCACCGAGGGGATGAGGGTGTCGGCGTAGGGGAGGAAGCGCATCCGCTTCACCCGGAGGTAGACCGCGGCGGCCACCGCGGCGGCGATGAAGCCGCCGTAGAAGACCATCCCGCCCTCCCAGACCGCGAAGAGGCGCGGGATGCGTCCGATCCGCGTGACCACGAGCGCGTTCGCCCCGAAGTAGTCGCGCCAGTTCACCGCGATGAAGAAGAGCCGGGCCCCCACGAGCGAGGAGACCAGGATCCAGAAGGAGAGGTCGCCCACGAGCTGCGGATCCTGCCCCTGCCGCTGCGCCTCCGTCTGTGCGAGCCAGATGGCGAAGACGAAGCCCAGCGCCAGCATGACCCCGTAGGTGTGGAGGGGCACGTCCACCCCGTCCCCCATCAGGCCGGAGCGCCAGGCGGCGAAGAGGGCGAGGAGCATGACGACGAGCGTCGCCTTGTCGGACCAGATGGCCTCCCCCCACGAGACCTTCCGGTCCTCCCGGGCCGCCTCGCGCCGGTGGAGGTAGGCCCGCCCCACCACCACCACGAGTCCCACCAGGAGGGCCACCACCCAGGTGATCCCGGGCGGGATGACGATGCGGAGGAGGATGGGGAGCATCTACGCCTGAACCTCCGGCGCGGCGCCGGACTTCCCGGAGCCGGCGCGCTGCTCGTTGGGGGCGAGGAGGATCATCGCCACCCCCACCACGATGAGGGAGTCGGCCAGGTTGAAGATGGGCCAGTAGATGTCGGGGCGGTGCCACCAGTGCCACTGCACGAAGTCGATGACGTAGCTGCGGGCCAGCCGGTCGATGAGGTTGCCCACCGCGCCGGAGAAGATGAAGGCGAGCGCCACCTGCATGTAGCGCTGGTCCTCCCGGAGCCGCCGGAAGTACCAGAGGATGAAGCCGAGCGCGCCCAGCGTCATCACCACGAAGAAGCCGTGGCGGAACCCGGCCGGGAGGTCGCGCAGCATGCCCCAGGCCGCGCCCGGGTTCTCGGCGTAGGTCATCCGCCACATCGGGTCCCACACCACGTGGGGAGGGCGGGCCACGCTCTCCAGGTGGCTCGTGCCGTAGAAGGCCTTCACCTTGGCGTCGAGGGTGGAGGCGCCCAGCCGCTGGAAGGCGAAGGTGAGCCGGTCCACGGCCAGGAACTTGGTCACCTGGTCGCCCGCCACCATCACCGCGAAGATCGCGGCCAGGAGCGCCCAGCGGGACGGGCCCCTCGTCATGCCAGCGCCCCCGCGCACTTCCCGCAGAGCGTGGGGTGGGCGGGATCCGTGCCACGGTCCTCGGCGAAGACCCAGCAGCGCTCGCACTTCTCGCCCCGGGCCCGCTCGACATTCACTGCGAGTGTACCATCGGCGAGGGCCACGCCCGAGACGATGAAGAGGGTGGGCAGCTCGTCCGCCGCGTCGCGCAGCAGCGCCAGCGTCTCCCCCTCGGCGGAGACGGTCACCCGCGCCTCCAGCCCCGACCCGATGAGCTTGTCGCGCCGGGCCGCCTCGAGCGCCTTCAGCACCTCGGACCGGACCGCGAGCAGCCGCTCGTACCGGGCGCGGAGCGAGGCCCCGTCGGCGGGGGCCTCGCGGCGGGGGAAGCCGGCCTCGAAGACCGTGGGGGCCTTCTCGCCGGGCAGGTACTTCCAGGCCTCGTGGGCCGTGAAGGAGAGGACCGGCGCCAGCATGCGGAGCAGGTCCTGCGCCACCCAGTGGAGCAGCGTCTGGGCGCTGCGGCGGGGCTTCCCGTCCCTGCGGGCGGTGTAGAGCCGGTCCTTCACCACGTCGAAGTAGACCGACGAGAGCGTGACCGACACGAACTCCATGGTGGCGTGGTAGGCCACGTGGAACTCGTAGTCGGCGTAGGCCTGGAGAACCGTGTCCTGCCACTCGACCATCTTCGCGCAGGCCCAGCGGTCGAAGGGCTCCATCTCCGCCACCGGCACGGCGTCCCGGGCCGGGTCGAAATCGGCCAGGTTCCCGAGCGCCCAGCGCACCGTGTTGCGGATCTTCCGGTAGCCCTCGGCGAGGCCGTCCAGGATCTGGCCGGAGACCCGCACGTCGTCCCGGTAGTCGGAGGCGGCGACCCAGAGGCGCAGCACGTCGGCGCCGTACTTCTTGATGATCTCCTCGGGCGCCACCACGTTGCCCACGCTCTTCGACATGGCCCGGCCCTGGCCGTCGAGGACGAAGCCGTGGGTGAGCACCGCCCTGTAGGGGGCGATGCCCCGGATGGCCATGGAGGTGAGCAGCGAGGAGTGGAACCAGCCGCGGTGCTGGTCGGACCCCTCCAGGTAGAGCCCCACCGGGAACTCGCTGTTGCGGCCGTGCTCGGCCACCGCCGCCCAGGAGACGCCCGAGTCCCACCAGACGTCGAGGATGTCCTGCTCGCGCCGGAAGTCGGTGCCGCCGCAGGCCCCGCACTTTTCACTCTGAGTGAAGTAGGCCGGCTCGTGCCGGTACCAGGCCTCGATGCCCTCCTTCTCGAACTCGTCGGCCACCCGCCGCATGAGCGCCGGGGAGACGAGCGGCTCGTTGCACTTCTCGCAGTAGAAGACGGTGATGGGCACGCCCCAGGTGCGCTGGCGCGAGAGGCACCAGTCGGGTCGGTGCTCGATCATGTTGTAGATGCGGTCGCGGCCCCAGCGCGGGATCCACTGCACCCGGTCGATCTCGGCGAGGGTGCGGGCGCGCAGCCCGTCGTGCTCCAGCGAGAGGAACCACTGGTCGGTGGCCCGGAAGACCACCGGCCGGTGGCAGCGCCAGCAGTGCGGGTAGCTGTGGCGGAGCGAGGCCTTCGGGTCGGAGAGCAGGTGCCCCGAGGCGTGCAGGTCGGCCACGATCTCGGCGTTGGCGGCGAAGATCTCCTTGCCGGCGTACTTGCCCGCCGCCTCGGTGAACCGCCCGGCGCCGTCCACCGGGTTCAGGACCTCGAGGCCGTACTTCATGCCGACCTGGTAGTCCTCCTGGCCGTGACCCGGCGCGGTGTGGACGAGGCCGGTGCCGGCCTCCAGCGTGACGTGCTCGCCCAGGATGACCGGGCAGTCCCGGTCCATGAAGGGGTGGCGGTAGCGAAGCCCCTCGAGCTCGCGCCCCTCCATCGTGGCGAGCACCTTTTCGGGGTGGCGGAGCGACGTGCCGTCCAGGAGCTCGTCGGGCGCGACGGCGGCCAGGAAGGCGAGGAGCAGGTCCTTCGCCACCACGAGCAGCCGCCCGCCCAGGTCGTAGGCGACGTAGAGGAAGTCGGGGTGGGCCGAGACCGCCAGGTTGGCGGGCAAGGTCCAGGGGGTGGTGGTCCAGACGACCAGGCTCGCCTTGCGCCCGGCCAGCGCCGGCGCGGGCAGGTCGCCCAGAAGCTCGAAGGCCACGTGGATGGAGGGCGAGGTGTGCTCCTCGTACTCCACCTCCGCCTCGGCGAGCGCGGTGCGATCGGTGGTGCACCAGTAGACCGGCTTCTTGCCCCGGACGAGGTAGCCCTTCTCGGCCACCCGGGCGAGCGCCCGGACCGTGTCGGCCTCGTACCCCTTCGCCATGGTGGCGTAGGGGGTGTCCCAGCGCCCGAAGATGCCGAGCCGCTTGAACTCCTCCCGCTGCTTGTCGATCCACTTGCCGGCGTAGGTGCGGGCGGCCCCGATCACCGCCACGCGGTCCATGTCCCGCTTCTTCGAGCCGAGCTCCTCGTCCACCTTCCGCTCGATGGGCAGTCCGTGGCAGTCCCAGCCGGGCTGGTAGTCGGAGACCTGGCCCGACATGTTGCGGTACTTGACGATGAGATCCTTCAGGATCTTGTTGAGCGCGTGGCCGATGTGGATGTGACCGTTCGCGTAGGGCGGCCCGTCGTGGAGGACGAAGCGCTTGCCCCCCCTGGCCACGTTGGCGGCCACCAGGTTCTCGAAGATCCGGCCTGCCTCCCACTCCTTCAGGATCTCCGGCTCCCGCTGCGGCAGGTTGCCCTTCATCGGGAAGTCGGTCTTCGGCAGGTTGACGGTGTCCTTGTAGTCCACGTCGGGTCTCTTCTCCGGGCGGCTTGGCGGGGGATCGAGGGTTCTACCAGCGCCGAACCCCCCGATCAATGAAGGGATCTCCGGCCGGTTGCGCCCTCTCCGGAGCGCGGCGTAGGCTCGACCGGACATGCCACGGAACGGATCTCGTCCCGCCGCGAAGGCGCGCCGCCTCACGGTGGCCATCCTCTCCCGCAACCCGCGGCTCCACTCCACCCGGCGGCTCGTCGAGGCGTCGCGGGCGCTCGGGCACCGGGTCCGGGTGCTCGACACCCTCCACTGCAACATGGTGCTGGCGCGGGCCCGACCGTCGCTCTTCTACCAGGGCGAGGAGGTCGGCCCCGTCGACGTGGTCATCCCGCGCATCGGCGCCTCCATCACCTCCTACGGGCTCGCGGTGGTGAACCAGTTCGACATGATGGGCGTGCCGGTGCTGAACGACGCCCTCGCCATCGCACGCGCCCGCGACAAGCTGCGCGCGCTGCAGCTCCTCTCCCGCTACGGACTCGACATCCCCCGCACGGCGATGTGCCGCTTCCGCGACGAGGTGGCGCAGGTGGTGGAGCACGTGGGTGGGCTTCCCTGCATCATCAAGCTCATCCAGGGCACGCAGGGCGTGGGGGTCATGATCGCCTCCACCATGGACGAGGTGCAGGGGATGCTCGACACCTTCTGGGACCTCGGCCAGGAGATCCTGCTCCAGGAGTTCGTGGCCGAGTCGAAGGGGCGCGACCTGCGCGCGCTGGTCATCGGCGACCGGGTGGTGGCGGCGATGCGGCGCCAGGCCCGGACCGGCGAGTTCCGCTCCAACATCCACCGCGGCGGCAAGGCGCGGGCCGTGACCCTGACGCGCGAGTACACCGAGGCGGCGGTGAAGGCGGCCCGGGTCATCGGCCTCGAGGTGGCCGGCGTGGACATGCTCGAGTCGCGGGGCGGCCCGAAGATCATGGAGGTGAACAGCTCCCCGGGCTTCGAGGGGCTGGAGCGGGCCACGAAGAAGGACATCGCGCGGCTCTACGTGGAGCACGCCGTCGAGATGGCCCGGTTTCGGCAGGCGGTGCAGTTCAACAGTTGAACCGATTCCGGAATCAGGGGGTAGAATCTCTCCCCCATGAACCCCTGGATCACCGCGTTCCTGCTCCTCGCCGCGGGCGGCTTCTTCGCCTTCACGATGGTTCGCCGGCTGGCCCCGCTGGGCGCCTTCCGGAAGGACGACCGCTTCGACCGCGCCGGGGAGCGCCTCCGCGGGCTCCTGCGCTTCGGCCTGGGCCAGTCGCGCCTCCCCACCCGCGGGGAGGTCTGGCCGGGGCTGATGCACATCCTCATCTTCGCGGCCTTCGTCATCCTGGGGGCCCGCACCGTCACCCTCTTCGGCATGGGCTTCTCCCCCACGTTCCACCTGCCGCTGCTCGGGACGGGGACGGTCATCGGCGACGCCTACGGCTTCGTGAAGGACGTGATGGTGCTGCTCGCGCTCTTCGCGGCGCTGGCCTTCATCTGGCGCCGGATCGTGACCAAGCCCGATCGCGTCACCCGGAGCTGGGAGGGCGTGCTCATCCTGGGCTTCATCGCCGGCCTGATGGTCACCGAGATCCTCTTCGAGGGGGCGGAGCGGCTCGCGCTGCGGCAGGCCTGCAGCCTGGGCGCGCCGGCGGGATCGCTGGGCGCCTGGATGATGGCGGGGATCGACCCGGGCGTGGTCCACGGGATCGGGGTGGCCTCCTTCTGGCTGCACCTCGTCATCGTGCTGGTGTTCCTGAACTTCCTCCCCTTCGGGAAGCACTTCCACGTCCTCACCGCGCTGCCGGACGTCTGGTTCCAGCGGCTGCCGCCGCGCGGGGCGCTCCGCAAGCTGGACCTCGAGTCGGAGACCCCCGACTACGGTTCACGCACAGTGAAAGACCTGTCCTGGAAGGAGGCGCTCGACGCCTACTCCTGCACCGAGTGCGGCCGCTGCCAGACCTTCTGCCCCACCTACGTGACCGGCAAGCCGCTCAGCCACAAGGAGGTGAACCGGACGCTCCGCCGCCACATCCAGGACCGGGCGCCCGAGCTCGTGGCCATCGCTCGCGCCCCCGACGCCGCGGCGCGCGAGGCCGCCGCCGAGGCCCTCCCCGCGGTGGTGGGGAACGTGCTGCCCGAGGCCACCGTGTGGGCCTGCACCACCTGCGGCTGGTGCGAGACCGCCTGCCCGGTGCTCATCGAGCAGGTGCCCCGGCTCGTGGACCTGCGGCGTCACCAGGTGCTGGTCGAGTCGGCCTTCCCCGAAGAGGCGGCCCGCGTCTTCAAGAACATCGAGACCCAGGGCAATCCCTGGGGCATCGGCTCGAACCGGCGCGCCGAGTGGTGCGACGACCTCGCCATCCCGCGCGCCGCCGAGGGGGACTTCGAGTGGCTCTTCTTCGTGGGCTGCGCCGGCGCCTTCGACGACCGGCAGAAGAAGGTGTCCCGCGCCATCGTGAAGATCCTGCGGGCGGCCGGGGTGAAGTTCGCCATCCTGGGCGAGGAGGAGACCTGCAACGGCGAGAGCGCGCGCCGGCTCGGCAACGAGTACCTGTTCCAGATGCAGGCCTCGGCCAACGTCGAGCTCATGAAGGGCTACGGGGTGAAGAAGGTGATCGCCCAGTGCCCCCACTGCCTCAACACCATCAAGAACGAGTTCCCCCAGTTCGGCGGGAACTTCGAGGTGGTGCACCACTCCGAGCTCATCGCGCGGCTGGTGGCCGAGGGGAAGCTCAAGCCGGCGGCGGCGAAGGCCTTCGAGGGGCAGCTCGTCACCTACCACGACCCCTGCTACCTGGCCCGCTGGAACGGGATCGCCGATGCGCCGCGCGCGTCGCTGGCGTCGGTTCCGGGGCTGCGGGTGCTCGAGATGGAGCGGAACCGCGAGCAGGGATTCTGCTGCGGCGCCGGCGGCGGCCGAATGTGGCTGGAGGAGAAGCTCGGCACCCGCATCAACCAGAACCGGGTCGAGGAGGCCGCACGTACGCTGGGTGAAAAGGGCGGCGTGGTGGCGGTGGGCTGCCCCTTCTGCCTCACCATGCTGAAGGACGGCGTGGCCGAGCTCGGCAAGGAGGAGACCCTGCGGGTGGTGGACGTGGCCGAGATCGTGGCGGACGGTCTGTAGCCGCCGCTTCAGCGGCGGCAGGAACGGGACCCCGGAGCCGGGCGGCCAAGGGTGAGCCGGCGCCTATTCGCGGCCGAGCACGAGATCGATCCCTTCGAGAAGCAGTTCCAGATGCCGCCTCCCCAGGCGCCCGACGCGCTCGGCGAGCACGGCGCGGTCGAGCGTCACCATCTGCGACACGTTGGCGACCGAGTCGCGGGGGAGGCCGGTGGTGCGGGCGGGGAGCTCCACGTTCCCGGGCGCCTCGCCCCAGGCGAGGTTGCTCGTGAGCGGGACGCAGACGGCCGTGGCGATCCGGCTCCGGTTGAACGCGTCGCCCTGGACCACCACGACCGGCCGGCGGAAGCCGGGTCCGGAGCCGACCGGGTCCGGAAGGTCGGCCCACCAGATCTCCCCCTGGGCGATCACCACTCCCCCCTGCGGAGCGCGGCGAACGCGGCGGCCCGGGCGAAGCCATCCTCGCGGGGGTCGAGCCGCTCGGCCACCCTGTCGAGGGCGCGGGTGATCTCCTCCGGATCGTGGCGCGCGAGGTACTCCTGCACCGCGTCCCGGTAGAGCTCGCTGCGGGACTTGGAGAGGCGCCGGGCCAGTCGATCGGCCTCGGCAAACAGGTCGTCGGGAAGGGAGATGGCCGTTTTCATACCGCTGGTATAACCGAACCGGAGAGGTCCCGCTACCCCCTCAACGCCCGCGCCGCCCCTTCCAGCCGCTCCCGCACCTCCCCCTCCAGCCGGTCGAGGTCGTTGCCCGACCTCGGGTCGGCGCCCACGCAGAGCAGGATGGCGTCCCAGGGCGAGGCGTCGCGATCGAGGGCCGCGTAGTCGATGCTGCGCGGAACCGGCTCGCCGTCCTGCCCCGGCCGGAAGGCCCCGAAGAGCCCCTCCGATCCGGGCTCGAGCTCCTCCTTCAGCGCGAAGAGGCGGCGCAGCGCGCTGCGAACCTCGGGCCGGTCGAGATGGGTCCGGCCGGGTTTCTCGCCGGCCAGCCGCCCCACCGCCTCGAGCACGGCCCGCACGAAGGGGACGTCGGTCACGACCAGGCCGTACAGGTGCGCGTCGGCGCAGACGACGTCGATCTCGTCGGCCTCCGCCTCGGTGAGCCAGGAGTGGCTGGGGCAGAGGAAGGTCTCGCAGATGGAGGCGTCGTAGACCCCCTCGTCGCGCAGGTCGGGCCCGCCGGTGGTGGCCGGGTGGGCGAGGCAGCCCACCCTCGTGCGCGCGGGGTCGAGCCAGCCGAGGAGCGGGCAGACCCGAACCGACGGGAAGAGGGGCGCGGGCTCCGTGGCGGAGAGGCGCCGCGCCGCCTCCCGGAAGGCATCCCGGGTGCGAGGCACGCCGGCGAGCGCGTCCGTCCGGGCGTCGAGCCGGGCGCGGATCTCGGCCTCCCCGTGGCCGTCGCGGTTGTAGAGCCCGCAGCAGGCGCCGCAGCTGGAGTGGGCACGCTGGCAGAGGGGATTCATGGCGCCCGCCGCCTTCAGGGCGAGCCGCGGTACCTGGCTGAGGCGGAAGGATTCGAACCTTCATACGCGGATCCAAAGTCCGCAGTCCTGCCGTTGGACGACGCCTCAAGGACCTTCCGGGGCATCACCACCTCGCGAGCGCCGCACCCCAGGTGAACCCAGCGCCGAAGGCCGCCAGCGCCACCAGATCGCCCCGCTTCACTCCGCGTGCGGGTATGGCCTCGGAGAGCGCCAGCGGGATGCTCGCCGCGGTGGTGTTGCCGTACTTCTGGATGTTGTTGAAGACCTGGTCGTCGCGCAGCCCGAGCGACCTCTGCACCGTCTCGGCGATGCGCAGGTTGGCCTGATGGGGGACGAGGACCTTGATGTCGCTCGTCTGCAGCCCCGCCTTCGCGAGCACGCTGCGGACCACCTCGGGCATGCGCACGATGGCGTGCTTGAAGACCTTCTGCCCCTCCATGTGGGGGAAGATGGCCTCCGACTCCACCATCTCCTTCGTGATGCGCGGGCTGTGGATGGAGCCGGGGGCGTCGGCCCAGAGGTCCTTGGCGTGGCGGCCGTCGGCGTGGAGCTCGACCGCCAGCACGCCGCGGTCCGGATCGTCGGTGGCCTCGAGCAGCGCGGCGGCCGCCCCGTCGCCGAAGATCACGGTCACGTCCCGGCCGCGGGTGGAGACGTCGAGCCCGGTGGAGTGGGTCTCCGAGCCCACCAGCAGCACCTTCCGGTAGACACCGGCGCGGATCCAGGCGTCCACCACCGACAGGCCGTAGAGGAATCCGGAGCACTGGTTGCGGATGTCGAGCGCGGGCACGCCCGGGATCCCCAGCTTGGCGTTCAGGAAGCAGCCGTCGCCCGGGAACATGTGGTCGGTGGAGAGGGTGGCGAAGACGATGGCGTCGAGGTCCTCGGCCTTCCAGCCGGCCTGGTCGAGCGCCCGCTTCGAGGCCCGGAAGGCCATCTCGGAGGTGCCCAGGCCGGGCTCCACCCAGTGGCGCTCCTGGATGCCGGTGCGCTGGACGATCCACTCGTCCGAGGTGTCCATGTATCGGGTCAGCTCGGCGTTGGTGACGACGCGATCCGGGACGTAGGTTCCGATGGTGACGAATGCGGCGCGGGGCATGGTCTGCTCTCCTCGTTCGTGCTCACAGCCCGCCGAAGGGGCGTTCGGCGATCAGGTGGAAGCCATGCTCGGACGGGGTGACGTCCCCCTGGAACGGATGGTCGAGCGCCACGGTGACGAATACCACGAGCCCCACGAAGGCGGCCATGCAGCCCACCAGCGTGAGGTGGAGGGCGGCGTCGTCCACGGTGACGAAGAGCGTGGCCCCGGTGAGGGCCAGCGCGGCGCCCACCAGCAGCACGATCCAGACGACGGCCGGGAGCGAGTTGGCCGTGGCGTGGATGCGGGCCCGGCGGGCCTCCGAGGCGGTCGTCATCTGGCGCAGCGTCTCGGTGTGCATGAGCGTGTCGGCGAGGTTGTCCGGTTCGAAGTCGCCGATGAGCCGGTTGAGCGCCCCGAACCTGTACTTGGCCGCGGAGGGGTGCTTCCCGGCGCGCTGCTCGGGCCACTCCTTCTCGGCGACGTCCTTCGCGTAGGCCCGGATGATATCGTCCATCTGGCTTCGCATCGGCTCCGGGTAGAGGAGCGCCGCCCGCTGCAGCACCTCGAGAGAGGCCACCTCGCGGGACACCTTCTCGGTGGCGGACTGGTACTCGCTCCAGGCCCCCACGGCGGTGAGGCTCAGGATGAGGGTGTAGGCGAGCCAGATCTGGGTGCCGAAGTACTCGGCCTGATCGGAACTGCGGTGGAAGCGCTTCTGGAGCCGCTCCCGCACCGGGCCGAAGAGGATCATCCCCCCGAGCGTGACGGCCAGGAAGGACCCCACGGTGACGACGAAGACCCAGAGGAGCGGCAGCCGGAACAACCAGTCCATCATCTCGCCTCCGAGCCCCGGTGGGGGCGCCTGTCAGATGTCGAGGTTCTGGACGTCGAGGGCGTGCTTCTCGATGAACTCGCGGCGCGGCTCCACCGCATCGCCCATCAGCACGCTGAAGACGTCGTTCGCCTCGACCGCGTCGTCCACCCGGACCTGCAGCATGGTGCGGCGGGCCGGGTCCATCGTGGTCTCCCAGAGCTGCTCGGGGTTCATCTCGCCGAGCCCCTTGTAGCGCTGGATGGTCTGCCCCTGCGCGGCGGCCTTCTTCAGCGCGGCCACCGCGGCGAACACGTCGGGGACCTCCTCGGCCGCGTCGCCGGTCTGGAGCGTGAACGGACCGGGGCCGATCTCGGCGAGCGCGCCGTAGAGCGCGGAGAGGTCGGTCCACTCGGCGCTGGAGAGGTAGTCGAAGTCGAGCCGGGTCTCGCGCTGCGCGCCGGCCACGGTGGTCTGGAAGACGAGCTTGTCGCGGCCGTGCTCCTCGTCCCGCTCGATCTTGGCGCCGCGCACCTCGATGTCCGGGTAGAGCTTCAGGGCCTTGTGGGAGATGGTCTCGGCGAGCGCCTTCACGGCGGCGTGGTCGCGCAGCGTGTCGGGGTCGAGGTCGCCCTGCCGGATGGCCGCGTCCACGACGCGGGCGTCGCGGCGGCGGTCGGCCACGGCGAGAAGGGTGCGGTACTGGCGCACCTCCTCGGCGAGCCGCTTCAGGTCGTCGCCGCCGATCTCCTGATCTCCGGAGACGAGGCGCGCCTTCTCGGTCCCGATGGAGAGCAGGTACTCGTCGAGCGCCCCCTCGTCCTTCAGGTAGTTCTCCTTCTTCCCCTTCTGGATCCGGTAGAGCGGCGGCTGGGCGATGTAGAGGTAGCCCTTCTCCAGGAGCGCCGGCATCTGCCGGAAGAAGAAGGTGAGCAGCAGCGTGCGGATGTGGCTGCCGTCCACGTCCGCGTCGGTCATGATGACGATGCGGTGGTAGCGCACCTTGTCGGCGTCGAACTCGTCGGCGCCGATGCCCGTGCCGAGCGCGGTGATGATGGTGGCGATCTCCACCGAGGAGAGCATCTTGTCGAAGCGGGCCCGCTCCACGTTCAGGATCTTGCCGCGCAGCGGGAGGATGGCCTGGGTGCGCCGGTCGCGCCCCTGCTTCGCCGAGCCGCCGGCGCTGTCCCCCTCGACGAGGTAGATCTCGCAGTCGGCCGGGTCGCGCGACTGGCAGTCGGCGAGCTTGCCCGGCAGCGACGCGCCGTCGAGCGCCCCCTTGCGCCGCACCGTCTCGCGCGCCTTGCGGGCCGCGATGCGGGCCCGGGCCGCCTCGGCCACCTTGGCCATGATGCGCTTCGCGAGCGCCGGGTTCTCCTCGAGCCAGGTGCCGAGCCGGTCGTTCACCATGGTCTCGACGAGCGACTTGGCCTCGGTGTTGGAGAGGCGGGTCTTGGTCTGCCCCTCGAAGGCGGCGCCCGGGAGCCGGATGGAGATGACGGCCGCGAGCCCCTCCCGCATGTCGTCGCCCGACGGCATCTCCTCCTTCAGCTCCTTGAAGAGGTTGTTCTTCGTGCCGTAGGCGTTGAGCGTGCGGGTGAGCGCGGCCTTGAATCCCACGAGGTGCGTGCCCCCCTCGTGGTTGTGGATGTTGTTCGCGAAGGCGAAGACCTTCTCGTCGTAGCCGTCGTTCCACTGCAGGGCGATGTCCACCGTGGCCTCGCCGGCCTCCACCTGCATCGACTGGTGGAGCGCGATGGGCGGCTCGAAGAGCGGCTGGCGGCTCTTGTTCAGGTAGGCGACGAACTCGCGGATGCCGTCCTTGAAGAGGAACTCGTGCATCTTGCCGGTGCGCTCGTCGTCTACCGTGATCTTGAGGCCGGGGTTCAGGAAGGCGAGCTCGCGCAGCCGCCCGGAGAGGGTCTCGAAGGAGAACTCCTTCGCCTCGAAGAGCGGGAAGTCGGGACGGAAGGTGATGCGGGTGCCGCGACGCTGGGTCTCTCCGACGGCGGTCACCTTGCCGGTGGGGTGGCCGCGCTCGTAGCGCTGCGCCCAGACCTTGCCCTCGCGGTAGACCTCGACCTTCAGCCACTCGGAGAGGGCGTTCACGCAGGTGACGCCCACGCCGTGGAGGCCGCCCGAGACCTTGTAGGCGTTCGACTCGAACTTGCCTCCGGCGTGCAGCTTCGTCATCACCACGTCGAGCGTGTCCATCCCGATCACGGTGGGATGGGGACCCACCGGGATGCCCGATCCGTTGTCCTGCACCGTCACCGAGTTGTCGGTGTGGATGGTGATCTCGATGGCGTCGGCGCGACCCGCCATGGCCTCGTCCACCGAGTTGTCCACGACCTCGAAGACGAGGTGGTGGAGCCCGCGCTCCCCCACGTCGCCGATGTACATGTTGGGGCGCTTGCGAACGGCCTCGAGCCCCTCGAGGACCTTGATGGCCTCGGTGCCGTAGCCTTCGCTTTCGGATCCGGGAGGAGGCGTGGTTCGGGAGTTTTCCAGGGGGTTCTCGTCAGGCCTTTTTGTCGAGGATTTCCAGCGACTTGTGAGTCGGTGGATATAACAGAGCCCGGCGGGTCCGGCAACCGGGAAAGAGGGTCTCAACCCTCCGGGATCACGGGGGAAAGATCCCGCTCGAAGGTGCCCTCTCGCACCCGGTAGAAGGCGGAGCCCGCGTCGGCCGCCGGCGCCAGCAGCCGCCGGTCGGTGGTGGTGAGGAAGGCCTGGCCGGGGAGAGCCGCGAGGTGGCGGAGCAGGTGGCCGTTCTTCTCGGGATCGAGCTCGGAGGAGACGTCGTCGAGCAGGAGCAGCGGGGGGCGGCCCAGCTCGTCGCGGAGGTTCTCGATCTCGGCGATCTTGAGCGCCAGCACGAGAGCCCGCTGCTGCCCCTGCGAGCCGTAGGATCGGGCGCCCTTCCCTCCCAGCGCGAGCGAGAGATCGTCCATGTGGGGCCCCGCCGACGTGTAGCCCTTCTCCCTGTCGCGCGGGAGCCGCTGCGCGAGCGCCGCCGCGAGCCGTGCGGCGATCTCCGGCTCGCTGCCCTCGACCCGCACGCCGGCCGCCGGGTGGTAGGTGAGGCGGGCCTCGGCCGCCTCCGGTCCGGAGATCTCGGCGAAGGCCTCCGCCGTCCTGGGCGCGAGCTCGGCGAGCAGGGCCATGCGCCGGGCCACGAGCCGGGCTCCGGAGCGCACGAGCGGCTCCCGGAAGCTCTCCTCGACGTCCTGGGGGGCGTGGCGGAGCGCCGCGTTCCGGGACCGGAGAGCGCGCAGGTAGTCCCGCGCCTCGGCGAGCACGGCCGGCCAGCGGTTGAAGGCCGCCCGGTCGAGGAAGCGCCGGCGCTGTTCCGGCCCCCCCTTCACGAGGAGGAGGTCGTCGGGGGAGAAGCAGACCGCGGCGCGCCCCTCGAAGAAGGCGTCGAGTCGATCGGAGGATGCGAGCGGCTTGCCGTCCAGGAAGGCGGTTCGCCCCTCCGGTCCGATCTCGACGGCCACGGTGCGGGAACCACCGGGACCCTCGAACATCCCCTCGACCCGGGCCCGCTCCGCGCCGAAGCGGATGAGCTCGGCGAGGCGGGTCGCCCGCAACGGCTTCAGCGTGCAGAGGAGGAAGAGGGCCTCGAGCAGGTTGGTCTTCCCCTGCCCGTTCGGCCCGACGAGGACCGTGGAGCGAGGCGACGGCTCGAGCCGCGCCTCGTGCACGTTGCGGAAGTCGCGCAGCGAGAGGCTGAGGAGCCGCACGGGGGAGCGGCCGCCCCGGAGGGCGGCACCGGCTCAGATGCGCATCGGCATGATGACGGCCGTGAAGTGCTCGCCCGCCTCGCCGGAGGGGCGCACCACGCCCGGGGAGAGGTCGTCGGCGAGCTCCAGCCGCACGTCGGCGTCGTGGAGGACCGTGAGCACGTCGATGAGGTACTTGGCGTTGAATCCGATCTTGAGCGGTTCGCCGTCGTACTCCACGGGGAGATCCTCGCGGGCCTCGCCGAGGTCGGGGTTCTGCGCGGCGATGCGGAGGTTTCCCTTCCCGAGCTCGAGCTTCACGGCGTTCGACTTCTCGGAGGAGAGGAGCGACACGCGCCGCAGGACTTGAAGCAGCCGCTCGCGTCCGAGGGTGGCCACCTTCTCGCCCGCCTTGGGGATGACCTGGCGGTAGTCGGGGAAGGAGCCCTCGATGAGACGCATGACGAGCACCACGCCGGGGCGGCGGAAGATCGCCGAGTTGTCGGCGAAGCCCAGCTCCCCCTTCGGCTTCTCCTCCGCCCCCTCCACGGCCTCGGAGAGCAGCTTGCGGAGCTCGGAGATGCCCTTGCGCGGGAGGATGACCCCCTTCTTCAGCCGGAAGTCCCCCTCGATCACGGCGTCGGCCATGGAGAGCCTGTGGCCGTCGGTGGCCACGAGCCGCATCAAGCCCGCGATCGGCTCGAAGAACACGCCGTTCAGGTTGTAGCGAGTCTCGTCGGTGGATGCGGCGAAGGCCGTACGCTCCACGAGCGAGAGCACCGTGGTGGGCTCGACCGGGACGAAGGGAACCTTCTCGAACTTGGGCATGGCCGGGAAGTCCTCGCCCGGAAGCCCCACCAGGCGGAACTCGGCCTGCCCCGCCTTCACCTCGAGATGGTTGTTGGCCGTCTTCTTCAGCGAAACCTTTCCCTCGCCGGCCAGCGACTTCACGATGTCGAAGAGGTGTCGCGCCGAGACCGCGATCCCTCCCTCCTTCACCACCTCGGCCGCATGCGTTCCGGACACCGACACGTCGAGGTCGGTGGCGGAGACGGCGAGTTCTCCCGTGCTCCGTGCCTCGAGCAGCACGTGGGACAGGATGGGCATCGTGCTCTTCTTCTCGACGATGCCCTGCGAGCGCGCCAGCGCGCGGGTCAACTCCGGGATGCCGATCTTCAGTTCCATGGGATGGGAATCCTATCTTTCTTTCCTATCCGTAGCGATCGTAGAGAGGCGATCGATGTGGAGAACAGGTCCTCGCCGGCGGAAGGACGGGGGAAACCGATCTGGAGAACCCTCTGGATCATCGTGCCGCCGCGACGTGGGCAAACCGGGTCGGTCGGGGAGCCCCGCCGATCCACCGGCGGACCCCGCCCGATCCAGGGTCGATCCACCCCCGATCCACGCGCCAAGACCTCAAGAAATGACGCTCGAGCGGAGCGTGTCCACGGCCTGACGGACCTCCAGATCGGCGAGGGAGAGCTCGTTCACCCGCTCGATGGCCGAGATGACCGTGGTGTGATCCTTCTTGTTGAACTTCTCGGCGATGGTCTGGAGCGTCTCCTTGGCGAGCTCGCGGCACAGGAACATCGCCACCTGCCGGGGAAGCGCCACCTTCTGCTCCCGGGAGGAGCTCGTGAGGCGCGCCACGGTGATGCCGTAATAGGCCGCCACGGCCTCCTGGATGCGCTCGATGGAGGGTCGGTAGCCGGGGGGAGGGATGACGTCGGAGAGCACGTCGCGCGCGAGGGGCACCGACAGGGGCTCCCCCTTCAGAGAGGCGAAGGCGGCCAGCCGCATGAGCGCGCCCTCGAGCTCCCGGACGTTCGACTTGATGTGGGTGGCGAGCAGCGAGGCCACCTCGTCGCCGAGGTCGATGCGCTCGGCCTGCGCCTTCTTCTTCAGGATGGCCGCCCGGGTCTCGAACTCCGGGGTGTCGATGTGGACCCGCATCCCCCACTCGAATCGGGAGCAGAGCCGCTCCTCCAGCCCCTTCAGCTCCTTGGGGCTGCGATCGGAGGAGAGCACGATCTGGACGTTCAGCTCGTAGAGGGTGTTGAAGGTGTGGAAGAACTCCTCGGCGGTCTTGTCCCGGCCGGCGAAGAACTGGACGTCGTCCACGAGCAGCGCGCCGCATTCCCGGTACTTCCGGCGGAAGTCGGCCATCGTGTTGCGGGAGATGGCGTCCACGAAATCGTTCGTGTAGCGCTCGGAGGTGACGATGGCGACGCGCGATCCCGGGGAGTTCTCGTGGATGGCGTTGGCGATGGCGTGGAGGAGGTGGGTCTTCCCGAGGCCGGAGTCGCCGTGCAGGAAGAGCGGGTTCCAGGCCCTCCCGGGGGTCTTCGCGACCGCCTGGGCCGCGGCCACGGCGAAGCGGTTCGACTCGCCCACCACGAAGGACTCGAAGAGGTAGCGCGGGTTGGTGCGGGTCTCCCCGGGCACGGCCTGGCCGGACAGGGGGGGCGCGGCCGGATCCAGGGAGAGGGCGGGACGCGGCGGCGGGGAGGTGTCCACCACGAACTGGGTCCGGAGCGGAGCGCCCACCAGGGGCGGCACGAACTCGTCGAACCAGTCGCGGTAGTTGTCGTCCACGAAATCGCGGTGGAACGGGTCCGGCGCGCCGATCTGGAGCCGGTCGCCGTCCAGGCCGAGGACGCGGAGCGGAGCGAACCAGCGTCGGTACAGATCCTCGCGCAGCCGGCCGCGCAGGTGCGCGTCGATGCGCCCCCAGAGTTCCAGCGCCGGGCCCTCGGCCCCTGCACCGGATGCCGCGTGGGCCACCCCAACGGTTGCCATCCCCTGATACCTCCACGACGAAAGACGACGGCAGGGCCCCCGCGACGCGCGGAAGCGATGTTCACTGAGAGTGTTGAATGCCTGGACTGCGTGGACCGCGTGACGAACGTGCGACGAGACACTCTCTAGCGAAGGAGGAGGCCAGGGATCAAGTGCTCGTTCTCGTCTCGTGGCAGGCGCCGGAATTTCCTCGGGGAAGCCGGGAGGCCAGATCGGAGCCCAGCCTCCTTGACACGGCGCGCCCGATCGGGGAGGTTCCCGCGCCATGAAGAGGACCTACCAACCCAAGAAGGTGAAGCGAAACCGCACCCACGGCTTCCGGAGGCGCATGAAGTCGGTCGGCGGGCAGAACGTGATCAAGCGGCGCCGCGCCAAGGGGCGCAAGCGCCTGGCGCCGAAGGCTGCGTCGAAGTAGCTCGTCGAGGCCGGATCCCGTGCGCTTCGGCAAGGCGGCGCGGATCCTGCGCCGCCGCGAGTTCCTGGCGATCCAGCAGCGCGGAGAGCGGCTGCACGCCGGAAAGCTCCTGATCCTCGCCCTCCCGTCCGGCGGAGCGAGGGCGCGCATCGGCATCACGGTGCCGGGCAAGGTGGCGAACGCGGTGAACCGCAACCGGATCAAGCGCTGGGTACGCGAGGCCTTCCGGGCCGTGGCGGCCGATCTGCCGCCGGTGGACCTGGTCGTGATCGCGCGCTCCGGGGCGACCGAGGTGGGGCTCTCTGGCGCCCACTCCGCGTTCCGCGCCGCCCGCGACAGGCTGGCCCGCGGGGGAGCGCCTTGACCGGAACGAGCCCGGCCGCCCTTCCGCTCGTCGGGATCGTGCGGGTCTACCAGCGGCTCGTCTCGCCGCTGCTCCCGCCGTCCTGCCGCTTCTACCCGTCCTGCTCGGCCTACGCCGTGACCGCCCTGCAGCGGCATGGCGCGCTCGCGGGGAGCTGGCTCGCCGCCCGGCGGCTGGCCCGCTGCCATCCGTTCCACCCGGGCGGGCTCGACCCCGTTCCCTAGGGATTCCATCGTTGAAGAAGGCAGGTACGACGTGAACGACAGCAAGCGCATCATGTTCGCCGCCCTGGGATCGGTCGTGATCCTGTTCGCGTGGAACGAGTTCTTCATGCCCAAGAAGGGCAAGGACGCGGCGGCCGCGAAGGCTGCGGTGACGGCCCCATCGGGTCCGGCCACGGCGGCTTCGGCCCCCGCGGCGGCGCAGGCCCCCGCCCCGGTCGCGCCGGTCCTCCCCGCCACGCCCGAGGAGACGGTGGTCCTCGAGACCCCCGAGTTCCGGGCCACCTTCACGAGCTGGGGCGGCGCGCTCAAGAGCCTGCGGCTGAAGGAGGAGACCTACCGGAGGCGCGGGAAGGGCGAGGTGCCCGACGAGCCCATCGACCTCGTGAACGTCCGCGAGGGCGAGCCCTGGCCGATGGCGACCCTGCCCTCCGCCGAGCTGGGCGGCGGTTCCGACGCGGGCACCGATCCGCTGGTCCGCGCCCCCATGCGCATCACGGCCCGGGACGGGAAGAGCGTCACCTTCGAGGGGCGCCTCGGGGCGCTCGACGTCCGCAAGACCTTCGCGGTCGGGTCGCGTCCCTACCAGATCGACGTGGAGCTCCAGGCGAGCGGCGGGGAGCGCCCGGGAACGCTCGCCATCCTCTACCCGGCCTTCCAGGCGCCCGACGCGCCGGCGGCGGGGTTCTTCTCGGGCGGCGAGGTCTTCGAGTCGGTGATCCCGGTCTGCCGGGCCGGCGACAAGACCGAGCGGTACGACGGAAAGGCACCGCTCCAGACCCTCCCCGGCGCGCCCGCCTGGATCGGCCTCGACCAGCACTACTTCGTCTCGGCGCTCATGCCCCAGTCCACCGACGGGAGCTGCTTCTTCGCGAAGCTCCCCGCGGCCGGGGAGAGCCTCTCCGGCCTGCGCATCCCGGTGGATCGCGCGGTGAAGGCCACCTACCAGATCTACGCGGGCCCGAAGCAGGTGGAGCTGCTCCGCGCCTACGGGCGGGGGCTCGACACGGCCATCGACTACGGCCCGGTCTCCAACTACTTCGCCTTCTTCGCCCGCATCCTGCTCTGGGTGATGAACAAGTTCTACTCCTTCGCCCACAACTGGGGCGCGGCCATCGTGCTGCTTACACTGCTGGTGAAGGCCCTCCTTTATCCACTGACAGTGAAGTCGATGATGTCGATGCAGGAGATGAAGAAGCTCCAGCCCAAGGTGGACGCCCTGAAGGCGAAGTACGGCGACGACAAGGAGAAGATGAACCAGGAGGTGATGCGCCTCTACCAGGAGCACAAGGTGAACCCGCTGGGCGGGTGCCTGCCCCTGCTCCTGCAGATGCCGGTCTGGCTGGCCCTCTACGCCACCCTGCAGACCTCGGTGGAGCTCTACCGGCAGCCCTTCCTGTGGGTGAAGGACCTGACGGCCTACGACCCCTTCTACATCCTGCCGCTCGCCATGGGCGTCTCCAGCTTCATCATGCAGAAGATCTCGCCGCAGCCGGCCGACAACGCCCAGGCCAAGATGCTGCTCTACTTCATGCCGATCTTCTTCACCTTCATCATGCTGAAGCTTCCGGCCGGCCTGACCCTCTACATCTTCGTGAACAACCTCCTCTCCATCGCGCAGCAGCAGTGGATCATCCGCAAGGATCGAAAGGCCACCGCGGCCGCGGCCGCGTCCTGACGCGGCCCTCGGAGACACGCATGATCGGACCCGGCAGAGAGGAGGCGCCGCCGCCGCGCGAGGCCCCCGAGAAGGTGGCCCGGGCGCGCGCCTTCTGCAGCGAGCTCCTCGAGCGGCTGGGGGCGTCGGTGGACGTCGAGGTCCGCGAGACCCCCGAGGCCATCGGCGTCTCGCTCACGCCCCGGTCCGGCAACGCCGTCGAGCTCGGCGGCGCGCTCGTCGAGGCGCTGCAGGCGCTCGTGAACCGCGTGGTGAATCCGCGGTCCGAGGGGCGCAAGTGGGTGAACCTGGAGGTGGGCGGTTTCCCGGAGGGAGCCGACCCGGCCACGCGCGCCATGGCGCTGCGGCTGGCCGAGGCGGCGCGGCGCACCGGACAGGTGCTGGCCGTCTCCCCCATGAGCCCCCGCGACCGGCGCGCCGTGCACCTCGCGCTTCTCGACGTCGAGGGGGTCTCCACCCACAGCGAGGGCGAGGGGATCTTCCGCCAGCTGCTGGTCGTGCCGGGCGCGAAGCCGAAGGCGCCGCCGGCGGGGGGCTGACCGGCGTGGCCCGCGAGAAGACGCAGGACGAGAAGCTCTTCGCGGCCGCGGTGCTGCGCCGCTCCTTCGAGCTCTCCGGCGACGAGCAGCGGCAGGGCTACCGGTTCGTCTACGACGGCGTGCTGCGCGACATGGGGCTCGACGACGAGGACGTGGTGGACTTCCTCCGGGGCCACTCCCTCGAGGTGGACGCGGCCATCGGGCGGCGCGCCCGGTAGGCGCCCCCGGCGCGACGAGGCACCGTGGACGCCCCCTTCGCCGAGACCCTCGCCGCCGGAGCCCGCGCGCTGGGGATCGATCTGGACGGGCGGCAGCTCGCCACGCTCGGGCGCTACGCCGACCGGCTGCTCGCCTGGAACCGCAAGGTGAACCTGACCGCCATCACCGATCCCGGCGAGCTGGCCGAGAAGCACCTCGTCGACAGCCTCTCCCTCGCGCCGGAGGTCGGGGGCGCGGCCACCCTGCTCGACGTGGGCAGCGGCGCCGGCCTCCCGGGAATTCCGCTCGCCGTCCTCCTGCCCGGCCTCGACGTCACCTGCTGCGACACGGTGGCGAAGAAGGTGGCCTTCGTGAAGGCGGTGGCGGCGGAGCTCGACCTGCGGGTCCGCGGCGTGGCGGTGCGCGCCGAGGGGAATCCGGAGCGGGAGGGGCTGCCGCGCGCCGAGGTGGTGGTGAGCCGCGCCTTCGCCGAGCCGGGGACCTGGTTGCCGCTGGCGGTCCGCTACCTCGCCCCGGGCGGGCGGGTCCTCGCGACGCTGGGGCGCGAGTCGGACGAGGAGGCGCTGCGCCGGGCGGGCGAGGCGGCGGGACTCGAGCTCCGGTCGCTCCGGCGGCTCACCCTCCCCGTCTCCGGCGCGCAGCGTGGCGTGGCCACCTTCGCCCGAGCCGGCGGTCCAGGGTCCACCTGAGTCCCGCTCCGCCGGTGTTCCACGTGGAACACCGGTCGCCTTCGACCCCGGGAGATGTTCCACGTGGAACGTCCTTCCCCTTCCCTGTCAGATCCCCCGGGCATCCTTCCGTCGATCCGGGGTAGAACCCCTCCTCCGCACCACCCCCCCCCGAGGAGCGAGGAGAACGTGGGACGCACCGTCACCATCGCCAACCAGAAGGGCGGCGTCGGCAAGACCACCACCGCCGTGAACCTGGCCGCGTCGCTCGCGGCCGGCGAGCAGCGCACCTTGCTCGTCGATCTCGATCCGCAGGGAAACGCCGGTTCGGCGCTGGGCGTGGCCCGCGACGAGGTGGAGGGGTCGGTCTACGACGTGCTGCTCGACGGGCGTGGCGTGGGCGACCTGGTGCGGCGAACCGAGCTGCGATTCCTCGACCTCCTGCCGTCGAGCCGCCACCTGGTCGGGGCCGAGATCGAGCTGGCCGGGGTGGAGCGGCGCGAGACCCGGCTCCGCGACGCGCTCGGCGCGGTGGCCCGGGACTACGAGCACATCATCATCGACTGCCCGCCGTCGCTCGGGCTCCTCACGCTGAACGGGCTCGTGGCGGCCCACGGGGTGATCGTCCCGCTCCAGTGCGAGTACTTCGCCCTGGAGGGGCTGGCCGACATCCTGCGCACCGTCGAGCTCGTGAAGGGCGACATGAACCCGGCCCTGGAGGTGGACGGCATCCTCCTCACCATGTTCGGGCAGAACAACCTGGCCTCCCAGGTGGCCGCCGACATCCGGCAGCACTTCGCCGGCCGGGTCTTCGACACCATCATCCCCCGGAACGTCCGGCTCTCCGAGAGCCAGTCCCACGGCAAGCCCATCCTGCTCTACGACGTGGCGAGCAAGGGCTGCCAGAGCTACCTGGCCTTCGCGCGCGAGGTGTCCCGCCGCGAGGCCCGTCGCGAGAGGAAGAACCCGTGACCCAACCCGGAAACCGGCGCCCGGCGCTGGGGCGCGGGATGGCGGCCCTGCTGCAGAACGCCGCCCCCCCCGCCCCGACCGGCCGCAGCATCCTGTCCCTCCCCATCGAGGCGGTGCAGCGGAGCGCCGTCCAGCCGCGCAAGCGCTTCGACGACCGGAAGCTGGAGGAGCTGGCCGGCTCCATCCGCGACCACGGCGTCCTCGAGCCCATCCTGGTGCGTCGCGCCGGGACCGGGTACGCCATCGTGGCCGGCGAGAGGCGCTGGCGGGCCGCCCAGCGGGCCGGGCTGAAGGAGATCCCGGCGATCCTGCGCGAGGCGACCGACCAGGAGGCCTTCGAGCTGGCCCTCGTCGAGAACCTCCAGCGCTCCGACCTGAACGCGATGGAGGAGGCCGAGGCCTTCGACACGCTCACCCGCGAGCACGGCCTCACGCAGGAGCAGGTGGCCGAGCGGGTCGGCAAGGAGCGCTCCACCGTCGCGAACGCGATGCGGCTCCTCAAGCTGCCCGGCGACGTGCGGGACCAGGTCCGGGCCGGCGCGCTGGAGATGGGGCACGCGCGCGCGCTGCTCGGCCTCGAGAAGCCGGAGGCCATCCGGAAGGCGGCCCACCAGGTGGTCCGGGAGGAGCTGTCGGTCCGGGACACCGAGGCGCTCGTCCGGCGGATGCTCCGCGGGGAACGGCCGCCGGCCAGGGGCGCCGCCGACTCGGCCAACGTCCGGGCGCTGGTCTCCCGGCTGGAGCGGAGGCTCGGGACCCGCTGCCGCGTGGTGCAGCGGACCGCGCAGGCCGGCAAGCTGGAGATCGACTACTCCTCCCTGGCCGAGCTGGACGGGATCCTGGAGAAGATCGGGGCCTGACGGCCTCCATGGCCCTTACGGGGGAACCCGAAAGGGGCCATCGGATGATGCTCCGCCTTCACACCCCGGTTGCCCGCTCCGCGGCAGGGGTGTAACCCTTCCCCGCCATGGCCATGCTCAAGCGCGAAGAGACCTCGGGCGCAGCAGTGGGAAGCGACCTCAATGCCCTGCTCGGGCGCGGCTCCGAGTTCGACGGCAAGCTCAGCTTCGAGGGGACGGTCCGCATCGACGGCCGATTCACCGGCACGGTGGTCACCACCGACACGCTCGTCGTCGGAGAGGGCGCGCACGTGAACGCCGAGATCACCTGCGGCACGCTCATCGTGCACGGAACGGTGAGCGGCAACGTGAAGGCGTCGGTGGTGGTGGAGCTGCATCCGCCCGCCCGCGTGAGCGGAAGCATCGAGACGGTCGCCCTGATCGTGCAGAAGGGCGTCTCCTTCAACGGCCAGTGCAAGATGGAGCCGCCCGCGCGCGCGGGCGGGCCCCTCCCCCTGAAGTGACGGGCGCGCTCGCCGCGCCTTGACTCTGCGTGAAACCCCTGCGCTCCCTCTTCGGGGTGAGAGCGCCGTCCTCCGTCCGGGGCATCCTCGAGGAGGTCGCGGGCCGTGGCCTGAACGGACGACCCGCTGGACGGTGCGCCCCGCTCGTGCGATCGAGCGCCCCGTCCAGCCCCGGAGGCGGACCGGGCTGCGGAATGGGCACAAAACAGTGTAATTACAAGATGTTAATTTGACATAAGAATACCCCATCGACAGCCCGCGGTGAGGCACATCCCCTCCCCCGTACACCCACACCCGCCGCCACCCCCAATCCCTTGACCGGTGCCCGGCCGGAATGCTAGTTAGCGGCCCCCCTATGATCGTCGTCGCCATCGCCCGCCGATACGCCAAGGCATTGTTCTCGCTGGCGGATGAGCAGGGCCAAGTCGAGAAGTGGTCGAGCGGGCTGGATGCGCTCGGGCGGGCGCTCGCGTCCTCGCCGGAGCTCCGGGAGACGCTCACGAGCCCCCTCTTCGACAAGGACCAGCGGCGCGGAGTCGTCGCCGCGCTCGCGCAGATCCTCGAGCTCGACGAGACGCCGTCGAACTTCCTCCTCCTGCTCGCCGATCGGGATCGGCTCGCCTACCTGCCGGCGGTCATCCAGACCTTCCGCGATCTCTCCGACGCCCGGCTGGGCCGGATCCGCGCCAAGGTCCGCAGCGCCGTGCCGCTCTCGCCCGACGAGGCGAAGCGCATCGCCGAGAAGCTCGCAGAGGCCCGGAAGGTCGAGGTCATCGTGGAGGCGTCGGTGGACCCGTCGCTCCTGGGAGGCGTCGTCGCCCAGGTGGGAAGCCTGGTCTACGACGGTTCCGTCCGGTCGCAGCTCGAGGAGCTGCGCCGCGCCATGAAGCACTAGCCACCCGCTGGAGAAGACGAACATGGACATCCGCGCCGACGAGATCAGTCGCATCCTCCGCGATCAGATCAAGGACTACGGGAAGAAGGTAGACGTCTCGGAGACCGGCACCGTGCTGTCGCAGGCCGATGGCGTGGCCCGCGTCTACGGCCTCTCCGGCGTCGCCGCCGGCGAGCTCGTCGAGTTCCAGACCGGCGCGTTCGGCCTCGTGCTGAACCTCGAGGACGACAACGTCGGCGTGGCGGTGATGGGTCACGCCGAGGAGATCCGCGAAGGCGACGCCGTGAAGCGCACCGGCCGCATCGCGGAGGTCCCGGTGGGCGAGGCACTTCTCGGCCGGGTGGTGGACGGCCTCGGCAACCCCATCGACGGGCGCGGCCCCCTCAACTCCGGCCACTCCCGCAAGGTGGAGATCAAGGCCCCCGGCATCGTGAAGCGCAAGAGCGTGCACGAGCCGATGCAGACCGGCCTGAAGGCCATCGACGCGCTCGTCCCGATCGGCCGCGGCCAGCGCGAGCTCATCCTGGGCGACCGGCAGACCGGCAAGACCGCCGTCGCCATCGACACCATCATCAACAACAAGGGGAACAACCTCTACTGCTTCTACGTGGCCATCGGCCAGAAGCAGTCCACCGTGGCCCGCGTGGTGGACACGCTCCAGAAGTACGGCGCCATGGAGTACACCACCGTCATCTCCGCCAGCGCCTCCGACCCGGCCCCCATGCAGTACCTGGCGCCCTACACCGGCGTCACCATGGCCGAGTACTTCCGGGACAGCGGCCGTCACGCGCTCATCGTCTACGACGACCTCTCCAAGCAGGCGGTGGCCTACCGGCAGCTCTCCCTGCTGCTCCGCCGCCCGCCCGGACGCGAGGCGTACCCGGGCGACGTCTTCTACCTCCACAGCCGCCTGCTCGAGCGCGCCGCCAAGCTCTCCGACAAGGCGGGCGGGGGAAGCCTCACCGCGCTCCCCATCATCGAGACCCAGGCCGGCGACGTCTCGGCGTACATCCCGACCAACGTCATCTCCATCACCGACGGTCAGATCTTCCTGGAGTCGGACCTCTTCTACCAGGGCGTCCGACCGGCCATCAACGTGGGCATCTCGGTGTCCCGCGTCGGCGGCTCCGCGCAGATCAAGGCCATGAAGCAGGTGGCCGGCACGCTGAAGCTCGACCTCGCGCAGTACCGCGAGCTGGCGGCCTTCTCCAAGTTCGGCTCCGACCTCGACAAGTCCACCCAGGAGACGCTGGCCCGCGGCGAGCGACTCGTGGAGGTGCTGAAGCAGGGGCAGTACCGGCCGCTGTCGGTGGAGAAGCAGGTCATCCAGATCTACGCCGCCACCCAGAAGGACGGCAGCGGACAGAACTGGATCCGCCCGGTGCCGGTGGAGGAGGTGGGGCGCTACATGAGCGAGCTCATCGAGTTCCTCGCCTCGCGCCACCCCGAGGTCATAAAGACCATCACCGAGAAGAAGGCCCTCGACGACGGGCTCCGCAAGCAGATCGACGCCGCGCTCGAGGAGTTCAAGGGCGTCTTCCAGGTCGAGCAGCAGGCGTAAGGAAAGCCCCCGAGGCTACCCGTGCCCTCTCTTCGCGACATCCGGCGCCGGATCGGCTCCGTCAAGAGCACCCAGCAGATCACCAAGGCCATGAAGATGGTGGCCGCGGCCAAGCTGCGGCGCGCCCAGGAGGCCATCACCCGGGCGCGGCCGTACGCGGTCATGCTCGAGCAGTCCCTGAACCGCGTGGCCTCCCGCGCCGGCTCCGACGAGGGCGCGGCGCACCCGCTCCTCGCTTCACGCCCAGTGAAGAAGGTGGAGCTGGTGGTCATCACCTCCGACCGCGGGCTGGCCGGCGGCTTCAACTCCAACATCGTGCGGCGCGCCCAGCGCTTCCTGGTGGAGAACTCCGACAAGTACGGCGAGATCTCCATCTCCACCATCGGCCGCAAGGGGCGCGACAGCCTCAAGGCCCGCAAGATGGCGGTCCGCAAGGACTACACCGGCGTCCACGGGCGCCTCTCCTTCGAGAAGGCCCACGAGATCGCCTCCGAGCTCTCCGAGCGCTTCCTCTCCGGCGAGGTGGACGCCGTCTTCCTCCTCTTCAACGAGTTCAAGAGCGCCATCGCCCAGGTGGTGACGCTGAAGCAGTTCCTGCCCGTGGAGACGGGGACCGCCGAGACCACGGCCTCGGTGGACTTCCTCTACGAGCCGAGCCGGGCGGAGCTGCTCGCCGACATCGTGCCGCGCCACCTCGACGTGCAGGTGTGGCGGGCGCTGCTCGACTCGGCCGCCAGCGAGCACGGCGCGCGCATGACCGCCATGGAGGCCGCCACGAAGAACGCGGCCGAGATGATCGCGTCGCTCTCCCTCCAGTACAACCGTGCGCGTCAGGCCTACATCACCAAGGAGCTGATGGAGATCGTCAGCGGCGCCGAGGCGCTCAAGTAGATCCCAGGAAAACCGACATGTCCCAGACCCAGACCCAGAGCGGCAAGATCACCCAGGTCATCGGCCCCGTCGTAGACGTCGAGTTCCCGCCCGGCTCGCTGCCGGAGATCTACACGGCGCTCACGGTGACCAACCCGGGCATCGACGACCTGAAGGAAAACCTGGTCCTCGAGGTGGCGCAGCACCTGGGCGAGAACACCGCCCGCACCATCGCCATGGACTCCACCGAGGGTCTGGTCCGCGGCATGGAGGTGAAGAGCCGCGGCGCCCCCATCATGATGCCGGTGGGCAAGGAGGTGCTCGGCCGCATCATGAACGTGGTGGGAGAGCCGGTAGACGAGCGCGGCCCCATCGGCGCCAAGGGCTTCAAGCCCATCCACCGTGCCCCCCCGGTCCTCACCGACCTGAACGTGAAGATCGAGGCCTTCGAGACCGGCATCAAGGTCATCGACCTGCTCGCCCCCTACCTCCGCGGCGGCAAGATCGGCCTCTTCGGCGGCGCCGGCGTGGGCAAGACCGTGCTCCTCATGGAGCTCGTGAACAACGTGGCCAAGGAGCGCGGCGGATTCTCGGTGTTCGCCGGCGTCGGCGAGCGCACCCGCGAGGGCAACGACCTCTACCACGAGATGATCGAGTCGGGCGTCATCAACCTGGACGAGCCGCAGAAGAGCCAGTGCGTGCTCGTGTACGGCCAGATGAACGAGCCGCCCGGAGCCCGCGCCCGCGTGGCGCTCTCCGCGCTCGCCGTCGCCGAGTACTTCCGCGACGACGAGGGGCGCGACGTGCTCCTCTTCATCGACAACATCTTCCGCTTCACCCAGGCGGGCTCCGAGGTGTCGGCCCTCCTCGGCCGCATCCCCTCGGCCGTGGGGTACCAGCCCACGCTCTCCACCGAGATGGGCGAGCTGCAGGAGCGCATCACCTCCACGAACAAGGGCGCCATCACCTCGGTGCAGGCCATCTACGTGCCGGCCGACGACCTCACCGACCCGGCCCCCGCCACCGCCTTCGCCCACCTCGACGCCACCACGGTGCTCTCCCGCAAGCTCACCGAGATCGGCATCTACCCCGCGGTGGATCCGCTCGACTCGACCTCGCGCATCCTCGATCCATTGGTCGTCGGGCAGGAGCACTACGACGTCGCCCGCCAGGTCCAGGAGATCCTCCAGACCTACAAGGACCTGCAGGACATCATCGCCATCCTCGGCATGGACGAGCTCTCCGAGGACGACAAGATGGTCGTGGCGCGCGCCCGCAAGATCCAGCGCTTCCTCTCCCAGCCGTTCCACGTCGCCGAGCAGTTCACCGGCAACCCCGGCGTGTACGTGAAGCTCCCGGACACCATCCGCGGCTTCAAGGGCATCGTCGAGGGCAAGTACGACGACCTGCCCGAGCAGGCCTTCTACATGGTGGGCACCATCGAGCAGGCCGTGGAGAAGGCGAAGAAGCTCGCAGCCGGCTCCTAGCCGGGCAGGGGACCCCCAATGGCCGCACTGACCCTCGAGATCGTCACCCCGGAGCGGCGCGTCGCCACGCTGCAGGCGGACGAGGTCCGCGCGCCCGGCGTGCTGGGCGGGTTCGGCATCCGCAAGGACCACACCCCCTTCATGTCGCAGCTCCAGCCCGGGCGGCTCACCGTGGTGGAGGGCGGCCGGGAGGTGCACTACGCGCTCGGCGGCGGCTTCCTGCAGGTGGCCGACAACAAGGTCATCGTGCTCGCCGACAGCGCCGAGGAGCGCGAGGAGATCGACGTGGAGCGCGCCCGGCGCGCCTTCACCGAGTCCACCGAGCGGCTCCGCAGCCTCGCCACGGGGGACGAGAACTACCCCACCGAGGCGGCCCGGGTTCGCCGGGCCACCGCCCGGCTCGAGGTCGCCGGACGGTAGCTCCGGAACCCCGCAAAAGCTCCGCAAGGACGGGCCCCGCCGGCGTCGCGCCGACGGGGCTTTCTCATTGAAATTCCAGAAGGATTCGGCTAAACAAGGGTATCGCCTCGGAGGGCCTGTCCGCCCCCGCGGAATGCCTCCCGGCGACCCCATCGATGGCCGAAGAAAACCTTCCTCCCGTCCCCCCCGAGGCGCCTCCTCCCGAGGCCCTGCCGCCGGCTTTGCCCCCCGAGGCGCCGCGCCTGCAGGTCGCCATCGAGGACGAGATGCGTCGCTCGTATCTCGACTACTCGATGTCGGTCATCATCGGCCGCGCGCTCCCCGACGTGCGCGACGGACTGAAGCCGGTGCACCGGCGCATCCTCTACGCGATGCACTCGGAGGGGCTGCACCACAACAAGCGCTACTCCAAGTGCGCCGGCGTGGTCGGCGAGGTGCTGAAGAAGTACCACCCGCACGGCGACTCCGCGGTCTACGACGCGCTCGTCCGCCTGGCCCAGGACTGGAACCTCCGCTACCCGCTCATCGACGGGCAGGGAAACTTCGGCTCGGTGGACGGCGATCCGGCCGCCGCCTACCGCTACACCGAGTCGCGTCTCGAGAAGCTCGCCGACTTCCTCCTCGCCGACATCGACAAGGAGACCGTGGAGTGGGCCCCCAACTTCGACGACTCCACCGTCGAGCCCACGGTGCTCCCGGCCCGGTTCCCCAACCTCCTCGTCAACGGCTCCTCCGGCATCGCCGTCGGAATGGCCACCAACATCCCGCCCCACAACATGCGGGAGGTGATCGAGGCGGCCGTGCACCTGATGCGGAATCCCCGCGCCACGGTGGCCGACCTGATGCGCTTCATCCCCGGCCCCGACTTCCCCACCTGGGGAATGATCCTGGGTCGCGACGGGATCCGGCAGGCCTACGAGACCGGGCGCGGCAGCATCGTGATCCGCGCGCGGGCCACCGTCGAGATCCACCCGAAGACCGAGCGCGAGGCGATCGTCGTCACCGAGATCCCCTACCAGGTGAACAAGGCGAAGCTCGTCGAGGCCATCGCCGACCTGGTGCGGGACAAGCGCATCGAGGGCATCAGCGACCTGCGCGACGAGTCCTCCCGCGAGGGCATGCGGGTGGTCATCGAGCTGAAGCGGGACGCGATGGCCCAGGTGGTGCTGAACAACCTCTACCAGCACACCACGCTCCAGACCTCCTTCGGGGTCACGCTGCTCTCCATCGACGGCGGGCAGCCGCGCATCCTCACCCTGAAGCAGATGCTGGAGCGCTTCGTCGCCCACCGGCGCGACGTGGTCACCCGGCGCACCCGCTTCGAGCTGAAGCAGGCCCGGGCCCGCGAGCACATCCTGCTCGGGCTGCAGATCGCGCTCGATCACATCGACGAGATCATCGAGCTCATCCGCAGGGCGCCGGACCGCGAGGCGGCCCGCACCGGACTCATCGAGCGCTTCGGCCTCTCCGAGCTGCAGGCCAAGGCCATCCTGGAGATGCAGCTGCAGCGCCTCACCGGGCTGGAGCGGCAGAAGATCCTCGACGAGCTGGCCGAGGTGCAGAAGCTCATCTCCCGGCTGCGGGAGATCCTGGCCTCCGAGACGGTGCTCCTCGACGTCATCGTCGGCGAGCTCGAGGAGGTGAAGGAGCTCTTCGCCGACGAGCGGCGCACCGAGATCCTGGGCGCCGCCGCCGACATCGACGTGGAGGACCTCATCAAGGAAGAGGAGATGGTGGTCACCGTCTCCCACGCCGGGTACGTGAAGCGGAATCCCGTCTCGCTCTACCGGGCCCAGCGCCGGGGAGGGAAGGGGAGGACCGGCGCCGCCACCCGCGACGAGGACTTCGTGGAGAGCCTCTTCGTGGCGTCCACCCACAGTTACGTGCTCGTCTTCTCCGATCGGGGGCGGGTCTACTGGCTCAAG
This sequence comes from uncultured Anaeromyxobacter sp., assembly GCA_903855945.1. GTDB lineage: Bacteria > Myxococcota > Myxococcia > Myxococcales > Anaeromyxobacteraceae > CAIOAK01. The sequence goes on from CAIOAK010000086.1 coordinate 34,870, forward strand.
GTGCACGAGATCCCGCAGGCCGGACGCTCCGCGCGGGGCAAGCCCATCGTCAACCTGGTGCAGCTCTCCCAGGGCGAGAAGGTGGCCGCCATCCTGCCGGTGCGCGATCTCCCCAACCCGACCAGCGCGGCGGTCGCCGAGGAGCCGGAAGGGGAGGGGGAGGGCGCCGTCGTCGCCGGAAGCGGCCAGTTCGTCTTCGCGGCCACCCGCCGCGGCCTCGTGAAGAAGACGCCGCTCGAGGCCTACGCCCGCCCGCGCCCGAGCGGGCTCATCGCGCTCTCCATCGAGGAGGGGGACAGCCTCATCGCCGTCCGCATCACCGACGGCTCGAGCCACATCCTCCTCTCCACCGCGCAGGGCATGGCCATCCGCTTCGAGGAGTCGGACGTCCGCTCCATGGGGCGCACCGCATACGGGGTGAAGGGCGTCACGCTGGAGGAGGGGGACGAGGTGGTGAGCGCCGAGTCGCTTCCGCCCGCGGCCGAGGGCGTGGCCGCGCCCACCATCCTCTCCGTCACCGCGAACGGTTACGGCAAGCGTTCCGAGCTCTCCGAGTACCGGACCCAGACCCGCGGCGGCAAGGGCATCATCACCATCAAGACCAACGAGCGGAACGGCGCGGTGGTGGCGGCCATGCCGGTGATCGACGGCGACGAGGTCATGCTCATCACGAACCGCGGCATGCTCATCCGCATGCCGGCGGGGCAGATCAGCGTCATCGGGCGGAACACGCAGGGCGTCCGGCTCATCACCGTCGAGTCGCGCGAGGAGCAGGTGGCCGGCGTGGCCCGGGTGGCCGAGAACGTGGTGGTGGCCGGCGAGGCGTCCGAGGCGTCCGAACCCGCGCCCGACGAGCCCGGCGAGCCCGGCGAGGATCCGGAGGGCGGCCCGTCGAGCCCCGGAGGCGAGCCGGCCTGATGCGGCTCGCGCTCGCCGCGGGACTGCTCTCGCTCGGGCTCCTCGCCGCCGGGTGCAGCTCGCCCGACGCCAAGCTGGAGGCGGCGAACGCGCTTCGCCACCGGGGGCGCGCGGCCGAGGCCCTCTCGGCCTACCGCGAGATCCTGGGCGAGCTCGGCGACGGCACCATCCCCAGGTGGGAGACCGGCGTGCGGCTCCGCGCGCTTCGCTACGCGGCCGACGTCTCCTACCTCGATCTCGGCGACTACCAGGGTGCCATCGGCTACTACCGGCGCATCGTCTCCCTGTATCCGGGCAGCGAGGACGCCTGGAAGGCGCGGGCCTCCATCGGCGACATCTACGCCCAGCGGCTGGGGGACCGGCAGGCGGCGATCGCCCAGTACGCCGCCGTGGCGGGGAGCGATTCGAAGGAGGCGCCCCGCTTCCAGCTTCTCGTCGCCCGCCAGTACCTCGAGCTGCGCAACTTCGAGCAGGCCCGCACCGAGGCGCGGCTGCTCCGGGAGCGCTGGCCCCGGAGCCCCGAGGCCGACGACGCGCAGCTCCTCACCGCCCAGGCCTGGGCCCTCGAGGACCGGCCCGACGAGGCGCTCGGCGCCTTCCTGGCGGCGGTGGAGAGGCGTCCCCGCCCGGAGGTCGCGGCGGTGGCGCTGGAGGGCGCGGCGCAGATCCACGCCCGGGCCGGCCGCTTCGACAAGGCCATCGAGCTCTACACCCAGGCCATGCCTGGCAATCCCAACCCCGACGCGCTGCGGACCAGCATCGAGATGGTCCGGGAGCGACGGGAGGCCGCCAAGACCGTCACCCCGGGCGACCGCGACGCCGCCCTCGACCGCAACGTGCGCAGCAGGACCAAGGAGACCCCGTGAAGACCGATCTGTCCCGGAAGCTCTTCCAGAAGGCGCTCACCCTCTTCCCCGGAGGCGTGAACAGCCCGGTGCGGGCCTTCCGCAGCGTGGGGATGACGCCGCTCTTCATCTCCCGGGCGCGGGGCGCGCGCATCTTCGACGTCGACGGCAACGCATACCTCGACTACGTGGGCAGCTGGGGTCCGGCCATCCTGGGGCACGCCAACGCCGAGGTGATCCGGGAGGTGGACGACCAGCTCCGCGAGGGGTCGAGCTACGGGGCCCCCTCGCCCAAGGAGATCCTGCTCGCCGAGGCGGTGCGCGAGCGAGCCCCCTGGATCGAGAAGATGCGCTTCGTCTCCTCGGGCACCGAGGCCACCACCGCCGCCATCCGGCTCGCCCGCGGCTTCACCGGGCGTGACGACATCCTCAAGTTCGACGGGTGCTACCACGGCGCCGGCGACGCGCTGCTCGTGAAGGCCGGCTCGGGAGTGGAGACGCTCGGGCTGCCCGACTCGCCGGGCGTGCCCGCCGACGTGGCCCGCCACACCCTCACGCTGCCCTACAACGACCTCCCCGCGGTGGAGAGGCTGCTCGCCGAGCGCGGCTCCACCATCGCCGCCGTCATCGTCGAGCCGGTGGTGGGGAACATGGGCGTGCTCCTCCCCCGTCCGGGCTACCTGCAGGGGCTGCTCGCCGCCTGCCGCGAGCACGGCGCGCTCCTCATCATCGACGAGGTGATGACCGGCTTCCGCCTCGCGCCCGGTGGAGCCTGCGAGCTGTACGGCGTGCGCCCAGACCTCGTCACCTTCGGCAAGGTCATCGGCGGCGGCCTGCCGGTGGGGGCCTTCGGCGGCAGGCCGGACGTCATGGACCGGATCGCGCCGGCCGGCCCCGTCTACCAGGCCGGCACCCTCTCCGGGAACCCGCTCGCCATGGCGGCGGGCATCGCCACCCTCCGGCAGCTCGGCCGGGCGCAGTACGACCAGCTCGAGAAGCTGGGGAAGCGGCTCGAGGCCGGGCTCGTCGAGGCGGCCGGGGAGGCCGGGGCGAAGGTCCAGGTGAACCGGGCCGGCTCCATGATCACCGTCTTCTTCTCGCCCGACCCGGTCTTCGACGCGGCCAGCGCCCGCAAGGCCGACACGAAGAAATTCGCCAAGTATTTCCAGGTGATGCTCGAGAACGGCATCTACCTGCCCCCCTCCCAGTTCGAGGCGGCCTTCCTCTCGGTGGCCCACTCCGAGGAGGACGTGGACGTCACGGTGGCGGCGGCCCGGAAGGCCTTTGCGGAGGCCGCGGTGGAGCATTGACGGGTGAGGGCGGGACTGCTATACGGTTCCGCCCTTCCTCCCGGTATTCACAGGAGAATCCGGGAGGCGGGACAGCAAAGGACGACCCCCAATGCCTCCCGACGATCGAGAGCGTCGCAGGCAAGAAGTGGAGGGGCTCTCGAGCCTGGCCTCCGCGTACCAGAAGGCCGGGCCGTACATGGCAGCCTCCACGTCGCTCGTCGCGTCGGTGGGGCTGTTCACAGCACTGGGGTACTGGATCGACGGGAAGGTCGGCACGAAGGGACCCTGGTTCCTCCTCGCCGGCGCCTTGCTGGGGATGGTCGGCGGGTTCGTGAGCTTCTTTCGGACGGTTCTCGGAAAGCGCGAAAAGTGAAGAGCCACATCGCCCTCGCCAGCCTCGTCGCCGCGCTCGCCATCGGGCTGGCGTTCCTGTCGGGTGACGCGCGCGATCCGGCCCTCGTCGGAGCGGCCATCGCCAGCGGAACCGCGCTCGCCTCCCTCTACGCCTTCGGCCACTTCGGGCAGGGCCCGAACCGCCCCATGCAGCGCGCCCTCGTCATCTTCGGCGTCACCTTCCTGGCCCGGCTGCTGCTCGTCGGCGCCGGGGTGGTCGCCGTGGTCCGCAACCACCAGAGCGTGATCGCCTTCGTGGTCGCCTTCTTCGTACCGTACTTCGTCTTCACCGCGATCGAGGGGAGCGCCGTCGCCTCCCTCGGGCGCGGAATGGGGAAGCCCGCATGACGCTCGCCACCGTCGCCCTCGTCCTCGGACTGGCCCTCGGCCAGCACGCCCCGGCCCCCGCGGCCGATCCGCACGCCGCTCCTGCGCCCCACGGCAAGGTCGACGCCCACGGGGGCGGCCACGGCGGCGGCCACGAGGCCTCCCTGCCCGAGACGATGATGCACCACGTGGCCAACGGCTACGTCATCGAGTTCCCCGGCATCTGCCAGGGCGGCTTCCACTGGAACTGCGAGCTCGACATGGTCGAGGCCACCCACGGCGGGTGGAAGTTCCACGTGGGGCAGGCCACCATCGACATGACCCCGTCGAAGCACGTGATCATGATGCTTCTCTCGGCGGTCCTGGTGACGCTGCTCCTCGTCGTGGCGGCCCGCAAGCGGAGCCTGGTGCCGACGGGGCTCTACAACTTCGTCGAGCTGCTCGTGGAGTTCGTCCGCGGCATCGCCGTCAGCAACATCGGCGCGAAGGACGCCGACCGGTTCGTGCCGTACCTCGCCACGGCCTTCTTCTTCATCCTGGTCATGAACCTGCTCGGGCTCGTGCCCTTCATGGCCACGGCCACCGCCAACGTCTCGGTCACCGTCGCGCTGGCGCTGTTCACCTTCCTGGTCACCCAGTACGCGGCCATCAAGTCCATGGGGATCGGCGGCTACCTGGCCCACATGACCGGCGGCGTGCCCAAGTCGCTCTGGTGGCTGTGGCCCATCATGATCCCGGTGGAGTTCCTGGGGCTCTTCACCAAGCCCTTCGCCCTCACCATCCGTCTCTTCGCCAACATGGTGGCCGGCCACTTCGTGATCCTGGCGCTGCTCGGCCTCATCTTCGCGGTGTCGGTCTGGGTGGCCCCGGTCTCGGTCGCGCTGGCGCTCGGCATCTTCCTGCTCGAGCTCTTCGTGGCCTTCGTGCAGGCCTACATCTTCACCATGCTCTCGGCGCTCTTCATCGGCGCCGGCCTCGTGCACCACGGGGACCACGACGACGACCACGGCCACGCCGAGCACGGCGAGGCCGACCACGCTTCTCACGCGGCCGGGAAGGCTCCCGGCCACGGGTAGTCGAGCGCTTCACGCGCCACGGGACGAACGGGCGGCCCGTACAGCATCCGCCCCAGCACGAACGAACGGAAGACAGACCATGAACCAGTTCTCCCTCGGGTACCTCGCTGCCGGCATCGGCGCCGGCATGGCCGTCATCGGTGCAGGCCTCGGCATCGGCAAGCTCGCCGCCGCCGCCATGGACGGCACCGCCCGGCAGCCCACCGCCACCGGCGACATCCGCACCTCCATGATCATCGCCGCCGCCCTCATCGAAGGCGCCACGCTGTTCGCCGTCGTGGTCTGCCTGCTCCTCGCCATCGCCAAGTAGCCGGGCGCCACGCGCGCCCCGGGAGAAGTCCGATGAACGCCCTCGCATCCCCCGTGATCGCCGCCGGGATCATGGATCTGAATCCCGGCCTGACGCTGTGGACGGCGATCACCTTCCTCTTCCTCATCCTCGTGCTGTGGAAGTTCGCCTTCGGTCCCATCGCGAAGATGCTGGCGGAGCGGGAGAGCACCATCCGCGACGCCATCGACTCGGCCCGCAAGGAGCGCGAGGAGGCGGAGAAGCTGCTCGCGCAGCAGAAGGACGCGCTCGTCAAGGCGCAGCGGGACGCAGCCGAGATCGCCAAGCGGAACCAGCAGGAGATGGAGGTCTTCCGCTCCCAGCTGACCGCGCAGGCCCGCAAGGAGGCCGACGACCTCGTCGCCTTGGCGCGGAAGAGCATCGAGGAGGAGCGGAAGCTCGCGGTCGCGCAGCTGCGCGCCGAGGTGGCCGACCTGGCGGTTGCCGCCGCGGCCCGCATCGTGAAGTCGAGCCTGGACGAGAAGACCCAGCGCCAGCTCGTCGCCGAGTACATCCAGGATCTCCCCGCCGGACGGGCCTAACCCCGGACGTCGGTCCTCTTGCGGCTCCGGCGGACGCCCGTCCGCCGGAGCTTCGCTTTTCCCGGGAACGGATCGGAATCCATGGGCCTTGCCATCGGAATCGTCGGGCTGCCGAACGTCGGCAAGTCCACCCTCTTCAACGCGCTGCTCGGCCAGGCGCAGGCCCAGGCCGCCAACTACCCCTTCTGCACCATCGACCCGAACGTGGGCATGGTGCTGGTCCCCGACGAGCGGCTGCTCCGGCTCGCCAACCTCTTCCATCCGAAGAAGACCACCCCGACCACGCTCGAGTTCGTGGACATCGCCGGGCTCGTGGCCGGGGCGTCGAAGGGGGAGGGGCTCGGGAACCAGTTCCTCTCCCACATCCGGCAGGTGGACGCGGTGGCCCACGTGCTCCGCTGCTTCGCCGACCCCGACGTGGTCCACGTGGGGGGCAAGGTGGACCCGCGCGGCGACCGGGACGTGGTCGAGACCGAGCTCATGCTGAAGGACCTGGAGCAGATCGAGAAGCGCCGGGAGAAGAAGCTCAAGGACGCGAAGGCCCCGGGGAAGCCCGGGGAGCTCGCAAAGGCGGAGCTGGTGGCGCTGGACCAGGTGACGGAGGGGCTGGACCGGGGCGTGCCCGTGCGCCGTCAGGGGCTCGGTCCCGAGCAGCTCGCCGCCGTGGCCGACCTCTTCCTGCTCACCGGGAAGCCGGTGCTCTACATCGCCAACGTGGACGAGGCGCAGCTGGCCCGGGGGGACGACCCGCGGATCGCGGAGGTGCGGGCGCTGGCCGAGGAGGAGGGGGCGCGCTGGGTGGCCATCAGCGGGAAGGTGGAGGCGGAGCTGTCCGAGCTGCCGGAGGCGGACCGGGCCGAGTTCCTCCACGGTCTTGGGCTCGAGGAGCCCGGCCTGCACCGGCTCGTCCGTGCCGGGTACGAGCTGCTGGAGCTCTCGACCTTCTTCACTGTCGGTGAAGATGAATGCAGGGCCTGGACCATCCACAAGGGGATGACCGCGCCGCAGGCCGCCGGGACGATCCACACCGACTTCGAGCGGGGCTTCATCAAGGCCGACGTGCAGCGATGGGAGGAGCTCGTCCGGCTGGGGAGCGAGTCCGCGGTGCGGGAGAAGGGGCTGCTCCGCATCGAGGGCAAGGAGTACCGGGTGCAGGACGGCGACGTGGTGCACTTTCGATTCAACGTCTGAGCTCGGTCGGGTCGCCTTCGGCGCCGCGTCCGTGGTGCCGCCGGCGGGGTGGGCGCACCGCTCCGAGCAGCACGTCCTCGGGTTCGAGTGTGCGCGGCCGTTCTGCGCCGGGGAACAACGTGGTCCGGGCTTGCTCGCGTCCCGGCGCCCCTGCGGGCAGCTCGTCGCGTCGCGCCTCCCGCCGGCTGGCTCTCGTCGGGGCCGAAGACGACTCGAGCGAGCTCGCTTCGTGGGGAGATCCGGGCGGTGCGGCATCGTGTGCGGATCGCCTTCGGCGCCGCGTCCGTGGTGCCGCCGGCGGGGTGGGCGCACCGCTCCGAGCAGCACGTCCTCGGGTTCGAGTGTGCGCGGCCGTTCTGCGCCGGGGAAC
>CAIOAK010000087.1 GCA_903855945.1 uncultured Anaeromyxobacter sp.
CGATGGCGACGTCATCGAACTTCGCGCCCACGAGGCCGGACCCACCGACCGAGATGCCGCCCACGCCTTCGTACTTAACGTAGCCAACGTTGGCGTTGAGACGGAAGTACGGCCTCACGGCGGTGTCTGCAGCGTGCGTAGCCGAACACACCAACGACAGGCTCACTGCTGCGATGAACTTCGTCATGGGGTCGCTCCTTGTCGCGAGGAGCCACGGACAGGTGTCGGTGGCTGGCTTCACGGCAAGGCTAGCCACCCGGCGGACGTTGCTCAGGGGTGGGCACGCCTTGGATAGAAGAGCTTGTCGGTCCTCAATGACATGCTCCGCGTATGCCGACGTACTCCCGCTCGTACTATGAGACTCAGATCGGACGAACCGTGGCGCTTCACTATCCGCCAAAGGGCAACAGCAAGAAGTTCACAGCCCGGCAGGGATTCCTGGCCGAGGCCCGAGACGGGATCCTCGTCATCCGCCTGCTTGGAGACGCGTACCCTACCCACATCGATGTGGGTGCCGACCAGCCCGCCTTCGCGGACCCCAAGGGAATGTGGTGGAAGTTCGTGAGCCCCCACCGTCCCCACGGTGGCTAGAGGGCGCTGTACGGCGACGGCCGCCCTACTCCTCGGTGAAGTAATCCCCGTCGACCCGGACGATCTCGTAGGTGTTGACCGTGTTCACGCCGATGCCAAAGTCGGCCATGAGGGTCGCGAGCTGCCGGCCGTCGATGAGCACGATCTTCTTGTCGATCTTCTTGACGTACTCGCGAGCCTCGTTGGAATAGCTGGAGGTCGTGATGAACACGCCCTTGCGCGCCCTCTCCCCCTCCAGGCTGCCCGCGAAGGCCTGGACGTCGGGCCTGCCTACGGTGTTCTGCCATCGCTTCGCTTGGACGTAGATGGCGTCGAGGCCCAGGTGGTCTTCCTTGATGATGCCATCCAGCCCGCCGTCGTGGCTGCGGCCAAGAGCACGGCCTGCGTCCTCCACGGTGCCCCCGTAGCCCATCTTCACGAGCAAGTCGACGACCAGCTTCTCGAAGAACGTCGCTGACGCCTTGCCTACGGCTTCGAGCAGGTCGGCCTCGACCTTCCGGCGGATCTCCTTGTAGGCGCGGTCCAGGGCCTCCTCGGGGGTCTGGAGGGGGATGGCCCCCGCCGGCTCGGGGGCGGGGACAGCATCTACCGCATCGCTGGAGTTGGCGAAGGCCCGGAAGCTCTCGAACCGCTCCAGGTACTTCTTGGACAGGCTCTCGGGCTTCTCCGCAAGTGCGGCCCGTCCCTGGTCGGTGATGCGGTAGACACCCCGCCGGACGGACGACACCAGGCCGGCCTTGTCGAGGTAGGTCTTCGCCCAGCCCAGACGGTTGTCGAACACCGACTGCTTGCCGCTCGGCAGCAGCTCCGCCCGGTCCTGGTCGGTGAGCTTCAACTCGGATGCGATGGTGTTCCGCAGGGGGCCAACTGGATGCTCCGCGCCGTCCGCGAGGGCGCGCAGGAGCGGGAGCATCAGGGTCTCGTAGTCGGGAACGGGCATGACCGACACTCTACCCGGCCCGCAGACGTTCCCGATGGGTCGTGAATGGCTCCAGACAGTCCGTGATCCCGGTAGGATGCGGGGCTATGGCGACCCCGGCTTCACCCAACGGAAGCACCTTCGGCTCCTTCGGCGAGATCGCCAACTTCCTCTGGTCGGTCGCAGACCTGCTGCGGGGTGACTACAAGCAGGCCGACTACGGCAAGGTCATCCTGCCCATGACGGTGCTCCGGCGCCTGGACTGCGTGCTCCGGGACACCAAGCCCAAGGTGCTCGCGAAGTACGAGGAGAAGAAGGGCGGCAAGGTCACCAACCTCGACCCCATCCTGAACCGCATCACCGGGGTCCCCTTCCACAACGTGTCGAAGCTCGACTTCGAGAAGCTGAAGGGCGACCCGAACCACATCGGGGCGAACCTCCTCGCCTACATCAAGGGGTTCTCCCCCGACGCCCGGGACATCTTCCTGGAGAGGTTCGGGTTCGCCGCCCAGGTCGAGAAGCTCGACCGCGACAACCTGCTCTACCTGGTCTTCCAGAAGTTCGCCGAGGTCGACCTCCACCCGAGCACCGTCTCGAACCACATGATGGGCCTCGTGTTCGAGGAGCTCATCCGGCGTTTCTCCGAGCAGTCGAATGAGACGGCCGGCGAGCACTTCACACCCCGCGAGGTCATCCGCCTGATGGTGGACCTGCTCTTCGTGGAGGACGACGACGCCCTTCGCAAGCCCGGCATCGTCCGCTTGCTCTACGACCCGGCCTGCGGCACGGGCGGCATGCTGTCGGTAGCCGAGGAGTACCTCTTCGAGCTGAACTCCAAGGCGCGGCTGGAAGTCTTCGGCCAAGAGCTCAACGACGAGTCCTACGCCATCTGCAAGGCCGACATGATGATCAAGGGGCAGAACCCCGCGAACATCTCCCCCGGCAACAGCTTCAGCGAGGACGGGCATGTCGGGGAGCACTACGACTACCTGCTCTCGAACCCACCGTTCGGCGTGGACTGGAAGAAGGTCCAGCAGGTCATCGAGGAGGAGCAGAAGACCCAGGGCTTCTCAGGCCGGTTCGGTCCCGGGCTCCCTCGCATCTCCGACGGGTCCACCCTCTTCCTCATGCACATGATGTCGAAGATGAAGGCCGTGAAGGACGGCGGCAGCCGGCTCGCCATCGTCTTCAACGGGTCGCCCCTCTTCTCGGGGGATGCCGGCTCCGGCGAGAGCGAGATCCGGCGCTGGGTCATCGAGAACGACTGGCTGGAAGCCATCGTCGGGCTCCCCGACCAGCTCTTCTACAACACCGGCATCAGCACCTACATCTGGGTGGTCACGAACCGGAAGCCGAAGTCCCGCAAGGGGAAGGTCCAGCTCATCAACGCCGTCGCCCTGTTCCAGAAGATGAGGAAGTCGCTCGGCAACAAGCGAAACGAGCTGTCGCAGGCGAACATCGATGAGATCGTCCGGCTCTACGGGGAGTTCAAGGAGACGGAGCGTTCCAAGGCCTTCGACAACGACGACTTCGGGTACCGGCGCATCGTGGTCGAGCGCCCCCTGCGCCTGAACTTCCAGGCAAAACCTGACCGCATCGAGCGGCTCCGTGAGGAGACCGGGTTCCAGAACCTCGCCAAGTCGAAGAAGAAGGGCAAGGTCGCCGACCAGGAGGTGGCCGACGGGAAGAAGTTGCAGGAGCGTGTGCTGGCGGCCCTGGCCACCCTGGCCCCCGCCACCATCTGGAAGAACCGAAACCAGTTCGAGAAGGTGCTTGATGCCGCCCTGGCTCCAGTTGGCAGGGTGCCCTCGCCCGTGAGGTCGGCCATCTTGTCGGCCCTCGCCGAGCGAGACGAGACCGGGGACATCTGCACGGACTTTGAGGGCAACCCCGAGCCCGACACCGACCTTCGAGACAACGAGAACGTGCCTCGCAAGGAGAGCATCACGGCCTACTTCGACCGCGAGGTGAAGCCGCATGTCCCGGACGCCTGGGTGGACGAGGGCAGGACCAAGGACGGGTACGAGGTCCCCTTCACGCGCCACTTCTACACGTACACGCCGCTTCGCCCCCTGGCCGACATCGAGGCCGACATCCGGCGCCTGGAGGAGGAGATTCAGGGGATGCTGGGTGAGGTCCTGAGGTGATTACTCTTCCTTCCCTGCCGAGCGGCTGGAAGTACGTCCCGGTCAAGCGAGCGGCGCACCTACGCTTCAGTTCGGTGAACAAGCACAGCGTACCGGGCGAGACCGACGTTCGCCTCTGCAACTACGTTGACGTGTACCGTAACGAGCGAATCACCCAAGCCCTCAACTTCATGGCCGCCACCGCCACGGCCGGCGAGATTGCCCGCTTCTCGCTCACTCGTGGTGATGTACTCTTGACCAAGGACTCCGAGACGCCTGATGACATCGGCGTTCCGGCCTGCGTAGCCGATGACCTGCCAGGCGTGGTCTGCGGCTACCACTTGGCTATGCTCCGTCCTCGGTCATCTGTCGATGGCCGCTTCCTGCACCGGGCTCTTCAAGCGAGCGGTGTCCGCGACCAGTTCCACTCGACGGCCACGGGCGTGACCCGGTTTGGCATCGGACTTGGCGATGTAGGCGATGCGCAAGTTCCGATTCCCCCGCTGAACGAACAACGCGCCATCGCCGACTTCCTCGACAGCAAGACAGCCGCCATCGACGGACTCATCGGGAAGAAGGAGCAACTCCTCTCGGACTACGCAGAGCGACGTAGAGCCGTCATCCACTCCACCGTGATGCATGGAGTCGGGCGTGTTGACCGGCGCTCCACAGGGACCGTCCTTGGCGACATCCCACTCCATTGGCACGTCAAGCGGCTGATGCACCTCACGCCTGCTCGACGCCCCATCATGTATGGAATCGTGTTGCCCGGCCCGAACGTAGATGATGGTGTACCGCTCGTGAAGAGCGGCAACTGCACGCCCTCCACCCTGCGTATCGAGCTGCTTCACAGGACCACACGGGAGATCGAGACTGGGTACGCTCGGTCCAGGTTGGCGCAGGGCGACATCGTCTACGCGATCCGTGGGAGTGTGGGGATGGCAGCCTTGGTGCCGGAGGAGATCGCAGGAGCCAACTTGACGCAGGATGCGGCTCGCATCGCGCCCGGCCCCGGGGTCAACCCGCGTTGGCTCCTGTACGTCGTCCAGTCCCCCGCTGTCTGGGGTCAACTGGAAGCAGGCGTCGTGGGCGCCACGGTCAAGGGCATCAACATTCGAGACCTGAAGCGGCCTTTGGTTCCCGTGCCTCCTCGGCCAGAACAGGACCAGATCGCTGCCTACCTGGACAAGGAACTCGGTCGACTGGGCGACTTGGAAGCGGCTACCGTGAAGAGCATCGAGCACCTCCGCGAGTACCGGCAGGCCCTCATCACCGCCGCCGTCACAGGCCAGGTCGACGTGAAGGCCCGGGAGGCCGCCTGATGGCCATCCACATCGAACGCAAGTTCGAGGACGCCATCGAGGAGCACCTCCTTGGCCATGGCTGGCTGAAGGGGAACCCCGACACCTTCGACCGGGTCCTGGCGCTCGACCCCGGCGTCGTCCTCGGCTTCATCGCCGACACCCAGCCGGACCTCTGGGCCACGCTCTCGAAGCAGCACGGGGAGAGCCTGGGCAAGGGGGTCATCGCCGACCTCGTGAAGCACATCGACACCAAGGGCGCCCTCGACGTCCTGCGCCACGGGTTCAAGTTCCAGGGCAAGGTTCTCAAGGTCGCGTACTTCAAGCCCACCCACGGTCTCAATCCCGACCAGGTGGAGAAGTACGGCAAGAACCGGCTCACGGTGACGCGCCAGGTGAAGTTCGACCCGGCGAGCGAGAAGTCGCTCGACATGGTGCTGTCCCTGAACGGGCTCCCGGTTGCCACGGTCGAGCTCAAGAACCCGCTCACCGGCCAGAACGTCAACCACGCCATCGAGCAGTACAAGACCGACCGCGACCCCCGGTTACCCATCTTCCAGTTCAAGAAGCGGGCGCTGGTCCACTTCGCCGTGGACCCCGACGTCGTCTACATGGCCACCGAGCTGCGCGGGAAGGCCACCTTCTTCCTACCTTTCAACCGTGGGAACGGGACCGGAGCTGGCAACCCTGACGTGAAGACCGGCTACAAGACCAGCTACCTCTGGGAGCAGGTCTGGGAGCGGGACAGCTTCCTCGACATCCTCGCCCGCTTCATGCACGTCTCGACCGAGGAGAAGCAGGTCGAGGGTCGCCGGGTCGTCACCGACACCGTCATCTTCCCCCGGTACCACCAGCTCGACTCGGTGCGGAAGCTGGAAGCGGCTGCGCGTGAAGAGGGCCCGGGCAACAGCTACCTCGTTCAGCACTCGGCCGGCAGCGGCAAGTCGAACAGCATCGCCTGGCTCTCCTACCGCCTCGCCGAGCTGCACAAGAACGACGAGCGGGTCTTCCACTCGGTCGTGGTCGTGACCGACCGCAGGGTGCTCGACAGCCAGCTCCAGAACACGATTCACCAGTTCGACCACGCAGAGGGCGTGGTCAAGAGGATCGACGAAGATGCGAAGCAGCTCGCCGAGGCCCTGACCAAGGGCGTGCCCATCATCGTCACCACGCTCCAGAAGTTCCCGTTCGTGGCCTCGCAGATAGCCACCCTACCCGACCGCAAGTACGCGGTCATCGTGGACGAGGCCCACAGCTCCCAGGGCGGCGAGTCGGCCGCCAAGATGAAGGAGATTCTCCGGGCCCGGGACCTGGACGCAGCGGTCGTAGACGACACGGAAGTTGGCGACGACGCCGAGGACCAGCTTCGCAAGGTCATGGAGTCACGCGGCCGGCAGAAGAACCTCTCGTTCTTCGCCTTCACCGCCACCCCCAAGGCGAAGACCCTGGAGGTGTTCGGCCGCAAGGGCGAGGACGGCAAGCCCCACCCCTTCCACCTCTACTCCATGCGCCAGGCCATCGAGGAAGGCTTCATCCTCGACGTCCTCAAGAACTACACGACCTACAAGACCTACTGGAAGCTCTTGAAGCAGAGCTCCGACGACCCCAAGGTCCCGAAGCGCGAGACCGCCGCCCAGCTCGCCCGGTTCGTGTCGCTCCACCCCCACAACATCGCCCAGAAGACCGAGGTGATGGTCGAGCACTTCCGGGGCCGGGTGAAGCACAAGATCGGGGGCAAGGCGAAGGCGATGGTGGTGACCGCCTCCCGCCTCCACGCCGTCCGTTACCGTCAGGCCTTCGACAGGTACATCGCCGAGAAGGGCTACACCGACATCGGCGTGCTGGTCGCCTTCTCGGGCACGGTTGAGGACCCGGACATCTCGGGTTCGGCGTTCACCGAGCCGGGCATGAACAAGGGCATCTCGGAGGCCCAGCTTCGCGGCCAGTTCGACACTGCCGCCTACAACCTGCTCATCGTCGCCAACAAGTACCAGACCGGGTTCGACCAGCCCTTGCTTCACACGATGTCCGTGGACAAGAGGCGCTCCGGGGTGCAGGCCGTGCAGACCCTCTCCCGGTTGAACCGGACCTGCCGAGGGAAGGAAGACACGTTCGTCCTCGACTTCGTGAACGACGAGGAGGAGATCCGCCGGTCGTTCCAGCCCTACTACGAGCAGACCACGGTCGCCGAGCCCGCCGACCCCCAGAACCTCTACAAGCTCCAGCACGCGCTCGAACAGGCCCACGTCTACACGGCGTCCGAGGTTGAGTCCCTCTGCAAGGTCTTCTACAAGCCCAAGAAGGCACAGACCTCGGCAGACCACGCCGAGATGTACCACCACCTCGCCCCGGCCGTGGACCGCTTCAAGGCTCTCCAGCCCGAGGCCCAGGATGAGTTCAGGGTCGCGCTCGGCGCCTACGTGAAGCTCTACGCC
>CAIOAK010000088.1 GCA_903855945.1 uncultured Anaeromyxobacter sp.
GACCGCGTCGGATCTTGGCACGGCTACTCGTAGGCGTACCCGTTCAAGGCAGTCGAAAGGAGCGCTCAAGGTCCGTCCGACCATGGCGTGGGCCTGTCATCCCGGTGTCCGTCCCCCGCGTAACCTCCACTGGTGCCCCCCTCTCGCCGCCGCAGCCGCGCATCCCCGCCACGATGCCCGTTCCCCCCGAGCGCAATGAAGGCCATGGCCGTGGCCGCCGGCATGGACCCCACCGAGGGCTCAAGCGGCCGTGAGCGCTACCGCGTCACCCTCGGGTGCAGCATCGAGAAGACCTGGACCTCATTTGGAACCTCGGTCTTCACCGGCCCCGGCCGTACCGACCTGGAGGATGCGTGCGCCTGGGGAGGCTACAACACCATCCTGGTGCAGCGCCGGAAGGGCCCCTTCCACCGGGAGGAGGCGCGCGGGGTCCTCCAGGAGATCGTGGACGACCTTCTCTACGACCACTCCCTCCAGTTCGTGCGGATAGAGGCCATTGGACAGTTCCTGGCGCTGCGCCTCCAGGTCGACTTCTACGACCACCACGTGAAGCGGTGGCCCCGCCTGCGAAGGGAGTTCATGGAGATGCTGCGGGCGTGCCGGCAAGACCCCAAGGTCGTGGAGTACACGCCGTCGGAGATGGTCCTCGCCGTCGGGCCGTCCCGGCGAAGGCGGTCGCTCGTGATGGTGCGAGCGAAGAAGCGGGGCGGCATCGCCCGCCTGGACGGGCTCTACCCGGGCGCCCGGTTCGTCGAACGACCTCAGGAATCCATGGATACCGAGGGGACGCCCCGGGGGCGGGGATACCTCCCATTCCGGGACCTGCTGCACGAGCTGCACTGCCGGCGGATCGAGGAGGTTGCGCGGAGGTTTCACCGAGCTCCACGGGATGCCCACCGCGCGCGACCCAGGGCTTAGCCGAGAATCTCTCGAACCGTGATGGCATCTGGGTGCAGGACACCCTCGTCGTGCTCCAGGTAGTGATCGAACCAGCCATCGACGAAGAGGTTGGCTACCCCAGCCTCGAGATACGAGACCAGATCGGTACCTCCGTCCTCGAACACGCCGTTGTAGTCGTCCCAGAGCCCTGACTCGCCCTCGATCCAGCAGAGCTGCTTGCCGTCGGGGGCCGAGTCGGCGAGGAAGGTCGTCTCCAAGGCGTCCTCGACCTCTGGATCCAGTGCGACGCCGTCGCCGTGGGCCCCCAGGTGCTCGGCGAGGGAGCGCAGGTCAACGGATCCTGACTTCTTGGCTCCATCCACCGTCGCCGACCACTCCAGGCTGAAGCCGTCCATCACCCGGCAGAGGTCTACGATTTTGGAGGGGACACCTCGCGATAGGGCTCGCTTCAGGAGCTTGGGCTCCGCCCGCTCCCCAACGAAGCACGCGCGTACGCTGATGCGCTTGCTCTTCTGTATGGACTCCGCCAGCGCCTTCAGGGAACCCACGACTCGCTCGATCTCCGCGCTGGAACCACTTGTGGGCATGGCCGTTCCTACCTCCCCCCTCCGAACTTCCCCTTCACCAGCTCCCGGATGTCCTCGACCGTGACACCCAGCTCGCGCAGGGGCTCGGCAGCGGCGGCCATCTGTTTCTCGGCCTTCGCCATCGCTGCCTCGACGACGGGCTTCAGCCCCAGCCGCTCGATGTGCTCGGGCGGATGCGCGAACCCGAACGCTACCTTGTCCCGGAAGCTGGCCTTCGTCGGGAGGCCCTCGCCTGGCCGAGGCGTCTTCTCCCACTTGCAGACGATGTCGTAGGCCCAGGAGCCCGATCTGACGGTGAGCTGCGTCCCGGTCACGGTCAGCTCGACGAGGTCGGGGACGGCATCGATGTTGGCGAACCGCATGACGAACGCGCCGGGGACACGCGCTTCGCCGGTCCAGTCTCCCGTCGCCGGTGACTTCTGGATGACCCCGGCAAGTTCGATGGCCAGGTAGGTGCCGTCGAAACCCAGAAGGGCCTCCCCGGACTTCTTCTCGCTCCCGGCGAACTTCTTCACGAGCTTCAACGCGGCGACCAGGTCCTGTGCCCTGGTCTGGAGCCGCGCCGTAGGCTGAACCATACCGGCGAAGAGGTCGGGCGAGTTGGAGCTGTCCTTGGGCGGCATGGGGGAAGGGTACTCCTCCCACGGACTTGTCGGCTGTACCCTTTGTTCGACAAAATGCGACGGTGGGCGGCGTTTCCTGAGGAGATCGAGAAGGGGAAGGCAAGATGAACGAGAAACTTGAATCACTCCGGGAGTTCATCCGCGCCGGGAATCGGGTCTGCCCGATGCCTGGTCCGTGGGCCGCCTCCGGCAGGTCCGCTCATCTTGGGCGCCTGGTACACCTCGGGCTACATAATGAGGGTTGAATCCTCGATCCGGTTCCCCAGGCTTCTCCCAGCGTCCGGGAGACATACGGGAGACGGAGGAACCCCCTACACCTCTTCCAAGGGAACGCCACGGCCTGCGCGCAGGCTTGCCCGAGCCCTTTCGACGCGGACCAAGAAGCGCGGATCGTTCTCCAGGCGGAAGTCGAACCAGTCATCCTCCGATTCAAAGCCAATGAGGACTCCGGCTGGCTTCCCGTGTCGCGTGATGACCACCGGACGTTGCTCAGCCTCGCGCAGGTACCTGGAGAGGTCGTCCTTGACCTCGGAGAGGGGGACTTCGTTCACCTGGGTCTTCCGAACTGGGCGAGCCATGACTCTGCCTCCGATTTTGCGACGATGGCCAGCACCTCGACCGTGCTGCCCGTGATGTCATAGAAGACCCGGATCTCTTCGATCCGGAGCCGATACTGCGGTCTCGCCAGGCCACGGAGTCGTTTGATCCGGCTCTTGCTGACCTTGGCTGGCGCGTACCTCAGGTGAGCCTCGATCGCCTCCCTGACCCGTGATCGCAGGTTCGCCTTCAAGCCACGGAGGTCATCGACTGCCTCCGGCGCCAGAAGGATCGCGTACTTCATTCTGGCCAGAGTATAGCCAGAATAGGTCCTCTGCGCTACCTGGCCCGCTCTCTTTGCCGTCCTGAAGCCTCCGGGTCGTGTCGCTCCCGTCGAGGCCGCCCAGTTCACGCGCCGTACCCAGTACGATCCGGATTGATGCCGTCGTCTGGGGAGTTCGGCCCCTGTCCACGAGGCTGTCCTGGCGCACCCGTCGTTCTGCCGCAGTCAGGTCCCCCCAGTTCCTGTCCGCCTCGACGATGCGCAGCGCGAGGGGCTCGGCCGCGCGTCCGCACGCTGGTTACCCTCGCCGCGGCTTGAACATGGCGTACGCGCTGTACCCGGTTAGCATCGGTAGCCATATCTGATGGCCTTCCCAGGACCGTGGAGCACCAGTCCATGAACGCTTTCTTCCGTACCGTCGCTGCCGTGGGTGTTGCCCTTCTCGGCCTCGCGAGTTCGCCCGCGCTGGCGTGTTCCGTCTGTGGCTGCGGCGACCCCCTCATCGGGGTAGGGCAGGTCGCCGGACCGGCGGGTCAGTTCGGTCTCGAACTCGACGGCCAGTACCTCTACCAGAAGGCCGGTGCAGAAATGCCGGGGAGCCTCGACATCCTGAACCAGTGGTCGCTTCTGCTCACGGCCTCCTACACGCCGGTGAAGAACGTGAATCTCGTCGTCACGCTGCCCTGGGTCTGGAAGGACCTGAAGAACCAGGACATGGACGGGACCACCACCCCAACGTCCAACCTGAACGGCTTCGGGGACATGAACGTCGGCTTCCGCTGGTTCTTCTGGGAAGACATCGACCTCGGGAGCCGAACCCGCCAGACCCTGTCCGTGTCGGCCTCCACCTTCATTCCCACGGGAAACAACTCGGCGGTCGATGCGGATGGGGCTCGCGTGGACGAGCACGGCCAGATCGGAACCGGTGGATGGGGGCCGAACGCCGGGCTCTTCTACCGCTTACAGGGAGACCTGTGGAGCGCCTACGCTGGCGTATGGGGTCTCTACCGGACCACGAACCCATACGGCTATCGTTTCGGGGCCGCCGGGCTCTGGACGGCGGTAGGCCAGTACCAACCGCTCGATTGGTTGGCCGTGGCACTCGGAATCGACGGACGCTATGCGGGGTACGATCGGCAGGACGGCGTCAACGTCGAGAGCACCGGCGGCTTCGTCCTTGCAGCCGTTCCGGCGGTCTATGCGAAAGTGTTTCCCGGCGGCTGGCTGCTCGCAAAGGCTCAACTCCCGATCGCCACGGCGCTGAACGGAATCCAGACCATCGGTGCCGTGGTCACGGCCGGGATCCGGTACGAATTCGAGTGACCGGGGCAGGCGGCATCCGCGCTCAAGACTTCCCGAGCAGCGCATCCTTGAGGGACACGTCGCTCGGGTGATCGCCGATCCAGGTCCGGAGGAGCGCGTCCGCAAATCGCTTCCCGGGCACGCGCGACGACGCTCCGCCAGGAACGGTCACCGTCGAGCCCAGCCCAGGCCGATAGGCGAGCCGGATCTTCTGTCCCGGCCGGATGAGCAATGTGGACATCACCTCATCGTGGATCTTCATGAGGCTCGCATTCAGCCCGGCGACCTCGTCCTGTGGGTTGTTGGCCTCGAAGGCCTCACGGAAGGCGTCCAGCAGTTGCTCGTGGTCCACTTCCCTCAGGAAGACGAGGGTGATCTCCCACGGAGCGTCGGAGTTGAGGATCTTCTCCGGGTCATCCGTACTGGTCGTGAGGTAGAGGGCGCCGACGTAGATGCCGAAGAAGAACTTGCTGCGCACTCCGGCCCCGTTGAGCCGGAGCGTCTTTCCGCCCAGCTCGAGTGTCTCGACGACCTGAACCCCTCCGACTTCCCGGGCGAGGGCCGGCGCTGGCGCGAGGAGGAGCAGGATGGCGCACAGGCTGGCTCTGGCTGGGAATGTGAGGGGCATTCTCTCTGGCCTATGACCATGCGGAGGGCGGCTCCTGCTTACCCGCGCACTCCGGCGATGAGGGTGAAGCCCATGTCCGTGTAGCCCCTCCTGCATGCAGCAGAGCAAGCTGGCGTCCCGGATCGCCCGGGGAAGCGGCGGATGCTCGTCGGCCATGAGTTCCTCTATAGTCCGCTGGCCTGGACGGGAGCGCGTGATTCGCCTGCCTGACGCGAGACGCCGTGGCTCTTCGTGCCACGGCATGCTGCCGATCCGGAACGCGGGGTGATCCGTCCCGGAACACTCCCGGGGGGTGCCTCCGCCGCCCGCGATGGCCGGCCCCCGACTTCACGGGGGAATTCTCGATGTCCCGGATCCGGCACGCGATCTGCACGCAAGGCAGAGGACTAGCTGTCACGTTCCATGAACGGGAGGCCACCTGACATGACTCCGCTCTCTTCAACCCTCGCGCAGAAGCCGGGAACCCGCACGTCCAAGCCGTCGGCCTCCACAGCCAGCGCGCAGGGCACGGTCCGTGAACTCGAAATCTGGTCGATGTTCGCCGCTGGCGTTCTCCCGGCTCTATCCCCAGCCAACGAACCGATGCGGTGTCCTGCGGCATAGGGCAACGGTCTCGATGGGTGCGAACGCCCCATCCGGGTGGGGTGTTTTCCCTGCCGCCGCACCGGAATCGTTCTCCGCGAACTGGGCAGATCTCCCAATTTCGCCGCGTCGCCGCCGCGGGCATCACGGGCAAGGCCACCGAGAAGAAGGGCGACGAGGCCAAGACCGAGGACGCGAACAGAGGTCGTGCTCGTCACGATGTCCTACGCCCCTTCGATCCCGCTTCCGTAGGCCTCGGGGACCGAACTCCCGGTTCCCGGGCGAGGGATCGTGGGAGGTGGCTCCCTCCCGGACGGGTCGTGCCCGTGGGAGCGCGCGAAAGCCCAGCAAACTCAGGACCTGACTGCGGTGCCTGGCCGCTCACGTCCTGGCACGGCGGATGCTCTTCTCCTGGGGAGAGGTCGCAATCGAGCGACTCGAACATGCAGCTGGAGGATTCAATGGCCAAGGTCATGAAGTCGACGGACTCGTCGAGTCTCGCAGAAGTGGTGGACCGGATCCTCGACAAGGGCATCGTGATCGACGCCTGGGCGAAGGTCTCGCTGGTCGGCATCGAGCTGCTCTCCATCGAGGCGCGCGTCGTCATCGCCTCCGTCGAGACCTACCTCAAGTACGCCGAGGCGATCGGCCTCACCGCCACCGCCGCCGCTCCGAACGCGTAGTCGCCCCGCCGCTGAAACCGCTC
>CAIOAK010000089.1 GCA_903855945.1 uncultured Anaeromyxobacter sp.
ACCTGATGCGCGCCGCCTCCCGGGCTGCAACCTGGCTTGCCGACCACGGAGTGCGGAGCGGCGACGTATGCGCCCTCATCGTCCGCCACAACCCGTACTTCTACCCGCTCTACCTGGGGGTGTCGGCGCTCGGGGCGCTGCCCTCCGTGCTCGCATACCCGAACGCTCGCCTCCACCCCGACAAGTTTCGGCAGGGACTTGAAGGGATGTCGCGGCGCTCGGGACTCGACCACATCATCACGGAGCGCGAGCTTGAACCGCTAGTCGCGCCGCTGGTCGCGGGGACCGGAAGCACCATCCGGGATATCCTTTACCCGCTCGACGACCTGTCACGCTCGAATGACGTCGACCGGGCTGTCACGGAACACGCGCCAGCTAGTTCGGACGATCCCTGCCTGCTCCAGCACTCGTCCGGGACCACGGGGCTTCAGAAGCCGGTGGTGCTCTCCCACCGCGCCGTCCTAGACCACGTTGGCCGGTACGGCGATGCCATCGGGTTGAACGCCGAGGACCGGATCGTGAGCTGGTTGCCGCTCTACCACGACATGGGGCTCATCGCGGCGTTCTACCTCCCACTCGTCAGTGGTGTGCCGCTCATCCAACTCAGCCCGATGGAATGGGTCACCGCCCCGGCACTCCTCCTGGAGGCCATCTCGCGGGAGCGAGCCACCCTCTGCTGGCTGCCGAACTTCGCTTATCGCTTCATGGCCGACCGCATTCGAGACGAGGACATCGATGGCTTCCGCCTGGACAGCCTCCGCCTGGTCGTGAATTGCAGCGAGCCCGTCAGGGCGGAGAGCCACGACCGCTTCCATGATCGGTTCGCCAGATTCGGACTCAAGCGGGAGGCGCTCGGCGCCAGCTACGCGATGGCCGAGACAACGTACGCCGCCACCCAGACGCCCCCCGGCACGGAGGCGCGGCGCGTGCTCCTGGACCGAGCCGCCCTGGCCATGGGCGAGGTTCGCGTCCTGCCAGCCTCCGACCCCTCCGCCGGGCGCTGGTGCGTGTCGTCCGGGGTTCCTCTATCGGGGTGCTCCCTACGCATCGTCGACGAGCAGCGGAAGGACCTGGCGTCACACCGCGTCGGCGAGATCGCTATCTCGTCCGTGTCGTTGTTCGACGGCTACCGGAACTACCCGGAGAAAACCGCCGAGGTGCTCGACGACGGCTGGTACTTCAGCGGCGACTACGGGTTCATCCACGAGGGCGAGTACTACGTCGTGGGGCGCAAGAAGGACCTGATCATCATCGCGGGGAACAACGTGTTCCCGGAGGACGTCGAGGACGAAGTGGGCGCCGTCCCCGGGGTGATGCCGGGCCGGGTCGTGGCGTTCGGGGCTGAGGACGAACGTCTCGGCACCGACGTCCTCTGCGTGATCGCGGAGACCTCAGCCCAGACGATGCCGGAGAAGAAGGCCATCCGCCTGGCGATCCTCCAGGCCGGGATGGCTGTTGACGTGACCATCTCCCGGATCTACTTGGTACCGCCGCGCTGGCTCATCAAGAGTTCCTCGGGCAAGCCGGCTCGTTCCACTAACCGGGACCGGGCACTCGTGGAGGTGACATGCCTATGAGTACGAGGCGGGAACGATGATCTCAGAACGGCTGAAGAAGGTGATCTTGACCCAGTTTGGCCTCGACGATTGGGACCTGCGCGATGACACCGTGGCGTCGCAGGTGCCCGGGTGGGACTCACTGAGTCACGCGATGATGATTGCGGCGGTCGAGGCGGAGTTCGGCGTGCGGTTCACGATGCGGGAAGTGCTGCGATTGGCGAGCGTTGGGCAGTTGCAGGACCTTGTCATCCGGAAACTGGGATGAGACTCAAGCCGTTGCTCGTGCTTCTCGTTCGACTGGCGCTGTTCCTTGCCCCGTTGGGGCTCGGGCTGGCGTACTTGGAGTGGCGGCTCCCCCCCAGGCAAGGTTACGCCGCCAAGAGGCGCTTACTTGTCGAAATCGCACCTTCGGCCGAGATTGTCATAATCGGCAGTTCGCATGCTCACAGGGGCATTGACCCGGCTCGCCTGCCTTGCTCTGCGGTCAATCTAGCGAATGATTGGCAGACAATCGACATCGACGAAGCCCTCGTTCGGACGCACATTATCGCTTGGAAGAGGGTTAGGGTTCCAGAGTTCAGTCCCGGCCGGTCAATCATTTGAGCGCCCACCGCAGTGGGAGGCGGTCCGGATCGCCGGGTAGGGAGAGCTTCAGGCGGGTCACGTCCTCGAGGAACTTGGCGTAGGAGGCCTGCTCCCCGGCGGAGCCAGCCGGGGAGAGCTTGACCGTCACGCTCCGTGCCGAGAGGTGAACGACGCCCGGGGCGTCGAAGAGGTTGGCGATCGCCTTCTTGGCCTCCCTGGGCAGGTCGAGATGGCGGGCCAGGAGAACGGCGAGGTCGGATTCCACGTTGGCGAGCGCGGTGCGGATGGTGTCGAGCACGTTCTTGTAGCCGAGTTCGTGGCGGGTGAGCTTCCCGGCCAGCGAGGTCTCTCCAACCTTCGCACGTCTCGGCACGAAGGCACGCTGGGCCATGAGGTCCTTCTGGCGCTCCATGGCCCGCTTCACGTCCCGGAGGATCTCCTCGCGGGCGGGGTCGTCCTCGTCCATCCGGACGAGCTTCCTCAACGCCTGCCCCTCCGCGGTGTGCGAGAGCTGGAGGAGCCGCTCCAGGCGACGCCGCTCGGGGTTGGGGATGATGGCGTCGGCCGGGTACGCCTCGACTCGACGGCCGTCGAGCTGGTTGATCCCCCAGCGCTCCACCTGGTGCTTGAGCGCGTTCTCCTGCGCCCCCCAGCGGGCCATGAGCCGCCGGAGCAGCACCTCGGCTGGCAGCTTCGAGACGGCGAGAACGTTCACCTGTCGCCCGTCCTCGGTGAGCACCGCGATGCGTCTCACCCGGCCCCGCCCACCGCGCAGATTCTTGTTCGGCGCTTCGGCCCAGGCGATCCGAACGGGTTCCGTCGGGTGGCTCGCCGTGGTGATGGTGAGGCTGTTCGGGAAGTCGTTTGCCGGCAACTCCTCGTAGGGCTGCCGCTCGTAGGTCACGAACTCCGCCCCGGCGTCCCGCAACTCG
>CAIOAK010000090.1 GCA_903855945.1 uncultured Anaeromyxobacter sp.
CCCCCTTCGGACCGCCGGGACGATCGCGCTGCTTCTCGTCGCGGTCCTCTTGCCCGCCGTGCCGACGTTCATCCGAATTCAGACGGTGTTCGGTGACGAGCCGTCGTTCGGAGACCTCGCGACGGAGGAGATGGCGACGCTCGAAGCGGCCCACGGGGAGCGTCGCCTCGGTCAGTGGTCGCGCTACGACTTCTTCCAGCCCGGCCCGGCCCCGTTCTACCTCCTGGTCCCTGCCTATGCGGCATCGGGATTCCGTTCTCAGGGTCTCGCGGTGGGCTGCTTCCTGCTGAACTGGCTCTGCATCGTCGCCCTCGTGGTCCTCTGTTCCCGATGGCTCGAACGATGGTCCGGCCTGCTCATGATCCCCATGCTCGTGGCTGTCTTCGGCTATCTCCGTACGGGCGAATCGCATCTCGTCTTCAACTGGTGGACCAATTTCATGATCGCCCTCCCCTTCGCTGTCCTCCTGCTGCTGGGGGCCGCGGTCGCGGCTGGCGAAGCCTCGATCCTCCCCTGGCTGGTCGGCGTGGCCTCGTTCATCGCCCAGACGCAGATGGCGGCACTTCCCGCGGCGTTTGCCGTCACGGTGACCAGCCTCGCGCTCTTCCTTTTCGACTGGCGGGCTTCCAGCGAGAGCCGCAAGGCGGCGTATTTCCGCCCGATCCTGGCGTCCGCCCTCGTTTTCGGCCTCTTCTGGTCTCTTCCTCTCTTCGACGAGATCTACCGGACCCCCGGGAACCTGGAGCGAATCCTGGCCTTCTTCAGGCTGCCTCACGCCGTCCAGACTCCTCTCGATACGCTCCGGGCGGTGGCTCAGAGCCTTTCGGCACCGATGGTTCATCTCGTATTCGGTGTGCGGTGGGAGGACGACTATCGAGGTCTCCCTCTGGTCGTGGCGGCCACGCTCGCGGTCGCCTCAGTCCTGGGGCTAGTCGCCGCCGACCTCCTGGCGAGAAAGAGGGGCGCGGACAGGACCGCCCGGCTGTGCGAGCTATGTCTCGTGGCCACGGGCATGGCTGTCCTGTCAGTACGACAGATCCCGGGCAACCTCTCTTGCCGGTACCTTTTCGTCTGGATCGCTCTTCTCGGCTCGGTCAGCTGGGTCGTCGTGGGGAGTGAGCTGGGCCACGTCCTCTTCCGGCGCGCCTGGCCGGCGGGGAGCGTCGCGAATCCTCGGGCCTGGTCGCTCGGTAGTCTCCTGGCGGCTGGTCTCGTCCTGGTCCTGATCGCTCCACAACCCAGGCCCCTGAGTCTCGCAAGCACGATCTCCCTGAACCACACCGTCCGGAACTTCTTGCGCACGCGGTTCCCCACCTCCCGACAGATTCGCCTCGAGACGGAAGGCCTCACCTGGACCTGGGCGACGGCCGTCGCCCCGAGGCTCTATCAGGACGGCCGGCGGCCGTGCTTTGACGCCGGCCTGTGGATCACGGATTGGTGGACCTGTCGGGACCCGGTCGCCACGATCCGGTTCACGTCGGATCCCTCGGCCTACAGAGCCGGCAGCGTTCGCATCGGCTGCGAGGACGTGGCCCCGGCCTGGCAGGGGATTTCGGCGGTCTGCGTGGACTTCGTCCCGATCAAGGGGTCGGTGCTGAAGACCGAATAGGAACGCCCGTCGCGGACCCCATTGAAGTCGCTCGGGGCGTAGGCGCCGAGCGCATGAAGGCAGACGGAGACGGCAGCCAGGAGCAGCTCCCGTTCCTATCGTCCCGGTGGATCCTTCGCGAAGGCCACCTCCAGGATTCGAACCGAGACCGAACGGGGATCACGTTTGTCTCCGAAGACGTCGGAGGGCTTCCAGACCCTGGGCGCCTCCAGGACGACCCGGACGAGATGGCCTTCCATCGCGGCCGCCAGGCCTGGAGGTATGGGAAGTGTGCGCACGGGGACTGTCCCGTCGGTGAGGTCGATGACGCCGAGCCGTTGGGTGGTGCCGCCCTCCGAAGGCATCACAGAGACGGTGACCGGAATCGAGGTCCACGTGGGGTTCCAGGCCCGGATCTCGGGTACGGGGGCCGTCAGCATCAACCTCAACCGATTTCCGCTGGCGACGAGGCCCAGTTCCCCCCGAAGCCCCATCCATCGGGAGACCCCCTCCCATTCGGAAAAGCCGCTCAGCGTGCCCTGTGTGCCGGCATTGACGTAGTACCGGACTGCGCCGGTGTCGTGGGCGTCCAGGAGCTCGCCACCCGCGACCGAAAGGTAGGGGATGCGCTCTCCCACGCTCCTGGCCCATCGTTCGAGAGCGGGATTGAGGGTCGCCTCGTCTCCGGAGCTCACGCGGTAGGTCCCGAGGCGAAGCCGCGGCGTCCGGTGCCGGCTGGAGACGTGGACGAGGAGGCGGGTCGAGAGCCGGTGGTTGTGGACGTCCGGAAAATAGATCCCCGTGTCGGGGACTTCCAGCGGGGGGCTCCCCGCCGGCCGCGCTTCGGCCGCCTCCACGAGCATTCCCGCGAGAGTCGCAAACCGCTCGAAGCGGAGGCGGTGAGCCTCGTACTGGTCGTAGGGAATCCGGCGGCGGACCGCGGCCGCGTGGAGGGGAAGCTGGGTGAGGATTGCTGCGACAGCGCACGCGGCGCCCAGCCGTCGCCGGGTAAGGCTCCAGCTCCGGGCTCGCAGCAGGATGCTTCCGGCGAAGAGACCGGCGAAGAGCGCGACCGGGAGGAGAAGGGGGGCGAAGTAGCGGTCCGCGCTATAGAGGTCGTCGTAGGTGGTCGTTCTCGACCGGCCGATGCCGACGAGGACGATCCACCCGATCGGGCCCGATGCGGAGAGAACGGCGGCCTGGAAGAGGGGTTCGGCCTCGGTCACCAGGACGGTCGTCAGGATCCCGGCCGCCACGAGGAGAACGAAGAATCCGAAAGCGGAGGAGATCCACGGCAGCCACTCGACGGCCTCGAGAGGGTGTGGAAGCGCCAGGCCCGGAAAGAAGAGCCGGAACGGCGCGACGGCGAGGAGGAAGGTGGTTCGCGACAGGGCCCCGAGCGGCGAGAAGCCCATCCGCGCTCCCGTGAGGTAGGTGTAGCCGAAGAACTTGCCGGCCGCCACGCCGACGGCCAGGAGCGCGCAGAAGACGAAGAACAGCCCGACCGGTCTGTCCGGCTTCCCGTTCCGGCGCCTCTCGAGCTCGTCGACGAGAGCGACGGACGCGGCCATCGGGACGAGGCCGGTCTCGAATGACATGGCAAGGACGAGGCCGGATGCGGCAAGCCACCGGGCGCGGCGGCGCCCGATCGTCGCCCCGTGGGCCAGGGCAGCCATGCCCGCGACGACGCAGAGCATGCCGAGAGGAACGGAGCCGAGTCCCGGCCCCCAGATCCACATGGAGGAGAGGCCGCCGAAAAGGACGTAGGCCACGGCGGTCGCTTCTGCCACTCCAGGCCCGGGGAAGTACCTTCTGGCCAGCACGGCGAGGAAGAGCGCGGAGCCGACATGGGATCCGAACACGAGGAGGCGCCAGAACAGGAAATCGGTCCCGAAGAAGTGGCAGTAGCCGGTGAACAGGAACCGGAGGGAGGGCATGAAGTGCTCGTTCTGCGGAGCGAAGAAGGACCAGGGACCGGCACGCCCGGAGAGGTAGTCGGCCGCTCCATTCAGGAAGTCGATGTCGTCGACGGCATACGAGAGGCGAAAGGTCGAGAAATAGATCAGGAGACCGAAGGCGACGGTGACGACGGAAAGGACTGGAACGGAGAGTCCCTGCGGTCCCACCGATCGGACCAGGCCCCCGGCCCCGTCACGTTTGCCCGGCAAGTGTGCCTCCCCGTCGCCCGAGTCCTCGATTCTGACCGGCCTCCATCGAGAACTTCTGCCCCTCTGAACCCGGACCCGCCTCGGAGCGGCTCCCATCCCAAGCGTTCGGCTGGCTCCCTCTCCTGGCGGCCCCGGCCTCGCTGGAGCTACAGACG
This sequence comes from uncultured Anaeromyxobacter sp., assembly GCA_903855945.1. Taxonomy (GTDB): domain Bacteria; phylum Myxococcota; class Myxococcia; order Myxococcales; family Anaeromyxobacteraceae; genus CAIOAK01. The sequence continues at coordinate 3,912 of CAIOAK010000090.1, forward strand.
AGGATCACGTGGCTGTAAGGAATCCGGAGCAGGTCGTGCCGGACCTCCGCGGTGACGACATCGAAGTGGGTGCCAGCCAGGCGGACGAGATCCTCTGCGCTCCGGATATGTCGGCCACGGTCGCGGGCAAGGAGCCAGCGGGCGCCTGCTGACTGGTCGCCATCCCAGCAGCCGTCGATCGTCACGAGCCGGCCCCGCGGCTTGACGGCCTGCCGAGCCTCGCGGAAGAGGTCGAGCGCGGATTCGTCGGTCAGGTGGTGCAGGACTCCGAAGGCGATGGCTACGTCGAAGCCGTCCGGCGGGGAGGCGGCGGCATCGCCCACCCGGGCACAGATGAACTCGCCCCGGTTGCCGAACTTCCGCCTGGCCGCCTCGACGTACCGCTGGCTGATGTCGAAGCCCGTATAGCGGACCTCGGGGAGGAAGTCGAGGAGGTCCCCCGGCCCGCAGCCGATGTCGAGGACGGAATCTCCGATGGCCGGGCGGACGTAACGACGGACGAACTCCCGCCGCGCGGCCGAAGCTCCGACCAGGCCGGAGAAAGCGGAATAGATCCAGGGTGTGGCGAGCACCGACCGGAGCCCTGAACGCTCGGAGGAAACGCTCGAACGGGACATCGCTGGATCGTAGCCCATACCACCCTGCGGCCTGGCGTCACGGGTTCGATTGCCGGCGCGCACGGATCTCGATCACGTCCATCCGGAAGGTCGACCCGGGCCCGGGCACCGATTCCTGGCCGAGGGGCGTCGTCTCGAATCCGGCTCGTTCGAGGGCGGCCATTCCGACGGCCGTCGCCGTGGGCAACCGGGAGAGGATTGCGATCTTCATCCCGGGAGCCAGCGGAGCGCCGTTGGCAGCGATCCCGGACATCGGATCGGGGAACGAGAGGTTCAAGATCCGGGCCCCGGAAAGGGCGGTCGCCGCGGTCGCGTCATAGAGGCCATTGAGCGGATCGTCCTGGTTCCACCAGTAGTAGAGGCCGACACCCGCGTCGTAGCGTCGGGCCGTGGCCTCCGCGGCAGCGATCTGCAGGAAGAGGTTCCGGCGATCGCTGCCGAAGAAGTCCCAAATTCGATCGGCACTGGTGGAGTTTCGGGCCAGGAGCATCGAAACGGCCAGGCACGGGACGAGCAGAGCGGCGGCCCGGCGGCCGCGGGATGCTAGAAGTGCGGCAGGGACTCCGAATCCCGCAAGGAGACAGACGACGATCGGCGCGGCCGGAGCGCCGGAGAGGAAGTCGGGACCCAGCCGGACGGCATGCGAGGCGACGAATGCCGCGGCCGTGAGACCGAGGAGCCTTCGAAATGGCTCCTCACGAAGTTCGTCGATCCATCCCTTGACCTGGCCGGCGAAAGCGAGGAAGGCGAACGGGATCAGAAGGCTTCCGTAGAAGCAGTACTGAAGGACGACCGCGATCGGCGAGGCCTGAACGGCCACCATGAGGATGGCAAAGCCGAGGTTCGCGCCCTGGCTCCAGAGCAGCTCCGGCGTCCGGGCGCCTCGAGACCGCCACCAGACGAGCGGCATTCCCGCAAGAACGAGGCATGGAAAGACGAGCCACACGGCCGTCGGGAGCCAGGTTCCGGTCGGCAACCCCATGGGATTCGGCCGGCTCAAGAGCGAACCGGCAAAGTGGGTCGACGACAGGAAGAAGAGGTACCTGCCGCCGAGCCCCTTGCTCGCCAGGCAGAAGGCGACGAACACGGAGCTCGCTCCCAGCATCGACCAGCCAGACGCCCGGAGAAGCGCCCCCACGGGCGTGCGGCCGCGAGCCACCAGGTAGTGCGCGGCCAGGAACGGAAGGAACACGACGTAGAAGAGATTCGCGGAGACGATGAGGACGCCGATCCCGCCCGCGGCCGCGATGACCCAGGCGGGGGAGGCCGACCTCGCGGCGCGCGTCAACACGGCGAGCGCGAGCAACGTGTAAGTGATCCCGAATCCGTCCACGTAGTTGTCGCCCAGGGCGATCAGGAAGAAGGGGTGGGACGCCAGGGCGACCGACGAGAAGAGGGCGGAGCGCCGGCCCAGCAGATCACGCGTGGCGAGGTAGAAACCTCCGAGCGCCCCCCAGACGAGGACGAAGTGAAGGGCGAGGTGCGCGAAGAGCGGGCTGAAGAGCGAGTGGGCGAGCCAGCCCGGGATCACGACGGAAAGCCTCGACGAGTAGTAGGAATTGAGATGAGTGTTCAGGTAGAGAGGTAGACGCTTGAAGTAGCCGTAATAGATCCAGGAATCTCGGACGGGCGCGCCCCACAGCCAGTCCGAATTGACGAGCGCCAGCAGGACCGGAAGGGCGAACAGGAGAAGGAGATCCCATATGGCCGAAGGCTCGCGCATGGCGCCTTCGACCTGGGTAGCCCTCCTTCTGTGCCCCTTTCGGGCCTCTGGCGAGCGGGGAGACTTCATGACCCTCATGACCAGCGGTGATACCAGACCTGGATCGCGGACGTTCGGAACCCGGACTCTTCGTAGAGGCGGATCGCTCCGGCGTTGCGCCCCTGTGTCACCACGGAGACGATGTCCGTCCCCCGGGCGATGAATTCGGAGACGAGCGCCAGGACGGCTGCCCTTCCGACCCCGATCCCGCGCCCCCTCTCGGACACTGCCACCAGCTGGATTCGCCCTCCGGCTTCCTCGACCAGGCCGGTCGCGAAGCCGGCCACCTCACCGTCCTTCTCGACGACGATTGCAAGCCCCCGGGGGTCCAGGACGTCGCGATCGACCCAGATGGAGAACAGGTCCTCGACCGACTTTCGGGAGAAGTGCCGATCGACGAAGAAGCGCGACTGCGTGAAGCTGGACCGCGCCATCGGGCGGAGGAGCTCGAGGTCGGCGGCACGGGCCTTCCGGATCTGGAGCCCGGGGGCCAGATCGGGGCTGATCGTGCCGCCTTCTCGCGGCGCTCTCCGCGCGAGAGTCACGCGCAGGTCCACGAGCTCGAACCCGAGCCGTCCCGCGGCTGCAGCCACTCCGGGCAAGTCGCTGTCGCAGAGGAAATAGAGACACTTCACGTTCCGGCTCTCCGCGTTCGAGACGGCGCGCTCCAGCTCG
>CAIOAK010000091.1 GCA_903855945.1 uncultured Anaeromyxobacter sp.
CAACAACAAGATCAAGGTGCTCCAGCGGCGAGCCTACGGGTATCGCGACGAGGACTACCTCAAGCTCAAGATCATCGCGGCGTTCCTGCCTCCGCTACCCAGAAACGCGTCAAAAGGCCCACTGTGATCCGCGTTGACCCGGTTGTTCGAACCAGCCATCCAGGCCGCACGGGAGAAGATCGAGCAGTTCCGTTCCAGCCCCTCGCTCCCGCGGGACGAGGCGCTCGGGCTGCTCGACGACGCCTTCGCCCTGCTCGGCAACGCCGCCGCCCATGCGAGCCTGCTGCGCAACGTCCACCCCTCGGCCGAGGTGCGCGAGGCGGCCGAGCGGGACGAGCAGGAGCTCGACGCCTGCCAGACCGAGCTCTCCCTCGACCGCGGGCTCTACCAGGCGCTCGAACGGGTGGACCTGTCCGGCGCCGACCCGGTCACGCTGTGGATGGTGGAGCGGAGCCTGCGCGAGTTCCGGCGCGCCGGCGTGGACCGGGACGACGCCACGCGCGCCCGCGTCCGGGAGCTGCGCGAGGAGCTGGTGCGCATCGGGCAGGAGTTCTCCCGGAACGTCCGGGACGACGTGAAGGAGCTGCGGGTCGATCCCGCCGAGCTCGTGGGGCTGCCGCCGGACTGGCTCGCGTCGCGGCGGCCGGGCGAGGACGGCAAGATCGCCGTCACCACCGACCCCACCGACTACGTGCCGGTCGTGACCTGGGCCGAGAGCGGCTCGGTCCGGGAGCGGCTCTGGCGGCTGCAGCGGCAGCGGGCCCATCCGCAGAACCTCGAGGTCCTCGGCCGGATGCTCTCCCGCCGCGCCGAGCTGGCGCGGCTGCTCGGCCACCCGAACTGGGCCTCCTACGCCACCGAGGACAAGATGATCGGGGGCGAGGCGGAGGCGGTCGCCTTCGTGGAGCGCATCGCCGCCGCCGCCGGCCCGCGCATGGAGCGGGACGCCGACGCGCTGCTCGAGCGGAAGCGACGAGACCTGCCCGGGGCCGAGCGGGTCCATCCCTGGGACTCGGCCTTCTACTCCGAGAAGATCAAGGCGGAGCGGTTCGGCGCCGACGCCCGCGGCGCGCGCTCCTACCTCGAGTACCGGGCCGTCCGCGACGGGGTGCTCGCGCTCACCGGTGCGCTCTTCGGCATCACCTACCGCCCGGTGGTGGTCCCGGACGCCTGGCACCCGGAGGTGGAGACCTACGACGTGCTGGAGGGGGAGCGGCCGCTCGGTCGCATCTGGCTCGACATGCACCCGCGCGAGGGCAAGTACCGCCACTTCGCCCAGTTCACCCGCGTGAACGGCCAGGCCGGGCGGAGGCTGCCCGAGGGGGTGCTGGTCTGCAACTTCCCTCGCCCCGGCGAGGCGCCGGCGCTGCTCGACCTCTCCGAGGTGCGCACCCTCCTCCACGAGTTCGGCCACCTGCTCCACCACATCCTCGGCGGCCACACCCGCTGGGCGGCCCACTCCGGCGTGGCCACCGAGTGGGACTTCGTGGAGGCCCCGTCCCAGCTGCTCGAGGAGTGGGTGCGCGACCCCGCCGTGCTGCGCCGGTTCGCGCGCCACGTCGAGACGGGCGAGCCCATCCCGGCCGAGCTCGTCCTGAAGCTCGAGGCCTCGGAGGAGTTCGGCAAGGGGCTCACCGTGCGCCAGCAGATGTGGTACGCGGCGGTGAGCCTGGAGCTGCACCGGCGCGATCCCGCGGGGCTCGACACCACCGCGCTCGTGGCCGAGCTGATGGAGCGCTACACGCCGTTCCGGCACGTGCCCGACACCTTCTTCCACGAGTCGTTCGGCCACCTCGACGGCTACTCGGCCCTTTACTACACGTACATGTGGTCGCTCGTGATCGCGAAGGACCTCTTCTCCCCGTTCCAGGAGGAGGGGCTGCTCGCGACGGGTCCGGCGCACCGCTACCGGCGTGCCATCCTGGAGCCGGGAGGATCGAAGCCGGCCCGGGAACTCGTGAAGGACTTCCTCGGGCGCGAGTCCAGCTTCGCCCCCTTCGAGCGCTGGCTCTCCTCGGGAGAGTGACCGCCGTGCTGCGCACGCTGCGGGCCTCGCCCACGCTGCTCCGGGTGGGCTTCTCCGAGGCGGTGGCCTACCGGGCCGAGTTCCTGGTGTGGCTGCTCTCCACCAACATGCCGCTCGTCATGCTGGCGCTCTGGAGCGCGGTGGCGCGCGACGGGCCGGTGGGGCGGTTCCGGCAGGCCGACTTCGCCGCCTACTACCTGGCGGCGCTGGTGGTCCGTCTCATGACCGGGGCCTGGGTGGTCTGGGAGATGAACTTCGAGATCCGGCAGGGCACGCTCGCCTTCCGGCTGCTGCGGCCGGTCCACCCGCTCGTGGCCTACGCCGCCGAGAACGTGGCGGCCATGCCGGTTCGGCTCGCCATCTCGCTGCCGGTGGCCCTCGTCTCCCTGTGGGTGCTCGGCGGCCAGCACGTCACCCACGACCCGCTGCTGCTCGCCCTCTTCCCGGTGACGGTCTTCGCGGCCTGGCTCATCACCTACCTCGCGATGGCGGCGGTGGGCTGCCTCGCCTTCTGGCTCGAGTCGGCCACCTCCCTCTTCGACGTGTGGCTCGGACTCTTCGGCATCTTCTCGGGATACCTGGTCCCGCTCGAGCTCTATCCACGCTGGGTGGAGCAGGTCTCCTGGTTCCTGCCCTTCCGCTACATGCTGGCCTTCCCGGTGGAGCTCGTCACCGGCGGCCTCTCCCGCTCCCAGGCGTTCGCGCAGCTGGCGGCCCAGTGGGGCTTCGTGCTGCTCTTGCTCGCCGTCGCCTCCGGGATGTGGCGGCTCGGCGTGCGCCGCTTCGCCGCCCTCGGCGGATAGGGGACCGGGACCGTGCTCCGCCACCTCCGACTCCTCGCCGTCCAGTTCCGCGCGTCGCTCCAGACGTCGATGCAGTACCGCGCCGACTTCCTCGTGCAGGGGGCCATGTCCTTCTTCTGGATGGCCTGGGCGGTGGTGCCGCTGCTCGTCGTCTACGGGAAGCGGCAGAGCGTGGCGGGCTGGACGCTCGACGAGGCGCTCGTGGTCCTGGGCTGGTTCCTCGCCATGAAGGGGCTGCTGGAGGGGGCGGTGAACCCGTCGCTCGCCAGCGTGGTCGAGCACATCCGCAAGGGCACGCTCGACTTCATCCTGCTGAAGCCCGCCGACGCCCAGTTCCTCGTCTCCACCGCCAAGTTCGCCCCCTGGCACGTGGTGGACCTCGTCGCCGGGTTCGGGGTCATCGTCTGGGCCCTCTCGCGGCTCGGGCGCGTCCCCGGTCCGGCCGAGGTGGGGGCGGCGCTGCTGCTCACGGCCTGCGCCGTGGCGGTGCTCTACTCGCTCTGGATCCTGGTGGTCTCGGCGGCCTTCTTCGTCGTGAAGGTGGACAACCTCTCCTTCCTCTTCCTCTCCATCTTCGACGCGGCCCGCTGGCCGGCGTCGGTCTTCACCGGCTTCTGGCGCGTCGTCTTCACGGTGGTCATCCCGCTCGCGCTCATGACCACCTTCCCGGCCGAGGCGCTGCTCGGGCGCATCCCCCCCGGGACGCTGGTGGGGGCGGTGGCCGGCTCGCTCGCCTTCGTCGCCGCCTCGCGCGTGGTCTGGACGAGGGCCATCGCGCGGTATACCTCTGCCTCGTCGTAGGCCGGGGACCGGGGTTCGGAGGAAGGCATGAAGCTCGACAGCCAGACGGTGGGACGCGCCGCGCCCTGGCTGGGGCTCGTCCTGCTGCTCGCCGTCACCGCGGTGGCCTACCAGCCGTCACTCGACGGCGGGTTCAACCTGGACGACGACCGCGTGGTCACCTGGAACCCGGAGCTCCGGCGCCCCGACGCGATGCTCCTGCCCGGCCTCCGGGAGATGATCGGCACCGGCCGGCCGCTCACCTCGGTGACCCTGGCCTACGACCTCCGGGACGGGCTCGACCCTCGCCGGTTCCACCGGACCGGCCTTCTCCTGCACCTGCTCGCGACGGCCACGGTCTTCCTCTTCCTGCGCCGGCTGCTCCGCCGGGTGGGTCACGCGCGGGCCGCGGGGGTGGCGCTCGTGGTCACCGCCCTCTTCGCGCTCCACCCCATCCAGATGGAGTCGGCGGCCTACGTCTCCCAGCGCGCGGAGGTGCTCTCGGCCATCCTGTACCTCGGGACGCTCCTCCTCCTCGACGCGGCTGCGAGGCGCGCCTGGAACTGGAAGGGGCTCGTCGCCTGGGCCGGAGGCGTCGTGGGCTGGATCTTCGCCATGGCGGCGAAGGCCGTCGCCATGAGCCTCCCCGGTGCGTTCGTGGCCGAGGAGCTGGTCCTCGCGCCCTCCGGGGAGCGGGGCTGGGGCGCGGCCCGACGCCGGGGGCTGCGCGCCGTCCTGCTCTCCCTGCCGATCGCCGGGCTCGTCGCCTGGAGCGCGACGCTCCAGTTCGCGGCGTTCGAGGCCATGCCCTCGGCCGGGGCGGGATTCACGGCCACCTCCTTCTCCCCGTGGCAGTACCTGCTCACCCAGCTCCGGGTGCAGTGGCTCTACCTCCGGCTGCTCGCCTGGCCGTCCGCCCTCTCCATCGACCGGCCGTACACGGCCAGCCAGGGGCTCGACGCGCCATCGGTGGCGGCGGCCCTGGGTGTGGCGGCGCTCGTGGCGCTCGCCTTCTGGCTCTGGTCCCGCGCGGAGCGGAGCGACCGGGATGCGCCGGCGCCTCGCCTGGCCGCCTTCGGGATCTTCTTCTGGTTCATCGTCCTCTCCCCGACCTCCAGCGTGGTCCCGGTCCTGGACCTGGCGGTCGAGCACCGGGTCTACCTGGCGTCGCTCGGGCCGTTCCTCGCGCTCGGGGTGGCGGTGGACGCGCTCCTCTTCGGGCGGCTCGCCCCCCGCGCGGCCCGGATGGCGGCTGCGGCGCTGACCCTCGCGCTGCTCCTGCCGCTCGGGCTCACCCTCGCGTCCCGGGCGGAGGCCTGGAGCTCGTCGCTGGGGATCTGGCGGGAGGCCTACGCGCTCGACCCCGGGAGCGAGCGGATCGTCGTCAACCTCGCCATCGCGCTCCGGAGGTCCGGCGACATCCCGGGGGCGGAGGCCACCTTCCAGAAGGCCTGGGGGGTCGTGCGGAAGCCGCACGGAGTGGTTTCACTATCAGTGAATCACGGTTCCCTCCTCATCGACCTGGGGCGCCCGGCCGAGGCGCTCGTGATCCTGGACCGGGGGGTGCCCTACGCACCGTCGGAGCCGGGCCTGCGGGCCAACCGGGCCACCGCGCTCGGGATGCTGAACCGGAACGACGAGGCGATCGTGGACGCGCGCATCGCCGCCACCACCGAGCCGTCCAATCCGCTCTTCCGCGCCACCTACGGCGTGGCGCTCCTCGCCGGCGGGGACCTGAACGGGTCCCTCCGGGAGTTCGGCGCCGCCGAGGCGCTCGACCCGGGGAATCCCTTCTACCCGGTCACCGCCGGCATCGCGCTCGAGACCACGGGGCGGAGGGACGAGGCCTGCGCCACCTACCGGCGGGCCCGCGCGACGACGAAGTTCCTGCCGCTCCCCCGGGACGCAGCGGCGCGGGCGGCGCAGCTCGGCTGCCCGATCGAGTAGGGGAATGGCATGAGACGCGCCGCGCCCTGGCTCTCGCTCGCCGCGATCCTCGCCGTGACGGCGTTCGCCTACGCCCCGTCGCTCGACGGCGCCTTCGTGCTCGACGACGGCCCCAGCGTCGAGCGGAACATGGCGCTCCGGGCCCCGGACGCGCTGCTCCTCCCGCCGCTGCCCGGGATGCTCGGCACGGGTCGCCCGCTCACCGATGTCACCTACGCCCTCGACCTCCGGGCGGCGGGTCCGGATCCCCGTCGGTTCCACCGGACCGGGCTCCTCCTGCACCTCCTCGCGACCGCACTCGCCTTCGCCTTCCTGCGCCGCATCCTCGCCCGGGTCGGCTACCCGCGCCCCGCGCCGGTGGCCCTCGTCGTGGCCGCGATCTTCGCGCTCCACCCGATCCAGGCCGAGTCGGTCGCCTACGTCTCGCAGCGGGCCGAGGTGCTCTCGTCGGCGCTCTACCTCGCCTCGCTGCTCCTCCTCGACCTCGCGGCGGCGCGCTTCCTGGCCTGGCCCGGAGTCGTCGCCTGGGCGGGCGGGGTCGTCGGCTGGGTGCTCGCCATGGGCGCGAAGGCCATCGCCATCACCCAGCCGGCCGCGTTCCTGCTCGACCAGGCGGTGCTGGCGCCGGTCGGCGAGCGCGGGGGGAAGGCGGCCGTGCGCCGGGTGGGCCGCGCGCTCCTCCTCGCGTCGCCGATCCTCCTGCTCTCGGCCTGGAGCGCTTCTCTACAGTTCACCTCGTTCGCAGCCGCCCCGGCGGGCGGGGTCGGGTTCACGGCGACGAAGCTCTCCCCCTGGATGTACCTCCTCACGCAGTTCCGGGTTCAGTGGCTCTACTTGAAGCTGCTCGCCTGGCCGCGGGGCTTCGCCTTCGACCGGGGATTCGAGGCCAGCCAGGGGCTCGATCCGGCGACGGTCCTGGCCGGGGCCGGGCTGCTCGGGCTCCTGGCGCTCGCGCTCTGGCTGTGGCGGCGCGCGGAGCGGGGGGCGGGCGACGCGGCGGCGGCGCGTCTCGCCGCCTTCGGCATCCTCTTCTGGCTCGTCGTGATCTCCCCCACCTCGAGCGTCGTACCGGTGCTCGACCTGGCGGTGGAGCACCGGGCCTACCTGGCATCGCTCGGCCCGTTCCTCGCGGTCACGGTCGCCGTGGACGCGCTCCTGCGCCGGTGGCTCGGGTCCCGGGCGCAGGCTGCGGCGGTCGGCGTGGCCCTCGTGGTCCTGGGGATCCTGGGCATCTCGGTGCGCGGCCGCGCGGAGACGTGGGGCTCCACCGTCACCCTGCTCCGGGAGGCGAGCGCGGCCACGCCCGACAGCGTCCGGATCCTGACCAACCTCGCCATCGCACTTCGACAGAAGGGGGACATGGCCGGCGCCGAGGCCGAGTTCCGGAAGGCCTGGGGCGTCGCACGGCAGGACAACCACGTGGCGGGGGTGGCCCGGAACCTCGGCGCGCTGCTCATCGACACGGGGCGAGGAGCCGAGGCCATCGCCATCCTCGACCGGGGGCTCCAGGCCTCGCCCGAGGATGCCGTGCTCCGGGTGAACCGTTCGGTGGCGCTGGGGATGCTGGGGCGGTATCCGGAGTCGCTCGAGGAGGCGCGCCACGCCGCCGCGACGAATCCGGGCAACCCGGTCGCCCGGAACAACCTGGGGGTGGCGCTCTGCGCGGTGGGGGACCTGCCGGCTGGCATGGGCGAGTTCCGCGCCGCCGAGGGGCTCGACCCGGGGAATCCGACATTCCCGGTCACGGCGGCGATCGCACTCTCCCGGCTGGGACGCCGGGAGGAGGCCTGCGACACGTTCCGCCGGGCGCGGGCCGCCACACGAATCCTGCCGATGCCTCGCAACGGCGTGCAGGTCGCCGCGCAGCTCGGCTGCCCGATCGAGTAGGCTCGGACGCGTGCTCCGCCTCACCTTCCTCGGCACCTCGGGTGCCATGCCCACCGCCGCCCGCAACCTCTCCGGGCTGTCGGTTCGCCACGGGCGGGAGCACTACCTCCTCGACTGCGGGGAGGGCACCCAGCGCCAGATGATCCGGTACGGCACCGGCTTCGACGTCACCGCCATCTGCTTCACCCACTTCCACGCCGACCACTACATCGGCGCCATCGGCTTCGTCCGCACGCTCTCGATGCTGGGGCGGGAGCGTCCGCTCGACGTCTACGGTCCCGCCCCGGCGCGCGCCTTCCTCCAGGGGCTGCTGCTCGGCGGCACCGACCCGCTCTCGTTCGAGATCCGCATCCACGAGGTGAGGCCCGGCGACGCCATCCGGCGCGACGGAGCGACGCTCCTCCCGTGGGCGACGCAGCACCGGATCACCTCGGTGGGCTGGGTTCTGCAGGAGGACGCGCGGCCGGGCCGGTTCCATCCGGAGCGGGCCCGGGAGGCCGGCGTTCCCGAGGGGGAGCTCTGGGGAGAGCTGCAGCACGGGCGCCCGGTGACCCTGCCGGGCGGACGGGTGGTGGAGCCGGCGTCCATCGTCGAGCCGCTTCGCCGGGGGCGCCGCGTGGCGGTCACCGGGGACACGCGGCCTTGCCCGGCGACGCCCGAGGCCACCCGCGGGTCCGACCTGCTCGTGCACGAGTGCACCTTCGGCGACGGGGAGGCCGCCCGGGCCATCGAGACCACCCACTCCACGGCGCGGGAGGCCGGACGGATGGCGCGCGAGGCGGGAGCGGCCCGTCTCGTCCTCACCCACCTCTCCACCCGCTACGACACCGACCCGGGGACGCTGCTCGCGCAGGCCACCGAGGAGTTCGCGGGGCCCGTGGAGGTGGCGCGGGACGGGATGGTCGTCGAGATGCCGCACGCGGAGTGAATGTGGGATCGATCGCCGACGACCTGCGACGCTGGGTTCCCGTGCTCCTCGCGACCTGGCGCGGCCTCCGGCGCGAGGTGAGGCGCGGGCCGAGGCCCCCGCCCGATGCGCTCCTGCCCGAGGAGCTGCGCGAGGTGGCGGCCGCCGTGCAGCGACTCTCCCTCGGCCTCACCCGGGACCGGGAGCTCGCCGGGGCGCGCTACCTGGACGACGATCGGCTGCTCGGCGCCTACCTGCTCTTCTACTGGCCGGTGTCCTACCTCCAGGCGCGCGGCGTCCTCTCCGAGCTGCCGGGCCGGCCGCGCTCCGCGCTCGACCTGGGCAGCGGCCCGGGACCCGTGGCCTTCGCGTCGCTCGACGCGGGGGCGGCCGAGGTGCTGGCGGCGGACCGCTCGGCCCGCGCGCTGGCCGCGGCGCGCCGGCTCGCCACCGGCGCCGGGGAGCCGCTCTCCACCCGGGAGTGGGATCCCCAGCGTCGCGCCGGTCTCGCGGGGTTCGCCGGCGGGCGCAGGTTCGACCTCATCACGATGGGGCACCTCGTGAACGAGCTCTTCCAGGGGGAGGGCGCGGCGGAGCGTCGCGCGGCGCTCCTCGAGGAGGCGCTCGGGCTGCTCGCGCCGGGGGGATCGCTCGTGGTCATCGAGCCGGCGCTGCGGGACACCTCGCGGGCCTTGCTCGAGGTGCGGGACCTGCTCGTGGCCCGGGGCGTGACCGTTCGCGCCCCGTGCCTGTTCCGCGGGGCCTGCCCTGCGCTCGTACGCCCCACCGACTGGTGCCACGCCGAGCGGCCGGTGGAGGTGCCGCGGCTCGTGGAGGAGATCGGCCGCCGCGCCGGGCTCCGCAAGGAGGCGGTGAAGATGAGCTACCTCGTGCTCGCGGCGCCGGGGGAGGGCTTGAGCGAGCCGCCCGCCGGTCGGGTGTTCCGGATCGTCTCCGAGCCGCTGCCGTCGAAGGGGCGGCTCCGTTACATGGGCTGCGGGCCGGAGGGGCGGATGGGGCTCGCGCTCCAGGAGAAGGACGTCACCGAGCGCAACCGGGCCTTCGAGCGGCTGCTCCGGGGCGACGTGGTCGAGGTCACGGCGACCGAGCCGAGGGGGGACGGGATCCGGCTCTCGGCGGAGTCGGATGTGCGCGTCGTCGCGGCGGCGGGGAGGCCGGTTCCCCGACGCAGCGACCCGTGAGGTACGCTCGTTCGATGAAGGTGGAGGCTCCATGAGATCGACCGTCGCCCTTTCCCTCCTCGTCGCGATCGCCGCCGGGTGCGGCGGTGGAACGAATCCCCCCTCCGTCTCGTCCGCGAACTCGTCGCTCGCGGTGGACCGGGCCCTCGCCGTGGCCAACGGGTTGTCGGTCGTCACGGTCTCCGCCACCATCCGGGACGAAGGAAATGGTCCGATGGCCGGGGTGACGGTCGCGTTCTCCTCGACCGGGGGCGGGAACGCCTGGACGCCTTCGAGCGCGGTCACGAGCGCGAGCGGCGTCGCGACCGCCACCCTCGCCTCCACCCTCGCCGAGGCGAAGACGCTCGGCGTCACGGCCGGGGGCCTGGCGGTGGCGCAGGAGCAGGCGGTCACCTTCTCGGTCCCGGCGCCGTCCGCGTCGAGATCGTCACTCGCAGTGAATTCCGCCTCGGTGATCGCGAACGGCGTCTCGACGACGGGGGCGACGGCCACGGTGCGCGACGACGACGGCGTGGCGATGGCGGGGGTGACGGTCACGTTCTCCTCGACCGGGACCGGGAACGCATGGACGCCCCCGAGCGCCGTCACGAGTGCGAGCGGCGTCGCGACCGCCACCCTCGGTTCGACGGTCGCAGAGGCGAAGACCCTGAGCGTCGTCGCCGGTCGCGTCGCCGTGTCGCAGACCCAGCCGGTGACCTTCACGGTGCCGGTGCCATCCGCATCCAGGTCGTCGCTGGCGGCGAGCCCCCCGGCCGCGGCGGCGAACGGGCTGGGGATGATCGCGGCGACCGCCACCGTGCGGGACGCGGACGGAGTCGCGATGGGAGGGGTGACCGTCCGGTTCGCCGCGACCGGGAGCGGGAATGTCTGGACGCCGTCGAGCGCCGTCACGAGCGCGAGCGGCATCGCGACCGCCGTCATCGCCTCCAGCCTCGCCGAGGTGAAGACGCTGAGTGCGAGCGCCGGGGGCGTGGCCGTGTCGCAGACCCAGCCGGTGACGTTCACGCCGGCTCCGGTGCCGGCGCCCGACCTCGTCATCTCGGAACTGGGGAACTGGTACGACCCGAGCGTCCCGGCCTGGGTCGAGATCCACAACGGCACGGCGGCGCCCGTGAACCTGGAGGGCTACACCCTCCGGGCCCGGGGCGTGGACGTAGACAGCGGCATCCACGTCGCCTCGACCACCTTCCGCCTGCCGTGGCTCTCGGTACCGAGCGGCGGATATGCGGTGGTGGCCGGTGTGGTCGAGAACATCACCTACAACGGCGGCCTGCTCGTCCACGTCTCCGACGCCGCCAGCCGGGTGCCTTACTGGAGCGGTTCGGGATTCGTGGAACTCGTCAAGGACGGGGCCACCGTGGACTTCGTCCGGATCGGGGAAGACACGACCGCCCCCACGACGGCCGGCTACTGGGTCGGGGCCGGCGCCCCGGCGCTCCCCACGGGGCTCGACAGGTACGACGTCGCGCTGGCGAGGCGTCCGGTCGGGGCGCAGACGCACGGCGCCGCCGACTGGGTCCAGGTCTCCTTCCCGACACCGGGCGGGCCGAACGACGTGGCGCCCGACGCGGTCTCCTCCGACGGCGACGGCATCCCCGACTCGGCCAAGGTACCGGGTGGAACCTTCGCCGGCCTGGACCTCCACTCCATGGGCGCCCGCAAGGGGCACCGGGACATCTTCATCGAGCTGGACGCCATGGGGAGCACCGACCCGGGCGTGATCCCCCGCAAGGAAGCGCTCGACATGGTGGTGGCGAAGTTCCAGGAGCACACGGTCTACCTGCACATCGACGCCGGGGCCCGCTTCAGCGCGACGTTCAACCCGGCGCTCTACAACCTGGGACAGCCGAACTGGGACGTACGCTTCTCCGCGTGCCTGGACTTCCCCCAGGACCTCAATGCCAACCCGCCCAACGTGCCGAACGGGTGCAGCTCCGTCTACGCCTACAAGGCGGAGTACATGCAGGTCGTGCGGCGCGCCATCTTCCACTACGCCCTCTTCGGCAGCTCGCAGAAGCTGGATGGCTCCTCGGGCTCCTCGGGTCGTGCGGACATCATCGGCTCGAACTTCATCGTCACCCTGGGGAACTCGGAGTTCGCCATATCCCCGGAGGACGAGCTGAACCTGCTCATCAACCAGCAGGCCTCCACGTTCATGCACGAGTTCGGTCACAACCTCGGGCTGCGCCACGGAGGGGACGAGGACCTGAACTACAAGCCGAACTACCTGTCGATCATGAACTACCTGCACCAGATGACGGGCCTCCCCGATCCCGCAGCGGCGACGGCCGGAGACCGCTACACGTTTCAAGCCTTCAAGAGGCCGGCCCGGTGCGACCTGGACGCGAGCCCCTGCGGGAGCCCCAGGTTCTTCCGGATGGACTTCTCGAACGGACGCGGGGCCCTGCTCGACGAGCTCGTCGTGAGCGAGACGGGCGGGCTGGGCCGGGGCGGACCCTGGGTCGACTACGACGGGAACCGCCTGCAGAACGACGGGTACTCGAGAAGCCTGCTCCCCAAGGACGTGCCTCATACATGGGGCAAGCTCCACGATTTCGACGACTGGTCGAACCTCGTGCTGCCGTTCCAGCCGTACGCGAACTGGCCGCGCGGCGCCCCGACGAGCACCCTGACCCGGATGCTGCGCAGGCCCGTCACGCCGTTCAACGATCACCAGCGCGAGGTCAGCCAGGAGACGCCGCCCGGCGAGGCGTTCTTCGAGGAGATGCGGCAGCGCCGCCAGGGTCGATGAGGCACCTGCGGCTCGCGCCCATTTTTGCGCCGCCGCCGGGGAGGCTCTATCCTCCGCACGCATGTCGAACTCCTGGGTGAAGTCCTTCAAGCGGACGCCGTTCTTCCTGCGGCTGCGCCGGCGCTTCCACCGTCCGAGCCGGGAGGTGAGGGACGCCGACCCGATGCGTCTGAGCATGAAGAGCTTCGGCCACCGGCTCGCGCTCGACCTGACCCGGAACCTCGCCGCGACCGACACGTCGGGGGAGCCGCGCCACCGCGGGCTCGGCAGCAAGGCCTGCACCCAGGGGGACGTGGAGAGCCCCTGGTTCGCCCACTGGTGCCGGGAGCTGCACATCGCACCGGCGTACCACCGCAAGATCTGGGAGTACGCCTTCCTCCTCCAGGTGCTCCACGAGCGGGACATGCTGCGCCCGGGGCGCACGGGGCTCGGCTTCGGGTGCGGCGAGGAGCCCATCGCCTCCTACCTCGCCTCCCGCGGCGTGGGCGCGACCGCGACCGATCTCGCGCCCGATGAGGCCCGGGGCCGGGGCTGGATGGAGACGGGCCAGCACACCACCCAGCGCGACATGGCCCTCCGGCCCGACCTCGTCTCCCGGGAGGCGTTCGAGCGGCACGTCGACTTCGCGTTCGTGGACATGACCGACATCCCGGCGTCGCTCGACGGCAAGTACGACTTCTGCTGGTCGCTCTGCGCCTTCGAGCACCTGGGCAACGTCGAGGCCGGCCTGCGCTTCGTGGAGCAGTCGATGCGATCGCTTCGCCCCGGGGGGATCGCGGTCCACACCACCGAGTTCAACTTCCTCTGCACCGACGACACCATCGACGAGGGCTCCACGGTCCTCTTCCTGGCGAAGCACTTCGCCGGGCTCGCCGCCCGCCTCGAGCGCGCCGGCCACCGGGTGGGGACGCTCGACCTGGACGTGGGCGACGGGGTCGTCGACCGCTACGTGGACGTGCCCCCGTACGAATGGAACCCCGTTCCGCAGGCCAGGTGGAACACGGGGACCGTCCACCTCAAGCTCTCGCTCGGCGCGTACCCCACGACCTCGTTCGGCCTGGTCGTCGAGAAGGGTTGAGCGAGAATGGCGCGGCCGCTGCGCCCTCGCCGACCTCCTCCTCGCCCTACTTCGCACTCGGTACGGGCGGCCCCCGCTGCGCCCGGAAGAGCTCGCTCATGATCTCCTCCAGCGGCGGCTCCTCCACCGTCAGGTCCACCACCGGCAGGGCGGCGAGCAGCCGACCCACCATCCCGGCCACCTCGTCCCCCGGCACCCGGTAGGTCGCCTGCGCCTCCCCGTGCGACGTGAGCACGCCCATCCGGGAGAGCTCCGCCTCCGCTACCGGCTGTCCGAGCCGGACCACCACGCGCTTCTCCGGCCGGACCTCCCGCGAGAGCCGCTGCAGGTCGCCGTCGTAGATGAGATGCCCCCGGTCGATGACCACCACCCGGGGGCACAGGGCGAGCACGTCGTCCATGTAGTGGCTCGTGAGGAGCACGGTCGCCCCGGTCCGCTCGTTGTAGGAGCGGATGAAGTCGCGCACCGTCGACTGCATCGTCACGTCGAGCCCGATGGTGGGCTCGTCGAGGAAGAGCACGCGCGGCCGGTGCAGGAGCGACGCGGCCAGCTCGCACTTCATCCGCTCGCCGAGCGAGAGCTGGCGCGTCGGCTTGTCCACCACGCCGCCGATGTCGAGCAGCTCGAGCAGCTCGCGCACGCGGGTCGCGAACTCGGCGCGCGGGATCTCGTAGATGGCCCGGTTGAGCGCGAAGGTCTCGGACGGGGGCAGGTCCCAGATGAGCTGCTGCTTCTGCCCCATCACGAGCGTGATCGACTTCAGGAACTCGACCTCGCGCCGCGCCGGGACGAAGCCCGCCACCTGCACCTCACCGGCGGTGGGATGGAGGAGGCCGGAGAGCACCTTCAACGTGGTGGTCTTGCCCGCCCCGTTGGGGCCCAGGAATCCCACCCGCTCCCCCGGCCCCACCGAGAAGGAGATCCCGTCCACCGCCCGGACCACCTCCCGGCGCCGGTGGAACAGGGAACGGATCGAGGCGCCCAGGCCGGGCTCGCGCCGGTGGACCCGGTACTCCTTGCGCAGTTCGCGGACATGGATCACGGGGCGTCACGATAAGGGCGTGCACGGCCACCGGCAACGGTTAGGGTTCCGCCATGCGCAAGTTCGCCCTCCTCGGAGCGCTCCTCGTCGGATGCGCCCACGCCCCGTCGGGGCCGCCGCTCCGCGCCGTCGATCGCGTGGACCTCACCCGATACGCGGGGCGCTGGTACGAGATCGCCACCATCCCCATGTCGTTCCAGAAGGGCTGCGTGGGCGTGACCGCCGACTACGCGCTCCGCCCCGACGGCGACGTGAGCGTCGTGAACACCTGCCGCAAGGAGACGCTCGACGCCCCGGAGCGCTCCGTCGAGGGCAAGGCCTGGTCGGTCGCCCCATCCAACGCCAAGCTCGAGGTCCAGTTCTTCTGGCCCTTCCACGGCGCCTACTGGATCATCGACCTGTCGCCCGACTACCAGTGGGCGGTGGTGGGCCATCCCAGCCGCACCTACCTCTGGATCCTCTCGCGCACCCCGCAGATGGACCCCGCCACCTACGACGGCATCCTCTCCCGCCTGAAGGCGCAGGCCTACGATACGTCACTGTTGGTGAAGACGCCGCAGCCCCCCGGTCCGGTGTACATTCCCCCCCGGGAGGCACCGTGAAGAAGGGAACCATCGTCGCAACGCTCCTCGTGGCGACCGGCGTGCTCGCCGGCCTGCTCGGCTACCTGCTCCTCGACGACGGCCCGGGATCCGGCTCCGGAACCGCGGGCAAGAACCCCGCACCCGGGGGGAAGGGCGGAGCCGGCGACGGCTTCCGGGACGCCGACTTCGCGGGACAGGGGGCCGGCGGCGCCGGCGCGGGACTCACTCCCGAGCAGGAGAAGATGCTGCGGGCCGCCCTCGAGCGGATCGGCAACGAGGCCGCCATCCGAGCGGCACTCACCTCCGACGTCCCCGAGCCCTGGCCGCTGCCCGAGTCCCAGAACCGGTTCGCGACCTGCCTCATCGCCATCGAGGGGAGCCTGTCGGCGGACCGCGCCCCCGCCAAGGAGCAGATCTGCGCCTGCGCGACCCGCGCCATCCAGCGGACCTATCCGAAGGCTCCTCCCCGGGCGGAGAGGCGCCACGAGATCAAGTCCGCGGGCGCGAACTTCCGCGCCGCGGTCGAGGAGTGCACGAACGGCCCGTGAAACCGGATCCTAGAAGCAGGTCGTGTTCGGGATCCCCTGCTTCCAGTAGCGGACGCCGCCGTGGCAGCCGGTGGTCACACCCAGGACTCCGGTGGACGTGCCGGTCCAGCCGTTCGGCCCCGCCGCGTTGGGCTTCCACGCGGGCAGGTTGGCCGTGTTCACGTTCCGCACGCCGTTCACGTGGTACGGGACGGCCTGGGGAAGCACCGCCGCGATGCTGTAGCCGGCCGGGTGGCACTTCGAGCAGGCCAGGTTCACCTGCCCGGGCGCCGCGTGGAGGACATGGGGCAGATCGGACGGCGGTGAGCCGTGGCAGCTGCCGCACCTGGCCTGCGTGCCGTCCACCTTGTTCCAGATCGGCGTCGTGTAGGTGCCGCCGCCGTTCAGCGTCTGGCCGTGGCAGTAGTTCGCGCAGGTGAGCGTCCCGGTGTCGAAGGCGGGCACGGCCGACTCCGCCGTGGCGATGGGGCCCCAGGAGAAGGTGACCGGGCTGTCCGGGACCGGACCGACGTGGGCCAGGTCGGTGGGGACCACGTGGCACTCGTTGCAGGCGATGGGGCTCGAGAGGGCGGTGGCTCCGGGCATCAGGTGGGCCTGGTGGGCGCCGACTCCCGGGGCGGTCGTGGCCGTGTTCCCGTACCGGTCGGCCGGAGGCGCCGCCTTCAGCGCGGCCGAGGAGCCGGCGGGGATCACGCGGGTCCGGTCGCCGTGGCACGCCGCGCAGCTCGTCCCGATGTCGGTGGGCTGCAGGTTGACCACACCGTTCACGTGGACGGCCCGGTTCACGGTGCTGTTCGTGTAGCCCGGGTGGCACATGGCGCACTGCACGCCGGTCGCCACCGCGGGGTGCCACGGGGTCGCCGCGACGCCGCCGGGGGTGGCGTGGCAGCCCTGGCAACCGGTGAGGCTGGTGGGCGGGTTCCAGACCGGGGCCGGGGTGGCGCCGCGGAAGACGACCGCGGTCGCTCCGCCCGCGTGGCAGTAGACGTTGGAGCAGGTGAGGTTCGAGATGCTGAGGGAGGGGTTCGCGCCGTTGGCCCGGGCGAGGCTGCCCGTGTAGGCGGGGAAGACCACGTCCCAGTTGGGAGCGTGGCACTCGCCGCAGGAGAGGGGCTGGGAGATGGGGCCCGCGAGGTGGATCGGGTGAGCACCGGTGATGGGCTGGCCGTTGTCGTCACCTTCCGATGCCGGGCGGCCGTTGCAGCCGGCGAGGACGAGGAGTACCGCGAGGAAGGGGACGACGAGCCGATGCATGGAACCTCCGGAAGGTAACTCTTCGGAAGTTACCACCGCCCCTCTTGACGCTGTGCGTCGAAACGATCCATCATTCCCCGAGACCGCTGATTCAAGAATCAACACGGGGGGAAAATGTCCCATTACCGGAAGCACCGGCACCACCATTCCCGCACCCAGAACGACGGCTCCCCGCTTCCCCGCGTGGCGGTGGTCGCAGGGCTCCGGACCCCGTTCGTCCGCTCCGGAGGGGACTTCAAGGACCTCTCGGCGGTGGACCTGGGGTCCATCCTGGTGAACGAGCTGGTGGCGCGAAGCGGTCTGCCGGCCAGCGAGTTCGACGCCCTCATCTTCGGTCAGGTGATCCCGTCGCAGCTCTCCTCCCTCATCGGGCGGGAGGTGGTCCTCCGCACCGGCCTCCCGCGGACCCTTCCGGCCCACACCACCTCCCGGGCCTGCGCGACGTCGCTGCAGGCCGCCACCGAGGCCGCCGATCAGATCCTGCTCGGCCACGCCGACACGGTGATCGCCGGCGGCGCCGAGTCGCTCTCCGACGCGCCCATCTTCGCCTCCCACAAGCTCGCCCAGGCGCTCGTGAACGCGTCGCGGGCCCGCAACGTCCCCGACAAGCTGAAGGCCTTCTCCGGTCTCTCCCTGAAGGACGTGGCCCCGGTGCCCCCGGCGCTGAAGGAGCCCACCACCGGCCTCACCATGGGCGAGAGCGCCCAGAAGATGGCCTGGGAGAACGGAATCACCCGCGAGGCCCAGGACCGGTTTGCCGTGGAGAGCCACCGCAAGGCGGCCGACGCCTGGGCCAGCGGAAAGTTCACCGAGGAGGTGATGGCGGTCGAGGTCCCGCCCCGCTTCCAGAAGATCGCCTCGGCCGACAACAACGTCCGGGCCGACACCACCTTCGAGGCGCTCTCCGCGCTGAAGCCGGTCTTCGACCGGCGCTACGGCACCATCACCGCCGGCAACGCCTCGCCCCTCACCGACGGCGCCGCCGCGGTGATCCTGATGTCCGAGGGGCGAGCCCGTGAACTGGGAGTGAAGCCGCTCGGGTTCCTGCGCGCCTACGCCTACGCCGCCACCGACCCGGGCGACCAGCTCCTGCAGGGGCCGGCCTACGCGGCCCCCATCGCGCTCGACCGCGCCGGGCTCTCCCTCGGCGACATGGACGTGGTGGAGATGCACGAGGCCTTCGCCGCCCAGGTGCTCTCCAACCTCCAGGCCTTCGCCTCCCGGAAGTTCGCCGAGGAGAAGCTGGGGCGCTCCGAGCCCCTCGGCGACATCGATCCGCGCCGCCTCAACCCGAACGGCGGGTCGATCCCGCTCGGCCATCCCTTCGGCGCCACCGGCGCCCGGATGATCACCCAGGCGCTGCGGGAGCTCGCGCGCCGCAAGGGGCGCCACGCCCTGCTCACCATCTGCGCCGCCGGCGGTCTCGGCGCTGCGGTCGTCCTCGACGGTCCGGAGGCCTGATCATGACCAGCAACCCTTGGAAGAACTACCGGGTCGAGATCGCGGACGGCGTGGCCACCGTGTGGGTGGACGTGCCCGGGGAGCCGGTGAACACGCTCTCCCGCGAGACCGGAGCCGAGTTCGGCGAGGTGCTCGAGGCGCTCGACAAGGACCCCGCGGTCCGGGCGGTCGTGCTCGCGAGCGGGAAGAAGGACGGATTCGTCGCCGGCGCGAGCATCGACATGCTGCGCGAGGTGAAGAGCGCCGAGGAGGCCGCCCAGCTCTCCCGCGACGCCCAGGCCGGCTTCGACCGGCTGGAGCGCCACCCGAAGCCGGTGGTGGCCGCGGTCCACGGAGCCTGCCTCGGCGGCGGCCTCGAATGGATCATGGCCTGCCACTACCGCGTGGTCTCGAACGACCGGAAGACCCAGCTCGGCCTCCCCGAGGTGCAGCTCGGCCTCATCCCCGGCGCGGGCGGCACGCAGCGCATGCCGCGCCTGGTCGGGATCGCCACCGCCCTCGACCTCATCCTGGCCGGCAAGACGGTGAAGCCGAAGAAGGCGCTCGCCATCGGGCTGGTGGACGAGTCGGTGCCGCCGGCGATGCTGCTCGAGGTGGCGCGGGCACGGGCGCTCGCGCTGGCCGACGGCAAGCGGCTGCGCCCCGAGCCGGCCGGCATGGTGGACCAGCTGAAGAAGAACCCCCAGGCGGCCCTGCAGAAGCTGGCGCTCGAGGAGAACTTCGTGGGGCGCGGGATCCTCTTCTCCCAGGCCAGGAAGCAGCTGCTCGCGAAGACGAAGGGGCACTACCCCGCGCCGGTGGCTGCCCTCGAGGCCATCCAGGCCGGCTTCGAGAAGGGGATGGAGAAGGGGCTCGAGGCGGAGGCCCGACTCTTCGGCGAGCTGGCCGTGTCGCCGGTGGCGAAGGAGCTCATGGGCATCTTCTTCGCGACCACGGCGCTCAAGAAGGACAACGGGACGCCCGATCCCTCGGTGAAGGGGCGCAAGGTGGAGTCGGTGGGCATCCTGGGCGGCGGGCTCATGGGCTCGGGCATCGCCTACGTCACCGTGAACGCCGGCGTCCCCGCGCGCATCCGCGAGCGGGACGACGCCGCGGTGGGGCGCGCGCTCTCGTCGGTGGCCGGGATCTTCGACGGGCGCGTGAAGAAGCGCTCCATGGACCGGCTGGAGAAGCTCTCCCGCATGCGGCTCCTCACCGCCGGCACCGGGTGGGAGGGCATGGAGCGGGTGGACGTGCTCGTGGAGGCGGTCTTCGAGGATCTGAAGCTGAAGCAGGAGATGCTGCGGACCTTCGAGGCCATGAACCCGCACGGCATCTTCGCCACCAACACCTCGTCCATCCCGGTGGGCGAGATCGCGGCCGCCTCGGGCCACCCCGAGACCGTGCTCGGGATGCACTACTTCTCGCCGGTGAACAAGATGCCGCTGCTCGAGGTCATCGTGACCCCGCGCACCTCCCACGAGGTGACCGCCACCGCGGTGGCCCTCGGCAAGAAGCAGGGCAAGACCGTCATCGTGGTCGGCGACGGCCCCGGCTTCTACACGAGCCGCGTGCTCGCCCCGTACATGAACGAGGCGGTGATGCTGCTCCTCGAGGGGGCCTCGGTGGAGGACATCGACGCGGCGCTCACCGGCTTCGGGTTCCCGGTCGGGCCGATGACGCTCCTCGACGAGGTGGGCATCGACGTCGGCGCCAAGGTGGCCAAGGTGATGCACGGCGCCTTCGGCGAGCGCATGGCCGTGCCCGAGGTGATGGGCAAGGTGATCGAGTCGGGGCGGCTCGGCCGGAAGAACGGCAAGGGCTTCTACACCTACGGCGACCCGAAGAAGAAGGTCGTGGACGTCACCGTCTACGACGCGCTCCCGGGCGGCCGCACGCGCAAGAAGATCGACCGCCAGGAGATCGTCGAGCGCTGTGTGTTGCAGATGGTGAACGAGGCCGCACTCACCCTGGGTGAAGGGATCCTCCGCAGCGCCCGGGACGGGGACGTCGGCGCCGTCTTCGGCCTCGGCTTCCCGCCCTTCCGCGGCGGTCCGTTCCGCTGGGTGGACGCGGAGGGGAGTGCCGCGATCCTCGACCGGATGCGGCGGATGGAGGCGCGCTTCGGGCTGCGCTTCCGGCCGGCGCCGATGCTGGTCGAGCGGGGCGCCGCGGATCGTCCGTTTCACGAGTAACTGGGGCACCCGACCCAGCCGCCGCCGGCCGGTGCGCCGTTTCACCCACGGCCCCCGTTCGGGGCGTCAGGGGCTCATCCTGCTGCATCTCCGCGCAGACGTGCTGGGGGCCGGCGTGTCGAGCCGATTCCGGAATCATTTCATGGGGGGCGGCGTGTCCCGTGACGAAACGACCCGGGAAACCGGGACGGCACCCGTCCGGGCGAGCCCCCGCTCGAGTCCCTGACAGAGCTCCCCGTCCGGGGCGTCTCATTGGCACCATTCCCGCACTCCGCCCGAGTGCAGTCCCATCCGTTGGAACCGAACGTGGAAGCGCGCACCTGGTCACGCCCACGCCCGACCCCGTCCCGAACGCCATCTGAGGAGTTCCAAATGCGAACCTGGAAGGTATCGACCATCGCCGTTCTCGCCACCGCCAGCCTCGTGCTCGCGGCCTGCGCGGGGAGCACCGGCCCGCAGGGCCCCGCCGGCCCCACGGGCTCCACCGGAACCACCGGAACCACCGGTCCCACAGGTACCCCCGGCGCGAGCGTCGGAATCATCTCCGGCAAGCTCACCGCCACCGGCGCCACCGGCGGCGTCCCCGCCATCAGCGTGACCACCATCCCCGACGAGGGCGTGACCACCATCACCGCCGCCGACGGCTCCTACACCCTCGCCAACGTCCCGGTCGGCATCTACACGGTCTCCTTCGGGGGCGCCACCATCGCCACGACGACCGTCACCGGCGTGAACGTGGTCGCCGCCAAGACGACGACGGTGAACGCGACGGCGACCTACTCGCCCATCGTGCTGACGCTCACCCCGAGCGTCGCGCTTCCCACCGGCTTCGCCAAGGCGACGAAGTACACGGTGAGTGCCACGGGCGCCACGGCGGCCGTGACCTACACCTGGGCGCGCACCTGCCAGGCCGCTCTCCCGACGGCGAAGTGGCCGGCCCTCACCGCCGCCGCCGACGGGACCTCCGTCAGCCTGACCACGCCGGCGCTCCTCGACTACACCTGGACGGTCCTCGCCGGGAACACCGGGATGACCCTCGGCGCCATCGACCCGGTGTCCAGCACCCACTACACCTCGATGCTCATCCCGATGGATGCCAGCGGCGCCACCATCGCGGCCGTCCGCCCCGGCCTCATCGGCATCGGCCCGAGCATCATGGCCCGCGGCTTCAACTGCACCATCACCGTCACCGCGACCGACGGCGCCTACAAGCAGACGGCCACCGCCTCGCTCTACCCGGTGCCCGCGCAGCCCGGCAGCATCGGCGCCATCCAGCCGCAGAACACCATGATGATGGCGGTCGGCAACGCCAACGGCCCCTGGACGCTCTCCTACAGCGCCACCGACAAGTCCTACACGACGAGCAAGACCGCCCTCATCGACTTCCCGAGCCAGTGGATCACCACCTTCACCCCGGCCGACCAGGGCTTCTACGCCCTCAAGCTGAACGGCGCGATCGTGGCCGAGTTCCAGGTGGGCAAGTACCAGGGCGCCATCAACAACAGCTGCGCCCCCTGCCACAACAGCATTCCCGCCCTGAAGGCCGCCGTGGACGCCAAGTGGACGGCGTGGAACAAGTCGGCGCACGGCAACTTCTACTTCAAGGCCTATGGCGTCGAGGGCGCCCCCATCCTCTGCCCCGACAGCTACGACGGCATCACCCCGGCCCTCGGCCTCTGCATCCCGAAGGCGCTCGACCAGACCATCCCCGGCAACATGACGCTCTTCGCCGCCGGCGTGAACGGCGTCGAGGGTAGCCACTACAGCACGACCTGCGTGGTCTGCCACACCACCGGCTACAAGAACCCGGCTGCCCTGCCCAACATCGCCGACTGGGGCTTCAGCGACACCGCCACCAAGCTCGCCTGGGCCTTCCCCAGCAACGCGACCATCGACTACACCCGCTACAACGCGAAGGTCACCGGCACGGGCACCACCGTCGGCTCCGGCTACGAGACGGGCGATCTCAAGAAGCTCGCCGGCATCCAGTGCGAGAGCTGCCACGGCGGCATCTCCATGCACGTGAACAACGACTCGGTGCTCACGAAGCCGGTGGCCGTGTGGGACGCCCGCACCTGCGGCGTCTGCCACGACAGCCCGTCGAACCACGACCGGTACTGGCTCTGGTCCAACTCCGGCCACTCCAACTACGAGCTGGCCATGAACGAGGGGCCCGCCGGCGTCTCCTGCCAGCGCTGCCACGTGGCCCAGGGCTTCGCCGACTACGTGGACAACGGCCTCGCCCCGATCGCGGGTTCGAACAACCACTCCAGGAACGGCGCCTACCAGGCGGCCACGCTCCTCACCACCAAGGCCACCGCGATGCCGCAGACCTGCCAGGCCTGCCACGACCCGCACACCACCGGCCTGCGCGTCGATGAGTCCTGGATCCTGACGCTCCCGGCCGGCTTCGAGGTGCAGGGCACGGGTGCCGGCTCCACCTGCTTCGCCTGCCACAACACCCGCAACGGTCTGCACGTGGACAACACGCCGTTCTGCTACGAGACTGCCACCGCTCCGGTCGTGAAGGGCGCGGGGCCCATCGCAACGCCTCCGTTCTGCATGTCGGGAACCTCGGCGGCCAGCGCGGCCATCGGCGGCCCGCACGCTCCCGTGCAGGGTGACATGATGGCGGGCACGAACGCCTTCTTCGTCTCCACCGGCATGCCGTCGCGCCACATGGCGGTCAAGGACACCTGCGTCGGCTGCCACGTGAAGCTCCACCCCGACTCGATCACGCCGGCCAACACGAACCACACCTTCCGGGCCGACGGGACGATCTGCAAGAGCTGCCACGGCGTAGAGGTCAACCTCGAGGCCCTCGAGGGCGAGTACTCGCTGCTGGCCGGCTACGCGCTGACGAGCTTCAGCAAGGTGGCGAAGCGGGCGCTGCCCGATCCGTTCTACGTGAAGAGCGGCACCTCGTACTACGCGGTCTCCGCCAGCAACGTGGCCAGCGTCGTCCCGGCCGGCCGCTCGGGCTGGATGATGACCTTCACCACGCCCGTGACCATCGGCAGCGGCACGGTCTCCTCGTTCACGGGGAACGCGCTCTCCTTCTTCACGTCGGGCATCGCGCCCTTCACGCAGGTCTACGCCACCAAGGGCATCGTCGCGAAGTCCAACTGGAACCTGTACGCAACGAGCGGCGCGGTCGCCGGCAGCGCGGCGAACGTGATCCACAACCCGTCGTTCGCCTTCCAGGTCATCACCGCGACGAAGACCGCGCTCGACGGTGCCACGTCGGGCACGTACTAGCAGTCACCTAGAGTGAAAGCCTGCCGGCGCCAGCGCGCCGGCAGGCTCGTGGTTGAAGGCGCTGGGCCCCCGACCCACCCGGGGGGGCCGCCTCTCGAGCGCGCTTCCAGGGTCGGATTCCTCCTGGCCTGGGCCAGGGGGCCGCCCGTCGATGCCACCGTGCATCGACGGGCATTCGTGCTTTTGGGGCATTCATCGACGCGCAAGTCTTGCGGGCGACCGCGTGCCACGATCGCGGGACGCGGGCTCGAGTATTATCTACCAGTCAAGTCCACATTGACCACCTCGGCGAGGGCCCGAGGACCGGCTGGCCTCGGCCGCGCCCCGTCCCAATCCCGCGACACGACAGGCTTCTGGGAGGGAGTCCGCGCCTGATCGGCGAGCCGGACCGAACCGGCGACGACCGCGCGGTGAATCCTGCACCACCCCGACGGCAACCGAAACCTGCGAAAGCCTTGCGTCGAGTGACGGACAGTAAACGACGACTCATGATGTCGAGAATGGAAGGACGCGCGGGAAATGCGGGCGCTATGGCATTTCACGCACCCCAAAAGGGCGCGGAATACCGAAACACGAAGCTTCCCGTGGCCATTCACACAGGGTAGGCTGCCGCCACGATTTCACTCCGCAGCGAAGCGCGCGAAGCACCTACAGAGTTCATCCTGCAGTCAAGTCTGTTCCAAGGAGGCAGTACAAATGCGAACGTCGAAGCTCATGACTCTCTCCGTTCTGGTCGCGGCCGGCATCGGCCTGACGGCCTGTTCGGGATCCACCGGCCCGCAGGGTGCCAACGGTCCGACCGGCGCCACGGGCGCCACGGGCACCCCGGGCACCACGGGCCCCACCGGCGCCACCGGCGCCACCGGCCCCACCGGCCCTGCCGGACTCACCGTGCTCGATTGGGCCACGATGTCTGACGCGAGCCGCCTCGAGGCGGGCCTCGTGTTCGCGCTGGCTGGCAACCCCACGCTCGACGCCACCGGCCACGCGGTCGTGAAGTGGACGGTCACGCACCGCAGCGGTCTTCCGGTGAAGGGTCTCGGCGCCGTCGCCGCCACCGCCACCACGTCCGGCAGCAGCTTCCGCTTCGCGCAGCTGCAGCTCGTCCCGGCCGCCGCCGGCTCGAACTCCTACTGGTGGAGCCACATGGCCGCCACCACGACCTCGACGGCCAGCACCGAGACCGCCGCGGCCGGCAGCATCGTCGACGACGGCAAGGGCGGCTACACCTACACCACCGTCAAGGTGATCAGCCCCAGCACCTCGGGCAAGCCCTACGACGCGGCCGCCACCCAGCGGTTCGTCTGGATCGCGCAGTACTCGCAGCCGACGCTCGACCCGAACACCGTCCGCAACGTCTTCCCGCCCACCGACATCACCGTTGACTGGGTGCCCTCCACCGGCGCCGTCGTCACGGGCGCGAACGAGAAGGTGAACCTCGACTCCTGCCTCGACTGCCACGGCCAGTTCCAGGCCCTCACCGGCCAGAACACCACCAACGTGGAAGGCATCTTCCACGGTGGCGCCCGCTACACGGTCGCCGCCTGCCAGGCCTGCCACAACAAGCAGCAGGCCAACGGCAAGACCAACACGGCGATCTCCAAGGCGGGCACCTGGTCCGGCACGATGAGCCTGATCAACGGCAACTCGATCATCAACATCCCCACCTTCGTCCACGGGATCCACCTGGGTGAGGCGATGTACGACACGGTCGGCAAGACGCCGCACCAGATCGCCCTCACCGGCGGCGCCTACGCCGGCATCACCACGCCGTACGAGATCACCTACCCGCAGATGGTGAACAACTGCGCCAAGTGCCACAACACCGTGGCCAAGGCCGACAACTGGAACACCGAGCCCACCCGGATGGCTTGCCAGGGCTGCCACAACAAGACGAGCTTCCTC
The DNA here is from genome assembly GCA_903855945.1 of uncultured Anaeromyxobacter sp. Classification (GTDB taxonomy): domain Bacteria; phylum Myxococcota; class Myxococcia; order Myxococcales; family Anaeromyxobacteraceae; genus CAIOAK01. The sequence continues at coordinate 25,609 of CAIOAK010000091.1, forward strand.
ACGACCGTCCCCACGGGCGAGGTCGCCCACTTCGGCGGCGCCTACTCCGACGACGCCACCTGCAAGCTCTGCCACACCCCGGACGTCGTGAAGGGCTACCACCTGCCCGTCATCGCTCCCGACCCGAACAACGCGTTCGTGGGTGGCTCGAACACCCGCACCAACGCCGCGTACGTCGCCGCCGCCGGCACCAAGCCTGCCGGCGCCGTTCAGGTCAGCGTCGTCATCAAGAGCGTGGACGTGACCGCTGACGCCAGCGGCATCAAGCGCCCGTCGATCACCTTCCAGTTCCAGAAGGAAGGCGTCCCGGTGGTCTTCAACACCTACAATGCAGCCACCCAGCTCCAGATGATGGCGGACTTCGTGGGCTCCACGGCGGTCTACTGGGCCTTCTCCGTCACCCAGGACGGCATCGTGAAGCCTGCCGACTGGAACGGCTCCGCCAACTGCTACATCCGTGATGCGTGGCGCGGCACGACGTCGGCCAGCTGCAAGTGGACGGTGGGCACCGGCACGAACGCCGGCTACTACACCATCACCAAGGTTGACGTGAACCTGAGCAACGCCACGCAGGTCACCGGCGGCGTCGGCTACGTCTACTCGCTGTCGGTCGCCGGCCAGCAGCAGCCGATCACCCAGACCAACCTGGCGGCGTACCCCTACACGGCGCTCGCCACCGGCTCGCCGAACGGCACGGGTGGCCTCATCGTTCCGATCCCGAACGTCTGGAAGTCGGCCACGGGCTACACCGCCCGCCGGACGATCGTCGAGACGGCCCGCTGCAACGACTGCCACGGGTTCCTCGGCGTAGCGCCCAACTTCCACGTTGGTCAGCGCAACGACGCCCCGACCTGCACGTTCTGCCACAACACCACCGGCATCAACAGCGGCTGGTCGTACAACATCAAGGACGCCGTGCACTCCATCCACGGGGCTGGCATGCGCAACAGCAACTTCACCTGGGAGATCACCGCCGGCGCCAAGTACTGGGAAGTGACCTACCCGGGCAAGGCGTACAAGTGCGAGCAGTGCCACCTGCCCGGCATGTACGACTACTCGGCCTCCGTCTACGTCGGCAGCTCGACGACGCCGTCGGTCGTCCCGAGCATGCTCTGGAGCAGCGTGGCCAAGGGCAGCTACACGGGCATCCCGGGTAGCACGCTGTCGCCCTACATCGTGTCGGGCGCGTGGTACGGCACCGGCTTCTCGTTCAGCGCCACCACCGGCACGTCCATCCAGGCCACCAGCGACACGCTGGTCGTCTCCCCCATCACGGCGGCCTGCTCGGCCTGCCACGACTCGAGGACGGCCATCGAGCACATGATCCGCGCCGGCGAGGGCTTCTTCTACGCGACGCGTGGGGAGAGCATCGCCAACGTCACCAAGGGTCCGGCCATCGAGCAGTGCCTCATCTGCCACGGCCCCGGCACCGACGCGAGCATCGAGAAGGTGCACGCAGCTCCGGGTCCGGTTCCGTTCCTCGGCAAGAACCCCTGGACGCGGCCGGTCCACTAGCCTGACCGATCCACCGGGGGCGGTCCGCCGCTCCCGGTAGTTCGAAATCTCAAGGGCGGGCCCTCCGGGGCCCGCCCGTTTCTTTTGGGCTACGATGGCGCCGTGAAGCTCCGGCGCGTCTACCCGCTCATCATCGGTCTCGTCGTGGTCCCGGCGGCCATGATGCTGACGGTGGGCATCCTGATGCTCGTCTTCGGGCGTCAGCCGCAGGACTACGTCTTCGGCATCCTCATCCTGGCGCTGGTCGCCACCACCATCTTCGGAACCATCGGGACCCTCGTGGTCCTCTACCGCGAGGCCTACGTCTCACGGCTCCAGACCGACTTCGTGAACAAGGTCTCCCACGACCTGCGCACGCCGCTCACGAGCATCCGGATGTTCGTGGAGACCCTCCAGCTCGGACGCATCGCCGACCCGGTCCAGGCGAAGGAGGCGCTCGACATCATCGCGGCGGAGAGCGAGCGGCTCTCCCAGCTCATCACGCGGCTCCTCGACTGGGCGCGCATGGAGTCGGGCAAGCGGAGCTTCGACCTGCGCCCGCAGCCCATCGGCCCCATCGTGGACGACGCGCTCCGCGCCGTGGAGCCGCAGCGGGTCCAGACCGGCGCCCAGATGCTGCGCGACGTCCCCGACGACCTGCCGCTCGTGGATGCCGACCGGGACGCGCTCTGCGACGCGCTCGTGGACCTGCTCCAGAACGCCTTCAAGTACACCGGTCCCGAGAAGCGGATCACGGTCTCGGCGCGCCGGGTCGGCAACGCCGTGGAGGTGATCGTGGAGGACAACGGCCCGGGCATCCCCGGCGCCGACCAGGTCCGGATCTTCGAGAAGTTCTACCGGGGGAAGGATCCGCTCGAGCGCACCATCGAGGGGAGCGGCCTCGGCCTCTCCATGGTGAAGCACGTGGTCGAGGCCCACGGCGGCAAGGTGGGCGTGAAGAGCGAGCTCGGCAAGGGGGCGGCCTTCTCGGTCCTCCTCCCGCCGGCCGAGGAGACGAAGCCATGAGCGGCGAGCGGATCCTGGTGGTCGAGGACGACCCCAACATCCTGCGGGGGCTCGATCTCAACCTCGCCATGGAAGGCTACAGGGTGCGCACCGCCGCCGACGGCGAGGAGGGGCTGCGCATCGCCCGCACCGAGCGCCCCGACCTCCTCATCGTGGACGTGATGCTGCCCCGGCTGGGCGGCCTGGAGCTGGTCCGGGAGCTCCGGAAGGAGGACCCGGACATGCCCATCCTGATCCTGTCGGCCAAGGGGCAGGAGCAGGACAAGGTGGCCGGCCTCGCGCTCGGGGCCGACGACTACGTGGTGAAGCCCTTTGGACTTCGAGAATTGCTGGCCCGCATCGGCGCAGCGCTGCGCCGCCCCCGTGCCCAGGGGGCCACCGGGCCCGTGCGCCAGCTGAAGCGCTTCGGCGCGGTGGAGATCGACCTGGGCGAGCGGAAGGTGACGGTGGACGGGAAGCCCGCCCTTCTCACTGCGCGTGAATTCGACCTGCTGGCCTTCTTCGTGGCCCACCCGGGGCGCGTCTACTCCCGCGAGCAGCTCACCCGCGCGGTCTGGGGTTCGCTCTACATCGGCACCGAGCGCACCGTGGACAACTTCGTGGCCCGGCTGCGCGCCCACATCGGCGACGACGCCGACCGGCCGCGATGGCTCGAGACGGTGCGCGGCGTGGGCTACCGGTTCAACGGGTAGCGTTCCCCGCCAGCCGCAGGTAGAGCGCCAGGTAGGCCTCGGCGCAGGCGTCCCAGGAGAAGGTCGCGGCCTGCCGCCGGAGCGCATCGGCCCGCCCGGGCTGACGCGCCTCCGCCAGGCCCTGCTCGACCACCCGCCGCATCGAACCCGGCTCGAAATCGTGGAAATAGGAGGCCACGTCCCCGCCGATCTCCGGCAGGCAGGTGCGGTCCGAGAGGAAGGACGGTTTTCCGAAGTGCATGGCCTCGAGCGGCGGGAGCCCGAACCCCTCCGTGAAGGACGGGAAGAGGAACCCGGCGCAGTTCGCGAAGAGCCAGGCCTTCCGGGCGTCGTCCACGTCGGTGAGGATCCGCACGTTCCCGAGCCCCCGCTCGGCCACCGCACCCCGAACCGCCTCCACGTCGCCGCTCGGTGGGCCGGCGAGCACGAACTCCTGCTCCGGCCAGAGGGCCGCGAGCCCCAGGATCGCCCCGATGTTCTTCGTCGGGATCATCCGGCTGACGTGGAAGAGGTAGCCCCCGGGCTCGATGCCCGCCACCGGCTCCCGGGGGTCGTAGACCAGGCTGCGCGCCCCGAGGTGGATGGTGTCGATGGGCCCGGCAAAACCCGCGTGGTCCCGGACGTCGCCGGCGACGAACCGGGTGTCGGTCACCACCCGGTCGGTCTCGGCGAGGACGCGACGCATCTTCCGGGCGTTCCCCTCCTCGCGCGGGTCCTTCTGGCCGTACAGGAAGTTGAGATCGTGGACCGTGGTGAGCCGGCACCGGGCCCCCGCCGGCGGGCGGTGGGAGAGGAGCTGGTGCGTCCGGTGCCAGACGTCGTAGCGGGTCCACCGAAGGTGAATCCGCTTCTGGATCGACCGGAGCGGCAGGCAGCGCAGCCGGTCCCCGAACAGCCCGAAGCGCCTCCGGGGAAGGTGGAAATGCAGGTGGACACCTTGCCGGGCGAGCTCCGGGGCGCGGGCGGCCAGGCGGGTCCCGAGCTGGACGGCGAACTCCCCCACCCCGTCGTGCAGCGTCGTGAGCCTCCCGAAGCTGACGCCGATATTCACTGGCCGTGACAAAGTCAGGCGGCGACCCCCGTGAGCCGCAGGTAGAGCGCCAGGTAGGCGTCGGTGCAGGCGTCCCAGGAGAAGCGCGCCGCCTGCCGACGGATCGCGTCGGCCCGCCCGGGCTGCCGGGCCGCCGCGAGCCCCTCCTCGACCACGCGGCGCATGGACGACGGCTCGAAGTCCCGGAAGTAGGAGGCCACGTCGCCGCCGATCTCCGGGAGGCAGGTCAGGGTGGAGAGGAAGGCCGGCTTCCCGAAGTGCATGGCCTCGAGCGGCGGGAGTCCGAACCCCTCGGTGAAGGACGGGAAGAGGAACCCGGCGCAGTTCGCGAAGAGCCAGGCCTTCTCCGGCTCGCTCACGCCCCGGAGGACGCGCACGTTCGGAAGCCCGCGCTTCTCCACCTCGGCGTGCACCGCGTCCACCGAGCCGCCCGCCGGGCCGGAGAGCACGAACCTCTGCTCCGGCCAGATGGCCGCGAGCCCGAGGACCGATCCGATGTTCTTCGACGGCGCCATCCGGCTGATGTGGAAGAGGTAGCTCCCGGGCTCGATCCCCTCCACCGGCTCCCGGGGATCGTCCACCAGGCTGCGCGCGCCGAGGTGGATGGTCTCGATGGGGCCACGGTACTTGGCGCGGTCCCGGACGTCGCCGACGACGAACCGGGTGTCGGTCACCACCTGGTCGGTCCCGGCCAGCTTCAGCCTTCCCTTGAAGGAGTGGACCATCCGGCTCACCCCGCGCTTCGTGTGCTCGTAGTTGAGGTCGTGGACGGTGACGAGGCTGCACCGGGTCCCGAAGGGCGGACGGTGGGCGATGTCCTGGTTCATCCGGTGCCAGAGGTCGAAGCGGGTGCGGGAGAGGTGGACCATCCGCTCCACGTCCCGCATCTCGACGTAGCGAACCGTGTCCCCGAAGAGGCCGAAGCGCTCCTTGCGGGTGTGGAAGTGGAAGCGGATGCCGTGCCGCTCGGCGAGCTCCGGCGCGCGGGCGGCGAGGCGCTTGCCGAGCTGCAGGCTGAACTCCCCCAGGCCGTCGTGCAGGCGGCGGAGCGGCCCGAAGCTCACCCCGATGTTCACGATCCGCTGGGCCATCCGGCCTTCTAGGACGAACCGTGTCTCCCGGGCAAGCTCGACCGCACCGCGGCGAGCACCGCCTCGTCCTCGCCGGGCAGCACGGTGCGCGGGTCGAGGAGCACGCGTCCCCCCTCGATGCGCCCCACCACCGGCGGGTCGGAGGAGCGGAGCCGCGCCGCGATCGCATCGGCGTCGCCGGGCGGGAGCGCCAGCGCGAAGGAGGGGAGGGTGACACCGGGCAGCGTCCCGCCCCCCACCGCCGAGCGGACCTCCACCACCTCGACCCCCGGTACGGCGAGCGCCTCCCGCCATCCCTCGGCCCGCGCCCGGACCTCCTCGGGGCTCCATGCGATGGCCCGCCACACCGGGACCTCCCGGAGCGCCTCCCCCTTCTCGTGGTGCGCGAGGGTGGCGATGAGGCCGGCGAGCGTGACCTTGTCCACGCGCAGCGCGCGGAGGAGCGGGTGGCGACGGCAGAGGTCGATGGCCTCGCGCCGCCCGGCCAGCACCCCGCACTGCGGGCCGCCGAGCAGCTTGTCGCCGGAGAAGCAGACCACGTCGGCCCCGGCGGCGACCCGCTCCGCCACGGTGGGCTCCTCCCCCAGGCCGAAGGGGGCCGTGGGGAAGAGGGCGCCCGAGCCCACGTCGTCCACCACCCACACCCCGGCCCGACGCCCGAGGTCGCACAGCTCCGCGAGCGTGGCGTCGTGGACGAACCCCTCCTGGCGGAAGTTGGAGCGGTGGACGGAGAGGAGGATGCGGCTCCGGGGGGAGAGGGCCCCCTCGAAGTCGGACAGGTAGGTGCGGTTGGTCGTGCCCACCTCGACCAGGTCGGCGCCCGACCGTCGCAGCACGTCCGGAACCCGGAAACCACCACCAATTTCAACGAGTTGTCCGCGGGATACCAGCACCTCGGGCCGGCCGCTGGCGCCCGCCGTTGCGACCGCACCGGCGGCCCCCTCCCGACGCGCCGGGAGCCGCTCCGAGAGGGCGGAGAGGGCGAGCAGCACCGCCGAGGCGCAGTTGTTCACGACCACCGCCGCCTCCGCTCCGGTGAGGCGGCAGAGGGATGCCGAGGCGTGGCCGTATCGGTCGCCCCGGTCGCCGGAGGGCAGGTCGAACTCGAGGTTGGAGTAGCCGGCCGCCTCCTGCATGGCAGCCACGGCCGCCCGGGAGAGGGGAGCCCGCCCCAGGTTGGTGTGGATCACCACGCCGGTTGCGTTCACCACCCGCCGAAGCGTCCCCCGGACCCCCTGGGCCACGCGATCGAGGAATCGTGCCTCCACCTCCTCCGGGGGGGGGCACGGCGTTCCGGCGAGCACGGCCGTCCGAAGTTCGTCGAGGGAGGAGCGCACCGCCTCCATGATCGGCGCATGCCCCAGCCTGGCCGTCCAGCCGGCCCGTTCGGCAGCCGCCAGCAGGCGATCGGCGCGGGGGATCTTCCGGGCCTCCTGGGAGGCGTCTTCAGGGGTGGTCACGGGGGGATGATAGCCACTCACAAGGTGATTGCCTCCCTTGTTCGAAGAAGGTAATCCTTTCGCCTCCCTATGCCCCCGCTCCTGGACAACCCGGCAGCGGCCCAGAGCTACTTGTGGGCCATCATTCTTCTCCCCCTCGGCGGAGCCCTCGTCAACGGGCTCTTCGGCCGGAGGCTCGGTCGCGGCAACGTCGGCCTGATCGGGCTCGCGATGGCGGGGGGTGCGTTCCTGCTCTCCTGCATCGCCTTCGCCTGGGTGGCGGGGGGCACCAATCTCCACTTCGTCGGTGACTGGTGGTTCCGGGTCGTCGATCCGAGCGGGCGGGCGCCCATCTCGGTGCCCTGGGGTCTGCTCGTGGACCGGCTCTCCGGGACGTTGCTCCTCATCGTCACCGGAGTCGGGTTCCTCATCCACCTCTACTCGGTCGGCTACATGTCCCACGAGGACGACGCCGGCTACGCCCGCTTCTTCACCTACCTGAACCTCTTCATCGCCGCGATGCTCACGCTGGTGATGGGGGACAACCTGGTCCTCACCTTCGTGGGCTGGGAGGGCGTGGGTCTCGCCTCCTACCTGCTCATCGGCTTCTGGTACACGAAGGAGGAGAACGCCGCGGCGGGGCGCAAGGCCTTCGTCACGAACCGCATCGGCGACTTCGGCTTCCTGCTCGGCCTCTTCGCCATCTTCTCCATCTTCGGCACCTCCGACTTCGGCCAGCTCTCCGCCCGCGCGCTGTCGCTCCAGCCCGACTGGGTGCTCACCTCCGGTGTCTTCGCCGGCTGGACGATGCGCGGCGCGCTCACCTTCGCCACGCTCGGCCTCTTCGTGGGCGCCGCCGGCAAGAGCGCGCAGATCCCGCTCTACGTCTGGCTCCCCGACGCCATGGCCGGTCCGACGCCGGTCTCGGCCCTCATCCACGCCGCCACCATGGTCACCGCCGGTGTCTACCTGGTCGCCCGCACCAACTTCCTCTTCGTGCTCGCCCCGACCTCGATGGCGGTGGTCACCATCGTGGGCGCCTGCACGGCGCTGCTCGCGGCCGTCATCGCCTTCGCCCAGTACGATCTGAAGCGGGTGCTCGCCTACTCCACGGTGAGCCAGCTCGGCATCATGTTCATCGGCGTGGGTTCCGGCGCCTACGCCGCCGGCGTCTACCACCTGATGACCCACGCCTTCTTCAAGGCCTGCCTCTTCCTCGGGGCCGGGAGCGTCATGCACGCGATGCACGACGACCTCGACATCCGGAACATGGGCGGCCTGTGGAAGAAGATGCCTTCGACGGCGAAGACCTTCCTGGTGGGCACGCTCGCCATCACCGGCATCGTGCCGCTCTCGGGCTTCTTCTCGAAGGACGCCATCCTGGCGGGCGCGCTCTTCAGCCACAACGCCGCCTGGCCGGCCGTGGGGAAGATCGCCTACGTCATCGGCACGGTGGCCGCGGCCGGCACGTCCTTCTACATGATGCGCGCCTTCGCGCTGGCCTTCGTGGGCGCCCCCCGCACCAGGACCGCCGAGCACGCCCACGAGTCCGACTGGACGATGACGCTCCCCCTCTGGGTGCTGGCCTTCCTCTCGGTGGTGGCGCTCGTGCTCGGGCTCCCCGCCTGGCTCGTCGGCCACCACTACGCCGAGCTCTTCCAGCAGTTCACGAACCCGGTCTTCGGGCGCGCCTACAAGGTCCTCGGCATCGAGGAGCACTCGGCCATCTGGCCCTACGCCGTGGCCTGGGTGGTGGCGCTCGTCCCCGGCTGGCTCTCCTGGCAGATGTACGCCGGCTCCATGCGGGGCTTCCCCGATCGGTTCGTGGCCGCCTTCCCGGGCTTCTTCCGGCTGGTGGCCGACAAGTTCCGCATCGACGAGCTCTACGAGTTCATCCTGCTCCGGCCGGTGCGCAAGGTCTCCCAGGGGCTCTTCCTCGCGGTGGACCGGTTCACCATCGAGGGGATCTTCGTGAACGGCGTGCCCAAGGCCGTGTACGCGGTGGGCGACGTGCTGCGCGGCTGGCAGAACGGCAACCTGCAGCGCTACGCCACCGTCATCGCCGTCGGAGCGGCCTTCATCCTCTGGGCCGTCCTCGCCGCGGGAGGGTACTGAGATGGGCACCCTCCTGAACGTCGTCGTCTTCCTCCCGCTCGTCGGCGCCCTCGTCGCCGCCATGCTGCCGAAGGGCGAGGCGAACCAGCACAGGACCTGGGCGCTGGTGGTGAGCCTGGCCGTCTTCTTCGTGTCCCTCGGGCTCTGGTTCGGGTTCGACCCCTCGCGCGGCGCGCCCGAGTTCCAGTTCGAGACCAACGTCCCCTGGATCGCGTCGCTCGGCATCGGCTACCACGTCGGGCTCGACGGGGTGGCGCTGCTCCTCGTCATGCTCACCACCGCGCTCGCACCGGTGGTGATCCTGTCGGCGTGGAAGGAGATCGAGGACCGCCCCAAGGAGTTCTACATCGCGCTGCTCTTCCTCGAGACCGCGATGATCGGCACCTTCGCCGCGCTCGACCTGGCGCTCTTCTACGTCTTCTACGAGGCCATCCTCATCCCGATGTACCTGCTCATCGGCGTCTGGGGCTCGGAGAACCGCGTCTACGCGACGGTGAAGTTCTTCCTCTACACCTTCGCGGCGAGCGTGCTCATGCTCGTCGCCATCCTCTACGTCTACGTGAACGCCGGCCGCACCTTCGACTACGTGACCGCCCGCAACACCCTCCAGGTCACGCCGGCCGTGGGCGCGCTGCTCTTCGGCGCCTTCGCGCTCGCCTTCGCGGTGAAGGTCCCGATGTTCCCGCTGCACACCTGGCTGCCCGACGCCCACACCGAGGCCCCCACCGCCGGGTCGGTGATCCTGGCCGGCGTGCTCCTCAAGATGGGCACCTTCGGCTTCTTCCGCTACGCCATGCCCCTCTTCCCCGAGGCGGCGCTGCGCTACCGGGGACTCATCGCCGGGCTGGCCGTCTTCGGCATCGCCTACGGCGCCCTCATGTCGCTCGTGCAGAAGGACATGAAGCGCCTGGTGGCCTACTCGTCGGTCTCCCACCTCGGCTTCGTCATGCTCGGCATGATGGCCCTCACCGCCGAGGGGCTCACCGGCTCGGTCTACCAGATGCTGAACCACGGCGTGTCCACCGGCGGTCTCTTCCTCATCGTGGGCATGCTGAAGGAGCGGCGCCACACCCGCCTCATCTCCGACTACGGCGGCATCGCCAAGCAGGTGCCCTGGCTCGCCACCCTCTTCGTGGTGGTGACGATGTCGTCGGTGGGGCTGCCCGGCACGAACGGCTTCGTCGGCGAGTTCCTGATCCTCTCCGGGACCTGGCTCTCCCGCCTGCCCAGCGCGGGACTCTTCGCGGCGCTCGGCGCCACCGGCGTGGTCCTGGGCGCGGTCTACATGCTGACGCTCGTGCAGAAGGTCTACTTCGGCCCCAACCACAACCCGGCCAACCGGCACATCCCCGACCTCTCGGTCCGGGAGGCCTTCGTGCTGGCCCCGGTCATCGTCGCCATCGTGGCCATGGGTCTCGCTCCCCAGCCCATGCTCCAGATCGCGAAGCCCTCCGTCGATCGGCTCATGGCCCGCATGACCGCGGCCGAGCAGCGGCTCCGCGAGGCGGCTCCCACCCTGCGCCCGCTCGTCGGCACCGAGCCGGCCGCCATCGCGTTCGCGCGCCCGCCGGCCGTCCCCGCGCCCGCGGTACCCGCGCCCGCGCACGGCGACGCCCCTGCCCACGGGAGCCACTGACATGCCTTCCGGCCAGGACATCGCGGCGCTCCTCCCCTTCCTCCTCCTCGTCCTCGGGGCGCTCGTCCTCATGCTCTCCGAGGTCTTCCTCCGCTCCGGCGGGCGCGGCTACCAGTCGGGCCTGACCATCGCCTTCGCGGCTGCGGCCGCCCTGGCCGTCCCCTTCGCCCCGCAGCAGGTGCTCTTCGGCGGCCAGGCGGTGAGCGACGGCTTCGCCGGATTCGTCACGATGGTGGTCTGCGCGGGCCTCGCGCTCTCGGCGCTGCTCGGCCGGGGCTGGCTCGAGACCCGGAACATGGAGCGGGGCGAGTACTACGCGCTCGCCCTTTTCGGCGCCTCCGGCATGGTCCTGCTCGGGATGGCCACCGACCTGCTCCTCGCCTTCATCGCCATCGAGGTGATGAGCCTCGCCGTCTACTCGCTCGCCGCCTACCCGCGGCGCGGGCAGCGGCCGCCCGAGGCGGCCTTCAAGTACTTCATCCTGGGCTCGTTCGCCTCCGCCATCCTGCTCTACGGCTCGGCGCTCTACTACGGCGCCACCGGCTCCACGCTCCTCTCCGCCATGCGCGGCGGTGGCGGTGCGCTGCTCGCCGCCGGGCTGTCGCTCATCCTGGTGGGGCTCGCCTTCAAGGTGGCCGCGGTCCCGTTCCACGCCTGGACGCCCGACGTCTACGAGGGGGCTCCCACGCCGGCCACGGCCTTCATGGCCGCCGGCGTGAAGGCGGCCGCCTTCGCCTTCCTCACCCGCGGTGTGCTCGCCATGGTCGCGGGGACGCCCTTCGCGGTGGGCAACGAGCTGGGCGGCGTGCTCGGGCTGCTCGCCGTGCTCACCATGGTCGTGGGCAACCTCTTCGCGCTCCCGCAGCGGAACGTGAAGCGCATGCTCGCCTACTCCTCGATCGCCCAGGCCGGCTACCTGCTCGTCGGCGTGATCGCCGCCTCCCGTCCCGAGTCGCGGGCCCAGGGGACCTCGGCGGTGCTCGTCTACCTGGCCGCCTACGCCGTCACCGTCATCGGCGCCTTCTCGGTGCTCGCGGTGATGGAGAAGCGCGAGCCCACCCCCGACGCCGGCTCGGCCGACGCCTGGGACGTCTCCCGCTTCGCGGGGCTCGCGAGCCGCCGCCCGTGGCTCGCCTTCGCCATGGCCATCTTCATGCTGTCGCTCGCGGGCGTGCCGCCCACGGCCGGCTTCGTGGCCAAGCTCTCCGTCTTCCAGGCCGCCGCCGGGGCCAAGGCCTGGGGGCTCGTGGTGGTGGGCGTCCTCACGAGCATCATGGGCGTCTACTACTACCTGCGGGTGGTGGTGGCGATGTACATGCAGCCGGCCGAGATGGAGGAGCCGGCCGCCGCGCCGCCCACCGTGGCCATCGCCATCGCGGTCGCCGCGCTGCTCGTCGTGGTGGTGGGCTTCTCGCCCGAGCCGCTCACGGCCTGGGCGCGCGCCGCGCTCCTACGCATGTAGCCCGCGCAGCACCCGCTTCTCGCCCACCCGGAGCGTCACCTTCTCGCGGTCGAAGTACTCCGCGAGCGGGATGACGTGCTTGCGGGTCGAGCCCACCAGCTCCTTGAAGGCCTGGGTGTCGATCTCCCGGTGGGCGTGCAGGTGCTCGATGAGGCGCGCGCGCAGGGTCGAGACGGCCGCGCCGTCGAACCAGATCTCCGGGGAGACGCGAACGACCGACCCGTCTGCGGCGAGCAGCTTCAGCACCGCGTTCACGTCGGCCGCCGATGCGCCGGCGAGCCCGGGAAGGTCTACCACCCGAGGCGGAGCGAGCGCGCCCTCCCGGAGCAGGTCGGCCACCCGGTCCTTGAGCGCCCCGCCCGTCCCTCCCGACGCGGCCACGTGGCCGTGCAGCCGCGCGTGGTCGCCCTCGAGCACGAGCTCCCCCTTCTCGGCGAGCTGCGAGAGGAGCCGCTGGAAGAGGCGGGGATCGGTCACCGGCGGAAGGCGGCCGCGCAGCTCCTCGCGACCGGCCCCGGCGGCGAGCGGTTGCGCGGCGTGGAAGGCCCGGAGGGCTTCGAGGAGCCGCTCGCGCAGATCGGTCGCGACGGTACCCGACACCCACGACCTCCGGTCCCGGTCGAAGAGGAGCGCCAGGCCGCGGGCGCCGAGCCGGTCGAGTGCTCCCTGGACGGCGCGCGGGGAGAGGGCGGTGCGCCCGGGCAGCGCGTCGGCGGGAAGGCCCGCCGGGCCCGCCATGGCGAGCACCTCGGCGATGCGTGCGTCGGCGTCCCCCGTGGCGAGTATCCGAAGCTGCGCCAGGTCGTCGGCCTTCCCGCGCCGCCGCTTGCGGGGCACCACCGCGAGCACGCGCCCGCCGCCCACCGTCTTGCCGCGCCCCTCGATGGCGCGGAAGCCGCGCAGGATGAAGCGCTGGCCGGGGAGCGCGGCCACCGGCGCGGCGAGCCGGAGCTGGGCGAGGGCGGTCGCACCGGGCGCCATCTCGGGCCGCCCGTCCACCAGGGCCACGGCGCAGGGCACCTGTGCGGTTCCCACGTGGAGCAGCAGGCGGGAGCGGTGCCGGATGGGGCGGGGCGCGGCCTCGAGGAGGGTGAGCTCGACGTCGAGGATGGAGGTGGCGGGCACCTCGCCGGGGTGGGTGAGCACCTGGCCCCGAGAGATGGCCTGGGCGTCCACGCCGGGGAGGTTCACCGCGGTCCGCTGGCCGGCGGCGGCGCGCGGCGCACCCTGCCCGTGGACCTGGACGCTGCGCGCCCGGAGCTCCCCCACCGCCTGGGAAGGTGGAACGAGCGCGAGCACGTCGCCCGTCGAGACCGCGCCCGAGAGGATGGTCCCGGTCACCACCGTGCCGAATCCCTTCAGCGAGAAGGCGCGGTCCACCGGGAGGAGAAGCGGCCCGTCGGCCGGCCGCTCCGGGACCTGAGCGGCGAGCGTGCCGAGCTCCTCGACGAGGCGAGGAATCCCCTCGCCGGAGCGGGCCGACACCGGGAGGATGGCGGCCGCTTCGAGGAAGGTGCCCTTGCAGGCGGCGCGGATCTCCTCCTCGAGCAGCGGCAGCCAGTCCTCGCCCAGCCCGGGGAGGAGGTCGGCCTTGGTCACCACCACCACGCCCCGCGCCACGCCGAGCAGCCGGCAGATGTCGAGGTGCTCCCGGGTCTGGGGCATGACCCCCTCGTCGGCGGCGACCACCAGCAGGACCAGGTCCACCCCGCCGGCGCCGGCCGCCATGGCCCGCACGAAGCGCTCGTGCCCCGGGACGTCCACGACGCCGGCCACCGTGCCGTCGGGCAGCTTCAGATGCGCGAAGCCCAGCTCGATGGTGATGCCGCGCCGCTTCTCCTCGGCGAGCCGGTCGGTGTCGATGCCGGTGAGGGCCTGGACGAGCGCGGTCTTCCCGTGATCGATGTGCCCCGCGGTCCCCACGACGACGCGTCGCACGATCGGTCCGGGCCGGGCAGCGGGCTAGACGCCCACCGAGCCGGGGTCTACGGGTCCACCCTCGTCGAGCCGGTAGTCCCAGGGGAAGACGATGAGCTGCGCGGTCTCGAGCGCGAACCACTCCGGGCGGGAGCCGCCGGGCCGGACCACCAGCGCCGCCGACTGGACCTCGCGCGCGCCGGAGCGCTTCGCGAGCGCCGTGGCCTTGGCGAGGGTGTCGCCCGAGTTGGTCACGTCGTCCACCACCAGCACGTTCTTGCCCTTGGCCTCCGGCACGCGGAAGGTGGGCACCGTGCGCTTGTCGCGCGAGCGCTTCTCCACCCGCACCGGGAGGAAGTCGGCCCGCATCGGGGCGGCGAGCGCCCCGCCCACGAAGATGCCGCCGCGGGCCACGCCCAGGATCACATCGGGCTGGAAGCGCGCCGCGATCCGGTTGGCGAGGTCGCGGGCCACCGTGCCGAACTCGATCCAGGTGAGCTCGCGCACCGCGCTCCCGCTGGACGATGGGGCGGGGAGGCCGCCGAGCCGCTCGATGGCCCAGGCGTCGGCGACGCCCACGCCGAGCGGCTGCTCCGCGCGGGGGCGCTTCGATCGCGCCGGCGCCTTGCGGGGCTTGCGGGCGGTCTTCTTCGTCTTCTTCGAGGGAGCGATGGCGGCCTCCGGATGGGGCTGGGGTCGGTGGGTGAATCTAGCATGCGACGGCGCGGGCGGCGCCGGGGTCAGGCGCGGGCGCCTCCGGGTACTCCGCCCTCGAGCCTCCGGGCGATGTCGGCCAGTTCCGCCTCGCCGATCACGTACCGCTTCCTGCAGAACTCGCAGTCGATGACGACCTGGCCGTCCTCGACGATGACCTGCCGGATGCCGTCGGGCCCGAGCGCCGACACGGCGTTCACGGCCCGTTCCCGGGTGCAGTTGCAGACGTAGGAGACGGGCCCCTGCGCGAGGACCTGGAGCCGGGTCCCCACCGCCGCGCTGGCGAGCGTCTCGCCCCGTTCGCCGCGGGCGAGGGCATCCCGGAAGCTCCCGGCCTCGAGCCGCAGCCGGACCTCCTCGAGCGCCTCGAGGCTCCCGCCCGGCATCTTCTGGACCACGATGCCGGCCACGACACCGAGCGGCTCGCCGTCGTGGGGGAGGACGCGAAGGTCGAGGACCGACGCCACCTGCTCGCTCGACGCGAAGTAGCGGCGCAGGTTCTCGGTGAGCGTCCCGGGCGTGAACTCCACCGACCCCCGGTAGAACTCCCCCCTGCCCTGATCGCGGAGAACCGACAGCGTCCCCGACCCGCCCAGCGCCGCCCGGGGGCCCACCGAGGGGTCCCCGGGAAAATGGATGTCGGGGCGACGGATCCGGCCGCGGATGTTGCCCTCGGTGTCGGCATCGACGAGGAGGCCGCCGATGGGCCCGTCCACCTCGAGGGAGAGGTTCACCCGGGTTCGATCCTTCTGGAGCGCACCGAGGAGGAGTCCGGCCGCGAGCGCCTCGGCGAAGACGGCCGCCGAGGTGGGGGCGAGGCCGTGGAGCATGCGGGCCATGCGGGAGAGGTCGGTGGCCTCGACCTGGATCACGCGGAGGTCGGCCGGCTCGATGAGCCCGCGGAGGAGCTGGTCCTTCACGGCCCCTCCGGGAAGGCGCCCAGGAAGGCGAAGAGCCACTGGGGCATGGCCGCGTCGGGGATGTCGTTCGCCGCCCCCTCCAGCTCCATCGAGGCCGCATCGGGATTGGGGCAGGCGAGGAAGCCCCGCCAGCCCTTGCCCTCCACCAGGTTCAGGTCGATCGAGCAGCCCGCGCCGGGTGTCCCGGTCACCTGATCCTTCTGGAACCGGAGCTCGAGCCTCGCGTTCCGCCACAGCCCGGAGACGAGGAGTTCCTCGCCCTGCCGCAGGACCGTGAGATCGACGCCGGCCCCCTGGATTCGACCGCTCGACACCTCGAGCATCGTGGTCTGTCCACCGAGCGTGCCGGCCCAGCGCCCCTGCGAGTTGCGCGCGAGGCTGGTGTTCGGACCCACGACCTGGTTCGCGCCGTAGGAGTTGGTGATGCCCGCGGCCCGCCCCACGGCGAGGTAGATCGCGCCGTCGGACCGGTAGCTCATCCGGAGCGCGGCCGCGGTCGGCGGCGACGCGTCCATGGCGAGGGGGGCCCCCCGCGGCGCGCTGGCGCAGGCGGCGAGCAGGAGGAGGGCGAGGAGGGGCACGCGGGTCATGACGGGAGGTCTATCCCGGACGCGCCCCGTTTTCACGCGGGCGTCAGCGCTCGCTGGCCGACTTGCCCTTGTCGGTGTGTGTGGCGACCCCGCGCTGCGGCCGCGTGCCGGGCAGGCTCTGGGTCGAGATGCCGCGCGGGCCACCGCCCGTCACGTTTCCGACGGGGATACCCATCATCGGATTCCAGCCCAGGGAGTTGCAGGCCCTCTGGTCCCACCAGGAGCAGGGTCCCGGCGCCCCGTACACGGCGGGCGGGCCCCGGTACTCGGCGGGCAGGAACCAGGACGGCGATCCCGTGCGCGCCCCCGCGTAGGCGGCGTTCGGGAAGACGGTGGTCTGGGGCGAGGGGAGCGAGGCCAGGAAGGCGAAGAGCCACTGGGGCATCTCCGCGGACGGATCGCCCGCGACCCCCCGCAACGTCATCCAGGTGTAGGTGAGCCGGCCGCCGCAGCCGCCGAAGCCGCGCCAGTAGCCGTCCCTGGCGAGCGCGAGCTCCATGCTGCACACGCCGTTCGTGGGGGAGGCGGAGAGGGTGGTGGGGGAGACGTCGATGCGGAGCAGGTTGCCGAACCACATCCCCTGGACGTGGACGACCGGCCCCTCCTGCGTGACGAAGACGTTGACCCCCTCGCCGGTGATGCGTCCGCCGCGGGCGCGGAGCAGCACCGGCCGGTTGCGCAGCGTCCCGCCCCAGAGCCCCTCGTCGGTGAGCGCGAGGTTCACGGCGGGTCCGCGCACGCTGCGGGCGTCCCAGGCGGCGCTGGCGCCGGGCGTGCCCATCGGCGTGAACTGGATCTGCCCCTGCTCGGTGAAGTCGGCGGCGGGGTCAGGAGGGGGAGCCGGCGGGCGCATGGTGAGCGGCCGGCCGGCCGGTGCGCTGGAGGCGCAGCCGACCGCGGCCAGCGCCAGGGCGGCGAGCAGGGCGGGGGCGACCGGTATTCGATGGAGCGGCATGGCTTCCCTCCGCGCCGGGGGGCGGTCCACAGGATAACACCCGGCCCGGCCGGAAGTTGTGCCCCCCCCCGGAAGGTGGGGACCGTCAGCGAGGGGCGAGGACGCTGCGGAGCGTGTCGCGGATGGAGTAGCGGGGGCTCCATCCGGCGTCGCGCGCGAAGCGGGAACCGTCCACGGCGCACAGGTACTGGATGTAGTCGATCTCGCCGGAGGGATAGGAGGACAGGCGCGCGTCGTAGAGGGCCCGCACGAACGGGCGGACGAGGAAGTGGGGCAGCGGGACCGGCTCCCGCCCCAGCTCCCGCAGGGCCGCCGAGAGGGGCACCTCGCCCGCGCCGGTGACGTTGTAGACGCCGCGGATCCCGGGGCGCAGGGCGAGCGCGATGGCCCGGCAGACGTCCTCCTCGTGGATCACCTGGATCATCGGGTCGAAGCCGAGGACGGTGATGGGGCGCTCGAGCCGGAGGTAGTTGGACGAGGCGTTCCGGACGGTGGGGCCGATGATATTCACTGGCCGTAAAATGACCGTCTCGATCTCCGGGTGGCGCCACATGAACGACTGCACGTACATGTCGACCTCGATGAGGTCGCGGTAGCCGGGCAGGCGGGCGGCGCCGAGGAGCGGGGTCTCCTCCGGGAGGAAGTTCGGGTTCCCCGGGGCCGGGCCGTAGACGTTGGCGCTGGAGAGGAGCAGCACCTTCTTCACGCCGTGGCGGGTCGCGATGTCGAGCAGCTTCTGGGTCCCGGCCACGTTGAAGCTGTGGGCCTCGGCCCGGTCGTCGCGCGGGTCGTGCTTCAGCCCCAGGTGGGCGATGGCCTCGATCCGGTTCCGGCGGAAGACGTCCTCCACCCGCGCCTTGCGGATGTCGAGCTGGTGGTGCTCGACGTCCTTGGGCCGGTCGCGCAGCGGGCGCCGGTCGAAACCGATGACGCGGGTCTCCCCGTGGAGGACCCGGGCCAGCTTCCGCCCCAGGTTCCCGGCGATCCCGGTGATCGCCACGCTGGCCGGCAGCTGGCTCACCAGAAGACGTGCTCCCGGTCGGCGAGGCCGCGGGCGAGCAGCCCCGCCACCGCATCGCGAACCCGCGCCACCTTCCGCTCCAGCACCGCGTCCTCGTCGTCCGCACGCCCGGTGAAGCGCATCGGCTCCCCGAAGTGGATCCGGTACCGGACGGGGAGCGGGAAGGGCAGGCCGGTGGGCGTGATGGGGAAGTGGGGGAAGGAGAACATCCGGGCCAGCGGCTGGATGTCCAGGATGGCCGGTGCCTGCTCCTCGGCGCCCACCACGCCCACCGGGACGACCGGGACGCCGTTCTCCAGCGCGAGCCGCATGAACCCGAGGCCGAAGTCCTGCAGCTGGTACCGGCGGGAGAAGGGCTTGTTGAGCCCGCGGGTCCCCTCCGGGAAGACGAGCATCGCCTCGCCGGCCGAGAGCAGCCGCCGGCAGTTCTCCGGCGTGCCCACGACCTGCCCGCAGCGGGCGAAGAGGGTGGAGACGAAGGGGAGGGTGGGGACCCACTTGTCCACGAGGGCGCGGACCGCACGCGGCGGGTCCTTGTCCACGAGGCAGGCGGTCTCGACCATGACGGCGTCGAAGGGGAGCTGGCCGGAGTGGTTGCCCACGATGAGCACCGGCCCCTCGTTCGGCACGTTCTCGAGCCCGAAGGCCTGCACCCGGAAGTACTTCCGGTAGAGCCAGAGCACCGGCGCCACCGCCGCCTGCATGAAGTCGACGTCGAAGCCGTACGGATCCACCCCGTACTCGTTGCGAGGGGGGGTGAGCTTCTGCAGCCGCTCGCGGGTGCCCGGGCCGCCGAGCTCCATCGTCCAGCGCCGCAACCTCTCCTGGATCTCGTCGCCGAGCCCCGCCATCCGATCGATCTACCACGCCGGCGGAGACTTCGACGACTCCGGGTCCGGCCGGACGGGGGCGGAGACGCGCAGGACCCAGAAGAGGCGAGCCACCTGGCGCAGCACGTCGGGCACCCGTCGCAGGAGCCCGATCGACGGGGCGCGCTTCTCCCGCAGCTCGATGGGGATCTCCACGACCCGCTTCCCCTCCAGGCCGGCCCGCAGGACGAGCTCGCTCGCGAAGACGTCCCGGTCCACCACGCAGCGGGAGGCGACCGGAGCGATGAGGTCCCGGGAGAAGGCCTTCACTCCGTGGGTGTCCGTGCCCCGGAAGCCGAGCAGGAGGCGAAGAACCGTGTTGTGAACCCAGGTGGCGGTCCGCCGGAACGCCGGACGGCCGTCCACCGATCCCGGGGCCCGCTTCGACCCGACCACCATGTCGGCCTGCCCTCCCTCGAGGAGCGGAAGGGCCCGGTCGTAGAAGGCCGGGTCGCAGAGGTCGATCTCGTCGGCCACCACCCAGCGACCCCGCGCCTCCAGGATCCCCCGCCGCAGCGCGAGCCCGTAGTTGGGGTGGGGCGAGTGGACGTGGCGGAGCCGGGGGTGCCGATTCGCGAGCTCCTCGAGGATGGGAACGGTCCGGTCGGTCGAGCCGTTCTCCGTGAGGAGGAGCTCGTAGTCCCATCCGCGGAGGTCGAGCGCCTCCATCAGCTCCTGGCAGGCCTGCGCGACGATCCCCTCCTCGTTGTAGACGGGGATGACGATGCTCAGCCGGGGGGGCGCGACCGACATTCGCCCTCCTGCTTATCATCTCAGGCGGAGCGCCGCCTCCCGGCCGCCGAGGAGCGCGTCCTCCATGGAGGAGTACTCCCAGCTCCCCGACCGCCCCGCCACGAGGACGTCCCGGCCGGCCAGCCAGGTGCGGACCTCCTCCCGGGCCGAACCGTACCGCGCGTCGTGGATGACGTAGGCGTGGGGGATGGAATGGGTCTCGGCAAAGAGGACGTCGGCCGCCGACCGGACCATCCCGAGCTCGAGCAGTGCGGTGAGCGCCGCCGCCTCGGCCGCGGCGGCCGGTACCGGCGCGGCCCCCGACATCTCCACGTAGAAGCTCCGGCAACCGGGGGGTGCGAGGGAGGGCACCGCGGCGGAGGCGGAGCCGACCCGGTACGGACGGAGCCGGGGTTCGGGCAGGTAGACCCAGTGCCAGGGCGGGCCGCCCACGTCCCGGGCGGCCACGTTCACGTAGGTCACGGTGGCGGCACGGAGCGAGCGGGCCGCCTCGCGAACCGAGGGCGGAGCGCCCCCCACGAGCTCCACCAGCGAGGGGAGGGGGGCCGTGGCGATCACGGCCCGGAAGGGGACCTCCTCGCCCGTGGAGAGGAGCGCCACCTTCCGGCCCGGGTCGATGGAGACCGGGTGGACGCCGCATTCGGCCGGCCGCGTCAGGCGGGCCGTCAGCGCGCGCACGAAGGTCTCGATTCCCCCCTCGCGCGGGTAGAGGAAGGAGGCGTTGTAGCCGGCCCCCTCCTCGGCGAGCCCGAGCGCGCCGCGCACCACCTGCTCGAGCGTGGGCTGGGGGACGAAGCGCCCCATCCACTCCGTGGAGAGATCCTCGGGCGGCACGGTCCAGAGCTTCTCGTTGTAGGGGAACATGAAGTTCCGGGCGAAACCCGGGCCCAGGTGGCGGAGCACGAACTCGGCGAAGTTGCGCGGCTCCCGTTCCCGCAGGGCCCGCCCCTCCTCGCCGAGCCGGGCGGCGACGAACCCCAGGACGTTCTCGGCGATCACGGCGGGGGGAAGCCCGTGGGTGTGGACCTGGTAGGGGTAGGGGGTGAAGACCCCGTTCGACCAGATGGCGGCGCGTCGCTCCACCGAGACCCATCCGCCGGGGAGCAGCTCCTCGGCGAGGGCCCGCATCCCGGGGTCTCGCAGGTGCAGCCAGTGGCCGGTGGCGTCGAAGGCGAACCCGTCGCGGAGGCGGGTGCGGCAGAGTCCGCCCGGACGGGTGCCACGCTCGACGAGCCGGTACCCCCGGTCGAGGGTGAGCCCCGCGGAGATCCCCGCGAGGCCCGCGCCCAGGACGAGCACGTCTCTGTTTGGTGGTGCGCGGTTCACGGACGGCGTTACGATTCCCGTTTCTGGTTAGCATGCGGGATGCCCTGGCGCCAGCGCCCGGGCCCCGGGGGCTCATTCGATGCGTGTCACCTGTCCGCAGTGCCAGTCCGGCTACGACGTCGACCCGGAGAAGATCCCGGTCGCCGGGCTCAGCGTGCGGTGCCCCCACTGCACGCGCGTGTTCCCGGTGCGCAAGCTCGACCCCGTCCCGCTCCCCGGGAGAGCACCACCGGCGCCGCCGCCCCAGGATGCGGACTTCTTCCCGGCGCCCGAGGTCGTGGACGAGCCGACCCGCGCCGTTCCGCTTCCCCCGCCGCCCGGCGGCGCGTCCAGCCAGCCCTGGCCGCCCCCCGAGGAGCCGTTCGAGCTCCCCGAACCGCTCTCCTTCGGGGAGGTGCCCCTCGACGACGAGCTGGAGATGCTCTTCGCCCCCGGGGACGCTCCCCCGGCCGCGGCCGCCCAGTTAACTGAGAGTGAAATCGGATGGCGGGTTCGACGCTCCTCCGGGCGGATCTTCGGCCCCTTCGCGGAGCCGGAGATCGCGGAGATGCTCGCGAAGGGGGAACTCCTCGGAAACGAGGACATCGCCCCCGCCAGCGGCGAGGACTGGATCGCCATCGGGTCGGCCGCCCCCTTCGCCGCGGCGGTGAAGCGGATGAACGACGCGCCGCTCGTGCCGCCGCTCTCCTCCGGCGCGCCGCAGGCCGAGGGGTTCGGGACGGTCCCGGCTCCGTTCCAGCCCCGGATGCAGGGCGGTTTCCGCGAGAAGCAGGCGCGCAAGCCCATCCCGCGCCGGTGGCTCGTGGTGGCCGGCGTGCTGCTGCTCGTCGCCGGGGTCGGAGCCGGCGGCGCCCTCACGCGCCACGGACCCTTCTTCTGGAAGATCCTCCGCTCGCGGAGCGACTCGTCGGTGGCCCGTCTGGCGGCCGAGGGGCGGAAGCTCCTCGCCCAGGACGCCTTCCCCTCCGACCAGGGGGCGATGCGGCTCGCCGAACAGGGGCTGGCCCGCCGCGGCGACGATCCGGAGGGCATCCGGCTCTTCACCAGCGCCTCGGCGGCGCTCGGCTCCCGCGGGGCGGAGGCGATGCTCCCCCGGGCGCGCCAGCTGTCGGCGGCGCTCACGATCGACTCCCCCGACTCGCTCGATGCGCGGGAGGCGGCCCTCGCCGTGGCGCTCGCGGCGGGCGAGGACACCGCCGCGGCGGCCGCGGCGCTGGAGAAGGTGCTCCCGGCCAGCCCCGACTCGGAGACCCTCTTCCTCCTCGCTCGTGCGGCACTCGCCCGCGGGGACCTGCCGAAGGCGCAGGCGGTGCTCGACCGGCTCGACGGCCAGAGCCCAGGCTCCGTCCGCGCGGCCAGATTGCGCGCCGCACTCCTCGTGAAGAAGGGGGACGACCCGGCGGCCCGGACGGTGCTCGAGGGTGCGCTGGCCCGCGAACCGGCTCATGCGGCGGCAGCCCTCGACCTCGCCGCTCTCCAGGAGAAGGCGGGCGAGCCAGGCGCCGAGGCGGCGCTGCGGGCGCTCCTCGCCAGGGACCGGCTCGAACGGCTCGGCCCCTCCGAGCGGGCCCGCGCCCGGGTGCTCCTCGCCGGGTTGCTCTCCCGCGCCGGCGACGTCGAGGCAGCCGAGGTCGAGCTGGCCCAGGCCGCGCAGGACTGGGCCGGTGCGAACGATGCCCGCGTGGCGCTGGCGCGGTCGCTCCTCCGCCGGGGCGAGCTGGTGAAGGCGGCCGCGGTGCTCGAGTCCATCCCCGCGCCCGCCCGGAGCGCCGCAGCCTGGGCGCTCCTCGTGCGAGCCCAGACGGCCGCCGGGAAGGGGGCCGAGGTGGCAGCGAGCCTCGACGCCGCGCAGGCTCGCTTCCCCGACGACCCCGATCTCCTCATCGCCCGCGGTCTGGCGGAACAGCGGGCGGGCAAGGGCGTGGAGGCGCGGAAGACCTTCGGGAAGGCGGCGGACAAGGCCCCCACGGGGTGGCAGGCGCCGCTGGCGCTCGCGCGCCTCTCCGCGGCGGAGGGGGACCTGGCCGGGGCCGAGGCCCAGCTCAAGATCGCCACCGAGCGGGGGCCGGCGGAGCCCGACGTCCTCGCGGCGCAGGCCTCCCTCGCCTTCGCGCGGGGCGACACGGCCGGGGCGGAGGAGCTCTTCGCCCGCGCGCTCGCCCTCGACCCGCGCAACGCCCCGGCGCTGGCCGGGTCGGCCCGCCTCGCGCTCGCCCGCGGGGACCTGGCGGGGGCCCGCCCGATCGCCGAGCGCGCCGTCGCGGCCGACCCGGGATCGGCCGAGGCGCAGCTCGTCCTCGGCTGGGTGCTCTGGCGTTCCGGCGAGCCCGAGCCGGCCCGCAAGGCGCTCGAGGCGGCGCTGGCGCTCGACCCCCGGGGTGCGATGGCGCGGGTGAGGCTCGGCGCGCTCCTGCTCGAGCAGAAGCGAACCGACGAGGCGATGAAGCACCTCGACCAGGCGACCAGCCTCGACGCCCGGCTGGCGGAGGCGCAGTTCTGGCTGGGCAAGGCGCTCCTCGTCCGGGGCGAGACGGCCTCCGCCCTGGAGCGGCTGCGCCAGGCCACCCGGCTCGCGCCCGGCGAGGCCGCCTATCAGGTGCAGCTCGGTGAGGTGCTGGAGCGCTCGGGGCAGGTGCCGGAGGCCGTGGGGGCCTACCGGGCCGCCATCTCGGCGGCCCCCCGCTCCCCCGACGGCCTGCTCCACCTCGGACGGCTGTTCGCCAGCCAGGGGGACTGCAGGCAGGCGATGCCCTGGTTCCAGAAGGCCATCGAGGTGGCCCCCGACCCCGAGCTGGCCCGCATCGAGCTGGCCGGCTGCCAGCTCCGGTCGGGCAGGGCCGCCGAGGCGGTCGCGACCTACCAGAAGGTGCTGCGGGGCGACCCGAAGCGGGTGGAGGTCTACTACCTCCTCGCACGCGCGGTGCACGAGGCCCAGGGGCTCCGGCAGGCGGTGCCCTGGTACGAGAAGGCCGCCGTGGCGGAGCCCGGGAACCCCATGCCCCACCTCTACCTGGGCTACTGGCACAAGGAGCGCGGGCAGCGGGCGCAGGCCGTCCAGGAGTTCCGCAAGTACCTGGCCGAGCGCCCCGACGCCGACGACCGCAAGGACGTCGAGCGGGAGCTCGAGGACCTGTCGGGCAAGCCATAGCGTCCCAATTCTCGCGAGCACGACGGGACGGTCTGGTGTAGACCTCCCCTGCAAACGGAGGTTTTCATGAGCATCCCCGCGTTCCTCGCCGCCCTCGTCCTGGCCCAGGCCGCCCCCGCGGGGGTGCCCACGGTCCTGCCGCCGCCCAGCGGCTCGACGAAGCCGGCCGCCACACCCGACGGGATGCCGGCGCCGTCGCCCGCGCCCCGGAGCAAGATCCTCACCCTCCGGGAGGCCCTCGATTCGGCCCGCACCCAGAACCTCGACATCCAGCAGCTCGACGCCAAGGTGCAGGCGGCCCGCCAGTTCGCCTGGAAGGCCTGGTCCACCTACCTCCCGCAGGTGTCGGCCGGCGTGAACGTGGTGCGGAACCAGTACGAGGTAGACTTCGCGCTTCCCGGCGGTTACTGGGTCCGCGACATGGGCTCCTCGCAGGGGCCGGCCGGCGGCGGCTCCGTGCCCGGCAACCCGTCCAGCTACATCGTCTACCCGAGCGACATGGTGAGCGCGGTGGTGCAGCCGCTCGTCCAGACCCAGGGGCAGGTGAAGCTCACCCAGGCGGTGCTGGCGCCCCAGGCGATCGTGCTCATCCAGAACGCCTACAAGGCGGAGAAGACCGTCGACTACAACGTGCAGCAGGCCCGCCGGGACGTCCTCTTCGCCGTGGCCCAGATCTACTACGGGGTCGCGAGCCTGCAGGAGCTCTCCGCCGTCCAGGAGAGGCAGGTGGTGATGACGAAGGAGCGGGAGCGGGACGCGCGGGTGCGCTTCGAGGCCGGCACCGGCACCAAGGTCGGCCTGCTCCGCGCCGAGATCGACCGGGCCCAGGCCGAGGAAGATCTCAAGCGGTCCCAGTTCGACTTCCAGCGGCTGCGACTCTCGCTCGCCGAGATGCTCAACCGGCCCGACGACTTCGACATCGTCATCCCCTCCGCGCCCCCCAAGCCAACCGGGGCGGATCTCCCTCAGCGGGCGCTGCAACTCCGCCCCGACGTGAAGGCCGCCGCGGAGAACCTGGACCTCGCCTACGGGGAGCGGCTGCGCATCTACATGCAGTACCTGCCCAGCATCGGCGTGTTCGGGGCCTACAACTACATCACGGCCAGCACCTTCTCCCCCGAGAACTACACCTGGCAGGTCGGCGTCGGGCTCACCTGGAACATCCTCGACGGAGGGCTGCGCGAGGCGAGCATCCGCGAGGCCACCGCCAAGATCGCCGAGGCCGACGCCCACAAGCGGCAGGTCGACCTGGCGGCCGTGACCCGCGTGAAGGAGGCCGAGCTCGACCTCCAGAGCGCCATCGCCACCCGGACCAAGGCGCGGGAGCGCACCACGCTCGCCCAGGAGAACGCCCGGCTCGTGGACGTGGCCTACAAGGCCGGAGCGGCCACCTACCTCGAGTCCACCGACTCGGTGCAGACCCTGCGGCAGGCCGAGGTGTCGCTCGTGTTCGAGTCGCTCAACGTGGACCTCGCCACGCTCAAGCTGCTGAACGCGGTCGGCGCCTTCGGGGAAGTGAACAACTAGTTCCCCGGTTCAGGGCAGCGACAGCGGCCCGCGCGCCTCGACCCGGTTTCCACCCTCGGCGATCGCGTGCCGGAGGGCCGTCTCGGCCATCGCCAGCACCTCCGCGTCGGTGCGCGTCGCGGAGTAGGTGGCGATCGAGTCGATGCCGACCACGCTCACGCTGGCCGTGAGCGGGAGGATCTCCCCCCGGATCGACACGGGGCCCCGCTCCACCGTGGCGCGGATGCGCTCGCCGAGGGCCCGCCCGGCCGACAGCGGCGTCTCCCGCGCCACCACGCCGAAATGCTCCGCGTTCAGGCGCGCCAGGACGTCCTCGCGCCGGATCGAGGACTTCACGAGGCGGGACACGAGCATCAGCACCTCGTCGGCCGCGGCAGAGCCCGCGGTCTCGCGCAGGTGCGTCAGGCCGTCGATGGCCACGAGCAGGAGCGACATCGGGCGCGTGTGACGGGAGGCCGTCACCAGCTCGGAGGAGAGCCGGTCGTCGAAGTGGCGCCGGTTGAAGAGGCCGGTCTCCGGATCGAGGAGAGCCCCCTCGGCGAGGCGCCGCTGGAAGGTGATCTCCATGTCGTCACACAGGCAGAACTTGAGGGCCGTGTGCATGCCCATCTGCACGCGCTGCCCGTCCTGCAGCTTGCAGTCGCCGACGCGGGTCCCCTCGACGAAGATGCCGTTCGTGCTCCCCATGTCGCGCAGGCGGGCCCCGTCGATGGTGGCCACGATGGAGGCGTGGCGGCGGGAGACGCCGGTGTCGCGCAGGCGGAAGTCGCAGGCGGGATCGCGACCGAGCACGACCTCGCGGTTCAGCTCCAGGGGGAAGATCTCCCCGAGCTGCGGACCGGCCAGGACGAGCAGGTAGGGGCGCCGCTCGGAGGATGGGCGCGGTGGGGCGATACTCCATGACTCCGTCCCCTCGGGACGGATGTCGGGCGGAACCATCCGTCCATCCTACAGCGCTGTCCCCCTCCGGCGGAACGGCCCGGCAGGGTTGCCATGCCCGGCCGCCGGCCGCATGATCGGGGGCACACCATGCCCCGCTCCCAGGCGCTTCGCATCGTCACCTACAACGTCCGCTACTTCGGCCACGCCCTGAAGGGGATCGCCAGCACCCGCGGTGCGGAGCACCGGATCGCCCGCGCGCTGGCGGAGCTCGACCCGGCGCCGGACCTGGTGTGCCTCCAGGAGATCGAGACCATCTCGTTGCGCTCAAGGGTCGCACGCGGGCGCAAGGCGCAGGGGGAGACCCAGCTCGAGTCCTTCCTGGCGTCCATCGAACGGGAGTTCGCGGCCCGCAAGCGCCCGCTGCCGTACGACGGCTTCTACTTCGGCGCACACGCCAACCGGATCCGACGGGTGAACATCACCACCCACGGGCTCGCGATCCTGGTGAACACCGACCGGCTCTCGGTCGAGACCCACAACGTGGACTCCCCCCACCCGATCACCCACCACCACGTGAAGCGCTTCCGCGACCGGAAGCAGGCCCGGATCTGCGCCCACATCCAGGTCCGCGATCCTTCCGGGAAGCGGCTGCACGTCTTCAACACCCACATCTCGCTTCCCACCCCGTTCGCCAGGGGCTTCTGGACGAAGGGCGCCCGGATGGGCTGGGGCGTGAACCAGCTGCACGAGGCCCGGACGCTCGCCGCGTTCGTGAAGCGCCACTCCGCCGGCGATCCGTTCGTGGTCTGCGGCGACTTCAACTCGGCGCCGGGCTCGCCCGTGTTCCAGTACCTCACCGGCGAGGCCGGGTTCCGGAGCGCCCAGCAGGACCTCGGGCAGCTCGACCCGGACGACGCCCGGGCCTGGCCCACGGCGGGCTTCATGCGGATGCGCATGCACCTCGATCACCTCTTCCACGGCGACGGGGTCCGCTTCCTGGACCTGGACGGATCGGCCCGATTCGGCGACCGCGAAAGCCCGTTCGCCGGGCTCTCCGACCACGTGCCGCTCGTGGGACGGCTCCGCTGCGAAGCCCCCCGTGGCGCGACGTAGTTCGGTGGTCTACTGTCCCCCCATGCAGCTTCCCGAGACGGCTGCCCGGGCGCTCGAGGTGGTTCGCCGCGAGGGGCGCGGCGTGCGTTTCGAGATCAAGAAGGCCTGCGAGCAGGAGCGCTGGCGGCTCAAGATGTGCTACGCCGGTCCCTCGGGGGCAGAGGTGCAGCTCGGCCTCCTCTGGTCGGAGGACCTGGACGGGCTCGAGGCGCTCAAGCGGAAGCTGGAGGAGGAATCGCCATGAGGAACAGGAAGCTCGGATGGACGCTGGTCGCGGGGATGCTCGCGGTGGTGGGGTGCAGCACCGTCACCGCGCGGAGCGCCTCGGAGGCCTACGTCCGGGACGCGATGCGCAACCAGCGATTCCCGAAGGCGTGTGACGAGCTCTGGCTCGACGCGCTCCAGGTGATCGCCGGCGAGGGCTTCGGCCTCGTGGGCAAGGACCGGACGGTGACGGGGCAGGACCAGCAGGGGGTCGTCACGAACTTCTTGAACCGCGGCCACTCCACCACCAAGGACAGCGACGGGACGCTGGAGTCGGAGAGCGACGCGAACAGCCAGATGTTCCGCTACCTCGTCCGCGGCAAGCTGGCCGGCTCCGACGGGTGCTTCGTCCAGTACACCCACATCCACGACGACCGCGTGAACGGGACGGAGACGCGGAACCGCGACTACGACATGGAGCTGAAGCTGCTCGCCCGGGTCGACCCGCTCGCCGCCTCGAAGATCCTGCAGGCCGCCGACGCGAAGTGAAGCGGGCGGGCCGAGGGCGGTTCGTCCGCCCCCGGCCATTCGCCCTCGGACTCAGAAGACGTAGCCGACGTTGGCGGTGAGGGTCACGCCGGAGAGCTTCATCGAGCCCCAGTCGAAGGTCTGCTCGGTGATGTAGTTGTAGCGGGCCTCGGCGCCGAGGAGGACGGGCCCGAGGATGAAGTCCACCCCGGCCCCGCCCACGACCATGAAGGAGGCCTTGGTGGTGGCGGTGCTGACGAAGGCCTCGCTCGTGGTCGCGAAGTTGAGCAGGCCGCCGATCCCCGCTTCCAGGTAGGGCTGGATGAAGAAGATCGGGAGGCGGAGCTGCCCGACGACCGTGAGCGGGATCATGCTCGCCTTCGCGGTACCGGTGGCGCCCAGGTTCGTCACGGTCTGGCTCGACCACATGTAGCCGGTGGAGATCTGGGCGCCGATGATGCCGAAGGTCGCCCCGAGGGCCACCTCGACATCGCCGGAGGTGGGGAACTGGCCGGTCACGGCGCCGCCGGCTGCGCTGATCCCGTCCTTGGCGGTGGGGGCCAACACGCCGCCCTTCAGCGCGACGTAGGTGTCGCCCGCGCGAGCGGAGGGGGCGCCGAGGAGGAGTGCGGCTGCGAATCCGGCGAGGAGGGTTCGGATGGCGGGGCGCATGGCGATCACTTCGCGGCCGCGAGCGCGGCGTCGTAGTTGGGCTCCTGCCCGATCTCCGGCACGAGCTCTGCGTAGGTGACCTTGTCGTTCTCGTCGAGCACGAGCACGGCGCGGGCCGAGAGGCCGGCGAGGGGGCCGTCGGTGAGGAGCACGCCGTAGTCCTTGGCGAAGCCCTTGCCGCGGATCATGGAGAGGCTCACCACGTTCTGGAGCCCCTCCGTCGTGCAGAAGCGCTTCATCGCGAAGGGCAGGTCGGCGGAGATGACGAGGACGACCGTGTTCGGCAGCTTGCCACCGGTCTCGTTGAACCTCCGGGTGGAGGTGGCGCACACGGCGGTGTCGAGGCTGGGGACGATGTTCAGGATCTTCTTCTTGCCCTTCCACTCGCCGAGCCCCACGTCCTTGAGGTCCACGCCGGTCAGCGTGAACGCAGGGGCGTTCGCACCCTTGGCGGGGAGGTCGCCGTTCGTGTGGATGGGGTTGCCCTTCAGCGTGACGGTGGCCATGGATTCAGGTCCTTTCGGGAGGGGTTGAGCCCGTAGTCTAAGGCCCGGCCACCGGGTTTGCCCGGTCCCGCGTGGGGCCCGGGTTCTCGGGCGCCGCGGCGGCCGGCGATTCGGCCTTGATCTCCAGCCCCAGGAAGTAGTTGAGCCCGGTCCGGATCACGGCGATGGCGGCGAGCTTCCCGATCTCGTCCCAGGAGGGGGAGATGGCGGTCGAGAGGACGTCGGCCGCAAGCTGGAACTCGAGCGCGAGGGAGAGGTACCGGGCGAGCGTCAGGCGGATGGGGACGAACCGCCCGTCGGCGGGGGCCGATCGCGCCGCCAGCAAGGCGAGCAGGCCATGGACGGCGCCGGCGGCGATGACCAGCGCGCCGACCGTCTCGAGGAGCAGTCGGAGCCACTGAACCGCCAGGTGAAGGATGTGCTGCGATGCTTCGAACATGGTCGCCTCCCGGACGTCAGGCCATCGCCCCGCCGCCACCCACGAGGAACCCGTTCGGGTCGAGCCCGAGCCGGCGGACCGCCTCCGACCAGCGGTCGTGAAGGGGAACGGTCGTGACCAGGTCCTCGTCGAGCCCCATTGGAACCCAGGAGCCCTGGGATATCTCCTCCTCGAGCTGCATGGTCGCCCAGCCGGCGTACCCCACGAAGAGCTGCAGGAGGCGGCTGCCGTCATCCCGGAGCACGGTCTCCAGGATCGCCCGGGAGCTGCCCACCGCCAGGTTCCGCCCCACCCGGATGGCCTCGTCCTCGTCGCCACCTGGACCGCGCCGGTAGAGCATCCACAGCTGTTCCGGAGAGACCGGTCCGCCCACCAGCACGGGGCGCTTTCCGTGGACCGACGCGCGGGCGAGCTCCCCGAGCGCCGCGTCCACCGTGGCCAGGAGATCCCCGGCCGCGACGGGGGCGGCGCGGTTCACCACGAACCCCATCGACCCCGCCTTCCGGTGGCCGGTCATGAGGACGAGCGATCCGGCGAAGTTCGGGTCGCGGAGCCCTGGGGCGGCGACCAGGAACCCGGGCGCGAGGTGAGAAGCCGTTCGCATGCTGGCCATCTCCTTTACCTGTCGCAACCCCCCGACGTTCGCCAGCTTTTTCGCGCCCCATTCGGCGTGCGTAGTCCTTGACGGGTACAGTCGGCGCTGGTACCAACGTCGTCCCGCCGGAGAGCCTCCCGAAGCTCCCTCCACCGCTCCCGAGGAACGGAAGCCCATGTACAAGATCGTTCGCCACGAGACCTTCTCCCCGACCACCTTCCTCTGGGAGGTCGAGGCCCACGATGTCGCCCGGGCGGCCCAGGCGGGTCATTTCGTCATGCTGCGGCTGCGCGAGGGAGGTGAGCGCATCCCCCTCACCGTCGCCGACTACGACCGCGAGGCCGGGACCATCACCATGGTCATCCAGGCGCTCGGCAAGACCACGAAGGAGATGATGGAGAACTACGTGCAGGGGGATTCGTTCGACGACTTCGTCGGCCCCCTGGGCATGCCCCAGCACATCGAGGCGGGCAAGCACGTGGTCTTCGTCGGCGGCGGCCTGGGCGTGGCGCCGGTCTACCCGCAGCTGCGCGCCTTCAAGGAGGCCGGCTGCAAGACCACCAGCATCATCGGCTTCCGCAACAAGGATCTGGTCTTCTGGGAGGACAAGTTCAAGAAGTACTCGGACAACCTCATCGTCTGCACCGACGACGGCAGCTACGGCAAGCCGGGCTTCGTCACCGTGGCCCTGAAGGAGATCCTGGAGAAGGAGAAGCCGGACATGGTGGTGGCCATCGGGCCGCTCCCCATGATGTACGGCTGCGTCGAGACCTCCCGCCCGTTCGGCGTGAAGACCATGGTGTCGCTCAACGCCATCATGGTGGACGGCACCGGCATGTGCGGCTCCTGCCGCGTCACCGTGGACGGCCAGGTGAAGTTCGCCTGCGTCGAGGGTCCGGACTTCGACGGCCACAAGGTGGACTTCAAGGAGTTGCTCTCCCGCCAGAAGCGCTTCAAGGGGCAGGAGGAGCAGGCCAACGTCGATTACGCGCACGTCTGCAACCTCGAGAAGCAGCTCTTCGAGGAGCAGAAGCGCAACTACAAGAAGATCAAGGAGCTCGAGCCGCACCAGGTCCACATGCCCGAGCGCGACGCCGCCGAGCGCGCCCGCAACTTCAAGGAAGTGAACCTGGGCTTCTCGCTCCAGGACGCGCTCCGGGAGGCGGAGCGCTGCATCCAGTGCGCGAAGCCGGCCTGCATCGCCGGCTGCCCGGTGCAGATCGACATCCCGCGCTTCATCCGCCACCTGATCGTGCGCGACCTCGACGGCGCCCTCGAGGCGCTCTACGACGCCAACATGTTCCCGTCGATCTGCGGCCGCGTCTGCCCGCAGGAGACGCAGTGCGAGGCGCTCTGCATCATCAACAAGAAGGTCGAGTCGGTGGCCATCGGCCGGCTCGAGCGCTTCGTGGGCGACAACGCCAAGGCCCCCAGGGGCGCCCCGCCCGCCTTCGCGGGGAAGCTCGGCAAGGTCGCCGTGGTGGGTTCCGGCCCGGCGGGTCTCGCCGCCGCCGCCGACCTGGTCCGCTACGGCGCCGACGTCACCATCTACGAGGCCCTCCACGTGGTGGGCGGCGTGCTCCGCTACGGCATCCCCTCCTTCCGTCTGCCCCGCGACATCATCGAGCGCGAGGTGAACCGGCTGAAGGAGATGGGCGTGAAGGTCGAGACCAACAAGGTGGTCGGGAAGACCTTCACGGTGAAGCAGCTCATGGAGGAGAAGGGCTTCGACTCGGTGTTCCTGGGCGTGGGCGCGGGCGCGCCCACCTTCCTCGGCATCCCGGGCGAGTTCGCCGGGCAGGTCTACTCGGCCAACGAGTTCCTCACCCGCGTGAACCTGATGGGCGGCGACCGGTTCCCCTACCTCGACACCCCGGTGAACGTGGGGCAGAGCGTGGTGGTCATCGGCGCCGGCAACACCGCCATGGACTGCCTGCGCGTCTCCAAGCGCATCGGCGCCGCCACGGTCCGCTGCGTCTACCGCCGCACCGAGGCGGAGGCCCCGGCCCGCATCGAGGAGATCCGCCACGCCAAGGAGGAGGGGATCGAGTTCTTCTTCCTCCACGCTCCGGTCGAGATCTACGTCGATCCCGACGGCAACGTGAAGGGCATGAAGGTCGAGGAGATGCAGCTCGGCGATCCCGACGAGAAGGGGCGCCGCAAGCCCGTGCCCACCGGCCGCTACAAGGACCTGGAGTGCGACACGGTCATCTACGCGCTCGGAACCAAGGCCAATCCCATCATCACCCAGGCCACCCCCGGCCTCGGGCTCAACAAGTGGGGCAACGTGGTGGCCGACGACAAGGCCCAGGCCACGACGCTCCCGGGCGTGTTCGCCGGTGGTGACATCGTCACCGGCGGGGCCACGGTGATCCTGGCCATGGGCGCCGGCCGCCGTGCGGCCAAGGGCATCGCCACCTGGCTCTCCGCTGGCAAGTCCAAGTGGCCCGTCACCGAGACCGATCTCGACTCGTTCGTCCCCATGACCGCCGGCGTGGCGGGCGCCGGGGGTTCCAGCTCGAAGGGAGCCGTCAGCGTGGAAAGCGGTGGAAGGACCTGCCCGAAGTGCCGTCAGCCTCTCGAGGGCGAGGAGGAGTACATCTGCTGCGCCGACGCGAAGCTGGAGTGGAAGTGCGGCTCCTGCTCCAAGGTGAGCGAGGGCTTCGCCTTCCCGTACGGCCAGTGCCCCGCCTGCGGCGGCAAGCTCGCCCCGATCGGTGAGCGCTCCATCGCCGATGCCAAGGCGCTCGAGGCGATCCGCACCGCCTTCGAGATCGAGCTGGGCGGCATGGCCTTCTACAAGCGCGCCTCGGCCGAGGCCAAGGACCCGCAGCTCCAGACCCTCTTCGGCAAGTTCGCCGAGATGGAGAAGGAGCACATGGCCACCCTCTCCGGCCGCTACCACGTCAACGTGGCGGAGGCCGCCGAGGGCTTCAAGACCGAGCGGGCCGCCATCTACGCGGGCATCCCCAACGACCCGCAGGACCCGGCCAACCTGTTCCGGATCGCGATCGCCTTCGAGCAGCGCGCCGTGAAGTTCTTCGGCGAGAAGAGCGCGGACTGCGCGCCCGGCTCGGTGGAGCAGCAGCTCTACCGCGAGCTCGCCGCCGAGGAGCGGGAGCACGTGGACATCCTGGTGACCGAGTTCAACCGCTTCCAGGCCGGCAAGCCCGGGCTGCTCTAGCCGCGACCGGGATCGGGCCGATGATGCCCCGCGTGGTCCTGTTCGATCTGGACGGGACCCTCATCGACTCGATCCCGCTCATCGTGGCCTCCATGCGCCACGCCTTCGCGGGCCATCCGCGCGCCCCCTCGGTCGCGGACTGGGTGGCACTCATCGGCACGCCGCTCGACGGGATGATCCGTCGCTGGGCGATCGACGAGGAGGACGTGGCCCGATTGAAGGAGCGGTACAAGGAGCACCAGTGGGCGCACCACGACGCCATGGTGCGACCCTTCCCGGGCGTCCCGGAGCTCCTCGCGACGCTCACCTCCCGCGGCGTCCGGATGGCGCTCGTCACCTCCAAGCTCACGCCGTCGGCGCGCCGGTCGCTCGAGTTCCTGGGCCTCCTCGGCCACTTCGAGCTGCTCGTCGGGCTCGAGGCGACGGAGCGGCACAAGCCCCACCCGGACCCCGTCCTCCACGCCATCGAGCGGCTCGGCGCCGACCCGCGACACGCCGCCTTCGTGGGGGACTCACCCCACGACATCGAGGCCGGGAACGCCGCCGGCGTCCCCACCATCGCCGTCCTCTGGGGCCCCTTCACCCGGGAAGAGCTCGCCCCCGCCCGGCCCACCGCCTGGGCGGAACGGGTGGAGGAGATCCTCCCGCTCCTGGAGGGGATGGGCGCTGGCCATCGGCCGCAGTGTGGTTAGAATGGCCCCATGGCAAACGCTTATGAGAACTATCAGGTCGTGGCCCGCGCCAGCTCGGACGTCGAGCGGCGCTTCATGGCATCCGTCTACCGCTGGATGACCATGGGACTGCTCGTCACGTCGGGGGTGGCCTGGTACGTCGCCTCCACCCCGGTGGCGCTGAAGGCCATCCTCGGCAACCAGTTCGTCTTCTGGGGGCTCATCATCGCCCAGTTCGGCCTGGTCATCACGCTCTCCGCGGCGGTGAACAAGCTGTCGGCGG
Source organism: uncultured Anaeromyxobacter sp. (assembly GCA_903855945.1). GTDB lineage: Bacteria > Myxococcota > Myxococcia > Myxococcales > Anaeromyxobacteraceae > CAIOAK01. Next base: position 60,432 of record CAIOAK010000091.1, read on the forward strand.
GGGCGGCCGGAGCGCTCTTCATCCTCTACTCGGCGGTGACCGGCGCCACGATGTCGGTCGTGCTCCTCGCCTACACCGGTGCCTCGGTGGCGAGCGCCTTCGCCGTGACGGCGGGGACCTTCCTCGCCATGAGCGTGTACGGCACGGTCACGAAGCGCGATCTCGCGGGCTGGTCCACCTTCCTCTTCATGGGGCTCATCGGGATCGTCATCGCCAGCGTCGTGAACATCTTCACGAAGAGCAGCATGCTGGCCTGGGTGGTTTCCTGCGCCGCCGTGGTGGTATTCACGGGGCTCACCGCCTACGACACGCAGCGGCTGCGCCGCATGGCGGCCCTGGGCGGGAGCGTGGCTGCGCTGCCGGTGAACGGCGCGCTCGCCCTCTACCTCGACTTCATCAACCTGTTCCTGTCGATCCTGAACATCTTCGGCGGGCGCCGCAACTAGCGGCTCGCGGCGACCCGCGGCGACCACGGCGACCCGCGGCGCGAGGCCGGCTACTTCGCCTCGATCCAGCCGTCCTTCGTGAGCAGTTCGGCCGTCAGGACGGCGCCGCCCGCGGCGCCGCGGACGGTGTTGTGCGAGAGCGCCACGAAGCGCCAGTCGAAGAGCGTGTCGGGGCGGAGCCGGCCGATGGTCACGCCCATGCCGCCGCCCGCGTCCCGGTCGAGCCGGGTCTGGGGGCGGTTCTCCTCCTCGAAGTAGGTGAGGAAGGGCTTCGGCGCGCTGGGGAGCCCGAGGACCTGGGGCCTGCCCTCGAAGCCGCGCCAGAGGGAGATGATCTCCTCCTTCGAGGCCTTCTTCTCGAGCTGCAGGAAGACCGCGGCCATGTGGCCGTCGGAGGCCGGGACGCGGATGCACTGGGCCGAGATGACCGGGTCGGTGGCCGCGACGATCTTCCCGTCCTGGATCGAGCCCCAGATCTTCATGGGCTCCTTCTCCGACTTCTCCTCCTCCCCCTTGATGAAGGGGATGAGGTTGTCGACCATCTCCGGCCAGGACTCGAAGGTCTTCCCCGCGCCGCTGATCGCCTGGTAGGTGCAGACCGCGACCCGCTTCGGGCCGAACTTCATGAGCGGGTGGATGGCCGGGACGTAGCTCTGGAGCGAGCAGTTGGGCTTCACGGCGATGAAGCCGCGCCGCGTGCCGAGCCGCTTGCGCTGCGCCTCGATCACCGTGGCGTGCTCGGGGTTGATCTCCGGGACCATCATGGGGACGTCGGGCGTGGCCCGGTGGGCCGAGTTGTTGGAGACCACCGGCGTCTCGGCGCGCGCGTAGTCCTCCTCCAGCTTCGCCGTCTCCTCCTTGCTCATGTCCACGGCGCAGAAGACGAAGTCGACCTGGTCGGCGATGCGGGCGGCGTCGGAGGCGTTCTGGACGGTGAGGGCCGCGGCCTTCGCCGGCGGCGGGGCCTGGAGCGCCCAGCGACCCTTCACGGCATCGGCGTACTTCTGCCCCGCCGAGTTGGCGCTGGCGGCGACGAGGGTGACGTCGTACCAGGGGTGGTTCTCGAGGAGCGTCAGGAAGCGCTGACCGACCATGCCGGTGGCGCCGAGGACGCCGACGCGGAACTTCTTCGTGCTCATTTTCTCTCCGGAATTGGGCTGTCCGGCCCTTGCGGCCGGGCCCAGAGAATTACCACAAGCCGGCGGGCCGGGGTGGAGCCCGCGGCGCTGGGGGGCGCCGGCTGCGCGGGGGGGGTGGGCAAGGCTGGATGGCGCCGGGGCACACCGAGGTTCGAGTGGTCCCGGTTCCCGGCGCCCGCGCAGATGCGCCCCGCGCCGGGGCCACCCCGGCCCGCCTGGCGGATGGGTGGCCGGTGCCGTAGGTCGCGGGGGGTTCTCGGACTGTCGTCGTGAACTTGTCCATCAGTTCGTCGCCGTAAACCTGGCGCGCGGATTCGAGATTGTGGGGTTTGCAGAGGATCCTGCAGTTGGCGACCGTGGAGGGGCCGCCCCG
>CAIOAK010000092.1 GCA_903855945.1 uncultured Anaeromyxobacter sp.
ATCCGCTGACGGGGGTCATGGCGGGCGTGGGAACCGCCATGCTGGACGTTCAGGACCACCTGGAAAAGCTGGAACGAGGAGATCGCCCGAGTCAGGAGGCGTTGATCGAACGGGGCCGGGAGGTCCTGGAGATGCTTCGGGGCACCCGCCCAGGAACGGACTCGACTGCGGGCCTCGGACATCGTCGCAGGGGCGATGCGCTGGCTTCCGAGCAGCGTCCATACCCGGGCGACGGTGAGCGTGGAGGACCTTGGTGCTCCCGACGTGAAGGCTTCTCGGGGGCAACTGGAGCAGGTCCTGGCTGGAGCCCCCGTGACGACCCGCCTGGAAGTGGTCGATCACGGAACCGGAATCGACCCTGCCAACCTGAGCAGGATTTTCGACCCCTTCTTCACGACTCGCCCGGCGGGCGAGAGGCGCGGTACCGGCCTCGGTCTTTCCATCTGCCACGCCATCATCACCGACCACGGTGGAACGCTCACCGTCGAGAGCGAGGTCGGGAAGGGATCGACGTTCCGGGTGGAGCTACCGGCGGCGCCTGTGGAGGGGTGAAGCCAGCTGCCCGCCCCGAAAGGGTATTCGCGGCGCCGCCCTTCCAGATTCTCATTCTTTCCGCGCTGTGCAACCATTGCGCCCTGAGGATTCCGTGGGCGAAGCCGAACCTTCCTCGACTCCACGCGGGCGCCCGACCGCCCTCAATCGAGCCGTCCAGGTCCGCCTGGAGTGGCTCGCGCTCGGCGCCGCCCTCCTCGCCGCCGTAGGAATCGTCGCCCTCGATCTCTGGTCGGAGCGACGGGCCATCTCGGTGTGGGAGAGGGAGCGCCTGGAGCACCAGGCGCGCTCGGCCGAGAAGAGGCTCGGTGACAGCATGGAGGCGGTGTCCGTCGGCCTCGATGCCCTGCGCGACGAGTCCCGGGAGGTGCTGGCGCACCGGGAGGAAGTCGCCCGGCTGAACGAGCGGATGCAGGTCATGGCGGCCTCCATGACGGGAGTCCGGACTTTCCTCTTGGTGAATGCCGAAGGTATCGCCGTCGCGAGCAACCGCAAGGAACTCATCGGGGGCGACTGGCGCGAGGGGGAGCGGTACCGCACCATTCGGGCCCGACCCGACGAGGCCCTGGCCTACGTGTCGTTGCCGTTCCTTACCCCCCTGGGGAACTGGACCATCAGCATCAGCAGGGCGATCCTCGACGGACGGGGGGCATTCGACGGCTACGTCGCGGCCGTTCTCGATCCCGGTTACTTCGCCGCCCTCGTCGATTCCGCGCGGTACGCGCCCGACATGGTGGCCGCCCTGATCCACGGGAACGGAAAGATCGTCTACCGCATACCCGACCCGAAGGGCGCGGTGGGCAAGGATCTCTCCCAGGTCCCGGAGTCGTCCTTCAACCGCCACGTCCAGAGCGGTCGGAATCTCAACTACTGGATGGCTCCCGTCACCTCCACCGGACGGGAGTCCCTGATGGCAATCCAGACCATCCGCCCGGCGACGACCCGGTCGGACGGGTTCCTGGTCGCCCTGTTCGCCCGGGAGACCGCCGCCGTCTTCGCGCCCTGGTGGAAGGACGTCCGGGATACCGGCGCCCTGGTCGCGATGGCGGGCCTGTTCGGGGCCCTCGGCCTCCATGCGTTCCAGCGGCGTCGCGCGGCAACCGACCGGTTGCAGGTGGAGAGCGACGCGGAACGCGGACGGCAGGAGGAAGCGCTTCGCGTCGCCGGGATGGCGCTCCAGGAGGAGAAGGCCCTGCTGGGAGAGGTGTTCCGGGTATCCCCGGCTGGATTCGCGATCCTGCGGGGCCGGGACTTCCGCTACGAGTTCGTGAACCCGGCCTACCAGGCCCTGGCGCCGCTGCGAAGATTCCCGGGTCGCACGGTCGCCGAGTGCTGGCCAGACCTCGAAGCGCTCGTCACGCCCCTCCTCCGGAGGGTCGTCGAGACGGGCGAAACGTTCCACGCGGACGACATGCGCTTCGAGATCGAGCGGGACCAGCCGGGGGGGCTCGAGGGGGTCTACTTCTCGTTCACGTACCAGCGCATTCCCGACTCGGCGGTTGGCGATCCGCGGGTCCTCGTGACCGTGATGGAGACCACGGCATCGAAGAAGGCCGAGGCCGAGAGGAGCGCCCTCCAGGCCCGGGTCTCCCAGTCGGAGCGCCTCGCGGCTCTGGGAACGCTGGTGGCAGGCGTGTCGCATGAGATCAACGGCCCGCTGGCGGCCGTGCTCGCAGGCGCGGGGGCCGCGCTAGAGGATGTAGAGCGGTTCCAGGGACACCTTCGTGGCGGGACCCAGATCGACCTTCGACGACTTGCCCAGCGTGCCGACGAGTTGGCCGAGACGCTCACCGACGTGAAGAGTAGCGCCGAGCGGATCGCGAGCACCGTCAAGGACCTCGCCGTTCTGGGATCACCGACCAAGCCTCGATGCCCCGTCCACCTTTCCGAGACGGTACGGCAGAGCATGGGCTGGCTTCCGAGCCTCGTCACCGAACTCGTGAGAGTCCGGATCGACATCGCGGACGCGCCGAAGGCTCTCGTTTCGGAGACGCAGATTCAGCAGGTGCTCGTGAATCTCGTGACCAACGCTGCCCTGGCCATCCCGGCTGGCCGGATCGGTGAGGTCGTGATCCGGCTCGGTCCGGGGACGCCCGGCATGGTGCGGTTGGAGGTCGAGGACGACGGCCACGGAATTGCGCCCGAGATGCTGGGTCGGATCTTCGAGCCATTCTTTACCACCCGGCCCCGGGGCAGGGGTACG
>CAIOAK010000093.1 GCA_903855945.1 uncultured Anaeromyxobacter sp.
CGCCAAGCTCAAGCTGTCCGCGTAGCTCGCCGGGTCGCCCGACGACCTCGTGTCAGGTGGATCGCGCACCGTGGTAATCCAGGCTAGGAGGATGCAAGACCGTTGGAAGCGGAGGAGGTGTAGATGTAGTCAATTCATCGTGTTCGAAGAATGGAAGTGGTGCATGTACGCTGGACTGTACGTCTGGATATGGTAGTTAGCCCCAATACCCCTCTACCCCTTGATCCCTTGGATCTTTGCCCTTGGGAATACGTGAAGCAGGGCGTGGTTCAATGACCGCGCCGCGTAACGCAATGGGTATGCACTCCTCCGACGCTTCCCGTGACCGATCCGGTATCCTGCCGCCTGAATGAGATCAGTCCTGCAGCAGCTCCCCCGCCTTCCCCTCGAAGGCGCGCTCGACCTCACCTACCGGTGCAACAACACCTGCCGCCACTGCTGGGTATGGTTGCCCCCCGGTGCGCCCGACGAGGCGGCCGAACTCTCCCTCGATGAGATCCGGCGCATCGTGGACGAAGCCCGCGCCATGGGCTGCCAGAAGTGGAAGCTCTCCGGCGGCGAGCCCATGCTCCGGGACGACTTCGCCGAGATCTTCGACCACGTCACCCGCAAGGCGGTGAGCTACTCCCTCAACACCAACGGGACGCTCATCACCCCGGCCATTGCCCAGCTCATGAAGCGCAAGGGCACGAAGATGGTCGCCCTCTACGGCGCGACCGCCGACGTCTATGACGACGTCACCCGCAACCCGGGCGGCTTCGAGGCCGCCATGCGCGGCTTCGCCTACCTGCGCGAGGCGGGCGCGTCCTTCATCGTCCAGCTCATCCCGATGAAGTCGAACTGGCACCAGTGGGACGCGATGCTGGAGCTCGCGAAGAGCCTCTCGCCCCACCAGCGCACCGGGGCCGCCTGGCTCTACAAGTCGAGCGACGGTTCGCCGGCCCGCAATAGCGAGATCGACCGGCAGCGCCTCTCGCCCGAGGAGGTCATCGCGCTCGACAAGCCCGATCCGAGCTACTCGGAGCGTACCGCCGCCGGCTGCGGCGTCGTGGAAGAAGGCGACGACCGTCTCTTCGCCCAGTGCATCGCCGGCCGACGCGACTTCCACGTGGACCCTTACGGCCAGATGTCCTGGTGCAGCTTCATCGCAGACCCGGCGCTTCGCTACGACCTCCGAAAGGGCACCTTCCGCGAGGGCTGGGAGGAGTTCATCCCGTCCTGCGCCGACAAGGTCCGCGGCGGCCAGGAGTGGAAGGACAACTGCGGCACCTGCGACTCGCGCGGGTCGTGCCGCTGGTGCGCGGTCTACGCCAAGCTCGAGACGGGTCGGTATTCGGCCCCGATTGGCTATCTGTGCGAGGTCGCCGACGAGGCCGAGAAGTTCAAGGTCGAGTGGCAGGCCAGGCACCGCCGCTACTTCAAGATCGCCGGCATCACGGTCCGCGTCGAGAGCGACCTGGACCTCCAGGAGACCAGGTTCAAGGAGGAGCTGACCCGCTTCGAGGTGAACGGCCCCGGCGACGACAACGTCACGCTCCGTCATCACTTCGAGCTACCCGACATGAAGGGTAAGGACACCGGCGAGGAGCTGTACCGGAAGCCGCCCTGGGCCATCTCGCGCAAGAACGGCACCTGGTTCTACAAGGGCATCTCGCCGACGGCGGGCGACCCGGAGCTGCACCGCGTGGCCGTCTTCAGCCCCGACCACACCCACGCCACCATCTACAGCCCGCCCCGGGACGGGGCGCGGATCGGCACCGACGGCTGGCACTCCCTCTCCCTCTTCCCCACCGACCAGATCTGGCTCGGGCCGCTCCTCGCAGACCGGAGCGCCGTCCTCATGCACTCGGCGGCGGCGGTGGTGAACGGGAAGGGGCTCGTCTTCATCGGCCACTCCAGCGCTGGCAAGTCCACCACCATGGAACTGCTCAAGGCGGCCCCGGGGCTCGGCGCCACCATCCTCTGCGACGACCGGAACGTGATCCGCAAGTGGCCGGACGGCTGGCGCGTGCACGGAACCTGGAGCCACGGGACCACCGCCGACGTCTCCCCCGACGAGGCCCCGCTCAAGGCGATCCTGTTTCTCCAGCAGGACACGAAGAACGAGCTCGTGCCGCTCACCGACCGGCGCGAGATCTGGAAGCGGCTCCTCGCCACCCTCATCAAGCCCATGGTCACGGCCGAGTGGTGGCAGAAGGAGCTCGACGTGCTGGAGCGGATCGTCGCCGAGGCCTCCTTTTACACGATGCCCTTCGACCGGACCGGCGCCAGCGTGCCCGAGCTCGAAAGGCTCTGCCGGTGAGCGAGTTCGTCCGCCAGGTGAAGCAGCCGGTGAAGCCGCTCGCCTCCCGCCTCGGCCGGCTCGACATCGAGCTGACCGAGCGCTGCGACAACGACTGCATCCACTGCTGCATCAACCTTCCGGCGGGGGACGCGGCGGCGCGGGGGCGCGAGATGCCCACGGCGCAGGTGAAGGAGATCCTGCGCCAGGCGGCCGACCTGGGCTGCATGCAGGTCCGTTTCACGGGGGGTGAACCGCTGCTCCGCCCCGATTTCGAGGAGCTCTACCTCTTCGCCCGGCGGCTCGGGCTGAAGGTGCTCATCTTCACGAACGCCCGCCACGTCACGCCGGCGCTCGTGGACCTCCTCGCGCGCATCCCGCCGCTCGTCACGATGGAGGTGACGGTCTACGGCATGCACCCCGAGTCCTACGAGGCGGTGACCCGGGCCCCGGGCTCCTTCGCCCAGTTCCGCCGCGGCGTGGACCTGCTGCTGGAGAAACGCATCCCGTTCGTGGTGAAGAGCGCGCTCCTGCCCCAGAACCGGGCCGAGCTGGACGAGTTCGAGACCTGGGCCGCGACCATCCCCTGGATGACCAAGGCGCCCGGCCACTCGATGTTCTTCGACCTTCGCAACCGGCGCGACGACCCGGAGAAGAACCGGCTCGTCGAGTCGCTTCGACTCACCCCCGAGGACGGCGTGGCGGTCCTCACGCGCGACGCCGACCGGTACCGCAAGGGGATGAAGGAGTTCGGAAGCAAGTTCATGCGCCCCCCGGGCGACGTGCTCTTCGGCTGCGGCGCGGGGGCTGGCCTCTCCGTGGACGCCTACGGGCGTGCCCAGCCCTGCATGGGCGTGCGCGCGCCCGGGCTGACCGTGGACCTGGCCGAGAAGACGCTCTCGGACGCCCTCGACCACTTCTCGACGCTTCGCGAGATGCGGGCCACCAACCCCGAGTACCTGCGCCGCTGCGCCCGGTGCTTCCTCAAGGGTCTCTGCGAGCAGTGCCCGGCCAAGTCCTGGGCGGAGCACGGGACCTACGACACGCCGGTGGAGTACCTTTGCGACGTGGCCCACGCCCAGGCCCGCTGGCTCGGCTGGTTGAAGGACGGCGAGAAGGGCTGGGAGGTCGCCGAATGGCGTCAACGAGTGGAGGCAACATGACGGAAGCATCGAAGATCGACGTCACCCTGGCGACCATCTGCGCCCCGTCGGAGGACGTGGTGGCCCGCGAGATCGAGGGGGACATCGTCATCGTCCCGCTGGTCGCCGGCATCGGCGACGCCGACGACGAGCTCTTAACGCTCAACGACACCGGCAAGGCCATCTGGAAGCAGCTCGACGGGGAGCGAACCCTGGGGGACGTTGCCAAGGTTCTTGCCCAGGAGTTCGAGGCGCCTCTCTCCGAGCTCCAGGCCGACGTTCTGGGCTTCGCGGGCGAGATGACGACGCGGAGAATCCTCGCG
>CAIOAK010000094.1 GCA_903855945.1 uncultured Anaeromyxobacter sp.
ACCTGCCCGACCCGGGGCAGCTCGGCCGCCACGGTCCAGGGGAGGATGCGCTGGGCCAGGTCGTCGATGCCCACCTGGAAGGAACGGCCGTTCGCCTTCATCCAGGTGTGGCCCGGCGCGTAGGAGAGGCCGCCCCGGTAGCGGAGCTGACCGGCCGAGCGGTACCCCTGCACCCACATCCGCAGCGAGTGGAAGACCTTGCCCGCCCCGAGCGCGAAGAGCACCGGCGACACGATGGCGAGCCCGATGACGAGCACGATGCCCAGCCGTGCCGCGAGCCCCACCAGGAAGATTCCGACGACCATCAGGGTATCGATGAGAGCGGTCATGACAGTCTCCTCACTCCTGCGTGCGGAAGAATTCCCGCGCGATCTCGTCCCAGTGCTCCGCGTCGAGCTCACGGGCCATCCCGTGCACCGGCGCGCCGCCGTCGTGCATCACCGGCGCGAGCGCCATCTCCGGAGCGAGCCGCATCGTCAGCTTGCGACCCTGCTCCTCCACCCATTCCCGGGCGGCTTCGCCGCTGAGCAGCTGCGCGGCGTTCCGGGCCCAGCGGCTCGGGCGGACCTTGAAGAGCCAGCCCTCTCCGTACGGAGCGGTTCCTTCGCGGGCCGCGGCGTTGGTAGCCACCACCTCGCCGTCCACCGGCGAGAGCAGCCCCACCTGCCTGCCGCCTGCCTCCAGCGTCACGGCCTTGGCGCCCTGCTCGACCAGGCTTCCCGGCACGGGCAAGGAGATGCTGTCCATGGCGCCGACCATCCGGTGGCCGAGGTCGTCGAGTCCGACGGCGACCGTGCCATCGTCCTCCATGCGCGCCCAGGTGTGGCCGGGGTGCAGCGCCACGTCGGCGGGCACCTGGAACCAGCCAGCGGTGACGGCCCGGGGCAGCTCGACCGCTCGGGTGACCACCGCCTTGGCGGCGTGTGCGCCACCGTGGAGGAAGCGCCAGAAGCCGACGAAGAGGATGAGGTAGGCGACGGCCAGTCCGTACTCGACCAGCTTTGCGGAGTATCCACTGAGGAATTCGTTTCCGTGCATGGCGTGCCTACGGGATGCGGTTCAGGAAGGCGACGACGACGAGGGCGACGACGGCGAAGGCGGTGGCGGCGATCATGGCGTGCTCCTTTCGTATGGATGCTTTCGCAACAGTTGGGCCAAGTCGGGCCCGGGCGCAGGGCCACCGAAAACCCGAGGAACGACGGCCTGCTGGAAGGGTCGGCCCGGAAGAGCCCCCGAGGTGTTGAAATTCTGGTCGGTGAGCTTTCCGACGCGATCAAACGCCCGGATCGGCGTCAACTACCCGCGATCCATGGCGGATCCTCTCCAGCTACCCCACTGTCGGGTTCCTCACCGCCTGGTGGTCTTTCTATGCACCCGTCAGGGGCGGACGGTATGCTCGCCCCATGCGCGCCAGGGCTCCTCTCCTCGTATTCCTCTCCGTGGCCTCCCTCGTCGCTGGCGCCTGCTCCGGGAACAATCCGCAGCCCCCGAAGATCGTCCAGGGCGGCTGGGCGTGGAACCCGTCGGTGGCCGGCGACATGCCCCTTCCGGTGACCTGGACGGGAGCGTCGGCGCCGCAGCAGCTGCCCCTCCTCCCGGGCGGCGACTGTGGAGCCTCGGGGTCGGTGCAGGCCCTCACCGTCAAGGGCAAGGCCGCCTACGCGGTCGGGACCTCGGTGGCCTGCTCGGCGGGGATTCCCTCGATGATGCCGGTGGCCTGGCACGACGGGACCGTGACCCGCCTGGAGCTCCCCGCCGGCTGGGCCCACGGGACCGCGCTGGCCGCGGCGGTCGTCGAGGACGACGCGGGCAAGGAACACGTCTACGTGGCCGGGGCGACGGGCGACGAATTTCCGCTCCCCACCATCTGGAAGGACGGCGTGCTCGCGACCCGGGAGCCGGACCTGATGCTCCCCGGCGGCTACGACGCCGGGCTCATCACCTCGCTCGTCATCACGACCCGGTACGCCATCGCCGGCGGGGTCCTCCACGAGGCGGGTAGTCAACCACCCGTCTACCTGGCCGTGGTCTGGTTCCTCGCCCCGGACTTCGCGTCGGGGACCGTCGATCCCCTCCTGCCCCCGGCGGGGTACGGGACGACGACCACCTACGGCGGTACCGTGAGCATGGCCTACGACGGCCTCTTCGTGTACTCGGTCGCCACCCTGATGGAAGGCTCGCTCGAGAAGGCGGTCTTCTGGGTGGACGACGCCGGCGTCCCCATGCTCGGCAGCGGCTTCGGCAGCTCTCCCTGGGGGATGCCGACCGGCATCGCGCTCGTGGGCGAGGCCCCCGACATCACGCCCTACATCTCCGGCCTCCTCCGGTCGCCCACCTCGCGGAGCACGCCGGTGCCGGTCATCTGGACCCCGTCGGCGACGCAGGTTCTCTCCACCGCCGGAGAAGGTGGGGCGGGCACGGGCGAGTCCATCGCCGTCGATCGCGGCTGGGCCTTCGTGAGCGGGGAGTCGCTGGGAGCCGACCCCACGAACGGAACCCGCTTCGTCTCGGTGCCGGCACTCTGGACCAACGGAAATCGGGCCGACCTGCCCGGCCTCACGGCTCGGGGGGGTGCGACGGTCCTCCAGAAGCCCCTCTTCGGCTGGTGGAAGGTCCCCGGGGCCGCCGCGGCGATCGACTGGCCCTACCCCGGCGGCTTCGGGGAGATCATCGGGCCGTACCAGGTCGCGGCGGGGGGCTCCGCCGTGGCCCGCTCCATCGTCGCCATCCCACCCTGACGATCGCCCGCGCTACTTCACCCAGACGGTCTTGACGTTGACGAAGGCGCGGATGCCCTCGAGGCCGAGCTCGCGGCCGTAGCCGGAGGTCTTCACGCCGCCGAAGGGCAGCCGCGGGTCGCTCTTCACCAGTCCGTTCACGAAGACCGCGCCGGCCTCGATGCGCGGCACGAGCCGCTCGATCTGCGCCTCGCTCCGGGTCCACAGGCTCGCGCCCAGGCCAAATCTGGAGTGGTTGGCGATCTCCACCGCCTCGTCTGCGCTCCCGGCCCTCATCACCACCGCCACCGGGCCGAAGAGCTCCTCCCGGGCCGCCACGTTGCTCGTCTCCACGTCGGCCAGGATCGAGACCGGGTAGAAGGCGCCCGGGCCGGGCGGGATGGTGCAGCCCATCACCACCCGCGCTCCCTCCTCGATGGCCTGCTTCACGAGCCCGTGCATCTCGTCGCGGAGGTCGGCGCGGGCCTGCGGACCGATGTCGGTGCCGGGCTGGGTGGGGTCGCCGACCTTCACCGCCCGCATGGCCGCGGTGAACTTCTCGAGGAAGGCGTCGTACACCGGCGCCTCCACGATGAAGCGCTTGGCGCAGATGCAGCTCTGCCCGGCGTTCATGGTGCGGGCCACCGCGGCGGTCCTCGCCGCGGCGTCGATGTCCGCGTCGGCCAGCACGATGAAGGGATCGGACCCGCCGAGCTCCATGACCGAGGGCTTGAGCGACTCGCCGGCGGCGGCGGCCACCGCGCGCCCGGCCGGTTCACTTCCCGTGATGGTGGCGGCGGCGATCCGGTCGTCCAGGATGATCCCGCGGACCGGCTTCGAGCCGATGAGCAGCGTGCGGAAGAGGTCGCGCGGGAAGCCGGCGTCGTGCATCAGCTTCTCGATGGCGAGCGCGCACTGCGGGACGTTGGAGGCGTGCTTGAGGAGCCCGCCGTTGCCCGCCATGAGATGGGGGGCGATGAAGCGGAACACCTGCCAGTAGGGGAAGTTCCAGGGCATGACCGCCAGGATCACGCCGAGCGGATCGAAGCGGACGTAGGCCTTGCTGCCGTCGCTCGTCTCGGCGCGGGGCGCCAGGAACTTCTCGGCGTTCTCGGCGTAGAACTCGCAGACCCAGGCGCACTTCACCGCCTCGGCCGCGCCGTCCTTGAGCGGCTTGCCCATCTCGATGGCGGCGAGCCTCCCCAGCTCCGGGGCGCGCTCGCGGAGCAGCGCCGCCACCTTGCGCATGAGGACGGCGCGCTCGGCGATGGGCACCCGCGCCCAGGCCTTCTGCGCCTTCACCGCGGCGTCGAGGATGCGGTCCACCTCGTCCTTTCCCATCTCGGGGAAGGTGGCGAGGAGCTCTCCGGTGGTCGGGTTCAGGGATTCGATGGCCATGGGGTCCGTCCTTTGGCTGGAGCGCGATCCATGAATCCGTAGCACGGTCAGGGAGGGCATCCCAGGATCGCGAGCCCCTGCCGTGCCGCCTCCTGCGCTCCGCCGGCGGGCGGAAGGAGCAGGACCGCCTTCCAGGACGCGCAGGCGTCGCCCTTCCGCTCCAGGTTGGCGTAGGCCGCGCCGAGGTCGTAGCGGACCGGCGCGTCGTTCGGGCGCGCGCGGACGGCCTGCTCGAGGTAGGGCACGGCCCCGGCGTCGTCGCCGCGCGCCATCCGCACCTGCCCCATCACCCGGGTGGCCGCCGCGGCCCGGGGAGCCCGGTCGAGCGCGGCCCGGGCCGCCTGCTCGGCACCGTCCAGGTCCTTCTCGTTCCAGAGCGCGAGGGCCAGCCCCTGGCGCGGCTCGAACGCCCCGGGATCGAGCTCCACCGCCTGCCGGAGACGCAGGACCGCTTCCGGCGACCGGCCGAGCTGGATGAGTGCCCCCCCGAGGCTGTGGAGGAGCGCGACCCGCAGGCCGATGGCGTCCTCGGGCGCGCGCGAAAGCCCGGCCGAGAGCTCGGCGACGGCGCCCGCGGCATCCCCTCGCTGCGCGAGCGCCAGCCCGAGCCCGAGGTGGGGGCGGGCCTTGCCCGGCGACTTGGCCACGGCATCCCGCCAGAAGGCCAGGTCGCTCTCCCACACCGCGTTCCGCAGATGGAGCGCCACGGCCAGCGCGAGCCACACCGCGCCCACCCCGACCACCGCCACCCGGCCGCGGCTCCCCGACGGCAGCCGGCCGAGGAGCGCCTCCCCTCCGAGGACCAGCGCGAGGAAGGGACCCCAGGCGGCCAGGTAGACCCGGTGCTCCACCAGCACGTCGGCGATGGGGAGGAAGCTCGAGGTGGGGGCGAGCACGAGGAAGAACCAGACCACCCCGTAGGCGGCCGCGCGCCCGCTCGCGGCGGGGGTGTCCTCCCCGCGACGGCAGCGCCACCAGGTGAAGGCCGCGGCGGCGAGCAGCGCCGCGAGGAAGGCCCCCGACGCCAGGACGGCCGGCTCCCCCACCGAGGCGGAGAGCGGGAAGCTCCAGTCGGCGTTCTGGCCGGAGGGGAACACGAGCAGCCGCAGATAGGTGGTGACGGCCCGCCACTGGGTGAGGAAGTAGCTGCCGGGGGCCGACCGGGGCACCGAGAAGCCCGCGTCCGCCTTCCCCTCCACGGAGACGAGCGCCCCTCGCACGAGAAGGAGGGTGGTGAGGACGAAGGGGGCGACGAGGGCGAGGCGCCATCCCCACCGCCCCTTCCCCGGCCGTTCGCCCTCCGGCGGGACGGCCAGGAGGAGGAGCAGCCAGGCGAGCGGCGCGGTGGCCAGGATGGCCTTCGCCCCCATCCCCACCACGAAGAGGGCCAGGGCGGCGAGCCCGAGGAGCGCCCCGCGGAGCCCGGCGCCGGCCCGCTCGGCCCGCAAGAGCAGGAGCAGGGTGGCGAGGTAGAGGCCGGAGGCGAGAACCTCCGAGCGCTGGGCCACGTAGGAGACCGCCTCGCTCTGGAGGGGATGGAGCGCGAAGAGACCGGCCACCGCGACGGCGACGCCGTCCACCGACGCCCGCCCGGCCCGCCGGAGGATTTCCCGGGTGAACAGGAAGACGAGGAGGACGGTGGCCAGGTGGAGGAGCAGGTTCCCCAGGTGGTAGCCCCGGGGCGACAGGCCTCCGATGGCCCGGTCGATGGCGAAGGTGACGTCGGTGGTGGGGCGCCCGCCCTGCAGGAGGGCCCCCGGCCACGCCCGCACCGTGCCGGGCAGGTCGGAGAGGGACGCCCGCTCCACCACCACCGGGACGTCGTCGAAGACGAACCCTGCCCCGAGGACCCGCGCGTAGGCCGCCACGGCGAGCAGCAGGGGGACGAGGAGCAACAGCCAGGTGGTGGGTCGCCGGGGCATGGGCCCTGCGCGGGGCGCAGGCACCCGTACTCTATCCCGGGTGACGGTTTGCACACGCCCGGTTTTCGGTTACAACGCGCCGTCGCGCGCCGCTAGAATGCGCGTCTTCCCTCCCTGTCCTCCCGAGGTGGCGTCACATGGTCGAGTTCGGCAAGCGGATCCTGTTCGTCGGTTACGGCGCGGTCGCACAGTGCACCCTTCCCATCCTCCTCAAGCACCTCAAGGTGAGCCCGAAGAACGTCACGGTGATGGACTTCGAGGACCGGCGGAAGGCGCTCGCCCCCTGGACCAAGAAGGGCGTTCGCTTCCTCCGCAAGAAGGTGACCCGCGAGAACATGGGCTCGCTGCTCGGCAAGCACCTCTCCGCCGGGGACGTGCTCGTGGACCTCGCCTGGAACATCGACGCCTGCGAGATCCTGCAGTGGTGCCACGACCGCGGTGTGCTCTACGTGAACACCTCGGTCGAGGTCTGGGACCCGTACGAGGGGGCTGCGGACAAGCACCCCACCGAGCGCACCCTCTACTGGCGCCACATGAACATCCGGCGCATGACCGCGGGCTGGAAGGAGAAGGGGCCCACCGCGGTGCTGGAGCACGGCGCCAACCCCGGCCTCATCTCCCACTTCACGAAGCAGGGGCTCCTCGACATCGCCAAGCAGATGCTGAAGGACGGCAAGGCGAAGGGGAAGGACGCCGAGGTCCTGCAGCAGCTCATGAAGGATCGGTCCTTCAACCGGCTCGCCCAGAAGCTGGGCGTGAAGGTCATCCACTGCAGCGAGCGGGACACCCAGATCACCGACGTGCCCAAGCAGGTGGACGAGTTCGTGAACACCTGGAGCGTGGAGGGCTTCCGCGAGGAGGGCACCACCACCGCCGAGATGGGCTGGGGCACCCACGAGAAGGAGCTGCCCCGCCTCGCCATCCAGCACGAGGACGGCCCCCGGAACCAGATCTGCCTGGCCCGCATGGGCATGAACACCTGGGTGGTCTCCTGGGTCCCCGACTACCGCATCCAGGGCATGGTGGTGCGCCACGGCGAGGCGTTCACCATCAGTGACAAACTCACGGTCTGGGAGGACGGCAAGGCCGTCTACCGCCCCACCGTGCACTACGCCTACTGCCCCAGCGACTCGGCCATCGTCTCCCTGAACGAGCTGCGCGGGTACGACTACGAGCTGCAGCCCAGCTACCGCATCCTGAACGACGAGATCACGGGCGGCTCGGACATCCTGGGCGCGCTCCTCATGGGGCACCCCTACAACTCCTGGTGGACGGGGAGCGATCTCTCCATCGAGGAGTCCCGCCGGCTCGTCCCGCACCAGAACGCCACCACGATGCAGGTGGCCATCTCGGTGGTGGCCGCCGTCGTCTGGATGGTACAGAACCCCGACCGCGGGGTGGTGGTCCCCGACGACCTGCCGCACGAGTTCGTGCTCAAGATCGCCAAGCCCTACCTGGGGAAGTTCATCTCCCGCTCGTCCGACTGGACGCCGCTCCAGCACCAGACCAATGCCTTCCAGGGATTCAACAAGCCGAACATCGACGCGAGCGACCCCTGGCAGTTCAAGAACTTCCTCATCACCGACGGCGACTGAGCGCCGGAGCCGGGAGGGACACATGATCTCCGCGAAGCGTCTGCAGCAGCTCGCGCGGCAGCACGGCACGCCGCTCTTCGTCGTGGACCACGACGAGCTGCGAAGGAACTACGCCACCTTCCGGAAGTACCTGCCGCGGGTGCAGGCCTACTACGCGGTGAAGGCCAACTCCGATCCGGCCATCGTGAAGACGCTCTTCGACGCCGGCTCCAGCTTCGACGTGGCCTCGATGCCGGAGTTCATGATCGTCCACGAGCTGATCCGCGACATGCCGGAGAAGGAGCGGCAGGCCTGGATCTGGGACAAGATCATCTACGCCAATCCCATCAAGGCCAACGGGACGCTGCGGCAGCTCGATCGCTACAAGCCGCTCGTCACCTACGACAACCTCGAGGAGATCAAGAAGATCAAGAAGTACGCCCCGCACGCCGGCCT
Organism: uncultured Anaeromyxobacter sp.; assembly: GCA_903855945.1. GTDB lineage: Bacteria > Myxococcota > Myxococcia > Myxococcales > Anaeromyxobacteraceae > CAIOAK01. The sequence goes on from CAIOAK010000094.1 coordinate 8,068, forward strand.
GGCGCTGCGGCTGCGCGTGCCCAACACCGGCGCGATGGTGGAGCTCTCCTCCAAGTTCGGAGCCCACCCGGGCGAGGCGGTGGACCTGATCCTGGCCGCCGAGAAGGAGGGGCTCGGCGTGGAGGGCATCTCCTTCCACGTGGGCAGCCAGACCACCAACTTCGACAACTACGTCCAGGCGCTCAACCTGGCCGCCAACGTCTTCCGCGAGGCCCAGGCGCGCGGCGCCGGCAAGATGTTCCTCGTGGACATCGGCGGCGGGTTCCCCGCCCCCTACGACGACTCGGTGAAGCCGTTCCGGGAACTGGCGCGCACCCTGAACCGGGAGATCGACCGGCTCTTCCCGAAGGACATCCAGATCCTGGCCGAGCCGGGGCGATTCCTCGTCGCCACGGCGGGCACGTCGGTCTGCACCGTGATCGGGAAGGCCGTCCGGGACGGGAAGCTCTGCTTCTACGTGGACGACGGCGTCTACCACACCTTCTCGGGCGTCATCTTCGACCACTGCCACTACCACTTCGAGGCCTTCCGGAAGGGGGCGGAGGAGACCTGCTCGGTCTTCGGCCCGACCTGCGATGCGCTCGACGTGGTCTCGATGACGGAGCGGCTCCCCTCCGACCTGAAGCTCGGCGACATGGTCTACAGCCGCAACATCGGGGCCTACAGCCACGCCTCCTCCACCTCCTTCAACGGCTTCCCGCCTGCGAAGGTGGTCCACGTCAATCGGTGACGGTCCGAAATCATCAGTAAAATTAGATACTTACGGCCCGCTCCGGGCGGGCGAACCCGTGTCCGGAACCGGAGTAGAGTGAAGGAAAGTTCGCTTCGAAGCGTCGTACCGACAGGTGACGCCATGAAGACCTTCCTCGCCGCCCTCCTCGCCGCGCTGCTCCTCGTCCCCGCCCTCGGCCGCGCCGACGACCTCCCGCAGGGCGTCGAGCCCACGGGCCCGGCTCCGGGCTGGATTCCCCCTCCCCCCGGGGAGTTCGACGTGGCCACGGAGGAGGTCGCGGTGCAGCCCGCCACCCCGTCGGGCCAGTGGGTCTTCACGAGCCAGTACGGCTGGGTCTGGATGCCCTACGCCAACGGGTACACCTATCTGCCGGCGAGCGGCGCCGCGCCGAACATGTACGTCTACTACCCGGCCGTCGGATGGTCCTGGGTCATCGCACCCTGGGTATGGGGTTTCGGCCCGAGGCCCTGGTTCGGCTACGCCGGATGGGGCGGCTACGGCTGGTACGGCTACGGGTACGGTCGCTGGAACGGCTTCGCCCGGCCGTACGCCTCCGCGGGCTGGGTCGGCGGCGGCTACTACGCCCGCGGTCGCTGGAATGGCGTGGGCCCGGGCTACCGGGCGCCGCCGGGCGGAGGCGCACCTCCTCCGAGGTCCGTCGGGTCGGCTCCCCCGACCGTTCGACCGGGCGGCGGATCGCGCGGGACGGCTGCCCCTCCGTCGGGCCGGCCTGTGGGCGTCCAGGGGGTGGCCCCCGGGCGCGGCGGCGCAGCCTCGGGCCGCTCATTCACCCCCGGTGGATCGCCGTACGGCGCTCGTGGGCCGGCGCTCGCCGCGGCCCCCGCGGGGCATGTGGGGCATGTGGGGCACCCGGGCGGCGGAAGGCGCTAGAGCGGCGGCAGCCGCCTCTTCGTGCTAGGAATCCGGGCGATGCGCTCACCCGCACTGCTCCTCGCCCTTTCCTCGGCTCTCCTTCTCGCCTCCTCCGCGCGCGCCGCGGACCAGGCGTCCCCCCCGGTGCTCGTCCACCGCTCCTCGATCGCGGCGATCCTCGCGAAGGGCGGGACGATCGGGCTCACGCCCGATCAGGTGAAGTTGCTCGAGCACGCCGATTCGGTGCTGGCGCGCGACCAGGACGCCGCTCGCGCCGCCGCCGCGGCCGTCTCCGACGACGGCTCCCGGAAGGCGCCCGACCGCCCCTCGGGCGGCGGCCCGGCCAGCAGCGGCCCCGGCGGGATGTCGGGCGGGAAGGTACGCCCGGTCCCCAAGAGCAAGGGGCCCGCCCCCGATCCCGCCGCACTGCTGGAGCAGCAGCTCGACGTGCTGGACACCGAGGCGTTCCTGAAGGCGGTGGAACCGTTCCCCGAGGCGCAGCGGGAGAAGGCCATCGAGATCGCGTCACGGTACCGGGAGCAGGTCTTCGAGCTCCGGGAGAAGGAAAAGAATCGGTAGTCGCCGAAGGAGGGGAGCATGTCCGGGAAGCGAAGCACGGATGGCGCGGTCGCGCGCATCCTGAACGTCGTTCCCTCGCGGAAGACCGAGGACGACTGGAACATCGACATCGCGCTGGCCTCCGGGGCGATCCGGAAGGTCTCGCCGCTCCCCGCCGAGGTGGACCTCCGGGAGGACTGGTGGGCGGTGGGCGACCAGGAGGAGACCGGCTCCTGCGTGGGGTGGGCCTCGACCGACGGCCTGCTCCGCCATCACCTCGTGAAGGCGGGCAAGCTGAAGAGGAGCCAGCTGCTCTCCCCCCGGTTCACCTGGATGGCCTCCAAGGAGACCGACTCCTCGACGGCGCGGCCGGAGACCTTCATCGAGAAGGCCGGCACCTCGCTCAAGGCGGGACTCGACGTCTGCCGGCGCTTCGGCGCGGTGCTCGACGGGATGCTCCCCTTCCGCGTCGACCACCTCATGTTCACGGGTGACGAGGACCACTTCTACTCGGCGGCTGCGCAGCGGAAGGTCGCTTCCTACTACAACCTGGGGAGGAAGCCGCGCCACTGGCGCACCTGGCTCGCCTCGCAGGGGCCCGTGCTGGCGGCCCTGGCCGTGGACCAGAGCTGGCACCGGGCCAGCCGCACCCACGGCGTCCTGGGTCGCTACCGGCCGTCGACCGTCGATGGCGGGCACGCGGTCTGCATCGTGGGCTACCGCCGCGACGGCCGATTCATCGTCCGGAACAGCTGGGGAAGCCGCTGGGGCGACGGCGGGTTCGCCTACGCATCGGAGGCCTGGATCCAGGCGGCCTTCCTGCCCGAGAGCTACGGGATCACGGTCTGACGAGGGAGAACGGATGAGGGAGAGAACCATGTCGGGCGGGCGGTTCCGGAGGACCCTCTGCATCGACGTCGGCCCGTCCGGGCTGAAGGCCGTGGTCGTCTCCCCGAGCGGGAAGCCGCTCTCGGTGCGCGCCCGCGTCGTGACGCCGCGGCCGGCCACTCCGAGGGGCGTGACCGCGGCCCTGCGAGGGATCCTGCCGCCCCGCGATTCCTTCGACCGGGTCTCGGTGGGGTTCCCGGGCACGGTCGTCGATGGCGTCGTGAAGACCGCCCCGAGCCTGCACCGGTCCTGGGCGGGCTTCGATCTCGCCACCTGGGTGCTCAAGACCACCGGGCGCCCCACCCGCGTGATGAACGAGGCCGGCGTCCTGGGGCACGGCGCCGTGCAGGGGCGGGGCACCGAGATCTGCGTCGCGCTCGGGCCCACATTCGGATTCTCCCTCTTCGCGAACGGACACCACGTCCCCAACGTGGACCTGGGGCACCACCCCTTCCGCAAGGGCAAGTCGTACGAGGAACTGCTCGGCGACAAGGCGCTCCGGCGCCGCGGGAAGAAGCGCTGGAACAGGTCCCTGCTGCAGGCCATCACGCAGCTTCAAGATACGTTCCACTTCCGGATGCTCTACCTGGAAGGAGGAAACGTCCGTCACATCCAGGCGCCCCTTCCACGGAACGTGAAGATGGCGGCCGACCGGGCCGGGCTGGTCGGGGGCGTGAAGATGTGGGAGCGGGAGCCGTAACGGGCCGGGGTGGAGCCCGCGGCGCTGGGGGGCTCCGGCTGCGCGGGGTGGGTACACTTCGAGTGTATGGCGCCGCCGGACAGCGCCCTTCGGGCGTGCTCGGTGCGGCGCCCGCGCAGATGCGCCCCGCGCCGGGGCCACCCCGTCCCGCCTGGCGGATGGGATGGCGGTTCCGTAGGTCGCGGGGGGTTCTCG
>CAIOAK010000095.1 GCA_903855945.1 uncultured Anaeromyxobacter sp.
AACCTCTCCGACGGCTACACGAAGAGCTGGCTCCTCACCCGCTACTCGGTGGACGGCGTGGACATTCGCATCCCATCCTACGCCGCCGACAACGTCTACCTCTTCAACTACGACGGCACCGGCCTCGTCGTCTATGGCGAGGTCGATGGCACCGCCGGCGACACGGTGAAAGTGGACGACCTCACCTGGTCGATGAGCGGCTCGACCTTCATCATCGAGGGCTCGACGTCGCCCGCGCCCGTCGGCAGGACGGTGGCGGCCATCGTGACCCTGACCCCGACCAGCCTTGTCTACGAGTACGACCGGTTGGTGAGCGGCGGGGTCCAGAAGATCCGCTGCACCTACACCCGGGCCGTCGCCTACGACGCTGCGGCGAGCAGCCTCAACAAGTCGCTCACCAACGGACAGACCAAGATCTGGTCGCTGCAGTCGGTGGTTCCCGCCGGGGTCATCCCCGTGGACCCGACCGCACCGCTCGACAACCTCCTCATCCTTTCCACCGATGGCACCGGCTACCTGACCCGGCCGGACAGCACCGGCCAGAAGGGCACCACCGCCAACACCGACTTCGTGCGCTGGACCACGGTGTCGAACGACCTCACCCTGGAGATGATCGGCCTCGACGCGGTGGCCGAGCTGCCCTGGACCAGCACGCTCGTCACGGCGACCTCGGCCCAGATCGTCATCCGGGGCGACGTAGTAACGGAATCGGGCTCGACGACGGTGACGATGGCTTACGTGCCGTTCGTGGCGATCCCTCACTGAAGTCGCCGGGACCAGCACGTGCCCCACGCGCTCGACCCCTTCCAGGCCCTCGGCGGCGCATCCCAGCGGCTGATGCAACTCGTCCGCGAGACCCCGTCCGAGCGCTTCCAGGACCAGGCCATCGAGGTGCTCCGGGGCACACTGCGCTTCGACGTCTCGATGTGGGGCAGCGCCACCGTGCAGGACGCGGTGCTGCAGCCCCACTCCTACCATGTCACCGGCGCGCCTCCGGAGCGGTCGGCGGAGGCCTACGTCGCCTACGAGGAGGTGAAGGGCGCCGACTGGGTCGCGCGGACGGCGATTGCCCGGCCGGGCACCTGCGTTCTCTTCGACGGGCGACGGCCGCCGGCGGAGGCGAGCGCCGCCTGGCTGGCGTTCCTGGAGGCCTTCGACATCCGCCACGTGCTCTCCACGATGCGGGTGCAGCCCATCTCGAATCTCGCCGTCTTCCTCTCGCTGTACCGGGCCGACCGGGACGATCCCTACTCGGAGGAGGAGCGGAGGCTCCTCGAGGCACTCGTTCCCATCCTGGCCACGGCATGGGATGCGAACCGGCTGCACGCCATGGAGGCGGGGCGGGTGCCGCGCGATCCCGAGGCGGGCACGGCGATGTCGGACGAGTACGGGTTCCTGCACGTGGTGGAGCCGCGGTTCGAGGCGGCGCTGCACGGCGAGTGGCCCTCCTGGACCGGGCCGACCCTTCCGGAGCCGCTCCTTCCGCTTGCAGCCCACGGGGGCACCTGGCGCGGCACGCGGATGGTGGCGAGGGCCAGCGCCCCGGTGAACGGCTTCACGACCCTCCGCGCTCAGCCGCGCAGCCCGGCCGACCGGCTCAGCCCGAGGGAGCTGGAGGTGGCGCGGCTGTGGGCCGATGGAAAGCAGACGGAGGAGATCGCCGAGGCGATGGGGTTGAAGCCGGTCTCGGTCCGCAACCGGCTGCAGCGGGTCTACCTGAAGCTCGACGTGCACGGGAGGGTGGAGCTGCTGCGGGTGCTGGAGGCCAGCGTGGGCGGGGAGGGGGAGGGGGCGTGACGGGGACGCGCCGGTGGGGATGCAGGACCACGGGATGCTTTCGCATGGATGCAAATGCATCCCTTGCGGAGTTCGCTCGGAGTGATGATGATTTCCTCGGGGTCGATGGAGGGGGAGAAAGACGGGCACCATGGCGCCTCGAATCGGAAGTTCACGCATAGTGGCTACAGGCATCGCAGTGCTCACTCTCGCGGCGTGCCAGAAGGCCGTGGCTCCGGCTCCTGCCGCTGCGTCTTCCCTCACCGCGGTAGTTGGGGTTGCGGTGGCCGGGCCGGACAACCGGGCCGTCTCGGGGCGGGTTCGCCTCGTCGACGCCAAGGGAGTTCCGGTCCCCGGAGCGTCGGCCACCGTCGGGCGTCGAGGGCAGTTCGCCATCCTGCTCGAGGAGCGCATGGCGCCGGCCGACTACCAGGTCGTGGTGGAAGGCGGTACGCACTCGGGCAGCGTGGCACTGGACCAGATGCGCGCCGACGTGCGCATCGCGGAGAAGGAGCACGGGCCCGTCTACGTCACGCCGCTCTCCACCGTCGCGGCGGAGTGGATGTCCCGTCATCCCGGGGCAAGCCTGAAGGAGTCGCGCACCGCGGCGAAGAAGGCGCTCGGCGTGCCGGAGTGGGCGCATCACGTCAACGCGGCGATCTGGACGGAGAAGTACCTGTCGTCCTCCCAGTTGCTCGCCGACGTCCAGGCTCGCGGAGGCTTCGCGGCGTGGTCGCGCGCCGTCGTCGACGTCTACGAAGGCGGGGGAACGACTCCGTACCCGCCGGCGACCTCGTCGCTGACCCGCGGGGGTCCGCGCACGGCGGCCGCAGTCGGGGCCATGGGCGCTGGCGGCTTCTTCGCCGCGGTCGCGTGGACCGTCGTTGCGAACCAAGCTGCGTCCTGCGACCCGGGCAGCTCCTCCGTTCCGGGGATCGGTCAGCTTGGATCGATGCTGAACTCGAGCGGGTTCATCAGTACCAATCCCGCCTGTGCGAATTCCATCGGCTCCGCACTGGCGCAGATCGAGCAACAGCTCGACCACATTTCCTCGCAGGTGAGCGCGGTGGGGGAGATGATCGATAACCTGGAGGGGAAGCTGAACCTGGGCACGTTCATGACCGGCTTGCAGATGTATGCGAAGTACAAAAACGCCATCGTCAGTCGCCATGCGGATGAGGTGACACTGGAGACCATGCTCGCCACCTACCTGGAGACCTGTGCGAAGGGAACGGCAAGCGAGACGACGATTGCGGACCTGGCCGGCACGGTGGACGCCAACGGGACTCCGACACCCAGTGATTACACCTGCAATGACTCCAGCCCGGCCTCGACGCACTGGACGAAGCTCCAGTCGCAAGCAGCGAGCAACATGTCCAGCATGACGTCCGACAGCGACTGGAAAAATGCCGTCCCAGGCGGTCTTCAGGATGCGCTCCAGGGGTTCGCCGGGGTCCAGACTTCCCTGCCCTATCTCTACTGGCAATGGGTTGCCAACCTTCCAGCCGTGCCTCTGGTGACACGCGTCCAGATCGAGCTGTACGTCGACTTCGTCAGCGGCCTGGGTGCAACGGTCGTCGCACGCGGGTTGCAGGAGGTCGCGTCTGTACGCGCCACTGACTATGCCCTGAAGATCTACGACAACACCTCGATGCTGCGGTCCGACATCAACAATGCCCTCAATATCAAGTTCAGCTGGTATTCCAGCGGAGCCGCGCTGAGCGCCCTGATTCCAACGGTCCAGTTGCCGGTGGCCCTCCGGTACCAGCCCCCGCCCGACCTTCCGCTTCAGCCCGTCCTCCCGGGCCTATCGACTCTCTCGACGCAACAACCGGTGGGCCCACTCCTAGACATCACGAACGGGAAGGCGTGGGACTCCGCCTGCTTTGACAGCCCTGCTCCGGACCTGCCACCACCCCCCGGGCAGACCCTGGACACGGGTTCGCCGAGCGACTGCCCGACGAGGGGCGTCATCGCGTGGCTTCCA
>CAIOAK010000096.1 GCA_903855945.1 uncultured Anaeromyxobacter sp.
CGGGCGCCTGGTTCGCCCCCGGCCTCACGCTGACCGCCGGAAAGGCGCGCCACAAGTTCGCCGTCGCCCAGGGCCACTTCGCCATGGAGGGGCGCCCGCTGGCGCTCGACTTCACCGCCAAGCAGTGGGACCAGGGCCACGGCGGCGGCGAGCTGGAGCACCTCCGCGGGATGCCGGCCTCCGCGCAGGTGCCGGTGGACTACTCGAAGCAGGAGTACTCCTGGGGCATGTCGGTGGACCTGTCCCGGTGCACCGGCTGCAACGCCTGCGTCATCGCCTGCCAGGAGGAGAACAACATCGCCACCGTGGGCAAGGAGCAGGTGGCGAAGGGGCGGATCATGCACTGGCTCCGCACCGACCGGTACTTCTCCGGCCCGGCCGCCAGCCCCGAGACCATCACCCAGCCGGTGATGTGCCAGCAGTGCGAGACCGCCCCCTGCGAGTACGTCTGCCCGGTGAACGCCACCGTCCACTCCGACGAGGGGCTGAACGAGATGGTCTACAACCGGTGCGTCGGCACCCGGTACTGCTCCAACAACTGCCCGTACAAGGTGCGCCGCTTCAACTTCCTCAACTGGCGCCCCGAGATCCCCGACGTGGACACGCTGCTCTTCAACCCGGACGTCACCGTGCGCTCCCGCGGCGTCATGGAGAAGTGCACCTACTGCGTGCAGCGCATCGAGGGGGCCCGCATCGAGGCGCGCGGGGCCGGCAAGAAGATCGGGTTCGTCCAGACCGCCTGCCAGCAGGCCTGCCCGGCCGAGGCCATCGTCTTCGGCAACCTGAACGACCCGACGTCCAAGGTGAAGCGACTGCACGAGGACGCCCGCCGCTACGACCTGCTCCACGAGCTCGGCACCCGGCCTCGCACCGCCTACCTGGTGCGGATCCGCAACCCCAACCCGGACCTGGCATGACGCCTCCAGCACAGGCCGCCGCAGAGCGCGCAGCGCTCGCCCCGATGCCGCTCATCGCGGGCCACCCCACCGATGTCCAGCTCAACACCGAGCTGCTCTCCCCCATCCTCGCCCCGGGCAACGCCTGGAAGGTGCTGGTGGGGCTGGCGGCGATGGGCACCTCCATGCTCGTCGTCGGGCTCACGGTCACCATCGCCCGCGGCATCGGCATGTGGGGCAACAACCAGCCGGTGGGCTGGGCCTACGACATCATCAACTTCGTCTGGTGGATCGGCATCGGCCACGCCGGGACGCTCATCTCCGCCATCCTGCTGCTCTTCCAGCAGAAGTGGCGAACCTCGATCAACCGCTTCGCCGAGGCCATGACCATCTTCGCGGTCATGCAGGCGGCCATGTTCCCGCTCGTCCACACCGGCCGGCCCTGGTTCGCCATCTACTGGCTCTTCCCGTACCCGAACACCATGGGCATCTGGCCCAACTTCAAGAGCCCCCTCATCTGGGACGTGTTCGCGGTCTCCACCTACTTCACCATCTCGCTCCTCTTCTGGTACCTCGGGCTCATCCCCGACCTCGCCACGCTGCGCGACACCGCCACGAAGCGGGCGCAGCGCATCGCCTACGGGGTCTTCGCCCTCGGGTGGAAGGGATCGTCCCGCCACTGGCAGCACTATCGCATCGGCTACCTGCTGCTCGCCGGCCTCTCCACGCCGCTCGTACTATCAGTGCACTCCATCGTGAGCTTCGACTTCGCCGTGTCGCAGCTCCCCGGCTGGCACGCCACCATCTTCCCGCCCTACTTCGTGGCCGGTGCGGTGTTCGGCGGCTTCGCCATGGTGCTCACGCTGATCATCCCGGCGCGGGCGGTCTTCCGGTTCCAGGGCGTGATCACCGACCGGCACCTGGAGAACATGGCCAAGGTGATGCTCGTGACCTCCATGATCGTGGGCTACGGCTACCTCATGGAGAACTTCATGGCCTGGTACAGCGGGAACCCGTACGAGGCCTTCCTGTTCTTCAAGAGCCGCCCCTTCGGCCCCTACGCCCCGATCTACTGGACCATGCTGGCCTGCAACGTCCTCGTCCCGCAGACCTACTGGTTCAGGCGGGCGCGCACGAGCGTGGTCTGGCTCTGGGTGTCCTCGGTGCTCGTCGGCGTGGGCATGTGGGCGGAGCGCTTCGTCATCATCGTGACCTCCCTCTACCGCGACTTCCTGCCCTCCTCCTGGGGCATGTACGCCCCCACCTGGGTGGACTGGTTCATCTTCTTCGGGACCATCTCCTTCTTCTCGCTCCTCTTCCTGCTCTTCCTCCGCTTCGTCCCGTCGGTGGCCATCTCCGAGGTGAAGGAGCTGAACCACGAGCTGAAGCACGAGCAGGCGCACGCCGGGGGGCACGCATGAGCGCCGGTCGCGTTATCCTCGGCAGGTACCCCTCGGTCGATGCCCTCTACGGCGCGGCCCGCGCCCTCCAGGAGCGGGGCCACTCCGCGCTCGACTTCCACTCTCCGTACCCGCTGCCCGGATCGGACGAGGTGCTCCGCCTCCCGCGCTCGCCGGTCCCCTTCATCGCCGGTGCGGCGGGCTTCGTGGGCGTGTGCAGCGCGATCCTGATGCAGTGGTGGATGAACGACGTGGACTACCCCATCAACGTGGCCAACCGGAGCGTGGTCCCCACGCCCACCTGGGTGCCGGTCACCTTCGAGCTGGGGGTGCTCCTCGCCGGCGTCTCCATCTTCATGGGGCTCATGGCGCTCTTCCGCTTTCCGCAGCCCTACGACCCGCTCTTCGAGGTGGAGTCGTTCCGCTCCGCCACCATCGACGCGCTCTGGCTCTCGGTCTCCGTCGATCCCGGCCAGGTCTCCTCCGTCTCGGAGGAGCTCCGCCGCCTGGGCGCCGACGAGGTCGAGCTCGTCCCGGAGGAAGCATGAGGGCGCTTCCCCTCCTGGCGCTCGCGCTCCTCACCGCCGGCTGCGAGTGGGTGAACCCCATGCTGCAGCAGCCCAAGGTGAAGCCCTACCGCAAGAGCGTCTTCTACCCCGACCAGATCGGCATGCGGGCCCCGCCCCCGGGCACGATCCCCGCCGGCGCGCCGGCCGACCCCGTCGCCCTCTCGGGCCGGAGCCCCGACGGGACCCCGGTGGCCCGGATCCCGGTGGCGGTCACGCCGGAGCTCATGGAGCTCGGGCGCAGGCGCTACGACGTCTTCTGCGCGGTGTGCCACGGCGTGCTCGGGAACGGCCAGGGCCCGGTCGCCCGCAACATGTCGATCCGTCCGCCGCCGTCCCTCCTCACGAGCGGCCAGCGCCCCGACGGCTTCTTCTACGGAGCCATCACCGAGGGTTACGGCTACATGCCCTCCTACCGCCCCTGGCTCGGGGACGAGGAGCGCTGGGCCGTGGTGGCCTACGTCCGGGCCCTCCAGCTCTCCCAGGATACCCGCGTGGAGCAGGCGCCGCCCGACGTCCGTGCCCGCCTCGAGAAGGAGAGCCGATGAACGCCGCGCCCTTCACTGGGGGTCGAACCCTGATGACCCGCGCCGCCGTCCTGGGCGTGGCGGGGCTCGCCGCCACCGCCGCCGGCGGGGCCCTGGACGCGCGCCGCGCCCTCTACGCCTACCTGGCCGCCTTCGTCTACTGGTCCGGGATCGCCCTCGCCGCCATGGTCTTCCTCATGGCCAACGAGGCGGCCGGTGCCCGCTGGTACATCGTGGTCCGCCGACTTCTCGAGAGCCTGATCACGGTCTTCCCGCTGCTCGCCGTGCTCTTCGTCCCCATCGCGATCGGAGCGGGCAGGATCTTCCCCTGGGTCGATCCCGTCGGCGCCACGCACGCCGCCATCCAGCCCTGGGCGCACGGCGAGGGGCCGCTCGCCGTCCACCTGTGGGAGCACCGTCACCCCTGGATGAACCTGCCCTTCTTCCTGTTCCGGGCGGTGCTCTACTTCGCCATCTGGATCGGCGTCGCCGCGCTGATGCGCCGCTGGTCGCTCTCCCAGGATCGGGGCGGCGGGGCGTCCGTGAAGCAGGCCATGCGGAGGCTGGGGGCCGGCGGGCTCCCCTTCGTGGCGCTCGCCATGACCTTCGCCGCCTTCGACTGGCAGATGTCGCTCTCGGCCTTCCTCTTCTCCACCATCTTCGGCGTCTACTGGTTCGCCGGGAGCCTGGTGGCGGCCATCGCGGCGCTCATCCTGGCGTCGGCGTCCGCCGCGCGCGAGGAGCCGCTGCGCAGCGCCATCAACACCAACCACATCCACTCGCTCGGCAAGTACCTCTTCGCCTTCACCGCCTTCTGGGCCTACATCGCCTTCTCCCAGTACCTCCTCATCTGGATCGCGAACCTCCCCGAGGAGGTGCCCTGGTACCTCACGCGCACCGACTCCGGCTGGAAGGGAGTGGGCGTATTCCTGGCGCTCTTCCAGTTCGTCCTGCCGTTCCTCTTCCTCATCCCCCGCTCGCGGAAGCGGGCCTGGAAGCCGCTCGTGTTCATGTCGGTCTGGATCCTGGCGGTCCACTACGTGGACATCTACTGGGTGGTCATGCCCGGCCTCTCCCCGGCCGGTCCGCGCCCGAGCTGGATGGACCTGACCGCCTTCCTCGGCGTGGGCGGCGCCTGCGTGGCATGGGTGGTGTCGCGTCTGCGCGGCCACCCCATCCTGCCGGCCCGCGATCCCTACCTGTCCGACTCCCTCCACTACGAGCCCCAGCAATGAGCGAACAGAGCCATCACGCCACCCGGGCCGAGCCGGATCGGATCGGCACACCGCGCATCCTGGCGGTGGGCGCGGCCGCCCTCCTCCTCTTCGCGGTGGCGAGCTGGGCCACCATCCGCTGGGGCTACGACCGCACCCGCGCCGAGATGCTCCCCGACGGGCCGGCGGCCCAGCCCGCCGAGATCGGCCGGAACAAGATCGGCATCGTGGAGCAGCGCCTCTTCGGTCTGGCGGTGGAGCCGGCCGAATGGCGCGCCCGCCAGCGGGAGCGGCTCGAGACCTGGGGCTGGGTGGACCGCAGCGCCGGTGTCGTGCACGCGCCCATCGGGGACGCCATGGCCCGCGTGGCCCGTGGAGATCGTCCGTGACGAGAACGAGCGCCGCCGTCGTAGCCCTCGCGCTGCTGCTCGCCTTTCCGGGAGCGGCCCGGGGGGAGAACGACCCCGAGGGGCCGGCCCCGCTCCAGGGCGTGGAGATCGTGGAGAAGCTGAACGGCGCGGTTCCGCAGGGGGCCGCCTTCCTCGACCAGGACGGCAAGCCGGTCCGGCTCGGCGACGTGCTCGGCCAGGGCAAGCCGGTCGTGCTCGCGCTCGTCTACTACGAGTGCCCCATGCTCTGCGGCCTCGTGCTGGGCGGCATGGCGCGCGGGATGAAGGAGACCGGCCTCGAGCTGGGCAAGGACTACACCGCCCTCTCCATCTCCTTCGATCCGCGCGAGAAGCCGGCCCAGGCGTTCGTTCGCCAGAAGCACTACCTCCAGTCCTTCGACAAGGCCGACCGCAAGGACGTCTGGCCCTTCTGGGTCGGCCAGGAGAAGGACATCCGGGCCGTCACCGACGCGGTCGGCTTCCACTACACCTTCGACGAGGAGACGAAGCAGTACGCCCACGGCGCGGCCATCCTCGTGCTCACCCCGGACGGGCGGGTCTCCCGCTACCTCTACGGGGTCGAGTTCCCCGGACGCGACCTGCGCCTCGCCCTGGTGGAGGCCGCCGACGGCAAGGTGGGAACCAGCTTCGACCGGTTCCTGCTCACCTGCTACCGCTACGACCCGGTGGCCCGGCGCTACGTCCCCTACGCCATGGGCATGGTGCGGGCCGGGGCGCTGCTGGTCCTCTTCGGCCTTGCCACCACCCTCTTCGTCTTCTGGCGCCGCGAGGCGAAGGGAGCCCGGCGATGAACCTCGTGAACGAGTTCCTGCGCAAGCTGCTCTTCCTGCCCCTGCAGGCGTCCGAGTGGGCCCGCCAGCTCGACTACCTGCACTACTACGTCTTCATCACCGCCATGCTGGGGGCCTGGGTCACGCTGGCCACCGCGGTGGTCTTCATGATCCGGTTCCGCCGCAAGCACGCGGAACAGTCCACCCCCATCGTGGACCCGAAGCCCATTCACGAGGCCGTCTTCATCGGACTGCCGCTGGTGCTCTTCCTCTCCTACTTCGCCATCGGCTACCCCCAGTACGTGCGGCTGCAGACCCCGCCCAAGGGGGCCATCGACGTCTACGTGCAGGGGAAGAAGTGGATGTGGAAGTTCGCCTACCCGGGAGGTCCGAACTCCACCGACGTGCTCCGGGTCCCGGCCGGGCGGCCGGTGCGCCTGCTCCTCACCTCGCGGGACGTGATCCACTCCTTCTTCGTGCCCGCGCTCCGCATGAAGCAGGACGCGCTCCCCGGGCGCTACACGCAGATCTGGTTCAACGCCGACCTGCCCGGGCGCTACCCCATCTTCTGCGCGGAGTACTGCGGCCTGGGCCACTCGTCCATGCTGGGCGAGCTCGTGGTGATGCCGCCGGCGGAGTGGGACGAGTGGATGGAGCGAGAGCGGCGGAGCAACCAGCCCCAGGCCCAGGACGGCCAGCCGGTGGAGGCCGAGCAGGTGGACCTGCGCGGGAGCCTCGTCGATCAGGGGCGTCGCATCGCCGCGGTGCAGGGCTGCTTCAAGTGCCACACCGTGGACGGCACCCAGCACATCGGGCCCACCTGGCTCGACCTCTATGGACGCACGGTGAAGCTGGAGAACGGGAAGACCCTCGTGGCCGACGAGGCCTACCTGACCCGTTCCATGATGGAGCCGAACGCCGAGGTGGTGGCCGGGTACAAGCCGGTCATGCCCACCTACCAGGGCAAGCTCGCGGCTCCCGACGCGGCCGCCATCACCGAGTTCATCAAGTCCCTGCGGACGGACGCACCGACCGCCGAACCGCAGAAGGGTCCCATCTATGTCCCCGTCACCGGCAAGTAGCCCGGCCTACCAGACGCCGAACTACCTGAACGCCGTGAAGGGCGTGGGGTCGTGGCTGACCACGCTCGATCACAAGCGCATCGGCGTCATGTACCTCGTGCTCACGGTCCTCAGCTTCTTCCTGGGCGGGGTCTTCGCGCTCCTGCTCCGCATCGAGCTGGTCACGCCCGGTCCGACGATCATGGACGCGATGACCTACAACCGCATGTTCACGCTGCACGGCGTGATCATGATCTTCCTGTTCATGATCCCGGCCATCCCGGGCATCTTCGGGAACTTCTTCATCCCGCTCATGATCGGCGCGCAGGACGTGGCCTTCCCGCGCATCAACCTGCTCTCCGTCTACCTCTACCTGGCGGGCGCGGCCATCGCGGTGTGGGGGATGATCCAGGGCGGCACCGACACCGGCTGGACCTTCTACACGCCCTACAGCACCACCACCGTCACCACCGTGGCGCCGGTCCTCCTGGGCGCGTTCATCCTGGGCATGGGGTCGATCGTCACCGGCCTCAACTTCATCGTCACCGTCCACACGATGCGGGCCCCGGGCGTCACCTGGATGCGCCTGCCGCTCTTCGTGTGGGCCATGTACGCCACCAGCGTCATCCAGGTGCTGGCCACGCCGGTCCTGGGGATGACGCTGCTGCTGGTGGCCTTCGAGAGGGTCTTCGGCTTCGGGATCTTCGACCCGGCGCGCGGGGGAGATCCCATCCTCTTCCAGCACCTCTTCTGGTTCTACTCCCACCCGGCCGTCTACATCATGATCCTGCCCGCCATGGGCGTGGTGAGCGAGGTCGTCCAGACCTTCTCCCGCAAGAACATGTTCGGCTACAAGGCGGTCGCCTTCTCGTCGCTGGGCATCGCCTTCGTGGGCTTCTTCGTCTGGGGGCACCACCTCTTCACGTCCGGGCAGTCCACCTTCGCGTCCGGCGTGTTCGGCGTGCTCTCCATGTTCGTGGGGCTCTTCACGGCCATCAAGGTCTTCAACTGGACCGCCACGATGTACCAGGGAGCCATCCAGGTCTCGGCCCCCTTCGTCTACTTCATGGGCTTCCTCTACTTCCTGGTCTTCGGCGGACTGACCGGGATCGCCCTCTCCACCGTCTCCCTCGACGTCCACTGGCAGGACACCTACTTCGTGGTGGCCCACTTCCACTTCATCATGGTGGGGGGCACCATCATGGCGTTCCTGGCCGGCCTTCACTACTGGTGGCCGAAGATGTTCGGGCGGATGTACTCGGAGCGCTGGGCGCTGGCCGCCGCGGTCCTCGTGATCGTCGGCTTCAACGCCACCTTCATCCCCCAGTTCCTCCTCGGGAACATGGGCATGCCCCGCCGCTACTACTCCTACCCGGAGCAGTTCTGGCCGCTCAACGTGGCCTCCACCGCGGGCGCCTCGCTGCTCGGCCTGGGGTTCACCATCGTCCTCGTCTACCTCGTGGTGTCGCTCGTGAAGGGGAGGGTCTCCGGGCCCAATCCCTGGAACTCCCGCGGCTACGAGTGGAACACCCCCTCGCCTCCGGAAGCCCAGAACTTCCCCGAGACGCCGGTCCACGACCGCGGCCCGCACGAGTACCAGGACGGGCCGGCCGCGGAGGTGAAGCATGCACACTGAAGCCGCCGCGGCGCCGTCCCGGCTCGCCCACCACTTCCCGGACATGAAGACGCAGGAGCACGCCGCCCGCATGGGGATGTGGCTCTTCCTCTCCACCGAGATCCTCCTCTTCGCGGTGCTCTTCACCGCCTACGCGCTCTACCGGTTCCTCTTCCCGGTGGGATTCGAGGAGGCCAGCCGTCTGGCCCACGTGGCCATGGGCGCGACGAACACCGTGGTCCTCATCACCTCGTCCCTGACGGTGGCCCTCGCCATCCACTACGCCCGGCAGGGGGAGAACCGGAAGGTGGTCGGCCTCCTCGCCGTCACCATCCTCTTCGGCGTGACCTTCATGGTGCTGAAGGGCTTCGAGTACCACCACCACTGGGTGGACGGGCAGCTCCCCGGGCGCTTCTATTCCTATTCGGGCCTGCAGGGTCCGGGCGTGAGCATGTACTTCGCGCTCTACTTCCTGATGACCGGCCTGCACGGCCTGCACGTGCTCATCGGCATGGGGCTGCTCGGCTGGGTGGCCTGGCGCGCCACGCGCAACGAGTTCGGGCCGGGCTACTCGACACCGGTCGAGCTCTCCGGGCTCTACTGGCACCTCGTCGACCTGATCTGGATCTTCCTCTTCCCGCTCCTCTACCTCCTCTGAGGGACGAACGTGACCGCCACGACACACAGTGAAGGGAAGCACCTCGGACCGGCCCAGTACGTGATGGTCTGGGTGGCGCTGATGGTGCTCACCGGCGTGACGCTCGCCGTCTGGAAGGCCGACCTCGGCTACTCCGCCCGCGTGGCGGTGGCGCTCGGGGTGGCGCTCGTGAAGGCCGCGCTCGTCGCCATCTTCTTCATGCATCTCTGGGAGGAGCGCGGGGTGGCACGTCTCACCCTCGTGGTCGCCGGCCTCCTCGTCCTCCTGCTCATCGGCCTCACCCTCGTGGACAACGCCACCCGGTTCCCGTACGCGAACCCGCCCTACTCCGAGTCGTGGAAGGACGCGCCCTGGCAGAAGGATGCCCCGCCCATGCAAGGGGAGCCCCCGCCGGTGCGGGTGACGCCGGCCGACCGGTCCACCCACCCGGCCGGGCACGCCCCGTAGCGCGCCGCCTCGGATGCGCGGCGATAGACGGAGATCAATTTTCTCCGCAACGCTTGCGCGTCTATTCCCCATAAGGGCCGAAATTCCTTGTTTTCGAGCGGTGCGCGACTTGCATCTGACCGCTCCCGGTGACGAACGACCGGATCCTCATCCTCGACGCCGATACCGCGCAGCGAGGGGAGCTCGCCCAGGCGCTCCGCAGGGGGGGGTACGACGTCGTCGAGGCGGCCACCGCCGAGAACGCCATCGAGACCCTGCGGTCCACGCCGATCCAGGGGGTCCTGTGCGCCGCCCTGAGCAGCGGGTGGAGCTGCGCCGCCGTGACCTCGCTGGCGCGGGCGGGCGGCTCCGACGCGGCCTTCGTCGTCACCTGCCGGCGCGAGAACCTGGCCGCCGCGATCGAGGCCCTCCGCAACGGCGCCGAGGCCTACGTGGTCCTCCCCACCGACCCGGCCCGGGCCGCGGTGATCATGGAGCGGGCCCTCGAGAAGCGGAAGCTGCGCCGGGAGGCGCGCGAGCTCCGGGAGCAGGCCCGAACCCGGCTCCGCTACGTCGGGGCCGCAGCCGAGGCCTCGATGATCGACGAGATCATCCGGCGCGCGGCCCCCACCAAGGCCACCGTGCTCCTGCAGGGCGAGGCCGGGACGGGCCGCTCCTTCCTGGCGGAGATGATCCACGAGGGCTCGCCGCGCCGCGACCGGCCCTTCGCCCGCGCCAGCTGCGCCGGCCTCCACGAGTCGATGCTCGAGCCCCGCCTCTTCGGCGCCGACCCGGGCGGCTCCCGGGATTCGCTCCGGCGCACGGACGGGCTCCTCGAGGCCGCCGACGGGGGCACGCTGTACCTCCACGAGGTGGGGAGCCTGGGTCATTCACTGCAAGTGAAACTTCTTCGCCTCCTCCAGCAGGGGGAGTACGAGCGGGTGGGCGGGGCCCGGACGATGCGGGCCGACGTCCGGGTGGTGGCCTCGACGCGGCTCGACCTGGCCGAGGAGGTGCGGGCCGGGCGCTTCCGCGACGACCTCTACTACCGGCTCAACGTGGTCTCGCTGGCGCTCGCACCGCTCCGCTCCCGCAAGGCCGACCTCCCGGCGCTGGCCGCCCACTTCCTCGCCCTGCACGGTCGCGCCCGGGGCAACCACCTCCGGGGGATCACGCCCGGCGCGCTCTCCTCCCTCTTCGCCTACGACTGGCCGGGCAACGTCCGCGAGCTGGAGAACGTCATCCTCCACGCGATCGAGGCGTGCCGGGGGGACATGATCGGGATCGACGACCTGCCCACCGTGCTCCGCGGCACCCGTCCGGACGAGGGGACCGGGAGCGCCCTCATCCCCGGGGCGAGCCTCTTCGAGATCGAGCGCGAGGCCATCCTCCGCACCCTCGACGCGGTGGGGGGATCCACCGCCCGCGCCGCGGAGGTGCTCGGGGTCTCGGTCCGGAAGATCCAGTACCGGCTGAAGGAGTACCGCACCGGCCAGCATGTTTCGCGCGTTCGGGGGGTGGAAGCGCGCAGTGCCTGATCGAGATCAAGCCAGACGACGGCCGCCACCTTTACTCTGCACGCGCGCCCGGAGACCCGCGGCGATGGAGGAGTCCGAATGACAGTTCCCAGCTGGCGAGTGGCCGTGCCCCTGGCCGCCCTCGTGCTGCTCGCGGCGCCGCTCGCCGCCCCCGCCGGGTCGCCCACCGCAGCGCCGCCTGCGAAGGCGCCGGCTGCCGCCACCCCGCCGGCCCAGGACATCCAGGCCGAGCCGCCCCCGTTCAGCGAGGGGATCTTCCCGTGCTCGCAGTGCCACGGGAAGGCCGGCGACCCCACGCCGCGGCAGCTCGCCTTCCACGACGACCTCCAGGCCGAGCTGCACCACGGCCCTCCCAGCCGCTGGTGCCTCGACTGCCACGACAACGGCAAGCGCGATTTCCTCCACCTCATCAACGGGAAGCAGATCCCCTTCACCGAGTCGTACGAGCTGTGCGGCCAGTGCCACGGCGACAAGTACCGCGACTGGAAGGTCGGCGTGCACGGCAAGCGGACGGGGATGTGGAACGGGAAGAAGACCTACTACCTGTGCGTGAACTGCCACAACCCCCACAACCCGCGGTTCAAGGCGCTGAAGCCCGAGCCGCCTCCCGTGAAGCCCCAGGAGCAGGGCCGATGAGCCAGCACGACCGTCTTCCCATCGTCCAGGACGCCGCCGAGGGCTGCGAGGCCGCCGCGCCCCCGTCGCGGCGCGACTTCCTCCGCACCGCCGCCGCCGGTGCGGTGATCGCCGCCGTCTCCGGCTGCAAGCCCGACGCGGTGGTGGAGGAGCTGCAGCGCCGCCACCTCACCGAGCTCTCGAAGGACCGGCTCCAGGAGATGCTCGGGAAGCTCGAGAAGAAGTGGTCGGCCGAGTACGGCAAGGACGTGAAGGTGGGGCTGCGTCCGCCCATGCCCGGGGTGAACTTCGCCTACGGCCTCGACCTCTCCCGCTGCATCGGCTGCCGCCGCTGCGTCTACGCCTGCGTGAAGGAGAACAACCAGTCCCGGAAGAACCCGCAGATCCAGTGGATCCGGGTCCTGCAGATGGACAAGGAACGCGGCGTCTCGCTGGAGCACGCCACCCCCTACTACAACCCCGAGAAGGTGCCCGAGCCGGGCCACTTCTACATGCCGGTGCAGTGCCAGCAGTGCCGCCACCCGCCCTGCACGAAGGTCTGCCCGGTGAAGGCCACCTGGAAGGAGCCGGACGGGATCGTGGTCATCGACTACGACTGGTGCATCGGCTGCCGCTGCTGCACCGCCGCCTGCCCCTACGGCGCCCGCAAGTTCAACTGGGCGGAGCCCAAGCTGCCGGCCGCCGAGATGAACCCGGTCACCGACTACCTCGGAAACCGGCCGCGCCCGATGGGCGTGGTGGAGAAGTGCACCTTCTGCCTGCAGCGCACCCGCACCGGCCGCTACCCGGCCTGCGTGGAGATCTGTCCGGTCGGCGCCCGGAAGTTCGGCAACCTGCTCGATCCGGAGAGCGAGATCCGCCAGGTGATGGACCGCAAGCGCGTGTTCGTCTTCAAGGAGGAGCTCGCGACCGAGCCGCAGTTCTACTACTTCTACGCGACGTAGCGGTCGAGGGAACGCACCATGGGAATCCTCGAGTTCTTGAAGGGCGCCGCGAGGCAGGTGGTCACCGGCGGCAAGGCCTACAAGGCCTGGGTCGCCGTCCTCGTCGGCATGATGGTCATCGGCCTGGTGGGCTACGCCAACCAGTGGCAGGGCGGCCTCATCGCCACCAACATGCGCGACCAGGTCACCTGGGCCTTCTACATCGGCAACTTCACCTTCCTGGTGGGCGTCGCCGCGGCCGCGGTGCTGCTCGTGGTGCCGGCCTACGTCTACCACTGGAAGCCCATCAAGGAGGTGGTGGTGCTGGGCGAGCTGCTCGCCATCAGCGCCCTCACCATGTGCCTCACCTTCATCCTGGTGGACATGGGGCGCCCCGACCGGCTCACCCACATCATGCCCGGCCCCGGCAACCCCAACTGGCCGGACTCGATGCTCTCCTGGGACGCGCTGGTGCTGAACCTCTACCTGATGCTCAACCTGGTGGTGGTGGTCCACATCCTCTACCGGGCCTACCGCGGGCAGGACTACGCCAAGTGGTTCGTCGTGCCGCTGGTGCTCTTCAGCATCCCGGCGGCGGTCGGCATCCACACCGTCACCGCCTTCCTCTACGCCGGCATGGCGGCGCGCCCCTACTGGAACGCCGGCATCCTGGCGCCCAAGTTCATCGCCTCGGCCTTCTGCTCCGGCCCGGCCGTGATGATCATCCTCTTCCAGATCCTCCGGAAGACCACCGCCATCGAGATCAAGGACGAGGCCATCCAGAAGGTGGCCGAGCTCATGGCCTACGCCATGTTCTTCAACCTGTTCCTGCTCGGCGCCGAGATCTTCAAGGAGTACTACTCCCACACCGAGCACCTGCTCTACACGCAGTACCTCTGGCAGGGCATCGGCACGCACAAGGCGCTCGTCCCCTACGCCTGGTTCTCGCTCGCCTGCTCGGTCACCGCCTTCCTCATCTTCGTGACCCCCGCCGGCCGGAAGAACTGGACCACCCTCAACATCGGCGCGGTGCTCATCTTCTCCGGCGTCTACATCGAGAAGGGGATGGGGCTCGTCATCCCGGGCATGACCCCGGACACGCTCGGCGAGATCTACGAGTACCAGCCCTCGGCCACCGAGTGGATGGTGGCCGTGGGGGTCTTCGGCATGGGTGGGCTCGTCTTCACCACGCTGGTGAACGTCGCCGTTCCCATCATGATGGGAACCCTGCGGGCCAAGGGCGCCTCCACGGTGCCGATGGGGGCCGAGGCGACGCACTGAATTTCCGGCGCCCGCGGTGCGTCCAGGAGGTGCCTGGACGACCGCGTCGCTTCCCTGCGAGGAAGGCGCCGAAACCCGAGACCCGGAGACTGCCCCCATGAAGAAGCTCGTTGCCGCCGTGATCGTTTCGCTCCTCGCCGCCCCCTCCGCCTGGGCCGCCGGCGCCTCCGACACCTTCCAGGCCAAGTGCGCCGCCTGCCACGGGAAGGACGGCAAGGGTCAGAGCGACATGGCCAAGAAGCTGGGCGTGAAGGATCTCACCGTCACCAAGCTGCCCGTCGCCGAGATCGAGAAGGTGATCCAGAACGGCCGGGGCAAGATGACTCCCTGGAAGGGGAAGCTCTCCGACGCCGAGATCGGCGCGCTCGCCAAGTTCGTCGCGGGCGGCCTGAAGTAGACGTTCGCCCCTCCGTTTTTCCGACGCCGTCTCGCCGCCCCAACGGGCTTGCCCGTTGCGTTGCGATCGACGAAACTGCCCGGTCCCGCGTGGGCATTTCGACCTTGCGGCGAGGGTTTTTCAAAGGACGGCGGGAAGATGACGACGGGGCTACCGGAGAAGCAGGGACTCTACGACCCGGCCAACGAGCACGACGCCTGCGGCTTCGGGTTCGTGGTGGACATCCAGGGGCGAAAGTCCCCCTCCATCGTGCAGCAGGCGCTGCAGGTCCTCGTCAACCTGGAGCACCGCGGCGCGGCCGGGGCCGAGAAGAACACCGGCGACGGCGCCGGCATCCTCCTGCAGAGCCCCGATGCCTTCCTGAGGCGGGAGGCCGGCCGCCTCGGCATCTCCTTGCCCCGCGTCGGCCGGTACGCGGCGGGCATGGTCTTCCTGCCCGCCGACGCCCCCAGCCGGGCCGCCAGCGAGCGGAAGCTGGAGGAGGCGGTCCGGTCGGAGGGGCAGCTCGTCCTGGGATGGCGCGACGTCCCGTTCGACGCCTCCACGCTGGGCGACATGGCCCGGTCCAGCCAGCCGGTGATCCGGCAGATCTTCGTCGGCGCCGGTGCGGTGGCGGACGACGTGATGGCCTTCGAGCGGAAGCTCTACGTCATCCGCCGTCTGGCCAAGAAGTCGATCCGCCGCTCCAACATCCCGGGCCGGCGCGAGTTCTACGTGGCGAGCCTCTCCTGCCGCACCATCGTCTACAAGGGGATGCTGAACGCCGGGCAGCTCCGCGACTTCTACCCGGACCTGTGCGACCCGGAGATGTCCTCCGCCATCGCCATGGTGCACTCCCGCTTCTCCACCAACACCTTCCCCTCCTGGTCCCGCGCCCACCCGTACCGGTTCATCTCCCACAACGGCGAGATCAACACGCTGCGGGGCAACATCAACTGGATGCACGCGCGGCAGAGCCAGATGGCCTCGCGCCTCTTCGGCGACGATCTCCAGAAGGTGCTCACGGTCGTGGACACCGACGGCTCCGACTCGGCGATGTTCGACAACGTCCTCGAGCTCCTCCACCTGTCGGGGCGGTCGCTCCCCCACGCGATGATGATGATGGTGCCGGAGCCCTGGGCGAAGCACGAGTCGATGAGCCCGGAGAAGAAGGCCTTCTACGAGTTCCACTCCTGCCTGATGGAGCCCTGGGACGGGCCGGCCTCCATCGCATTCACTGATGGTGAAATCGTCGGCGCCACCCTCGACCGCAACGGGCTGCGCCCGGCCCGCTACTACGTGACCCACGACGGCCTCGTGGTCATGGCCTCCGAGGTGGGGGTCCTCGACATCCCCATCGAGAACGTGAAGCAGAAGGGGCGCCTGCAGCCCGGGCGGATGTTCCTCGTGGACACCCGCGAGAAGCGCATCGTCTCCGACGACGAGCTGAAGCAGCGCATCGCCTCGGCCGAACCCTACGCCGAGTGGCTGAAGCAGCACCTCGTCAAGCTCTCCGACCTGCCCGCGCCGCCCCGGGTCCACGAGCCGGACCACGAGACCGTGCTGCGACGACAGGAGACCTTCGGCTACACCGCCGAGGACCTGAAGGTCATCCTGAACCCCATGGCCACGACCGGCAGCGAGCCGCTCGGGTCGATGGGCACCGACACGCCGCTGGCGGTGCTCTCCGAGAAGCCCCAGCTCCTCTACGGATACTTCAAGCAGCTCTTCGCCCAGGTGACCAACCCTCCCGTGGACGCCATCCGCGAGGAGATCATCATGGGCATCGAGACGGCGGTCGGCCCCGAGCGGAACCTGCTCGAGCCCGAGCCGGAGTCGTGCCACCAGCTGGAGCTGCCCACTCCGGTCCTCACCAACGAGGACCTGGAGCGCATCCGCGCGCTCGACGGGGGCCCGGCCAGCCGGCGCTTCCGCTCCATCACGCTGCCGGCGCTCTTCCCGGTGGCCGACGGCGGCGCCGGGTTGCGCAAGGCCATCGAGGACATGCAGGTCCAGGCCTCGGAGGCCATCGCCGAGGGGCACAACCTGCTCATCATCTCCGACCGGGGTCACGACGAGTGGGACGCGCCCATTCCCGCGCTCCTGGCCGTCTCGGCGGTGCACCACTACCTCCTGCGCGAGGGCACGCGCACCCGGGTGGGCATCGTGCTCGAGTCGGGCGAGCCCCGCGAGGTGCACCAGTTCGCGCTCCTCATCGGATACGGGGCGAGCGCGGTGAACCCCTACCTGGCCTTCGAGTCCATCCACGACCAGGTGCGCCAGGGGTTCATCCCCGGGCCGGCCGCCAAGGCCGAGCAGAAGTACATCAAGGCCGTGAACAAGGGGATCGTGAAGGTCCTCTCCAAGATGGGGATCTCCACGATCCAGAGCTACCACGGCGCCCAGGTCTTCGAGGCGGTGGGGCTCAACCAGGACTTCATCGACGAGTACTTCACCTGGACGTCCAGCCGCATCGGGGGCGTGGGCATCGACGTCGTGGCCCGCGAGGTGAAGGAGCGCCACTACCGCGCCTACCCGCCGCGCGCCATCCGGCACACCACGCTCGGCACCGGCGGGCAGTACCAGTACCGCGCCGACGGCGAGTACCACCTCTTCAACCCGGAGACGGTCCACCGGCTCCAGCACGCCTGCCGGACCGGCAGCTACGCCGCCTACAAGGAGTACGCGGCGCTCGTGAACGACCAGTCGCGCACCCTCTGCACGCTGCGAGGCCTGATGGATCTCCGGCCGGGAGCCCGGCCGGTCCCGCTCGCCGAGGTCGAGTCGGTCGAGTCGATCCTGCGCCGATTCAAGACCGGCGCCATGAGCTACGGGTCGATCTCCCAGGAGGCGCACGAGTCGCTGGCCATCGCGATGAACCGCATCGGCGGCAAGTCGAACACCGGCGAGGGCGGCGAGGATCCCACCCGCTTCCGGCCCTTGCCCAACGGCGACTCGAAGAACAGCGCCATCAAGCAGGTGGCCTCGGCCCGCTTCGGCGTCACCAGCGAGTACCTGGTGAACGCCAAGGAGCTGCAGATCAAGATCGCCCAGGGCGCCAAGCCGGGGGAGGGCGGGCAGCTCCCCGGCCACAAGGTCTACCCCTGGATCGCCAAGGTCCGGCACTCCACGCCGGGTGTGGGGCTCATCTCCCCGCCGCCCCACCACGACATCTACTCCATCGAGGACCTGGCCCAGCTCATCCACGACCTCAAGAACGCCAACCGCGGCGCGCGCATCTCCGTGAAGCTGGTGGCCGAGGTGGGCGTCGGCACCATCGCGGCCGGCGTGGCGAAGGCCCACGCCGACGTGATCCTCATCTCCGGCTACGACGGAGGCACGGGCGCCTCGCCGCTCACCTCCATCAAGAACGCCGGAATCCCCTGGGAGCTCGGCCTCGCCGAGGCCCACCAGGTGCTCCTGCTCAACAACCTGCGCTCGCGCGTCACCGTCGAGGCCGATGGCCAGCTGAAGACCGGCCGCGACGTGGCCATCGCCGCGCTGCTCGGGGCCGAGGAGTTCGGCTTCGCCACCGCGCCGCTCGTGGTGCTGGGCTGCGTGATGATGCGGGTCTGCCACTTGAACACCTGCCCGGTGGGGGTGGCCACCCAGGACCCGCTGCTCCGGGCGCGCTTCACCGGCGACCCGGCCCACGTGGTCAACTTCATGCGCTTCGTGGCCGCCGAGCTCCGGGAACACATGGCCGAGCTGGGCTTCCGCACCGTCGAGGAGATGGTGGGCCACCCGGAGCGGCTGGAGATGCGCCGCGCGGTCGCCCACTGGAAGGCCCGCAACCTCGACTTCTCCCGCATCCTCTTCCAGCCCAAGGTGCCGCAGGAGTGGGCCCGCACCTGCCAGATCGCCCAGGACCACGGCATCGAGCAGTCGCTCGACGTCACCCGGATCCTCGACCTGTGCCGCCCCGCCATCGAGAAGGGGAAGCGGGTCGAGGCGGTGGTCCCCATCCGCAACGTGAACCGGGTGGCCGGGACGATCACCGGAAGCGAGGTGACGCGCCGATGGGGCGCCGCCGGGCTTCCGGACGACACCATCCGGCTCACCTTCCAGGGCTCGGCCGGGCAGAGCTTCGGGGCCTTCGTGCCCCCCGGCATGACGCTCGTCCTGGAGGGGGACGCCAACGACTACCTCGGCAAGGGGCTCTCGGGCGGCCGCATCGTCGTGCGCCCACCGGAGGGGGCCACCTTCGTGGCCGAGGAGAACGTCATCGTCGGCAACGTGGCCTTCTACGGCGCGACCGCCGGCGAGGCCTTCGTGCGCGGCGTGGCCGGCGAGCGATTCTGCGTGCGCAACTCCGGCGTCACGGCGGTGGTGGAGGGCGTCGGCGACCACGCCTGCGAGTACATGACCGGCGGTCGCGTGGTGGTGCTCGGGCGCACCGGGCGCAACTTCGCGGCGGGCATGTCGGGCGGCATGGCCTACGTGCTCGACGAGGAGGGTGACTTCGAGAAGGTGCTCAACCGGGAGATGGTGGAGCCCGACCGGCTCACCGACCCGGCCGAGATCGCCGAACTCCGCGCGCTCGTCGAGCGCCACGTGAAGCTCACCGGCTCGGCGCCCGGACAGCGGGCGCTCGACGCCTGGTCCGACGTGGTGCCGCGCTTCGTGCGGGTGGTCCCGAACGACTACCGGCGCGTGATCGAGGCCCAGGCCCGCATGCGGGCGAAGGGGCTCTCCCCGGACGAGGCGGAGATGGCGGCCTTCGAGGAGAACGCGCGGGACGTGGCGCGGGTCGGCGGCAACTAGGAGAGGCGACGAGACATGGGCAAGCCGACGGGATTCATGGAGTACGAGCGGGAGCCGGCGCACGACCGGTCCCCCGCGGAGCGCACCCGCGACTGGAACGAGTTCCACCCCCCCGTTCCCATCGAGACGCTGCGGATCCAGGCGGCCCGCTGCATGGACTGCGGCCTGCCCTTCTGTCACACCGGGAAGCTCATCGCGGGCATGGCCTCGGGCTGTCCGGTGAACAACCTGATCCCCGAGTGGAACGACCTCGTCTACAAGGGGCAGTGGCAGGAGGCGCTCATCCGCCTCCAGAAGACCAACAACTTCGCCGAGTTCACCGGGCGCGTCTGCCCGGCCCCCTGCGAGGGCTCCTGCACGGTGGGCATGAACGGCGACGCCGTCACCATCAAGTCGATCGAGGTCTCCATCATCGACCGGGCCTTCGCCGAGGGCTGGGTCAAGCCCGATCGGCCGCAGACCCGGACCGGTTTCAAGGTGGCGGTGGTCGGCAGCGGGCCGGCCGGCCTCGCCTGCGCCGCGCAGCTGAACCGCGCCGGTCACCAGGTCACCGTGTTCGAGCGGGCCGACCGCGTCGGCGGGCTCCTCATGTACGGCATCCCCAACATGAAGCTCGACAAGGGGATCGTGCAGCGGCGCGTGAACCTCATGGCCGATTCGGGGATCCGCTTCATCACCGGCACCGAGGTGGGAACCCACATCCCGGTGCGGCGCATGCAGAACGACTACGACGCGCTGGTGCTCTGCATCGGCGCCACCAAGGCCCGCGATCTCCCGGTGGAAGGACGCACGCTGCAGGGCATCCACCTCGCCATGGACTTCCTCTCCCGGAACACGAAGAGCCTGCTCGACTCCGGGCTGGCCGACGGGCGCTACCTCAGCGCCGCCGGGCGGGACGTGGTGGTCATCGGCGGCGGCGACACCGGCAACGACTGCGTGGGGACCTCCATCCGGCACGGCGCCCGCAGCGTCACCCAGCTCGAGATCCTGCCCCGCCCCCCCGACCGGCGCCCGGCCGACAACCCGTGGCCCCAGTGGCCCCGCATCTTCCGGACCGACTACGGCCAGGAGGAGGCGGCGGCACGCTTCGGGAACGACCCGCGCATCTTCGGCGTGTCCACGAAGCGATTCGTGGGGGACGCCCAGGGGCGGGTGAAGGAGATCCACACCGTCCAGGTGGAGTGGACGAAGGACGCCGAGGGGCGGTTCGGTCCCCGCGAGATCCCGGACTCGGAGAAGGTGCTGAAGGCCGACCTGGTGCTGCTCGCGATGGGCTTCACGGGCCCCGAGCGCACCGGAGCCGTCACCGAACTGGGAGTGAAGCTGGACGATCGCGGAAACGTCTGGACCGATGAGGAGAAGGCCACCAGCGTGCCGGGCGTCTTCGCCGCCGGCGACGCCTCCCGGGGCCAGTCGCTCGTCGTCTGGGCCATCCACGAGGGGCGGCGCGCCGCCCGCGGCGTGGACCGCTTCCTCATGCAGGGCGAGAGCTATCTGCCCGGGTAGGCGCGGGGCGGCCGGGCGGTGACCGGGAGCAGCACCGCCAGCGAGAGCAGCGCTGCCGTCACCGGGAGCGCCCCCAGGTAGGAGCCGGTCCGGTCCTTCACGAGCGCCACGAAGGCGGGGCCGGCCACGCCCGCCGCGCTCCAGGCGAGCAGCACCCATCCGTAGTTCACGCCCAGGTGGCGCGTGCCGAACCAGTCGGCGACGAGGGACGGCATGACGCCGAAACCGCCTCCGTAGCAGAGGAGCACCAGCGCGAAGAGGGAGGACACCCCCCAGAGCGAGTGGACGTTTCCCACCGAGAGGAACACCGCCACCTGGACGAGGTAGATGGCGGCGAGCGCCCCGCGCCGCCCGATGCGGTCCGAGACGGCGCCCCAGAGGAAGCGACCCGCCGCGTTCGCCAGCGCGATGGTCCCGTAGGCCGCCGCCACCGCCGCCGGCGCCGCGCCGGTGAGCTCCCGCAGGATGGGGACGGCGTTGGAGATGAAGAGGATCCCGGCCGTCACGTTGAGGAACAGCATCGCGAAGGCGGCCCAGAAGGACGCCGTCCGGAGCATTTCACTAGGAGTGAAATCACCACCGACCCGGGCCGACGTCGCGGCGGCGCGCCCCGCCCCCGCGGGCGGATCGCGGAGCAGGAGCGCCCCCGCGCCCCCGACGAGGAGGAAGGCGAGGCCGGAGAGTCCGAAGGTGCGCAGGAGCGCCTCCCCGGAGGGCGCCACCGACCCGCCGGCGAAGGCCGGGAACGCCCGCAGCAGGTGGGCGTATCCGAATGCGCCCAGCCCGAACCCGCCCACCACCAGTCCACCGCCCAGGCCGCGCCGGTCCGGAAACCACTTGGTCACCGCCGCCACCGGCGTGACGTAGCCGAGCCCGAGCCCCAGGCCGCCCACCACCCCGTAGGCGAGGCAGAGCCAGACCACGCCGAGCCGCGCCGTTCCCAGGCCGGCGAGCAGGTTGCCGGCGCCCCAGAGGAGGGCGCCGGCGATCGCCACCGGCCGGGGGCCGACCCGGTCCTGCCACCGGCCGCCCAGCACGGCACCCACGCCGAGGAAGAAGATGGCGATGGAGAAGGGGGCGGTGGCTTGCGCGCTCGTCCAGCCGAAGGCGGCCTGGAGCGGCAGGGTGAAGACGCTCCAGGCGTAGACCGTACCGAGGCACGCCATCAGGGCGACCCCGCCCGCGGCGACGAGCCAGCGATTCACGGGCGCGGGCGCTTCACCGGTCGCGCCTTCTCCTCCCGGACGCGATCGATGCGCACGCCGGGCATCTTGGCGTCGGGTCGGCGCGCCTGGGCCTCGAACGCGGCGGCGGCGTCGGCCGCCACCTCGAAGCGGGTCTCGCGGGGGAAGATCAGGATCTTGCCGATCTCGCTCCGGGTGACGTCGCCGCGCCGGCAGAGGAGGGGCAGGAGCCACTTGGGGTCGGCGCTCCGCTCCCGTCCGACGTCGATGCGGAACCAGATGGCCTCCATGGGGCCGGAGCGCTTCGCCCGGGCCGGCAGGACGCTCCTCGGGACCTCCCGCGCGGCGCGGGCCGTCTCGGGGAGCTCCTCGGCGGCGGGAAGCCGCGACCGCTCGCGCCGGAGCAGCGCCGCGGCCACCGAGAGGGGAGCTCGCGACTCGAGCAGCCGCCCGGCAGCGGCCAGCTCCTCCTCGGAAGCCTCGCCGGCCAGGGTGGCCACGTCGGCGGCGATCCGCTCCTCGTCGCGGGCGCGGATCTCCTCGACGGTGGGGACGGGCAGCCACTCGGCCTTCGCCCCCGCCATCTTGAGCATCCGCTCCATCTTGTGTCGCTCGGCGGGAGTGGCGAGGAACACCGCGCGCCCCTTCTTGCCGGCCCGGCCCGTGCGCCCGCTCCGGTGCTGGAGAGCCTGCGGGTCGCGCGGCAGGTCGGCGTGCACCACGAGCTCGATGCCCGGGAGGTCGAGCCCCCGGGCGGCGACGTCGGTGGCCACGAGCACGCGGGCCCGGCCGTCGCGCAGGAGCTTCAGCGCGCGGGTTCGCTCCACCTGGGTGAGGTCGCCGGCGATGCCCACCGCCTCGAAGCCTCGCTCGGAGAGGCTGGAGGCCATGTGGTGCGCCCCCTCCCGCGTGGCGCAGAAGACCAGGGCCCGCGCCGGGTCCTGCGCCCGCAGCACGTTCACGAGCGCGTGCTCCCGCTCCCGCGGCGCCACCACGTGGCCGTGCAGCGTGATGTCGGCGTGGGCCTCCCCCGTGGGCGTGGCGGCCACCCGGGCCGCGTCGCGGGTGTACTTCTTCGCGAGCTCGAGGATGGGGCGGGGGAGGGTGGCCGAGAAGAGCACCGTGCGTCGATCCCCCGGGGCCGCTTCCAGGATGGCCGTGAGCTCCTCCCGGAAGCCCATGTCGAGCATCTCGTCCCCCTCGTCGAGGACGAGCGCCCGCAGGCCGG
This sequence comes from uncultured Anaeromyxobacter sp., assembly GCA_903855945.1. Lineage (GTDB taxonomy): Bacteria > Myxococcota > Myxococcia > Myxococcales > Anaeromyxobacteraceae > CAIOAK01. Next base: position 22,980 of record CAIOAK010000096.1, read on the forward strand.
AGAGGTCGAGGTTCTTCCGCTCCAGGTGGTCCCGGATGCGCCCCGGAGTACCCACCACCACGTGGGCGCCCGCCGCGAGGGCGCGGGCCTCCCGCCGCGCGTCCATGCCGCCCACCGTGGAGACGACCCGGCCTCCGGCGTCGCCGAGCAGCCAGGCGAGCTCCCGCTGCACCTGCACCGCCAGCTCGCGGGTGGGCGCGATGACGAGCGCCAGGGGGCGCCGTGTGTCCTCGAAGGCCGGCGCGTCGCCGAGGAGCGACTCGGCGAGCAAGAGGCCGAAGGCCACGGTCTTGCCCGAGCCGGTGCGGGAGGAGACGAGAAGGTCGCGGCCGGCCAGCTCGGGCGCCATCACGTCCCGCTGGACGGGTGTGGGCTCCGCGTATCCGCGGGCATCGAGGGCGCGCCGGAGCGCCGGGTGGACGGCGAGGGAGGCGAAGCTCATGGCCGAGGCTATCACGCGAGCCGCTCCAGCTCCTGCGAGAGCCGCTCCCACTCCGCGTAGAGGGTCTCGAGCTCGGCCTGGGCGCGCTGCCGCGCCTCCACGTGGACGCGGGCCCGGGTGAAGTCGTCGTAGACGGTCGGATCGGCGAGCGCCTCGGTGGCCTCCCGCTCGGATCGCTCCACCTCGGCGATCCGATCCTCGGCGGTCGAGATGGCGTCGCGCACCGGTTTTTCCAGCCGGTACCGGGTGTTGCGGGCCTCGGCCTCGGCCCGCTTCCGCTCTCGGCCCCCGCCCCGCGGAACGCCGTCCCGCTCGCCCCCGCCGTCGCCGGAGGGCAGGTCGGCCTCGCCCACCAGCCGCTGGTGGTAGAGCCATTCGTCGAGGTTGCCGGGGAAGGGGACGATCCCGCCGTCCTTCACCTCCCAGA
>CAIOAK010000097.1 GCA_903855945.1 uncultured Anaeromyxobacter sp.
ACGTCATCGAGCCCGCCCCCGCGACCTGATCTGGGTCAGGGAAACCTAGTAACACGACCGTTTCAGCCGAAGTGCATCTAAGATCCCGCCGTAACACGGGAAACACGTGCCTAGCTGTTGGGCACATTTTCAAACTCGGGCGCGGCTCCACTCGCAAAGACCGCGGTCGTCGAGGCCGCCCACGCGGCAACCGGGAGGCACGTCCACCTGTTGCTTCGGCTGCCGCGGTTCGTCCTGGCTCGCGGGCCACCCGCTGCCGCGCGGCGGATCACCGGTAGGCCACGGCCGACCTCGCCAACCTCCTCTTCGAGGCTCACGTGGCGCGCCAGATCGGCAAAGATGATGGCGAGCGCTCAGGGTGGTTGCCCAGCCGAATCCTATGATCCCGTTCTCTCGACCAGCAGGACTCGGAACCCTGTTGAGGGCCCCCTGTCGACGGCCGCCGGGGTGCGGGATCGACGACGTTAGCCCTTGGTTGGTCTACAGCCCGCGTCCCCGACTCGATCGGGCAACCTCTCGCAAGCCGGGCGCCCCGCCCCGCCGCAGCGGCGTGACGGAACGTGCGTGAGACCGGGCGACAGCAGCCCGATCCCACACTCCCAACCACTACGTGGGATTGTGGGATCGGGTTGCTGTCACCTGATGGATGCAAATTGGACCTTGGGGCGGCGGGGCGGGGCTGGGTCTGGTTGGTCAGGGTTCACTATTGGAAGAATTCAAATTCCAGGAATTCCCGGGAGGGGGGAACAGACAAAGAGAAGAAGGCGGAGGATTGAGGGGGTCGTCTGTCCTGGGGGGTCGTCGTCGTGCTCGGGCTGCGTTAGGCTCTTCAGGTCATGAAGGGCAAGAGCAAGAATCGGGTCCAGGTCCAGGCCGAGAAGGGGCTCTTCGAGCGGCGGAAGGCCGAGAAGCAGCGTTCGCGCGACGAGGACCGGCGGGCACTCGGGTCCGGGCAGAAGAGTCGGGAGCAGCTTCAGCAGGAGAACTCTCTCTTCGCCGGAATGAAGGTCCGGATTGACCTCGACCGGGCGAAGGCACTCTCCTGATGCCCGTGAGGCCTGCTTGCGGCCCCAGATGGAGACATGTTACATTTCGTAGGTCATTATTATTTTCGACCAACGTATTGTGACATGTCTTCGATCGCAACCAAGACCTCCGAACTGCTCCGGCTGGCCGGCTCCGGCCCCCTGCGGACGCGCGACGTCGACGCGGCGGGCATCCCGCGCGTCTACCTGCGGCGGCTGTGCGAGCGCGGTCTCCTGGAGCGCGTGGATCGCGGGCTCTACCGGCTCCCCGAGGCGCCGGTCACGGAGCTGCACTCGCTGGTCGAGGTCGCCCGACGCGTCCCGCACGCGACCGTCGCCCTGCTGAGCGCCCTCCAGGTCCACGGGCTCACGACGGAAGCTCCGCGCGCGGTCTGGATTCTCATCGACCGCCATGCCCGGACGCCCAAGGTCACCTACCCGAAGCTGGAGGTCGTCTATGCGAGCGGCCTCGCGCTCGTGCATGGCGTCGAGACAAGGACCATCGAGGGCGTCCCGGTCCGGCTCACGACGCCGGCCAAGACTGTGGCCGACTGTTTCAGGTACCGGCGGCACGTCGGCCTGGAGGTCGCGCTCGCGGCGCTGCGGGGGTACCTCGGTCGCCCCGTCGCGAGAGGCGGTACCAGGCGCACCGGCTCGCCCATCGACGACCTGGTCGCCGCGGCCCGCGCCGACCGGGTCTCGGCGGTCCTCCGGCCCTACCTGGAGGCCCTGGCGTGAAAGGGAAGCCGAACGTCGGCGCCCGAGCGCGTGTCCGCTTGCTCCGCCTGGCCAAGGAGCGCGGAGACGACTTCCAGCTCGTCCTGCTGCGCTTCGTGCACGAGCGGCTCCTCTACCGCCTGGCCTCGTCGAGCCACGCGGGGAGCTTCGTTCTCAAGGGGGCCACCCTCTTCACCGTCTGGACCGGCCACCCGCACCGTGCCACTCGGGACCTCGACTTGCTCGGGTTCGGGGACGCCACCGAGGCGCACCTGCGCACCGTGTTCGAGGAGATCGCGACGACGCCCGGTCCCGACGACGGCGTCACCTTCGACCCGGCCACAATCGAGACCGGCCCGATCCGGGGCGAAGAAGAGTACGGCGGTGTCCGGGTCCACCTCGAAGCCCGCGTCTCCACGGCGTGCATCCGCCTCCAGGTGGACATCGGGTTCGGCGACGTCATCACGCCAGCTGCCTCGGTCCTCGAGTTCCCGGCCTTGCTCGACTTCCCGGCGCCGCGCCTGCGAGCCTACCCGCGCGAGACCGTGGTGGCGGAGAAGCTCGAGGCCATGGTGAAGCTCGGCCTCGCCAACAGCCGGATGAAGGACTTCTACGATCTGGCCATCCTGGCGAGGCTCTTCCCGTTCGACGGTGCCCAGCTTGCGAGCGCCATCCGGGCGACCTTCGAGCGACGCGGCACGGCCCTGCCCGAGGGCGCACCGATCGCACTGACCGCAGACTTCGCGAACGCACCGGGCAAGACCGCCCAGTGGAGCGGCTTCAAGCGCAAAGGGGCCGTCGCGGACGCTGGCAGCCTCCAGGAAACCGTGACCGAGGTTGCGCGCTTCGCATCCGAACCGCTGGCGGCTGCGGGGGCCAGCTCGCCCTGGCGTTGTCGCTGGCCTGCGGGCGGGCCGTGGATCCCTACCAAGCCTGGTAGCTGACGACTCCAGTGAACGGAACGGCTTGCGTCAGGGTGACCAGTATACTATACGTATGTCAGGAGACATCGATATGGCATCTCGCAAAAAGGCGCGCCCGGACGACCCCTTCTCCACGACGGAGAAGCTGATGCAGACGTTCCGCATGCCCCGTGAGCTGGTCACCTTTCTCCGCGGCGAGGCGGACGCCCGCGGCGTGGACCTCACGGCTCACGTCGTCCGTCACCTCGACGGGCTCCGGACCTGGTTCGGCCTGCCAGTCGCCGCGGTGGCGCTCCTGGAGGCGGATCGCGGGGCGCTCGGGAAGGGGCGGTACGAGTACCTGCTCCACCTGCTCTTCCAGCGCGCCCTCGTGCTCCGCGAAGAGGAGCCGGGCTTCGACGGCCCCAACTCGAATCCAGGGAGGAAGCGGGAGCGACCCCAACGGGGCCGCGCCGCCCGGAGGCGCGCCATGCCGAACGTCAAGGGAGCCGTCCTCACCGATCGCGAACGCGCCCTCCTCGCCTACGACGGCATCGCCCGGTACGCATCCGCCGACCAGGTCCACCGGCTCATCGCGCCCGCCCGCAG
>CAIOAK010000098.1 GCA_903855945.1 uncultured Anaeromyxobacter sp.
CCTTCAGGCTTCCGGCATCCTCGAGAAGCCCATCGCCGTTCCCTGGTGGGGCGGCGCCAAGCTCAAGCTGTCCGCGTAGCTCGCCGGGTCGCCCGACGACCTCGTGTCAGGTGGATCGCGCACCGTGGAAATCCAGGCTAGCGCGCCACCACCCGCACGCCGGGCGCCTTCACCACCGCGACGACGCGGAGACCCGGCGCGAGCCCCATCCGGTCCGCACTCTCGCGCGTGACCAGGACCACCAGCGTGGGTCCGCACGCCACCCGGACCCGCACCAGCGCACCCTCCTCCTGCCGGGAGACGACCGTTCCCTCGAGCCGGTTGCGCGCCGACGAGCCGTGCCGCTCGAGCGACTCGAGCACCACGTCCTCCGCCCGGATGCAGGCGTAGACCTCGTCTCCCGCGCTCCCCGGATCGACGGCCAGGATCTCGGCGCCGCCCGCCTCGAGCACCAGCAGGCCCATTTCACTGCGAGTGACTTTTGCCGGGAGGACGTTCTCCGTCCCCACCGCCCGGGCCACCTCCGCGTCCACCGGATTCGTGAAGACCTGGGGCACCGGACCCACCTGCCGGATGGAGCCGCCCACCAGGACGGCCATCCGGTCCCCGAGCGCCAGCGCCTCGAGCCGGTCGTGCGTCACCACCACCGCAGGAACACCCGTCCGGACCAGGAGCTCGCGCAGCTCGCCGCGGAGCGACTCCCGGGTGGGACCGTCGAGCGCGGAGAGCGGCTCGTCGAGGAGCAACAGACGCGGACCGGGCGCGATGGCCCGGGCCAGCGCGACCCTCTGGCGCTGCCCTCCGGAGAGCTCCCCCGGCTTCCGCCCCAGGAGATCGGCGATCCCGAACCGGCCGGCCAGCTCGTCGATCCGCCCGTCCCGCTCCGCCTTCGGGACGGAGTGGAGTCCGTAGCCTACGTTCGCGCGCACGCTGAGGTGCGGGAAGAGCGCGTAGTCCTGGAAGAGCAGGCCGACGTGGCGCCGCTGCGGCGGCACGTGGATGCCCCTCCCCGCGTCGAACCAGGTCTCTCCCTCGAAGACGATGCGCCCCTCGTCCGGACGGTCGAGGCCGGCGAGCGCACGGAGCACGGTGGTCTTCCCGGATCCGGAGGGGCCGAAGAGGACCGTCACCCGCTCCCCGTCGAGGGGCCAGGCGCCCCGGGCCGAGACCACCGGACCCCGCGGGAAGCGGCGCACGAGGTCGAAGTTCAGCGTCCGTTCCATGCGGGGAGCGAGCCCCTCCGGAGCGCGTGGACGAGGGCCAGCACGACGAAGGAGACGCCGAGGAGGAGCGCGGCGGTGCGGTGGGCGGCGGCGTACTCCAGCGCCTCGACGTGATCGAAGATGGCCACCGAGAGGGTCCGGGTGCGCCCGGGGATGTTTCCGCCGACCATGAGCACGACGCCGAACTCTCCGAGGGTGTGGGCGAAGGCGAGCACCGTGCCGGCCAGCACGCCCGGCCAGGCGAGCGGGAGGGCGACGCGGAAGAAGGTCCCCAGACGGGAGACGCCGAGCGCGTGGGAGGCCTCGAGCAGACGCCGGTCCACGCCGGCGAGCGCGCCCACGAAGGGCTGCACGGCGAACGGGGCGCTGTAGAGGACCGAGGCGAGGAGCAGCCCCGCGAAGGAGAACGGGAAGGGATGGCCCACGACGGCCTCGAAGGCCCTTCCGGCCGGGCTCCGGGGACCGAGCCCGACGAGCAGGTAGAAGCCCAGGACCGTGGGCGGGAGGACGAGGGGCAGCGCCACCACCGCCTCGACGAGGAACCGCCCCTTCCAGCGCGTGTTGGCGAGCCACCAGGCGAGCGGCAGGCCCAACCCCACGAGCAGGAGGGTCGTCAGCGTCGCGAGTTCCACCGAGAGGAGGAGGGCGCCCGTGTCCATGGCTCAGGGCAACCCGAACCCGTGACCGGTGAGGGCCGCCCGGCCGCCCGGGCCTGCGGCGTGGGCCAGGAAGGCGCGGGCGAGGGGCGCCTCGCGCGCCGCCGAGAGGACGACCCCGGCCAGCTCGATCCGGGGATGGGCGTTCTCGGGGAGGACGAAGACGCGCCCGCCCGCGAGCTCCTTCTCCAGCGCGAGCGACCAGGGCAGGAAGGCCACGTCGGCCGCGCCGGTGGTGGCGAACTGGGCCGCCTGGCCGACGCTCGTCCCGAGCACCAGCCGTTCCCGGACGGCGTCGAGGATCCCCGCAGACCGGAGCGCGCCCTCGGCGGCGCGACCGAACGGCGCGACGGCCGGGTTGGCGATGGCGATCCGGCGCACGCCGGGGCCGGCCACGCTCGCGAGCCCGTCCCGCCCGATGTCGAGCGGGGAGCCGGACGGCGTCCACACGACCAGCCTTCCGATGGCGAACACCTTCTCGTCGGCGGCCGCGCCGAGCCCGGCCGCCACGATCCGGTCGGGGTACTCCCGGTCGGCGGAGAGGAAGAGGTCGAACGGGGCCCCGGCCTGGATCTGGGCGAAGAAGGTGCCGCTCGCCCCGAAGACCACCGAGACCGAGACCCGCGGGTGGGCGGCCTCGAAATCCCGCCTCCACTCCTCGACGGCGGGCTTCAGGCTGGCGGCGGCGGCCACGGTGAGGCTCGTCCCGCCGCCTGTCGGCGCGGCCGCGGTGACGAGCGGGACGAGCGAGAGAAGGGAGAGGGCGAGGAGGCGCACGGGCTGTCCAGGACAGGAACGAATATGCAACAATGAGGAGCAACATACCCCAAAGGACCCCCTGGTGCCCAGGCGATGACCGACACGCTCCTCACCACCTCCGAGGTCGCGGCGGTCCTGCGCGTCCACCCGAAGCAGGTCTACCGGCTCGTGAAGAAGGGGCTCCCGGCCCGCCGGGTCGGCTCGGAGTGGCGCTTCTCCCACGCCGACGTGCTCGCCTGGTCGGGGGGCGGTCCGGAGCGGGGAGGCGATGCCCGGGGGGCGGCCGAACCTCTCGCTGCGGACGGCGCGGCCCCCTCCCTGGTCGCCGCCAACGGCGACGTGGCCACGCTGGCGCTGCTGCGGATCGCGCAGGCCCTCGGCCCCCCGCTCATCGGCCTGGTGGAGGCGGACGTCCGCGGCGCCGCCGCACTGCTGGAGCGTCGCGCCGTCCTGGCGGCCGGGGCCCACGCCGGCGGATTCCCGAGCCACGTGGGGGCGGAGCGGGTGGCCCGGATCCACCTCGTCCGGCGGGAGGTCGGCCTCGTCTCCCCGAGGGGCGCACCGGTACTCGCCGTGAAGGAGCTGGCCCGCAGCCGGCTCGCCTCCCGCCCCGCCACCGCCGGCGTGCGCGCCCATCTCGACGCCGCGCTGCGTGGCGCGGGGCTCGACCCCGGGCGCATCCACCGGCGGGCGCTCCTCGTCGCCTCCCACCTCGAGGTGATCCTCGCCGTCGCCTCCGGACGGGCCGACGTCGGCATCGCGTCCCGCGCCTGGGCGGAGCGCGCCGGCCTCGGCTTCCGGATGCTCGCCCGCGAGGACTACGGACTCATCGTGAACGCGCGCGACCTGGGCGACCCGCGGGTGATCCGGCTCTGCGAGGCGGCGCAGGGGCGCCGCTTCCGGGAGGAGATGGGCGCCGTGGCCGGATACGACGCGACCGGGGCGGGGGACATCCGCTACGACGCGTGAAACTGGCAGGTGGCGCTAGAACCCCGCGACCGCGTGGGGCACGTACGCCTCCTCCAGCACGGCGACCTCGGCGGGATCGAGCCGGACCGGGAGGGAAGCGACTGCGTCGGCGAGGTGCTCGAGCCGCGTGGCCCCGACGATGGGGGCGGTCACGCCCGGCTTCCCGAGCAGCCAGGCGAGCGCCACCTGGGCGCGAGGGATGCCCCGCCGCTCCGCGACCTGCGCCAGTCGGTGGGCGACGAGGCCGTCGGCCTCCTCGGTCCGGGCGTAGAGGGTCTTGCCGAAATGGTCGGTCTCGGTCCGGTGGGTGGGCGCGGCCTGCCACGGACGCGCCAGCCGCCCGCGGGCGAGCGGGCTCCAGGGGATGACCCCGATCCCCTCGTCCTGGCAGAGGGGGATCATCTCCCGCTCCTCCTCCCGGTAGATGAGGTTGTAGTGGTTCTGCATGGAGACGAAGCGGGCCCAGCCGTTCTCGTCGGCGAGGTGGAGCGCCTTCGCGAACTGCCAGGCATGCATCGACGATGCGCCCAGGTAGCGCACCTTCCCCGACCGGACCAGGTCGTGGAGCGCCTCGAGCGTCTCGTCGATGGGCGTGGCCGGATCCCACCGATGGATCTGGTACAGGTCGATGAAGTCGGTGCCCAGCCGGCGCAGGCTCTCCTCCACCTCGAAGAGGATGGCCTTGCGGGAGAGGCCGCGCCCGTTCGGCTCGTCGCGCATGAGGCCGTGCACCTTGGTGGCGATGACCACCGACTCGCGCCGGACCGCCCCCTTGAGGAACCGTCCCAGGATCTCCTCGCTGGCGCCGCTCGAGTAGACGTTGGCGGTGTCGAAGAAGTTGATCCCCAGGTCGAGCGCCTGGCGCAGGAAGGGCTGGCTGGCCGCCTCGTCGAGGACCCAGGCGTGGCGGCCGGGCTGGAGGGCGCCCTTCACGGGGACGCCGAAGCTCATGCAGCCGAGGCAGATGCGGGAAACCCGAAGACCGGTCCGGCCGAGGTTCGCGTATTCCATGGGGGCGGCATTATCTGCGTCCGGCCGAGGACGCGCCACCGGCATCGTGCCCTCGAGACCGAAGAGCGCCGGCAGGATCCGCTCCGGCGGGTATCGGCGACGCAGTTCCGCGACCCATCCCTACCTCGCTTCACGGTACTTCACGAGCGGGACCGGACGGCCCGGCGTATGCATCGCCCCGTGGGTGTTCAGGGAAGGGGGGGCCACATGACGAGTGGAATCGAAAGGGCCGTGGGGCTGGGCATTGCCGTGATGGTGGCGGCCGAGATCGTCCTGGGGATCGCCGTCGAGTTCCTGCTCGCCTGGTAGGCGGCGCCGAGCACGTTCCGGAGGCAGGCCCGGCCAGTAAACGCTGATTGTCGCCGGACGCCTCGCTTACACCCCGGGTGAGACTGGCGACCCCGCCCTCTCCGCGCCAGAGTCCTGCGCGCACGGAATCATCCGTGACGGGAGGACCCCATGAAGAAGAAGACATTCCTGTCGATGGCTCTGCTCGCGATGCTCCTCGGCTCCGGCAGCGCGCGCGCCGAAGGACCGAAGGTCGATCCCACCCTGGCCGACGCGGTGAAGCGGTTCAACGACACCTTCAACCGGTTCGACGCGAAGGCCACCGCCGCATTCTGGGCGGAGGAAGGAACCCTCATCAGCCCGGCGGGCGAGGTGGGCAAGGGTCGCGCGGCCGTGGAGACGGTCTACGCCCACGACATCGAGATGTTCCTCAAGGGCACCACCTCCACCTTCCGGATCGACTCGGCACGAGCGTTGAAGGGCGGATACGCGCTCCTCGACATGAGCCACGAGATCCAGAACGCCAGGATGCCGGACGGCTCGACCGGCACGATGAAGCTGCACACCCTCATCCTGGCGCAGAAGAAGGGCGGCTCGTGGCAGTGGCTCGATGCCCGTCCCTACGCCTTCCTGAGGCCGCCGGCCGCGAAGTGACATCCCGGAGGACGACATGCCGAAATACGTCGGCTCTCCTACCCGACGGACGGGCACGAGGCGGTGACCGGCGTCGCACCCAACGAGCTCACCTGACCGGGCTCTCGCCGAGGGCCGCGCGGAGCCGCTCCGCGAGATCCTCCGGCGAGAAGGGCTTCTGGAGGAAGGCGGCTCCCTGCGGGAGGCCTCCCGTGTCGTCGAACTCGTCGGCGGAGTAGCCCGACATGTAGACGACCGGGAGTCCCGGGAACCGCTCCCGCAGCGCCGCCGCCACCTCCGGACCACTCCGGACCGGCATGCGCACGTCGGAGAGCAGGATCGCCGGCGGCCGCGAACCGGCCTCGATCCGCTCGAGTGCCTCCTCCAGGGTGGCGGCCGCCACGACGGCGAAGCCCAGGCGTTCGAGGGTCCGCGACGTGATCCGGCGGACCTGCTCGTCGTCCTCCATCACGAGCACCAGCTCCCCCGCGCCCCGGGACGCCTCGCCCTCCGGCCCCGCGCCCTCGGTCGGGGGCGCGGCCCGGTCGGCCACCCGTGGCAGGCAGATCTCGAAGCGGGTGCCGCGCCCCGGCGCGCTCTCCACCTGGATGCGTCCGCCGCTCTGCTCGACGGTGCCGAACACCATGGCGAGCCCCAGTCCCGTGCCCTTCCCGACCGGCTTGGTCGTGAAGAAGGGCTCGAAGATGTGGGACCGGGTCTCCTCGTCCATGCCGACCCCCGTATCCTCCACGGTGAGCAGGATGCACCCTCGTCCCTCCTCCGCGGCGCTGCCCTTCCACTGGCAGTCGGCTTGCCCCGACAAGTTGCCGGTTCGGATGGTGAGCATCCCGCCATGAGGCATGGCGTCCTGGGCGTTGAGGGCCAGGTTCATGATCACCTGCTGCAGTTGCACGGGGTCGGCGCGCACGAGGCCGAGATGCGGGGCCAGCTCGGTCCGGAGCGCCACGTGTTCCCCGATGAGCCGGGTCAGGATCCGCTCCGAGTCGAGCACCACGTCGTTCAGGTCGACGTCCCGCGGATCGAGCTCCTGCCGGCGGCTGAAGGCGAGGAGCTGCCGGGTGAGGTCCCTCGCCCTCCGGGCCGCAGCGTGGATCTCATCGATCTCCTCCCGAAGCACCCCGCCCTCCGGCGCATGGTCGAGCGCCAGCCGGGCCCCGCCGAGGATCACCGTGAGCAGGTTGTTGAAGTCGTGGGCGACGCCCCCGGCGAGCCGCCCCACGGCCTCCATCTTCTCCGACTGGCGCAGCCGCTCCTCGGATCGGCGCTGCACGGTGAGGTCGCGGACGATGCCCCACATGCTCGCCGGCCCGTCGTCGTGGTACCGGACGAAGACGCGGAGCTCGATGGGGAAGACGGTCCCGTCCTTCCGTCGGTACTCCTTCTCGTAGGTGGCCCGAAGCCCGCGGGCGCGGAAGAGCTCCGAGATGGTGCGCGCCTCCTCCTCGTGCCAGCGCTCCGGCGTGAGCTGCGGGTACGACATGGACCGGAGCTCGTCGATGGAGTACCCGAGCATCTTGAGGTAGGACTCGTTCGCCTCCAGGATCGTCCCGTCGGGGGTGGCGCTCACGATCCCGTCTCCCAGGGCCTCGTAGAGTTCCCGGAACCGGCGATCGAACCGCGAGGCGACCCGCTCGGCCTGCTCGATCCGTTCCCCCTCGGAGACGTCGCGGAAGATGGTGTAGGCGACCGGTTCGCCCGAACGATCGGTCACCACCGACGAGGTGAACTCGGCCGGGAAGGTGGTTCCATCCAGCCTGCGAAGGTGGAGCCGGCCCTTCACCGATCCCGAGCGGGTGCGGGTCGCGAGCTTCTCCCGGAGGACCTCGTCGTCGAGGACGATGCCGCGGCGCCCGGCACGCACGATCTCCTCCTCGGTTCCTCCCAGCGACCGGCAGGCCGCAGGATTGGCCCGAAGAAAGGTCCCATCGGGCCGGCTGACGAGCGCCGGATCCCCCATGGCCTGGAACAGCCCCTCGTCGAGCGGGCTCAGTTCCGGGTTCGGCTTCCGACGGTCCGGCAACGGCTCCTCCTCTTCCGGAGTCACAGCGATGGAGGGCTCCGGGAAGGGACAAATACCTTCGGGGGACTGCCCGCGCCCGGCGATCGCTTCGCCGGACCCCGACCCGTCAATTGACGGGACGGCCGGATCCCGCTACGCATTCCCGCTCTCCATGACGAATCATGCGCCCGCGCCCCGGTGGCGCCAGGTAGAGATCCTGGCACTTCTGGCCCTTCTCTCCTCCCTCGCCGCCTGCGGTTCCCGCTCCGCCGCTCCGCCGCCCCCGGCACCGGTGGAGGTGGGTGTGGTGGTGGTGACTCCGACGCTGCTCACCCTCACCCGCGAGTTGCCCGGGCGAACCTCCCCGTACCGCGTGGCCGAGGTGCGCGCGCGGGTGAACGGTGTCGTGCTGAAGCGGCTCTTCGTCGAGGGCACCGACGTGAAGGAGGGGCAGAAGCTCTTCCTCATCGACCCGGCCCCCTACCAGGCCACGCTCGACGGCGCCGTGGCCGCCAGGTCCCGCGCCGAGGCCACGCTGGGCAACGCCCGGCTGCAGGCGACGCGGGCCACCGATCTCATCCGGAACGGCGTCGTCAGCCAGCAGGATCACGACAACGCCCAGGCGGCCCAGAAGACCGCCGAGGCCGATCTGGCGTCGGCGAAGGCCGCCGAGGAGACCGCCCGCATCAACCTGGGCTACACCACCGTCATCTCCCCGGTCTCGGGGCGGATCGGCCGCGCCGCGGTGACCGAGGGGGCCTACGTGCAGTCCGCGCAGGCCACGCTGCTCGCCACCGTGCAGCAGGTGGACCCCATGTACGTGGACATGACCCAGTCGGCCGACGAGGTGCTGCGCCTCCGTCGGGACTTCGAGGCCGGCCGGATCCGGGGCGCCGGGAAGGGGCACGCCCGGGTTCGACTCGTCACCGACGACGGCAAGGAGTACCCGCTCGGCGGGACCCTCCAGTTCACCGACGTGAGCGTCGACCCGGGAACGGGTTCGGTGCTCCTCCGGGCGCTCTTCCCCAACCCGACGGGGGTGCTCCTGCCGGGCCTCTTCGTCCGGGCCCGCATCGAGGAGGGTGTGAACCCGCAGGCGCTGCTCGTGCCCCAGGTCGGCGTGACGCGCGATCAGAAGGGGACGCCATTTTCACTCGTAGTGAATTCGGAGAAGAAGGTGGAGCGGCGCTCCCTCGTCACCGACCGTACCGTGGGAACCTCCTGGCTGGTCACCGAGGGCATCCGGCCGGGGGACCAGGTCATCGTCGAGGGGCTGCAGAAGGTCCGCCCGGGGGCGACCGTGAACCCCGTCCCGGCCTCCGGCGCGAAGTAGGATCCCGTGGCCCGATTCTTCATCGAGCGTCCGATCTTCGCGTGGGTGGTGGGCATCCTGGTGATGCTCGCCGGCGGGCTGGCCCTGCTCCGCCTGCCCGTCTCGCAGTACCCGGCCATCGCGCCCCTCTCGGTGAGCGTCACCACCACCTTCCCGGGAGCCTCCGCCAAGACGCTCGAGGACACCGTCACCCAGGTGATCGAGCAGCGGATGAACGGCATCGACAACCTGCGCTACATGGCCTCCTCGTCCGACTCGGCCGGGAACGCCTCGGTGACGCTCACCTTCGACGCCGGCACCGATCCGGACATCGCCCAGGTGCAGGTGCAGAACAAGCTCGCCCTCGCCGTGCCCCAGCTGCCCCAGGAGGTGCAGCGACAGGGGGTGAAGGTCGCCAAGTCGGTCCAGAACTACCTCCTCATCGTCGGCCTGGTCTCCGAGGACGGGTCGATGTCCCGCAACGACATCTCCGACTACGCCTACTCCACGCTGCAGGACCCCATCAGCCGCGTGTCCGGGGTGGGCGAGGTGAACACCTTCGGCGCGCAGTACGCGATGCGCATCTGGCTCGACCCCATCCGGCTCGCCAAGTACCGGCTCACGCCCATCGACGTCGTCGGCGCCCTGAACGCACAGAACGTGCAGGTCTCGGCCGGCCAGCTCGGCGGCCTACCGGCCGTGGACGGGCAGAAGCTGAACGCCACCCTCACCGCCCAGACGCGCCTCCAGAGCCCGGAGGAGTTCCGCGCCATCCTGCTGCGGGTCCAGCCCGACGGGGCGCGGGTGCTCCTCGGCGACGTGGCCCGGCTGGAGATGGGGGGCGAGTCCTCCGAGATCGAGACCCGCATCAACGGGCGCCCCTCCTCCGGCATCGGCGTCCGGCTCGCCGCCGGGGCCAATGCGCTGCGCACCGCGGCCGCGGTCCGGGCGCGCATCGACGAGCTGGCGCGCTACTTCCCGCCGGGCCTGAAGGTGGTCTACCCGCTCGACACGGTCCCCTTCATCCGCCTCTCCATCGAGGAGGTGGTGAAGACCCTCCTCGAGGCGATCCTCCTCGTCTTCCTGGTGATGTACCTCTTCCTGCAGAACTTCCGGGCCACCCTCATCCCGACCATCGCGGTCCCGGTGGTGCTGCTCGGCACCATGGGCGTGCTGGCCGCCTTCGGCTTCGGCATCAACACGCTCACGATGTTCGGCCTGGTGCTCTCCATCGGCCTGCTCGTCGACGACGCCATCGTGGTGGTGGAGAACGTCGAGCGCGTCATGGCGGAGGAGGGGCTCGGGCCGCGCTCCGCCACCCACAAGTCGATGGTCCAGATCACCGGGGCGCTCGTCGGCATCGCGCTCGTGCTGGCCGCGGTCTTCGTGCCCATGGCCTTCTTCGGCGGGTCGGTGGGCGTCATCTACCGGCAGTTCTCGATCACCATCGTCTCCTCGATGGTGCTCTCGGTGCTGGTCGCCCTCTCCCTCACGCCGGCGCTCTGCGCCACCCTCCTGAAGCCCGTGGAGAAGGGGCACGGGCTCGCGAAGACGGGCTTCTTCGGCTGGTTCAACCGAATCTACGACCGGGGATCGGGGCGCTACCAGCGGATCGTGGCCTGGATGCTGCAGCGGCGCGTGCGCGCCATGATGGCCTACGGCGTGCTGGTGCTGCTCCTCGGGATCGGCTTCGTGAAGCTCCCCACCGGCTTCCTTCCCCAGGAGGACCAGGGGCTCATGTACGCCTCGGTGGTGCTGCCCCCCGGCAGCACGCTCGAGCAGACCCGGAAGGTGCTCGAGAAGGTCGCGAACCACCTGCTGACCGAGGAGAAGGACGCCATCGAGTCGGTGATGGAGATCGCCGGGTTCAACTACGGCGCGCGCGGCCAGAACGCCGGCGTGGCCTTCATCCGTCTGCGCCCCTGGGACGAGCGCAAGGGGGAGCGGCTCCGCGCCGACGTGGTCGCGGCGCGCGCCCAGAAGGCCTTCGCCCCGGTGAAGGAAGCCAACGTCTTCGTCTTCACGCCCCCGGCGGTGACCGAGCTCGGCAACGCGAACGGATTCGAGTTCCAGCTGCAGGACCGCGGCGGGCTGGGGCACGACGCCCTCATGGCGGCACGCAACCAGCTCATCGACCTGGCCCGCAAGGACCCGCGCCTCGCCAAGGTGCGCCCCTCCGGCCTGGACGACACGCCCCAGTTCAACCTGGACGTGGACCAGCAGAAGGCAGTGGCGCTCGGCGTGTCGCTCGCCGACGTGAACCAGACGCTCGCCGCCACCTGGGGCGTCACCTACGTGAACGACTTCATGGACAAGGGGCGCACGAAGCGGGTCTTCCTGCAGGCCGACGCCCCCTTCCGGATGAACCCCGAGGACCTCGACCTCTGGTACGTGCGCAACCGGGCCGGGGAGATGGTGCCGCTCTCGGCCATCTCGGCGCGCCGCTGGAGCTTCGGCTCCCCCAAGCTGGAACGCTTCAACGGCATCCCGGCGGTGGCCATCCAGGGTGAGCCGTCGGCCGGGCGAAGCTCGGGCGAGGCCATGGCGGCGCTGGAGGGGATCGTGGCCCGGCTGCCGCCCGGGATCGGGTACGAGTGGTCCGGCCTCTCCTACGAGGAGAAGGTCTCGGGCGCGAACGCCGGGGCGCTCTACCTCATCTCGCTGCTCGTGGTCTTCCTCTGCCTCGCCGCGCTCTACGAGAGCTGGTCGATCCCGGTCTCGGTGATGCTGGTCGTGCCGCTCGGCGTGCTCGGCGCGGTGGGTGCGATGCTCGGCCGCGGCCTCGTGAACGACGTCTTCTTCCAGGTCGGGCTCCTCACCACGGTGGGGCTCTCCGCCAAGAACGCCTTCCTCATCGTGGAGTTCGCGAAGGAGCAGCACGACCGGGGGAAGGACGCCGTCGAGGCGGCGCTCGAGGCGGCCCGGCTGCGGCTCCGCCCCATCCTCATGACCTCGCTCGCCTTCATCCTGGGCGTGCTGCCGCTCGCCATCGCCCACGGCGCGGGAGCCGGGGGGCAGGTGGCCATCGGGACCGCGGTGATCGGCGGCATGCTCTCCGCCACCGCGCTCGCCCTGCTCTTCGTCCCGCTCTTCTTCGTGCTCATCGCCCGGCGGGTGCGGCCACCCGAGCCGCGGCGCGAGCCCAACGACCCGGACGCGGACGCGCAGGCGGAGGAGGCCGAGGAGCGGGCCCGGCTCGCCGGCGCGAGGGGGCCGGGGTGAACCGGGCCTCCGGCCGCGACTGGCGCACCCCGACGATGGTGCTCGCGGCTGGCTCGATCCTCCTCGCCCTCTCCCTCGGCTTCCGTCACGCCTTCGGCCTCTTCCTCGCGCCGATGTCCCGGGACAACGGCTGGACGCGCGAGGTCTTCGCGCTCGCCATGGCCTTCCAGAACCTGGTCTGGGGGCTGGCCCAGCCCTTCGCCGGTCGCATCGCCGACCGGTACGGGGCCGGCCGGTCGATCCTCGGCGGCGCCATCCTCTACGTGGCCGGTCTGCTCCTCATGTCCGTGTCCCACACCGGGTCCACGCTGGGCTGGGCGGGGCTGCTCATCGGCCTCGGGCTCGGAGGCACCACCATCTCGGTGGTCTTCGGCGCCATCCTGCGGGCCACGCCCCCGGCGCGGCGCAGCATGGCGATGGGGATCGCCATGTCGGTGGGCTCGCTCGGCCAGTTCGTCATGCTGCCGGCGGCGCAGATCGCCATCGGATCGGTCGGCTGGCAGACCACGCTCCTCGGGATGGCCGCCGTCGGCGCCCTCATGATCCCGCTGGCGGGCGCGCTCTCCGAGAAGCCGGCCGGGCCCTCCGCGGAGGGCGACATGCGGCTGCGCGCCGTGCTCTCCGAGGCCTTCTCGATCCCCGGGTTCTGGCTGCTCTGCTTCGGTTTCTTCGTCTGCGGCTTCCACGTGGTCTTCATCGCCACGCACCTGCCGTCGTTCCTCACCGATCGGGGGCTCGGCCCATCCGTTGGCGCAACCGTGCTCGCGCTCGTCGGACTCTTCAACATCTTCGGGTCCTACGTGTCGGGGCTTCTCGGGGGACGGATCTCCAAGCCGGCGATCCTGGTCTTCATCTACGGGGCCCGGGCCCTGGTGATCGCGCTCTTCCTGGCCTTCCCGGTGACCGAGACCACGGCCTACGTCTTCGGGGCCGGCATGGGACTGCTCTGGCTCTCCACGGTTCCCCCCACGAACGGCACCGTGGCCACCCTCTTCGGCGTCGAGAACATGGCGCTCCTCGGCGGCATCGTCTTCCTCTTCCACCAGATCGGCGCCTTCCTGGGCGGCTGGCTGGGGGGGCGGCTCTACGTCGCCACCGGGAGCTACGACCTCGTCTGGTGGCTCTCCATCGGACTCGCCGTCATGGCCTCGCTCATCAACCTGCCCATCCGGGAGGTCCCGGTGGAGCGCATCCGCGCCAGGGCCGGGGGATTGGCGTGACCCGGCGGATGGTGATCGCCTCGGCCGTGGGACTCCTCGGCCTTCTCGCGCTCTGGGCCTTCGTCTCCTACCTGCAGCCCTCCTTCAGCGGCGAGGTGGGCGATCTCCTGCTCTGCAATTGACGGCGCCGCCGAACGCCCCATCTGGAGTCCCCGGGGCCGGCGGGCTGCGTGGTATCGGTCGGTGGTGACGAGAAAACTCCGCTCGGCCGCGGCCCTCCTCCTCCTCCTCGCCTCCTGCTCCACCACCCGTCTCACCGATACCTGGCGGGACCCGGGCTACGTGTCGAAGCCCGTGAAGCGGGTCTTCGTCATCGGGGTGCTCGTCCGCGACGAGGTCTTCGACTCCTCCTTCGAGAAGGCCATGGCCCAGGCGCTCACCGCGAAGGGGTACCAGGTGGTCACGGCCTCGATGGCCTTCTCCCCCTGGGAGCTCGACTCCGACAAGATCGAGAAGTACGTGCGGGCCCACCGCATGGACCTGGTCGTCCAGATGCGGATCTCGACCCGCACCACGTCGAGCTACACGCCCCCCGCGACCGCCTACGTGGGCATGCCCACCAACGTCCCGGTCGGCTGGTACGGCGGAGGGTACGGCGGGTACTACGCGCCGGGCATGCTCGTCACCCAGCAGGGGCACGTGAGCGAGGATTCGCGCATCGCTGCCGAGATCAAGGTCTTCAGCGTCCCGGGCGAGGCCCTCGTCTGGAGCTCCAGCGCCAGCGTCGAGAACGTGGTGGGAGACAAGGACGCGGGGCGTTCGCTCTCCGCCGAGGTCGTCCACGACCTCCTCCGGGCGGGCATCCTCGTCCCGTAGCGCCGGGCGCCCTACCCCGCCGGAAGCGACTCGCGGATCCGGGCCACCAGCGCCTCGGCCGTGAAGGGCTTCTGCAGGAAGGCCGTCCCCGCCGGGAAGGTCACCTCGTCGGCGAGATCCTCGCTGGCGTACCCGGACATGTAGACGGTGCGCAGGCCGGGCATCCGGATGGTGAGCTCCGCGGAGAGCTCCGGGCCGCTCGTGCCGAGCAGCCGGACGTCGGCGAGGAGGACGGACGGAGGCTGCGGGTGGTTCGCCACCCGCTCGACCGCCTCGTCGAGCGTCCCGGCCGCGAGCACCGTGAATCCGGCATCCCGAAGCGTCCGGGCGGCGATCCTGCGAAGTTGATCGTCGTCGTCCACCACCAGGACGACGTGACCGGTGGGCTCGGCCGCCGCCCCGGGTGCCTCCGGGCCGATCTCCGGCTCCGCCACGTGCTCGAGGCGGGGGAAGCGGATCTCGAATCGGGTCCCCTGCAACGGCCCGGTGTCGACGTGAATGCAACCTCCGGCCGCGGTGACGATCGAGGCAGCGCTGGAGAGGCCGAGCCCCGTCCCCTTGCCCACCGGCTTGGTGGTGAAGAAGGGCTCGAAGATTCGGGAGCGGGTCTGCTCGTCCATCCCGGCTCCGGTGTCGGAGACCACGAGCAGCACGCCGCCACCGGGGGGCGGCAGGCCGACGTCCGGGGCGCGCCCGGGCGGGCCGTCGACGAGTGCCGTGGAGATCGTGAGCGTGCCTCCCCGAGGCATGGCGTCCCTCGCGTTCGCGGCCAGGTCCACCAGCATCCGCTCGATCTGGCCGGAGTCGGCCAGGATCGTGCACGGGTCGGAGGAGAGGGTGGTGCGGACCCGGATGCGCTCCCCGACGACCTGCTCCAGCGTGCGCTGGCCGTCGCGGACCAGCCCGCCCAGCTCGATCGGGCGCGGATCGAGCACGTGCCGGCGCCCGAAGGCGAGCAGTTGCCGTGTGACCGTTCGGGCCTTCTGGGCCGCCGCGTGGAACTCCTCGATGTCGTCGTGGAGTTGCCCCTCCTGCGGTGCGGCCGCGAGCGCGAACCGGCTCGAGGAGAGCATCACCGAGAGCAGGTTGCTGAAGTCGTGCGCGATCCCGCCGGCGAGCATCGTGAGCGCCTGCATCCGCTGCGACTGCCGGAGCTGCTCCTCGGCCCGGCGGCGGGTCGTGACGTCCTGCACGTCGGTGATGAAGTAGCGCGGGGCCCCGTCGGGGGCCCGCACGAGCGACACCGAGATCTGGGCGAGCAGCAGGCTCCCGTCCTTGCGGACGTACCGCTTCTCCAGCTCCACGGCCGAGGTCTCCCCGACGAGCGTCCTGCGGACCGCCTCGTCGCTGGCCTCGCGATCCTCCGGGTGGGTGACGTCCGCGTAGCGCAGCTCGAGCATCTCGTCGGCCGTGCGCCCGAGCATCCGGCACAGCGCCCCGTTCACCCGCACGTACCGGCCGTCCGCGGAGGTGAGCGCCTTGCCCACCAGCGAGTTCTCGAAGGCGGTCCGGAAGAGCTCCTCGCTCTCCGCCACCGCCTCCTCGGCACGCCGACGCTCCGCGCGGGCGCGAAGCGAGTCGATGCCGTAGGCGACGTCGGCGGTGAGCCGCTGGAGCAGCTCCTCCTCCTCGGCGTCGAAGGCGTCCACGCGCGAGGAATATACTGTGAGTGAACCAACCGTGCCGGACGCGAGGTTGATGGGCAGGCCGATGACCGAGGCGAATCCCCGCTCGGTGGCGGCCTCCCGCCAGGGCTCGAAGGCGGGGTCGGTATCGGTGTTGCGGACCACGAGCGGCTTCCCCGTGCGGATGGCGGCCCCGCCGGGCCCCCGGCCGTGGACGTCGTCGGCCCAGGTGAGGGGGATCGACTCCACGTACCCCTCGGAGAATCCGGCCTGCGCCACCCGGCGGACGCTGCGTGCAGGGTCGTGGACGGCGTAGCCGACCCAGGCCATGGCGTACTCCCCGACCTGGACGAGGACCCGGCAGAGCTGCTGGAGGAGCTCGTCCTCGGAGGTGGCCCGGACGAGCGCCCGGCTGCACTGGGCGAGCGCCCAGTAGGACCGGGACATCCTTCGCTCCCGCTCCTGGTGCACCTTCAGCGACGGGACGGGATCGACGGCCGCGGGTTCGGCTGTGGGGGACTTCCTCGGGGGGTGGGCCATCGACCTTCCAGTGTCCTTCAATTCCGGCGCTCCGTGCAGTCCCCTGACCCGGGGGTGACGCCGCGGCGCGTCAACGAAATGGGCGATTTGACCCACCTCCGAATGGCGCACACGCGGCAGCCTGGTGTAACTTCCGCGGTCCTTCTACCCCCTCCCCTCCCTGTGCCGGCTCACGGCCGGCAGGAGACGAAAATGTACGGAACGATCCGGCGGTACAAGCTGAACAAGCCCAAGGAGTTCAACGACCAGGTGAACAACTCCTTCATCAACGTGGTCCGCAAGGTCCCGGGCTTCATCTCGTACATCGCCATCGACGAGGGCGAAGGATGGTGGGCCTCCCTGAGCCTCTTCGAGACTCGCGAGGGGATCATCCAGTCCGATCGCGTGGCCGCCGAGTGGGTCAAGGCCAACTGCCCCGGCATGGTGCAGGGACCGGCCGAGATCACGGCCGGCCCCGTGGTCGTGAAGTAGGCATCGGGGTCATACGTGTTCTCCATCCACTCCACAGAACAACTCCTCCGGGCCATCGCGCTGGCGAGCGCAGGGCTCTCGATCCTCATCTGCCTCTGGTACATCGTCCGCCGCCCGCACCTGAACCGGGTGACCAAGTCGATGCTCCTCCTCGGTCTGGGTGCCTTCCCGCTCATCGTCTCGCTCACCGGAAACATCGCCGGCTTCGAGTACACGCTCTCGCGCCCGTTCTGCGGCTCCTGCCACGTGATGGGACCGTACCTGCGCGACGCGGAGGACCCGAAATCCACCAGCCTCGCCGCGATGCACAGCCGCAACCACAAGTTCGGCGAGAGCAGCTGCTACACCTGCCACGCCGACTACGACATGTTCGGCGCCATCACGACCAAGCAGAACGGCATGAAGCACCTGTTCAAGTACCTCACCGAGTACGCCTCCACGGGTCCGGACGGCGAGGGCGGGCCGACCATCCACCTCTACAAGCCCTTCAAGAACGGCGCCTGCATGCAGTGCCACTCCACCACGGCGAAGAAGTACGTGGAGACCCACGGGGATTCGGTGGAGGCCATCCGGTCGGGTGAGATGCGCTGCATCGACTGCCACGACGTGATCCACCCGCTCGCGCTGTCCCGCCGTCCCGGCGCCAAGAAGGAGGTCTCCAAGTGAAGCGCGAACTGGCAAAGAAGATGGTCCTCCTCTCCGTGCTGGGGACCATCGGCGCCATGCTCTTCATGGCGGCCTCCCTCGTCTACCCGCACCCGCTCCTGCTCGTGCTCGCCATGAGCATCGGCCAGGGCATCGCGATCTTCGCGCTGGTCCTCTTCCTCCTCGCCGTGGCGCTCGACCTGCAGGCGAGCGGTGAGCTCTACATCCCCGAGGAGGAGAACCCCGCCACCGAGACGCCTCCGTCCACGGAGGGGAGCCCGCCCCCCACGGCCTGAAGTGAAACGCCTCCTCGCCACCCTCCTCCTGACCTGCGCCACCCTCCCCGGGGCGGCGCGGGGCTCGGAGGGCGAGGCGGCGGCGGGCCCGAAGCCGGTCGTCGCGGCTCCGCGGATCGTGCTCGCGGCGCGGAGCATCGGCTCCCGCCGGGGCGACCCCCCCTCCCCGAAGGCCCACGCGGCGCTCCTCGTCCGGCTCGGATCGGGCCCCGGAGGGTTCATCGTGCAGGGCGGGAAGGAATCGGTCTCGGGCTGGCTCCCGGGACGCGCCCGCGTCATCGGCTACGTCATCCCCTGCGCCGATCCGGCGCTCGAGTTCACCCGGGCCGCCGGGGCCTTCTGGGGCGAGGGCGAGGTGCGGGAGCTGCCCACCCGCGCGCTCGCCACCTTCGACGAGCCGGGCCTCACCGAGGCGCGCATCCGCGCGATCGTCGACTCCCTGAACGAGGAGTTCCGGAGCCGCGACTACCGGCTCGACGGCGGGCCCAGTTCCAACAGCTTCGTGAGCCGATTCCTGGAGCGGCTGGGGCGTGCGCTCCCGGCCGTGGGCGATGCCGACCTCCCCGGCTGGGGATGGCGGCCCTGAGAGGAGCCCGACATGGCCGAGGCACGTAGCCGGAAGCTCTGGCTCGACTGGCAGCGCGGCCTCGCCGTGCTCTACATGCTCGAGTGGCACACGTGGGACTCGTGGCGTGCCGACCCGGCCGCGGTCGGGCCCGTCCACGAGGCGCTCGCGATCCTCGGCGGCTTCGCGGCCCCGTCGTTCCTCTACATGGCCGGCATGTCGCAGCTCCTCGGCGACGCGGCCCAGGAGCGGAAGGGGATACCGGTCGGGGTGCGGCGCATCGGCGCCATCCGCAGGGCGCTGTGGCTGCTCGGCGTCGCCTACCTGCTCCGGATCTTCTGGTTCACCGCCGGTGGCGCCTGGCGGGTCCCGGACGGATGGCAGGGGATCCTCAAGGTCGACGTCCTGAACGTCATCGCCGTCTCGCTCCTCGTCTCGGCCCTCTTCACCGTGGGGATGAAGCCGAGGCTCCACGCGATCCTGGCGGTCGGCGCCACCGCCGCGGTGGCCTTCCTGGCCCCGGTGGTGGCCGGCTGGAACCACCCGCCGAGCCGCATCCTCGACTACCTCTACTCGGAGTGGCCGCGCGGCATCTTCTACCTCTTCCCCTGGGCCGCCTTCTGCTTCGCCGGGAGCGCGCTGGGGCGGCTCGCGATGGGGGAGTCGCGGCCGAGGACCTGGCTCGCGCTCGGGGCCGGGCTGGCGCTCGTGGGCTGGCTCGGCGACAAGCTCCCTCCGTTCTACGCCCACCAGGATTTCTGGCGCGTCTCCCCGTCCTGGTTCGCGATCCGGCTCGGGGGCGTGGTGGCGACGAGCGGCCTCCTGCAGCTCGTCCCGGCGAGCGCCGACCGCTGGCTCTCCTGGCTCCGCACCATGGGGCGCCACAGCCTGCTCGGGTACTTCCTCTCCATCGAGCTTCCCTACGGCGTCCTCTCCCGCCCGTTCCACAAGCAGCTCGGCACCTACACGGGGCTGGTCGGGGTGGTGGCCATGGCGGTCCTCATCTGGGGCGCGTCGGTGGCGGCGGAGCGGTACGACCAGTGGAAGCTCGCCCGGGCCCGGGCGGCGTGATCACCCTGCGCGCCGCGGCCGCACTGGCCCTCCTCGTCCTCGCGAGCACCGCGGAGGCCGCCGCGCCCCACCTCACGCCGGCCCCGCTCCTCTCGCGCGGGAAGCGGGTCGCATCGAGTCCGAAGGGGGGCGCGGTGGTGGTGGACGGCGTCTACCGGACCTCCGCCTCCTGGGCCGGCGGGCACCCCACGCCCGCGAAGCCCTCCTGGGTCGCCATCGACGTGGGCTCGGGGCCCACGCGACTCCTCGTGTCGTGGACCTCCTCCGGCAACCACGACTACATCGACCGGAAGTACGGAGCCCCGGTCGACTACCGCATCGAGACCTCGGCCGACTCCACGAACGGCGCCGACGGGACCTGGCGGACCGCGCTCGCCATCTCCGGGAACCCGGTCCGGTCCCGGGCCCACGCCATCGACTTCTCCGGGCAGCGCTGGGTCCGGATGGTGGTCACCGGGCTGTCCCCGGATGTCTTCGAGCACGGCCTCTACCTCGACGAGATCGACGTCCACGACCTCTCGCGCGGGGGCGACGACCTCTGGGTCTTCTTCGGCGACAGCATCACCTCCGCGGTCTTCGACCGGGCGCCGGGGCACCAGCCCGACTTCGCCACGCAGGTGGCGCTCCTCCATCCCGGCTACCACCCGGCCGTGGTCGGCGCGGGATTCGGGAGCCTGCACCACTCCGACGCCGTGCGACGCATCGACGAGGTCCTGGCGCAGAACCCGGACGCCCGGGTCATCGCGCTCGGATTCGGATCGAACGACTGGGACCCCAAGGCGTTCCGCGCCGACCTGCTCGAGGTGATCCGCAAGGTGAAGGCGGCCGGGCGCATCCCCATCGTGGCGCGGATCCCCTTCCGGGCCGACGCGAAGGTCGACTTCGCGGCCCAGCTGAACCGTGTGGTGGACGAGGAGACGGCCCGGCTCGGCCTCCTTCCAGGGCCCGACCTGTACGGCTGGTTCCGGGCCCACCCGGAGCGGCTCACCGACGGGCTGCACCCGGACGACGCGGGGGCGCGGGAGATGATCCGGCGCTGGGTGCAGGCAGCGGCGCCGCTCTACCGCTGACCGGGCGAGGCCCGGGCCGCCGCGGTACAATCGGGCCATGGCCGCCACCGATCCGTTCGTCGATGCCCAGGGGCGCGTGAAGAAGCTCCGCACCCGCCCCGCCAACTCGGAGCTCCTCGACCTCTACGCCCTCTTCAAGCAGGCCACGGAGGGGGACGCGACGGGGAGCCGCCCCGGAATGCTCGACCTGAAGGGGCGGGCCAAGTTCGATGCCTGGACCTCCCGCAAGGGGATGGCGCAGGGGGACGCGAAGTCCCGGTACGTGCAGCTCGTGGACGCGCTCGTGAAGAAGCTCGGCTGACCCGAGCGAGCGCGGGTCACGCCGCCGCGCTCTCCGGCGTGGGCTCCCCGTCCGGGAGCCCCTTGCCCTTCCAGAGCAGGTAGACCGCCGGGTACACGAGGAGCTCGAGGACGAAGGAGGTCGCGAGCCCCCCCACCATGGGCGCGGCGATCCGCTTCATGACGTCCGCCCCGGTTCCGGTGGACCACATGATGGGGAGCAGCCCCATGAAGGCGGCGGCCACGGTCATGGCCTTGGGGCGGAGCCGCTTCACCGCGCCGTGGACGATGGCCTCCACGAGGTCGCCGCGGGTCCTCAGGCACCCTCGCTTCGCCCTCTCGTCGAGGGAGAGGTCGAGGAAGAGCAGCATGAACACGCCGGTCTCCGCGTCGAGCCCCATGAGCGCGATCATCCCGACCCAGGCGGCGATCGAGACGTTGTAGTCGAGCGCCCACATGAGCCAGACCGCCCCGATGGCCGAGAAGGGAACCGCCAGCATGACGATGCCGGACTTGGTCGCCGACTTCGTGTTCATGTAGAGCAGCCCGAAGATGAGGACGATGGTGATGGGGAGCACGAGCTTCAGCCGCTCCCGGACCCGGAGCATGTTCTCGTACTGGCCGCTCCAGGTGAGCGAGTAGCCGGTGGGGACCTGGACCGCCGCCGTCACCGCCCTCTTGGCCGCGTCCACGTAGCTCCCGATGTCGATCGCCGAGGTGTCGAAGTCCACGTAGACGTATCCCACCAGCATCCCGTTCTCGTTGCGGATCATCGACGGCCCGGAGACGAGCATCACGTCGGCGATCTCCTCCATGGGGATCTGGCCGCCTCGCGGAAGCGGCAGCAGCACCCGCTTCAGCGCATCGAGATCCTCGCGGTAGTCGCGCTGGTAGCGGACGTTGATGGAGTAGCGCTCCCGCCCCTCCACCGTGACCCCCTGCTCGTCGCCGCCCACGGCGGTCATCACCATCATGTTGGCGTCGTCGATGGAGAGGCCGTACCGGGCCAGCTCGTCGCGCTTCAGGACGAAGTCGAGGAAGTAGCCCCCGGCGACCCGCTCGGCGAAGACGCTGCGGGTGCCGGGGAGCTTGCCGAGCGCCGCCTCGGTCGCCAGCGCGATGCGCTCGATCTCCGGCAGCTTCGCCCCCGAGATCTTGATCCCGATGGGGGTGCGGATGCCGGTGGAGAGCATGTCGAGCCGCCCCTTGATGGGCATGGTCCAGGCGTTGGAGATGCCCGGGATCTGGAGCGCGGCGTCCATCTCGTTCTTGAGCTCCTCCTCGGCGATGCGGTCCCGCCAGAAGGGGCGCAGGGGCGCCTTCAGCCACTCCGGCGCCCAGGAGGAGTACCAGCGGGGCCGCTCGCGCCACTCCAGCTCGGGCTTCAGCACCACCGTGGTCTCCATCATCCCGAAGGGGGCCGGATCGGTGGAGGTGTTGGCCCGCCCGGCCTTCCCGAAGACGCTCTTCACCTCGGGGAAGGTGCGGAGGATCTTGTCCTGGAGCTGCAGCACGGCCTGGGCCTCGGCCACCGACATGCCCGGCTGCACCGCCGACGGCATGTAGAGGATGGTCCCCTCGTTGAGCGGCGGCATGAACTCCGAGCCGAGCCGGAGGTAGACGGGCACGGTGGCCGCGACGAGGAGCAGGCTCGCGGCGATGACGCCCCGGGGGTGGCGGAGGACGAAGCGGCAGGGGCCCTCGTAGAGCCGGTGGAGGACGCGGCTGACGGGGTGGCGGTCCTCCGCGTGGTACGTGCCGACGGCCACCTGGGTGGCGAGCCAGGCGAGCGCCCGGGGACGGAAGCGGAAGGGCTCGATGCGCGCGAAGAGCATGCGCATGGCGGGGTCGAGCGTGATCGCCAGGATCGCGGCGATGGCCATGGCCAGGTTCTTCGAGATGGCGAGCGGCCGGAAGAGCCTGCCCTCCTGGTCCACCAGGGTGAAGACGGGCATGAAGGCCACGGCGATGACGAGCAGCGAGAAGAAGACCGAGGGGCCCACCTCGAGCAGCGCCTCGAGCCGGACCTCGTGGAAGCTCCTCTTCGAGCCGCTCGCCTGCCAGATCTGGATCTTGTTGTAGGCGTTCTCCACCTCGACGATGGCCCCGTCCACCAGCACGCCGATGGAGATGGCGATGCCGGCCAGCGACATGAGGTTCGCCCCCATCCCCATCGCGTACATGGGGATGAACGCCAGCGCGATCGAGACCGGGATGGTGACGATGGGGACGATGGCGGACGGGATGTGCCAGAGGAAGATCAGGATCACGAGCGAGACGATCACGATCTCCTCGACGAGCTTGTGCTTCACGGTGCCGATGGCCTGCTCGATGAGCTCGGAGCGGTCGTAGGTCGTGACCACCTCCACCCCGTCGGGAAGCGACGACCGGAGATCGGCCAGCTTCGCCTGCACGCGATCGATCACGGTGAGCGCGTTCTCTCCCTGGCGCATCACCACGATGCCGCCCACCACGTCCCCCTGACCGTCCATGTCGGCGACGCCGCGCCGGATCTCGGGGCCGAGCGCCACCTGGGCGACGTCCTTCACCTGGATGGGCGTCCCCCCCTCCGCCTTGAGCACCAGCTTCTCGAGATCGGCGATCGACTTCACGTACCCCCGCCCGCGAACCATGTACTCGCGACCGGAGAGCTCGACGAGACGCCCGCCCACGTCGTTGTTCCCGCGGCGCACGGCGGTGATGACCGCCTCGAGCGGCAGCTTGTAGGCGGCGAGCTTGGTGGGGTTGACCGTGATCTGGTACTGGCGGACCTGGCCGCCCACCGTGGCCACCTCCGACACGCCCGGAACCGACTGGATGGCGTAGCGGAGGAACCAGTCCTGGTAGGAGCGCAGCTCGTCCGAGCTGTGCTTCCCGCTCCGGTCGACGAGCGCGTACTGGAAGACCCAGCCCACGCTGGTCGCGTCGGGGCCGAGCTCGGTCTTCACGCCGGCCGGCAGCTGGCCGGTGATCTTGGACAGGTACTCGAGGACCCGGGTGCGGGCCCAGTAGGGATCGGTCCCGTCCTCGAAGATGACGTAGACGTAGCTGAACCCGAAGTCGGAGAATCCCCGGATGGCCTTCACCTTCGGTGCACCCAGGAGCGCCGTGGTGATGGGGTAGGTCACCTGGTCCTCGATGATGTCCGGGCTGCGATCCCATCGGGAGTAGACGATCACCTGCGTGTCGGAGAGGTCGGGCAGCGCGTCGAGCGGGATGTTCCGCATCGTGTACACGCTCACCGCGAGCAGCACGAGCGTCGCCGCCAGGACGACGAACCGGTTCTCCGCGGAGAACCGGATGATCCTCCGGACCATCGCTACTTCCCTCCCATGGCGGCGAGCGAGGCTCGCAGGCGGGACTCGGAGTCCACCAGGAAGTTGGCGCGGGTGACCACCTTGTCCCCGGCCTCGAGGCCGGCCCGCACCTCCACCTGGTCCCCGTTCACCGACCCGACCTGGATCTCG
Organism: uncultured Anaeromyxobacter sp.; assembly: GCA_903855945.1. Classification (GTDB taxonomy): domain Bacteria; phylum Myxococcota; class Myxococcia; order Myxococcales; family Anaeromyxobacteraceae; genus CAIOAK01. The sequence continues at coordinate 24,159 of CAIOAK010000098.1, forward strand.
CGGGGCTGGAACTTCCCCTCCCCGAGCGCGAGGAAGACCACCTTCTTCGATCCCGAGTCGATGACCGCGTCGGCGGGGATGCGGAGCCCCTCGCGCCGCTCCGCCTCGAGCGTCACCTCGCCGAACATCTCCGGCCGGAGCTCCCCCTTCGGGTTCGCGAACTCCAGCCGCACCTTGGCGGTCCGGGTCTTCGGATCGAGGATGGGATCGAGGAAGATGACCTTCCCCTGGAAGGTCCGGTTCGGGAAGGCCTGGAGGGCGAGCCTGGCCCGCATGCCCGGCCGGATCCGCGCCAGGTCGGTCTCGTAGGCGTCGGCCAGGACCCAGACCTCGGACAGGTCGGTGATCTCGTAGGGCATGTCGCCCTCGTTCAGCCGGTGGCCCATGACGATGTCCTTCTTCGTCACCACCCCGGTCATGGGCGAGACCATGGTGAGGTTCTTGGTGGGCTTGCCGGTCTCCTCGAGCCGCTTCACCTCGCTCTCCGGGATGTCCCAGAGGCTCAGCCGCTCCCGCGCGGAGTCGACGAGATCGTCGCCGGCGCCCGTGGCGACGCCGCCCTCGGCGAGCGCCTTGCGGGTGCGCAGGGCGAGCAGGTACTCCTGCTGCACGGAGAGCAGGTCCGGGCTGTAGATGCTGAAGAGCGGCTCTCCGCGCTTCACCGGCTTGCCCACGTAGTCGGCGTAGACCGTGTCCACGAAGCCGCCTACCTTGATGTTCACGTGGTGGACGTTGGCCTCGTCCACCGCCACCTTGCCCACCGTGCGCCAGGTCGCGCCCACCGGGCCGCGGGTGACCTCCGCCGTTCGCAGGCCGATGAGCTGCTGGCGCTGCGGGTCGATCTGGACGTTGGCGAGCCCGTCCACCGGGCTCGCCCCGCCGGCCGCCTCGCCCACCTTCACGAGCGGCATGCCGCAGATCGGGCAGTCGCCGGGGTGGTCCGACACGATGGTGGCGTGCATCGGGCAGGTGAAGCGGGTCCGGGCCTCGGCCGGGTCGGCCGCATGGACGTGGGCCGGCCCCTTCCGGGCGACCAGGTAGGCCGCCCCACCGCCGACCGCGAGGCCGAACAGGAGGACCGCGACGAGCGACCCGGCGCCGAAGCGGCGCGCCGGAGCGGGAATCTTGGTGTCGTTCATCTTGCGTTCTCCCGTGGAGCTACATTCCGGAGGGCATGCCGTTCTGCGCGGGGACCGCGGCGGGCTGGGGCGCCCCGCCGGCTCCGCCCGAGCGACCCGCCGTGGAGACGGAGGCCGCACCCGGCATCGAGCCGCCCCCGCCGCCTCCGGAGGATCCGTCGGGCGGTGCCAGGCTCACCTCGCGGTCGGAGATGGCGATCCGCTGCGCCGAGGCCAGCGCGTCCAGGTAGCCCCCCTCGTCCACCACGAGGCCGCGAAGCACCTCGAGCACGGACGGGAAGGTCACCTTCCCCACCTGGTACTGCGCCAGCGTGGAGCGGACGGCCGCGTCCGACTGGACGAGGATCCCACCCCGGTAGATCTCGAGGGTCTGGAGGGCCGCCTCGAGCAGGGAGCGGCGCTCCTGGGCCCGCAAGGTCACGAGCTGCCGCACGGACTCCTCCCCCCGGAGCTCGGCCTCCCTGCGGGCCTGGCTCTCGTCCACCGCGCGGGACTGCTTCGTGGCGCCCCACACCGGCAGCGTGATCCCCAGCTGCAGCGTCCACATCGGCTCGATCGGACCGCGCGGCATGATCCCGGCCGTCACGGCGAAGTCGGGGAACCACTCCTTCTTCGCGGCGTCCACGCGGCGGTCGGCAGTTTGTACCGATAGTGAAGCGATGAAGAGGTCGGGGCTGCGCCGCTCGGCGTCGGCGACCGCCTCGGCGGTGGCCCGCAGGACCGGGTCGGCGAAAGCGGAGAGGGGGTGGGGCGTCGCGATGGGCTCCTCGAGCGGGTGGACCCGCAGCCGGTTGAGCGACTGCAGGCGGATCCGCTCCTCCCCCTCCAGCGCCGCGCGCCGCTGCTTCAGACGGGTCCGCTCGAGCTGGGCGCGCAGGAGGTCCGACTGGGCCCCCTGCCCGACCTCGTAGCGGGTCCGGGCCATCACCTCGGCCTCCCTCCAGAGCACCTCCAGCTTGGCGAGGATGCCCATCTGCCCGCGGACGAGCAGCAGGTCCACGTAGGCGCGCTCCACCTCGGCGGTGGTGACGAGCCGCAGCCGGTTCGTCTCCGCGGAGGCGACCCCGGCCTGCGAGCGGGCCGTCGCCGCGCGGGCGGAGAGCTTCCCCGGCCACGGGATGGGCTGCGTCAGCATGACCTGCCAGTAGGAGGTCTCCATCGTCCCGATCTGGATCCCGTTGAACCCGTCGTTCTGGATGCCGAGCGTGAGGGTCGGGTCGGGGAGGGAAGCGAGCTGCGGCGCCCGCTCGACCTCGGCCCGCGCCGTCGCATCGGCGCGACCGATCTCGGGGCTGTTCTTCAGCGCCTCGGCCACCAGCGCGGCGACCGCCGGGTCGGACGGGAGCGGAACGGGAGCGGCGGCGAGCAGGAGGGAGGCGAGGACGGGGAGCATGGCCCCTGGAACAGGAGCAGCAAGCGTGCCGTTCCTGGGGGCGAGGACCGTGACAGAATAACCAGTAATTTCAGGGTATTAGAAAAACGGTTCCCGGCCGGAAGGGATTTTCCGTCACCGCTGGGATTACACTGTGACCTCTTCGGTTACTCTTCGATGACCTCCTCCTGGTCCGGCACCGCGCGCAGGCTCCTCCTCGGATTCGGGGCGATGGTCGCGATCTTCGGCGTGGCCTCCTGGGTGGCGCTCGCGGGGCTGGGGCAGACCCAGGACGCGGTGGCGCGGATGAAGGTCGCCGAGGAGGAGGTGCGCGTGGCCCTGCAGCTCGCCAGCGCCGTTCGCGACCAGTACGCCCACCAGGCCCACACCATCATCATCGGGGACGAGAGCCACCTGGGCTTCTACTCCGAGGCGCAGCGGCGCGTGCTGGAGCTCACCCGCCAGCTCCGCAGGAGCTCGTCGTCGCCCGATGCGCTCGCCTCCGTCGAGGAGATGGAGCGGGCGAGCGCGGAGCTCGACGCCATCTTCCGCCAGGGGATCGTCCCCGCGGTGGTCCGGGGAGACCGGGCCTTCGTGCAGGACGAGCACGCCCGGGCGCAGCTCGTGGTGACCCGCATCCAGGATCTGGCCGAGGCGCTGGTGGCCCGCTCGGAGGGGTCGATCGCATCGGCCCGCGCCGAGGTCGAGGCGGTGGAGCGGAGGACCCGCGCCTGGGTCCTGGCGCTGCTCCTCGGCGCCCCGCTCCTCGCCGGCGCGGTGACCTTCGTCATCGTGCGCTCCATCGCCCGACCCGTAGCCCGCCTGCAGGAGGGCGCGGCCCGGCTCGCGGCCGGGCGGCTCGACACCCGCATCGACGTGGACTCCCCGGACGAGTTCGGGGCGCTGGCACGCCAGTTCAACGCCATGACCGACGCGCTCCGGGAGCACCAGGACCGGCTCGTGCAGAGCGAGAAGCTGGCCGGGATCGGCCGGCTCGCCGCGGGCGTGGCCCACGAGATCAACAACCCGCTCACGGTGATCCTGGGATACGCGCGGCTCCTGCAGCGCAAGGAGGACGCGGCGACCCGGGAGGAGGCCCGCATCGTCGAGGAGGAGGCCATCCGGGCGCGCGACATCGTCGAGGGGCTGCTCGACCTCTCCCGCCCCCTCCCGGCCGGCCTCGACCGGGTCGATCTGCGGGCGCTCTGCGACGACGTCGTGGAGCGCTACCGGGAATCGGCCACCGTGCAGCCGGCCTCCCTCCAGGTCACCGGGTCGGGCGCCGCACCGGGAGTCCCCGCGAAGCTCCGGCAGGTGCTCGCGAACCTGGTGCGCAACGCGGCGGAGGCGGCCGGCCCCGGCGGGAGCGTGGAGGTGCGCGTGGCCGAGGAGGCCGGGCGGATCCGGGTGGAGGTGGACGACACCGGGCCGGGCATCGGAGCCGACGCGGCGGCGCGCCTCTTCGAGCCCTTCTTCACGACCAAGGAGCGGGGAACCGGTCTCGGGCTGGCGGTCTCGCGCGCCCTCGCACGCGCCCACGGCGGCGACGTCCTCGGCGCCTGCCGGGAGGGCGGCGGCGCCCGCTTCACCCTGCTCCTCCCGCGCGTGGCCGGGGAGGGCGCATGAGCCCGCCCAGCCGCGTCCTCGTGGTGGACGACAAGGAGAACATCCTGGGGCTCCTGGCCCGGATCCTCGGCGACGAGCACGAGGTGACGACCGCGTCGGACGGCGCCCGGGCGCTCGAGCTCCTTCGCACCAACGAGTTCGACGTGGTGGTGACCGACATCCGCATGCCGGGCGCCGGCGGCTTCGAGGTGCTGGCGGCCGCGAAGGCCGCCTCGCCGACCACCGAGGTGGTGATGATGACCGGCCACGCCACGGTCGGGGACGCGGTGCGGGCCATGCGGCTCGGCGCCTACGACTACCTGGAGAAGCCGTTCGACCCGGACGCGGCGGCCCTCACGGTGGCCCGGGCCGCCGAGCGGCGCCGGCTGCGGCACGAGGCGGCCTCGCTGCGGCGGGAACTCGTGGGGATCCACTCCTTCCACAACCTGGTGGGCAAGAGCGAGCGGATGCGGGAGGTCTACCGGCTCCTCGAGCAGGCGGCCGGGCTCGACATCACCGTGCTCCTCGGCGGCGAGACCGGCACCGGCAAGGAGCTCGCGGCCCGCGCCATTCACTACCAGTCATCCAGGAAGGACCGCCCCTTCGTGGCGGTGAACTGCGGGGCGCTGCCGCCCGACCTCGTCGAGAGCGAGCTCTTCGGCCACGCGCGCGGCGCCTTCACCGGGGCGGTCACGGCCCGCGTCGGACTCTTCGCGGAGGCCGACGGCGGGACCCTCTTCCTCGACGAGGTGGGAGACCTGCCGCTCGCCACCCAGGTGAAGCTGAACCGGGTCCTTCAGGAGCGGGAGGTGCGCCGCGTGGGCGACAGCGTCCCCGTGAAGGTGGACGTCCGGGTGATCGCCGCCAGCCACCGCGAACTGCGGGCCGAGGTGTCCGCGGGGCGCTTCCGGGAGGATCTCTTCTACCGGCTGAACGTCTTCCCGGTGCGTCTCCCCTCGCTCCGGGAGCGGGTCGAGGACGTTCCGCTGCTGGCCGCCCATTTCCTCGCCAAGCACGCGCGCGCCATGCGGCGCGAGGTGGGCGCGCTCGACCCCGAGGCGCTGCGCCGGCTCACGTCCTGGCCCTGGCCGGGCAACGTGCGGGAACTGGAGAACGCGGTGGAGCGGGCCGTCGCGGTCGCGTCGGGACCGACGCTCTTGCCCGGCGACCTTCCGCCCGAGCTCTCCAGCCCCTCCCCGGCGATGCCGCCCGGCCCGGTGCTCGCGACGATGCCCTACCGGGAGGTGCTGGAGCAGGCGCAGGACCGGGTCTCCCGCGAGTACCTGGTGGCGCTCCTCACCGAGTTCCAGGGCAACGTGACCCGAGCGGCGGCCCGCGCCGGGATCGAGCGGGAGAGCCTGCACCGGCTTCTCAAGCGGTACGGGATCCGCTCCGACGACCACAAGCGGTGAGCCGGGCTCCTACAGCCCCTTCGCCCAGTTCGCGAGCAGCTCCTTCTCCGCGGCGCTGAGCTTCGCCCCCGGATGCGCGATCACGTAGACGAAGGGCGGCATGTCCCCCTTCGCCACCTCCTTCGCGAGCTTCTTCGAAGCCTTCTGCGCCCCCTTCGGCGTCCACTCCGAGAAGTTGAGCTCCTCCCTCCCCTCCTTCACGTCGTGGGCCACGAGCCACGAGAAGGGGGCCACGTAGGCCTGGGGCGGCCAGACGGTCTCGTTCGAGTGGCAATCGAAGCAGGCGCGCCGAAGAACGGCCTCCACGTCCGGCGGGGCCGGGGCCCGTGCGGTCACCGGCGGGTTCCTGCGGTCCACCGGAACGAGCTGGGCGACGACGAGGAGCGCGACCAGCACGAGGGCGATCCGGATGACGATTCTCTTCATCCCCCGAAGAGAGCACAGGAAACTCCCGACCGCCACGTTCGCGCGTATTCCCGGGGGGCCTGGCGACCCTCTTTTACAGAATTTACTCCCACGAGGCCCGTCCAGAGCCCTTTTCACCGACCCCCCAGAAGGAGCCCCCCCGAGAACGAGACAGGGAGGGGTCCGCTCCTTACATGAACGACCCCACGAGAGGAGAGCCATCCCATGGATTTCGAGAAGCAGGTCGCCGACCTTCGCGCTTGGTTCGCGAGCCCCCGTTTCGCCGGCATCCGCCGCGTCCACTCCGCCCGCGAGGTGATCGAGCAGCGGGGCACCATCCAGCCCGACTACAAGGTGGCCCGCGAGGCCGCCGACGCCTTCCACGCCCGGCTGCGCGAGCTCTACTCCGAGAAGCGGAGCATCACCACCTTCGGCCCGTACTCGCCCGGCCAGGCCGTGGCGATGAAGAAGATGGGGATCGAGGGGATCTACCTGGGCGGCTGGGCCACCTCCGCCAAGGGCTCCGCCCTCGAGGACCCGGGTCCCGACCTCGCGAGCTACCCGCTCTCCCAGGTCCCGGACGAGGCGGCGCCCATCGTCCGCGCGCTCCTCACCGCCGATCGGAACCAGTTCCACGCCCGCACGAGGATGTCGGAGGAGCAGCGCCGGGCCACCCCCGAGGTGGACTTCCGCCCGTTCATCATCGCCGACGCCGACACCGGCCACGGCGGGGACGCGCACGTGCGCAACCTCGTCCGGCGCTTCGTCGAGGTGGGCGTCCCCGGCTACCACATCGAGGACCAGAAGCCCGGCGTGAAGAAGTGCGGCCACCAGGGCGGCAAGGTGCTCGTCTCCGAGGACGAGCAGGTGAAGCGCCTCTCCGCGGCCCGCTTCCAGCTCGACATCATGGGCGTGGCCGGCATCATCGTGGCCCGCACCGACGCCGAGTCGGCCACGCTGCTCGACGGGCGGGGCGACGACCGCGACCAGCCCTTCATCCTGGGCGCCACGAACGTGACCGGCCCCACCTTCAAGGCAGCCTTCCTCGCCATGCTCCGCCAGTTCCACCGGGCCGGCGTCGAGGAGCTCTCCGGCCATCTCCTCTACGCCCTCTGCGAGGAGGAGTACGCCGCTGCCGATGCCTGGCTGGAGAAGAACGGCTTCACGAAGGCCATCTCCGACACCGCCGCCGACGTGGGATCCGGGAAGATCGCCACCGTGGACGCGGCCCTCGACAAGGTGTTCGACGAGTTCGTCGATGCCTGGCAGCTGGAGGCCGGCATCTGCACCTACGCCGAGGCGGTGGGCAACGTCATCGCCTTCCGGCACAACGAGGGGGACCCGCCGCCCATGACGAAGGAGCAGTGGCTGGCCTTCGCGGTGCGGGCGCCGTTCTACAAGGCGCGCGAGAAGGCCCGCTCCATCGGGGTGGACGTCGGCTGGGACTGCGAGCACGCCAAGACCCCGGACGGCTACTACCAGGTGCGCGGCGGCATCGACTACGCCATCGCCAAGTCGCTCGCGGCCGCCCCCTTCGCCGACATCCTCTGGATGGAGACCAAGACCGCCGACCTGCACGACGCCAAGCGCTTCGCCGACGCCGTCCACGTCGTCCACCCGGACAAGATGCTCGCCTACAACCTGTCCCCGTCCTTCAACTGGGACACCACGGGGATGAACGACGACCAGATGCGGGCCTTCCCGATCGAGCTCGGCAAGATGGGCTTCGTCTTCAACTTCATCACCTACGGAGGCCACCAGATCGACGGTCTCGCCTCGGAGGAGTTCGCCACCGCGCTGCGCCAGGACGGCATGCTCGCGCTGGCGCGCCTGCAGCGGAAGTTCCGCCTCCTCGAGTCGGGGTACCGCACGCCGCAGACGCTCGTCGGAGGCCCCCGCCTCGACGCCGCGCTCATGTCCATCTCCGGCCGCACCTCCACCACCAAGGCCATGGGGCAGGGCTCCACCCAGCACCAGCACCTCGTCCAGACCGAGGTCCCGCCCAAGCTGCTCGAGGATTGGGTCGACGCCTGGCGCAAGGCCCACGGCGTCGCCGAGAAGCTCAAGGTCTCGCTCAAGCCCCGCACGTCCGGCTCCGACCTGCTCGAACTCGCGCTCCTGGGTCCCGACGGAAAGGCCCGCGCCAACGTGGTCTTCGCCGTCATCCAGGACCGGCGCGGTCGCAACATCCTCTCCGTCCGCGACCAGAACAACTTCGACCTGGCGCTCCGGAAGAAGCGTCTCATGACGCTCCTGCAGCTCTTCCTCATGCACCGATACAAGGCCCACTCGGTCCACTATGTGACCCCGACCGAGGACAACCAGCGGCAGGCCGAGGGCATGAAGAAGCAGGGGCTCTTCTCGATGGTGAACGAGGAGGTCGGCGAGATCATCGTCGCCGACGTGGCCCAGGAGCGGGTGAAGGAGCTCCTCGCCCCCGACCGGGTGGCGCTGCTCAAACTGGTGGCGGTCCGCTAGCGGGGTGCTAGGCTTCGCCCCGACTCACCGCGACCCCCACCAGGAGATCTCCCATGATCCGCGCGGACGTCCTCCAGCAGTTCCCCGGCCTCTTCGGCAAGAAGTCCGTCAACGGGCGCGAGCTCGACGTGGACGAGACCATCACCCTCCTCACGCGTGAGGTCGAGCCGGCCATCGCCGCCGCGCTCTCGGCCCGGCGGGCGGCGCTCGCCGATCCCGCACCGGTGGTGAAGAAGTTCGCCTGGCCCTCCTGGGACGAGAGCTTCGACGACCCGATCACCGGCAAGTCCTTCACCTACCGTCAGATCGTCCAGGGGCTGGTGGACAACTTCCAGGGGAAGGAGACCCCGCTCCGCTGGCGGCTCAACGACGAGGTGGCCATCCCGGAGCACGTCCACCCCTCCCGCAACCCCGGGCTCGAGCTCACCGGCCCGTGGGCGCCGCTCGACATGGCGATGAACGCCTTGAACAGCCCGGCCCCGATGAACATGCCGGACTTCGAGGACGCCTCGCCGCCCCACTTCCGGCCGGACGGCGTGTCCGCCTCCGAACCGGTGGGCGTCTTCGCCGCGCTGCAGAACGCGAAGGACGTCTTCGCCGGCAAGTGGACCGGCACTCCCTACGAGGTGACGAAGAAGGGCAAGACCCGCTCCTACCGCATCGAGCGGCCTCCGGCGCAGTGGCCCACGCGGCTGGCTCGCCCGCCCAGCATCCACCTTCGCTTCGACCAGGTCACCGTGGACGGCAGGCCCGCTCCCGGCACCGTGGTGGTGGCGGTCCTCTGGGCGCTCAACAACTTCGACTCGCTGCGCGCCCTCGGAAGCGGGACCTACTTCTACATCCCCAAGATGCAGACGCCCCGCGAGGCGGCCATCGTGGAGCGGATCCTCTCCCGCATCGAGGAGCTCATCGGCGTCCCGGCCGGAACCCTCAAGACCAAGATGCTCTACGAGGAGGGCATCGCCGGCCGCTACCTGCCCGCCATCGCCTGGACCTTCCGCCGCAGGCTGCTCGGCACCAACGTGGGGCGCTGGGACTACCTGGGCAGCCTCATCGAGATGTGGAAGGACGATCCGAAGGGGATCTTCCCCGACCCGCAGTCGGTGGGGATGGCCACGCCCAACATGCTCGCCTACCAGCGCTACAACGCGCTGCTCATGACCATGGCCGGGATGAAGGGGGGCGAGCTCGTGAACGCCTCTCCCATCGGCGGCATGGCCGCCGTGATGATCTACCAGAAGGGCGATCCCTACGGTCGCTCCCGCTACAACCCGCTCGCGCTGCGGGCCATGGTGGTGGACAAGATGCGCGAGCGTCTCCTCGGCCTCCTCTTCGTGCCCGACGCGCCGCTCCCCGCCGGGGCCCGCCCCACCCTCGCGGACGTCCTCGGCGGCCAGGTGAAGGGCAGGCTCTACGACGCCTACCGGCAGAGCTGGGTGGCGAGCCCGGAGGCCGAGTACGTGGCGGCCGGGAACGCTCCGCTGCAGGCGAAGCTCGCCGAGCTGCAGGCGCTCGTCGATCGTCCGCTCCAGACCACCGACGTGGAGGGGCGCGCCGTGCCCACCTCGGCGAGCGGCCTGTCGGCGGCCGAGCGGGAGCTCTTCCAGTCGCGCGGGATCCTCGACGCGGCCGGGAAGATCACGCCCAACGTGGTGACGCTCGAGTCGCTCGATTCGCCGGAGAAGCTGCTCGACGCGGCGCGCTGGGAGGCCATCTACCGGCCGCCCACCGGCGACGTGACCATCGAGCACGTCCAGCACTCGTTCTACATGGCGGCCAACTACGGCTTCCAGATCCTGAACGGCAACTTCGCCGCCGCCATCGACGACTACGAGCTGAAGCTGCGCTTCATGAACGACCTCGCCACCTATCGCATCTACGTGTCGTGGCTCTGGTCGCTCGCCTTCCACCAGGCCACCCTCACGAAGGACGGCCAGCTGCTTCGCCAGGAGCTGACCGCCGACGGCGTGGTGCTCGGGAGGAAGGCGGAGCCGGTGAAGGCCGGGACGCGCTTCGACCGGGCCCTCTTCGAGAAGGTCTTCACCTACCACGACGAGTGGACGGCGGCCTTCTTCGCCGAGCAGGACCGGCGCGGCGATCCCGGGCGCTTCGACCGGAAGAAGGCGCCCATGATCATGGACCTGCTCCGGCGCCAGCTCCTCTCGCCGCGCTACGTCCAGCACAGCGCGCGCGTGCTCTTCGTCATCGGCCAGTCGAGGGCGGCGCTCCACGGCCAGATCCTCGAGGCCATCTTCGACCTGTCCCGCGACGAGGTGGTCCGCCGCGTCCAGGCCGGCCAGATGGACCGGGCCGCGCTCGAGGCCCACGACTACTGCCTCGACCTGCCGCCCACGTAGGGCGCGGGCGCCGTCAGGGCACCACGGCCAGGAAGAGGTAGGCGGCGAGGATGGTCAGGTGGACCATCCCCTGCAGCACCGTGGTGCGCCCGGTGCCCAGCGTGATCACGCTCACCCCCAGGGTGAGCGCGAGCAGCACCGTGTCCTTGGCCGAGATGCCGAGGGAGAGCGGAGCTCCGGTGGCGAGGGCGACCACGGCGATGGCCGGGATGGTGAGCCCGATCGACGCCAGCGACGACCCCAGCGCCAGGTTGAGGCTGTTCTGCAGGAGGTTCTTCCGGGCCGCCCGGAGCGCCGCCACCGACTCGGGCAGGAGGACCACCGCCGAGATGACGATGCCCACCACGGCCACCGGCGCGCCCGCCCGGGCCACCACCCCCTCGATGACCGGCGAGAGCACCTTGGCGAGCCCCACCACCGAGACCAGCGCCACGAGGAGCAGGCCCAGGCTGGCCAGCGTGGCGCCGGCCGACGGCGGCGGGGCGTGGTCGTCCTCCGAGGCGGCGTCCTCGACCAGGAAGTAGTCGCGGTGGCGAACCGTCTGGACGAAGACGAAGGTGAGGTAGAGCACGAGCGAGACGACCCCCACGAAGACGAGCTGCGACCGGGCCAGGGTGGGACCGGGGGTGGCGATCAGGTGGTTCGGCAGCACGAGCGTCAACACGGAGAGTGCGGAGAGCACGGCCAGCGCCGCGCTCGCACCGCGCACCTGGAACCCCTGCTCCCGGTGGCGCACGCCGCCCGCGAGCAGGCACAGCCCCACGATGCCGTTGGCCGCCAGCATGACGGCCGCCAGAACCGTGTCGCGGGCCAGCTCGGCCTTCTCCGCCCCGCCGGAGAGCATGAGGGAGGCGATGAGCGCCACCTCGATCACCGTGACCGCGATGGCGAGGACCAGCGTACCGAAGGGCTCGCCGATGCGGTGCGCGATCACCTCGGCGTGGTGCACCGCCGCGAAGACCGCCAGCAGCAGCACGGCCCCGGCGAGCGCACGGACGGCGGGGTGCGGAACCAGGATGGCGAGCGCCAGGACGGCGACGGCCGCGAGCGGAGCAGCCCACGTCCAGGCGGGATTGGTCTTCGTCATGTGACCCTCTTCTACCGGGCCGGGCCGGGTGGCGCCAATGCGGTCAGCTCGACCTCCCCGAGATCGACCGGGGCGCCGGCGGTTGCCTTCACCGGGAGGGTGAGGGGCGCGTAGCCGGCGGCCGTGATGCTCACCTGGTGGTCCCCCTCCGAGGTGATCCGGGTGAACTGGCCGGTGGCGACGACGGCGTAGCGGCGGGAGGCGACGCCGTCGATCAGGATGCGCGCCCGGGTGACGGGCTTCCGGGTTGCCGCGTCCACCAGCTTTCCGGTGAGGGTGCAGGAGGGGGAGAGCGGGACGTCCACGGCCCGGGTCTCGGCCGCGCCCACGGTCACCTGCGCGTCCCCCACCCGGCCGTCGGATGTTTTCACGTGGAGTGAAACCTGCCCCGGGGCCACGTCGTCGAGCGTGAACGTGCCCCCGGCGAACTGCTGTTCCGGCGTTCCGCCGCCGGGCACGAAGGAGCGCCGGCTGGCGGTCACCGCGAAGGTCTCCGGGGCCGGCTCGCCGACGAGCCGCCCCTGCACGCTGGCCGCGGGCTGGAGCTCGACCACCACCTCCGCGGAGGGGGGCGTGGCCTGGACGCTCCCGGTGCGCCCGCCGTTGCGGGCGTTCACCTGCAGGGGATCGGGGGTCCCGGGGGCGATCGAGAAGGCGCCCCCGGCGTCGGCCTGGGCGAGCTGGAGCCCGGCCCCGGGGGCACCGATCCAGACCACCGCCCCGGCGGCAGGCGCCCCCCCCGGCTCGAGGACGCGACCCGAGAGCGTGGCCGGGGGCTCGTCCGGGAGAACGAGCTTCACCTCCGCCCGCTGGCCCACGGCCAGCCGGACGGTCGCGAGCGGCGTGGGGCGCCCGGTGAAGCGGAGCATCGTCCGGAGGCGCATGGCGTTCAGGGCCCAGCTTCCCGCCGGCAGCGCGAGCAGGAAGGTCCCCGCCGCATCGGCGTCCACCTGCCGGGCCTCCCCCGGTCGCATGGGTCCCCCGCTCCCCGAGGTCCAGATGCGGGCGCCCGGGACGGGATTGCCGGCCGGGTCCACCACCGTGCCCGAGATGATGCCGCCCTCGACGATGGCGAGGTCGGCCGTTGCCGTCTCCCCCTCCTCCACCGTGACGAGCTTCACCGAGGCTGGCGAACCGGCATCCCTCCGCGCCGCGACGCGCACCGGCCCGGGAGCGACCCCCTCCAGCCGGTAATGCCCCTCCGCATCGGTGCGGGCGGCCACGGTCGTGGGCGCGGGTCCCGGGCCTCCTGGGTTTCCGCCACCGCCCCCACCGCCGGGGAATCGTTGCGCGTCTCCGGTGACGAGGGCAGCCGAGACCGGCGCCCCGTCGATGTCCTTGACGGTCCCCTCGATGACCGCGGGGGCGGAGAGGCTCACATCGAGGACGAAGCGGTCGCCGGGTCGGAGGTTCACGGCCGGGACGACGGCGTCGGCGTGGCCGCGGGACGTGACCGTCACCGACCAGGTGCCGGGGAGGAGTCCGCGCATCTCGTAGGCACCCTCGGCGCCGCTCGTGGTTCGCATGGCGCCGGCGGCGTCCCCTTGCAGCACGGCCACCACCGAGGCACCGGGGACCGGCCGCGCGCCGGAGCGGATCCGACCGGAGAGCGAGGGTGCCGGGCCGAGCGGGATCTCGACCCCGCCTGCGGTGCTCCCGGCCGCCACCGGGATGGCCCTGCCGGCCGAACCGGTCTCGACCCCGAGCCGGGCGAAGGCCCGGTGCAGGCCGGGCTCGACGTCGGCCGCGAACCCGCCGCCGGCGCCGGTCTCCACGACGACCGGCTCACCGGCGCCGATCACCGAGACCGTGGCCCCGGGCACCGGACGGCCGTCGCGCGTCACCATCCCCTCGACGACGCCGGCCGGGGAGAGCTCCAGGAGGAGCTCGGCGGACCGGGGCACCGGGAGGTCGTGGCTGCGGGCCGGCGAGTGGCCCACCGCCCGGGCCTCCACCTCGAGGCGGCCGGCGGGCAGACCCTCGATCCGGAACCGACCGTGCGCGTCGGAGGTCGCGGACGCCCGCTCCTGCGAGGGCACGTCGAGCCGGCGAAATCCCGGTCCGCGCCGGACCGGAGACGCCGTGATGGTCGCGAAGGGGATGGCGGCGCCGCCCCGCCGCTCCACCGTCCGGCCGGACAGGGCGAGCCCGGCGCCGAGCTCCAGCGTCACCGCGGTCCGCTCCTCCCCGCGCGGGCGGACCACCTCCTGGAGGGTCCGGGCCGTGCCGGGCGCTCGGGCGGAGAGGAGGTGGGGGCCGATGGAGGCGGCGAGGAAGAGCGTGCCATCGGGGCCGGTGAGCCCCTGACCGGCCTCCTCCCAGCGGGAGAGGCCCGGAACCGCGCTCCGACGGTAGAGCCGGACCTCGGCCCCGGAGACCGGCTGGCCGGACGAGCGCACCCGGACGGCGAACCCTCCAGCGGCCATGTTCACTTCTAGTGAATTCGCCTCCGCGCCGGCCGGGACGGCGGCGGCGGGCGCACTCGGGGCGCGCGCGCCAGCCCCGGCCCGGGTCGGGGATTCGACGGTACGGTGGTCCTCGCCGGACGGGCCCGTCTCGCGCGTCGCGAGGTACCACCCCGCGCCGATCGCCACCGCCATCGTGAGGAGCAGCAGCGCCAGGCCGGCCCGGGATCGGTTCACGCTTCCTGGCTACCACCCTTCGAGGCGCCGCCGGAAGCGGGTACACGCTTCGACACGTCCCGGCACCCGCGCCCTACCAGCGGCGGACCGGACCGGTGTCGACGTGGACGAAGTCCTGCGACGGGTAGAAGCCCACGCCCCCGCGCCCCAGTTCCAGCGCCGCGTCGCGCAGCACCGAGGTCCGGACGTCGGCCAGCCGCACGTCGATGGCACGCCCCTGCATGTGGAGGCTGTGGCGAGCCTGCCCTCCCCCGTGCCCCCGCAACGCATCGTTGGTCTGCGGCGAGCGATATCCACTGATGACCTGGAACGGCGCACGGGACCCGGTGGCGAGCCGGAGCGAATGGAGCTGGTCGAGAAGCGCCGGGTCGATGGGGTGGCGGTCGCCGGTCCGGAAGTCGCGGAGGAATTCGTCCACCCGCGAGAGGCTGGCCGGAAGGTAGGTGCCGTCACCCCAGTAGGGAAGCGAGAGCCGCTCGCCGGTATGCGTGTGGTGGAAGGTGAGGACTCGCTCTTCCCGGCCGCCGATGGAGGCAAGCGCCCGCCCCGGCTCGAGGAGGGACGCGCCGGCGAACGCGGCGAGCCCCCCGAGGAACCTGCGGCGGGACAGGGCGGGTGCGGTACACCCGTTCTGGGGGTCGAGTCGGGGCACGGAAAGGTTCTACGCTGTATCCGTCACGGTGTTGTCACGCAAGTGCCGGGAGAGGGAGGGGCGTCGAGATGGGAGCAGCGAGGCTGGGATGGGTGGGTGTCGCGCTGGCAGCGATGCTCTGGCCGGGGGGCGCGCGCCCCGCGGCGGGCGTCGAAACGGAAGCGGGCAACGGCGTCGCAGGCATCGTGGCGTCCGGCCGCCATCCGTGGCTCTCGCAGCCGGACCTGCGGGACTTCGCCCGGGAGCTCGCGGAGCTCTACCCGGCCGACCAGGCGCGCCCGATCTGGTTCGAGGGGGCGCAGCCGGCCCCGGCGCTCCTCGCGACGGTTCGGGCGCTCGGGGACGCCGGGCGGCTCGGGCTCGACCCCGCCGACCTCGACGCGGACCGGCTCCTGGAGGAGGCCCGGCGAAGCTCGGCCGGCCAGCTCCCCGCCCCGGATCGCGCGCTCCTCGACGTGGCCCTGTCGGTGCAGTGGATGCGCTACCTGCGTGCCGCGCACGCCGGACGGATCCCCATGCACCGGGCGGGGCGCGGCGCCGACCTCCCCGACCGGCCCCTCGACCTTCCGGCGCTCGTCCGCACGACCCGCACCGGCGGCGACGCGGCCGCGGTGCTGGCCTCCGTCGAGCCCCGCCACCCGGGGTACGTGCGCCTGAAGGCGGCGCTGGCGCGGCAGAAGCTGCTCGCGGCCGCGGCGCCGCTCCCGGAGGTGCCGCTGCCGGCGCGCAAGGTGGAGCCGGGCGCCGAGTGGGAGGGGATCCCGGCCCTGCGGGCGCGCCTCTCGCTCCTGGGCGACCTGCCCGCCTCGTCGGCTCCGCCCCAGACGGCCAACCTGTACGACCCGGCGCTGGTCGCCGCGGTGAAGCGGTTCCAGAACCGCCACCTGCTCGGGGAGGACGGCGTGATCGGCAAGGGAACGGTCGCCGCCATGAACGTTCCCGCGGTCCGCCGGATCCGGCAGATCGAGCTCTCGCTGGAACGCTGGCGCTGGCTTCCCGACCCGGGTCGGCGCGAGGTCGTGGTGGAGCTGCCCCGCGCGGAGATGTGGGCGCTCGACCTGGAGCGGGGCACGACGGACCTCCACATGCGCACCGTCGTCGGGGAGGCCCACTCCCACGCCACCCCGATGATCGCCTCCTCCATCACCTCGGTGGTCTTCCGCCCGTACTGGGTGCCGCCACCCAAGATCTTGAAGGAGGAGATCCTGCCCAAGGCGAAGGCCGATCCCGCCTGGCTCGCCGGGCAGAACATGGAGATCGTCGCCCGCCCCGAGGAGGGAGCCGAGCCCATCGAGCCCACCGAGGACGTGCTCGCCCAGGTGTCGAAGGGGGAGCTCATCCTCCGGCAGCGCCCCGGCCCCCGGAACTCGCTCGGCACCGTGAAGTTCGTCGTGCCCGACTCGCAGTGCATCGGGCTGCACGGGACCCCGCACAAGAAGACCTTCGACCTGCCCCACCGCGACCGGAGCCACGGGTGCATCCGGCTGGAGGATCCGGATGCGCTGGCCCGCTGGGTGCTCGTGGGCGAGCCGGGGTGGGACGCGGCCCGCATCGCCGCCGCGTCCGACGCCGACACGACGACGCCGGTCCGGCTGCGCGAGCCGGTGGGCGTGGTCCTCGTGTACGGGACCGCCACCGTCGATCCGGACGGGACCGAGCACTACGTCGACGACCTCTACCATCTCGACGCCCAGGCCGAGGCGGAGCTGGCCCGGCAGCGGGGCCGGTAGCCCGCCTACGCGTCGATCACCATCAGGTCGTCCGGCAGCTCGGTGATCCGCTCCCCGCCCCGCTCGCCGACGCTCCAGGTGTTCTCGATCCCCACGGCGCCCAGCCCGGGAAAGACGAACTTGGGCTCGACGGCGAGGGTCTGCCCGAGCCGCAGGGGCGCGTCGAATCCGGGCGCGAGCACCGGTACCTCGTCGAGCTCCAGCCCGATGCCGTGGCCGACGAAGCGGGCCTGGGCACCCGGAGGACCCATGAAGCGGTCCCCCAGTCCTGCTTCGTCCGCGCGGCGCCGCGCGGTGGCGAAGAGCTGGCTCGGGATCGCGCCCGGGGAGAGCGATCCGGCGACCTCGTCCTGGATCTCCCGGGCCACGCGGAAGGCACGCTCGAGCTCGGGCGCGAGTCGCCCGCAGACCGCCATGCGGCTCATGTCGGTCACGTAGCCGGCCCGGATGGCGGTGTAGTCGATCAGCACCGGCACGTCGCGCGGGATGACGTCGGTCGAGGCGCCCAGGGGGGAGGATGCGGAGAGCCCGCGTCCGGTGACCGGCCCGTCGAAGTAGCTCGGCGCGGTGGCCGCGCCGCCGGCGATGGCGAGCCCCATGAAGAACTCCTGGTTGAATCCGCGCACGCGGGGGCTTCCCTCGTTGCCGGCGCGGCGCATCCGCACCTCGATCTCGGCCGCCAGGTCCACCTCGCGCATGCCGGGGCGGAGGAAGGTGGGAACCTCGCGGAAGACGTCGCAGAGGAGGCGCGCCGTGTCCCGCATCCGCTCCCGCTCCCAGGGCGACTTCACGCTCCGTACGTCACGGACCGCGGAGGACACGTCGGTCCACTCCACGCCGGGGAGGGCACGGGTCCAGAGTTGCTGGAGGGCGACCGGGACGGTGTCGAGGGTGAGCCCGATCCGCCGCGCCGGCCCCAGGAGCCCGGCCAGCTCGCGCGACGGGGGGAAGGGCAGGACGCGGGCGAGCGGGCTCTCGGCCCGGGCGCGCTCCAGGCTCTTGCGAACGAGGAGCAGGGGCTCTCCGGAAGCGGGGATCCAGAGCGAGGCGTTCTGCCGTGTCCCGGAGATCCAGAGGATGTCCACCGCCTGGAGCAGGAGCACCCCGTCGAGTCCGGCGCCCTCGAGCGCCTGACGGAGCCGGTCCACGCGCCCCTTGCTCTCATCGGCGGGAGTGAAGGGAGGTTCCACCCCTCCATACTATCCGTTACTCGAGGCGGACGGCCTCGCGGAGGGTGATGCGGTTCCGGTCTCGCAACTCGTACTCGAGCTGGACGAGCGCGTCGAGAAGGGTCTGTCCGGAGGTGATGTGGGGCTCACCGAGATGGCGGGCGCAGGCGAAGTAGGGGCCCGACCCGTACCACCAGACAACCTTCACCCCGGGGATATGCCGGATCCGCTCGGTGGCGACCTCGACCGGGTCCTCGACGGGACGCGGCGCAGGCACAGGCGCAGGCATTGGCGCAAATGTCGTTTCCCGAAGGAAGTAACGTAGCATTCACCCGTCCATTGACCCGTGGCGCCCCACTCCACCGCCCGGTCTCGGAATGAGTAGAACTGACTTATGGTGTGGAGAGAAGCGTTCTCTCTCGGTTTTTTCTTTCCGTGAGACGCTCACATTTCCCGCTGCTGCTCGACGAAATCCGGCGGTCGAGGCAGGGCGCCAAGGGTGCGAAACGACGGCGGTGCCCCTCCGGCGGTTCCTCGCGAATCTGGGGATTTCTCATCGAGGCTTGCATCATCTCGATGGTGCGGGCCAAGTCGCCCATCATCCAGCAGGTCGGGGACTCCCACCCGCCGGGAACCCATTCGGGTCAACGGGCATCCTTCGCGGCGGCGGCGCGTTCCACCTGGAAATCCACCGTCGGGTATCATCGGGGATGACCGTCTGAGACTTTTTCACGCCCAGGAGTGACAACTTGCACGAACACCGCAGGCACATTTTCCCTGCACTGGCTGCCCTTCTCGGCTCCCTCCTCTCGGCCTGCGGTGGCACGAGCGACTCGACCCCGTCCCCACCGCCCGTCGGGACCCTGGAGGTCGCCTGCAGCGGGACCTCCTGCGGCGCCGCGAGCCCGACGCAGTACTCCGGCTCGGGCGTGGGGATCTGGCGGTACCGCAACACGGGCGACTCCGCGGCGTCGGTCGACATCGACATCTCGGGCGTGTCGGCGGGCCAGCAGGCCCTGCTCCTCTTCTCGAACGGGAGCATGAGGTCGGCATCGCTGCCTGCGGTGGGGACGCTCGCCTCCCCCGCCCGGTTCGCGCCCGCAGCCCCCGTCACCGATCCGATGGGCGGCATCGATCGGGACGAACGCCCGCGCGACGCATTCCACTCCGAGCTGCTCCGCTGGAACGCGGAGGCGGCGGAGCTTCTCCAGCGACGCGACCCCGCCTCGCGCGGCAGCGCTGCGCTCGGCACGCCCCGGCCTGCCTCGTCCACGCCGGCGGTGGGATCCAGCAAGAGCTGGTACCAGGCCGCCACCCCGGCCGGCACCTACACCGCCGTGGTGAAGGCGGTATGCAACCTCACCGCCTCTCCGGGGCGCAAGGCGGTCTTCTGGGTGGACCCGGCCTCGACCGCATCCGGCAGCATCGGCGACTCCGACCTCGTCTTCTTCCAGAACGTCTTCTGCGGCGCCACGGGCGGCTTCGCCAGGGTGATCGAGGCGCTCGGAGACGTCTGGGGCGCGGGCGCGGCGCAGTACACGAACGTGATCCAGGACGAGCCGGTCCTCCAGGACGTGAACATCCTCTTCCTCGAGGTGAAGCAGAACGTCTGGGCGGGATACTTCGCGAGCGCGAACAACCTCCTCAAGTCCAGCGTTCCCGCCTCGAACGAGGCGCTCGCCTTCTTCATCGACTCGGCCCAGGTGCGCAAGAGCCTGCCGGCCAGCGAGGACTACATCGGCTCGACGCTCCTCCACGAGCTCACACACATGGTCAACTTCAACCAGCGCAACATCGTGCGCGGATACGACTTCAGAAGCGACACCTGGCTCGAGGAGATGAGCGCGATGATGACCGAGGACATCGTGGTCCCCTCGGTCACGACGAACCGATACTCCAGCATCCCCGGGCAGCGGGTGCGCGGATACATCCGGTCGGGAGGCGGAGCGAGTCTCCTGAACTGGTCCTTCCCGGCCCAGGATGCGTATTCGGTGGGCGGCTCGCTCGATGGCTTCCTCGACCGGCGGTACGGTACCGCCATCTGGAAGGGTCAGGTCGACTGTCCCGGTGGAGCGTCGTGGAGCTGCATGGACGGCCTGATCCGCACGGCCGGGGGCGAAGGATTCGCCGACGAGTTCGCCCGGCTCGGGGCGACGATCTTCGGGCTCGTCCCGGCGGCGACCACGCCGGACGGCTACGGCTTCCCCCGGAAGCTCGCGGGCGAGTACACGCTCGACGCCATCGACCCCACCACGTACACATCCTACCGTCCCGCGACGGCCACCTCCCTCGGCGTGACCTTCGATCCGGGAACCCAGACCTACCTGCTCGACACCATCCCGTCCGGCGGAACGCGCTACCAGCGCAACGGCGTGTCGGTCCCTGCGGGAACGTCGATCATGCTGGTGGTCCAGTAGTGCGCGCAGGCCCCGCGGCTTCGGGGCGGAGATCCACCATGCATCGGTTCGCGAAGGTCGTCTCATCCATGCGGCTCGCCGGGGCGCTCTCGCTCCTCGCGATCTCCGTTCCCGCCAGCGCCCAGTCGGCCAAGGGGGCCTCGAGCTCCCCGATCCTTCACGAGATGAACGCGGCGGTCACGCGGGTCGTCGAGAAGGTGTCACCGGCCGTCGTCCAGATCCGGGTCACCGGCTACGGACCCGCCGGCGAGGGCGGCGCGGAGGGGCAGCTGCTCACCCGCCAGCGCACCATCGGGTCGGGCGTCATCGTCGATCCCACCGGATACATCCTCACGAACGAGCACGTCATCCGGGGCGCCCAGAAGATCCAGGTGGTCCTCCCGGGGACGCCCGGCCAGGAGGGCGCCGCAGCCGGGCGGCAGCGCGTCCGGGACGCTCGCATCGTCGGCACCGCGCCCAGCATCGACCTGGCGCTCCTGCGGATCGACGCCACGGGGCTCCCCACGCTGCCCCTCGACCCCTCGGCCAAGGTGAAGCAGGGGGAGATGGTCCTCGCCATCGGGAGTCCGCAGGGGCTCGCCAGCACGGTCACCATGGGGGTGGTCTCCGCATCGGCCCGTCAGATCGACGCGGCCACGCCGCTGCCCACGCCCATGCTCCTCATCCAGACCGACGCCCCCATCAACCTGGGCAACAGCGGGGGACCGCTCGTGAACGTCGACGGGGTGATGGTGGGGATCAACACCTTCATCGTCAGCCAGTCGGGCGGCAGCCATGGGCTGGGCTTCGCCATCCCGGCCCCCATGGTCCGCTTCGCCTACGACAACCTGCGCAAGTACGGCTACGTGCGCCGGATCGAGGCCGGGATCACGGCGCAGGCCGTGTCCACGGGCATGGGCGCCGGGCTGGGGCTGCCACGCGACTGGGGCGTGGTGGTGTCCGACGTGGCGCCGGGATCGGCGGCCGCCGCGGCCGGGGTTCGCCCGGGGGACGTCATCGACGCGTTCGACGGCCACGCCATCGACAGCCTGCCGGCGCTCACCGGCGCGCTCTTCCTGCACCGGGTCGGCGACCCGGTGGAACTGGCGCTGCTGCGCGGCGACCAGCGAATTGCACTGATCGTGAATGCGCCGGAGGCCAAGCAGCCCACCGACCTCCTCGCCGACCTGGCGAACCCGGACCAGGGGCTCGTACCCCGCCTCGGCATCCTGGGGGTGGACGTGAGCGACAAGCTGCGCGGCATCATCCCCCCGCTTCGCATCGGCTACGGGGTGGTGGTGGCGGCACGCACGGTGGAGGGGGGCGGGATCGGGTTGCAGCCCGGGGACGTCATCCATGCCATCAACCGGGACCGGGTCGAGTCGGTGGAGGGGCTCCGCCAGGCCATCCTGGCGACGAAGCCGGGGGAGCCGATCGTGCTCCAGGTGGAGCGCCAGGGGCGCCTCTCCTACCTGGCGTTCGAGCTGGAGTGATCCGAGTGCCCCGTACGGGGCTCTAGCCCTCCGGCGGGGCCCGGAGGTGCTTCCCCAGCGCCACGTCGTGCGACAGGATGTGGTAGCGGAACCACTCCGGTAGCCGCTTCGTCGCCCAGTGGCGGAACCCCAGCGTCACCCCGTTCTGCTCCAGCTCCAGCAGGAACCGTCGGGAGTCGGCGACGAAGTGGGCGTGCGCCTCCTCGTGGCGCGTGCGGGACGGGTAGGCGCTCTTCCGCATGAGTTCCTCCTCGAGCCCGAAGTGATCGACCACCGTGGCGATGAAAACCACCAGCCCGGGGCGCACATTCTCTGCGTCGCCGAGGTCCACCCGCTCGATGAAGTCGGCGATCCCCTCCGCGAGCTCCCGATGCTCCGCGTCGAAGGGCCCGTACCCGGTCTCCATGAAGCCAGACGGATTGCAGGGCTTCCCGTCGGACGTGTCCTTCTCCGCATTCTGGACGGCCCCCATGTCGACCCAGGACTCGGCGCACTGCACCTGGTTGCGCCCCCCGTTCTTGGCGGCATAGAGGGCATCGTCGGCCCGGTGGATCATGGTGTGGAGGGAGTCCTCCGGCCGCATCTCGGCGACGCCGAAGCTGGCGGTCACCCGGCCCACGCTCCCGATCTGTGCCCCCTCCAGGTGGGTGCGCAGCTTCTCGGCGAGGCGGGCCGCTCCCGCGGCGTCGGTCATCGAGGCGATGATGGCGAACTCCTCTCCGCCCCACCGGGCCACCAGGTCCGAGTCGCGCACCCGCGCGGCGAGGAGCCGGGCGGTCGCGGAGAGCACCTGGTCGCCGGCGGCGTGCCCGAACCGGTCGTTCACGTCCTTGAAGTGGTCGAGGTCGACGATCACGACGGAGAGCGGATGCCGGAATCGGTGGGCCCGCGCGAATTCGCGGGCCATCGCCTCGTTGAAGCTCTGCCGGTTGGCGATCCCGGTCAGCGCGTCGGTGTCGGCCTTCCGCGCCATCGCACGGGCGCGACCCTCGGCCTCGTTCCGCTTCTGGGTCAGTTGCGCCTCGGTCCCGAACTGCGCCTGCAGCAGGACGAAGATGGAGATCACGCCGATGCTCAGGATGAGGGTGATGGCGATGCCGAGGAGCCGGCTCATCCCGGTCAGGGTCTCCGCCCGGAGCGAGACGACCGAGGCACCCATCCACGGCAACGGGGAACGCACCGCAACCTGGCGTTGCCGGTCGAGGCGAACCCATGCGGCTCCGCTCCACGGACCCGGCATGAGCGGACTTTCCCCGCCGACCACCCCCGCCGGCTGCGCGGCTCCTGCCCAGACCACCCTTCCCCGATCCCAGCCCTCTCCCGCCAGGATCACCCGCCCGTCGTCCGACACCAGGAGGGAGACCCCGGTGCCGCGGGGACCGAAGGAATCGCGATCGATCACCTGCTCCACCACGGCGACGCCCAGGATGGCACCGCTTCCATCCCGGACCGGCCCGGCGGCGAGGAACACCGGCGTGCCCCCGCTGCCCCGGGCGCCGATGGTGTGCACATCCCGCCCCTCCACGGCGGCGCGGAACCAGGGGCCGTCGGCGACCCTCGCCTCCAGGTTGTCCTCCGGGCCACCCCGCAACGAGGAGGCCACCACCCGCCCACCCGTGTCGATCAGGTAGGAGGCCGGATCGCCATTCTCTCCCGCGACGGCGTCGAGGAGGTCGTGGAGGCGCGCCTTGTCCCCGAGGGCCAGCGCGGGCGAGAGATCGAACGCCGCGACGACGCGCTGAAGGGTCCGGAGCGAGTCGACCGTCCCGGAGAGTTCCATGGCGAGGTGGTCCTGCACGCTAGCGGCACCGGCCTGGGCATCGGCCTGCAGTTCCCGGTCGCGCTGGCTGCCGAGCCGTTCGGTGAAGACCCAGCCGCCGGCGAGGATGGCGAACAAGGCCGCGTTGAGCGCCCAGAAGAAGCGCCTTCGCTTCTTCGCCACCCGCCCGTTCGGATCGAGGGAGATCCCGTGGGCCCAGACGCCGACGGTCGCCACGCCGATTCCGAGGACGCAGACCACCTGGATGGGGATGCCCGTGACCGCCAGGAAGGCCTCCTCGGTGGGCCAGCCCGTCGGCACCACCGGAGAGGCGGGGACGAAGATGCCGCTCGCAACCCCGAAGATCGACAGCCCGACGGCGGTCCAGAAGAGTTCCTGGCCGACCTCGCCATCCGGCCGTGCGCCTCCTCCCGATGCGGCCCCGATCACGAGCGCCGCTCCCAGCGTGGCCGGCAGTGCGGCCAGGAGCCTCACCGCCGTGCCCAGGCTCGAGACGCCCCACACGGACGCCACCAGGAGCGGGAGCAGGGCCACCGCTCCGGTGACCCAGGGTGCCGGTCCGCTCCCGTGGGTCACCGCTCGGGCACGCCGGGCGAACTCGAGGAGGAGCAGGTAGCTCGCGAGGGAGAGGAGGGAGGTGACGGACGCCGGGACGAGTTGCCCCCCGAGGGCGGTCTGCACGAGCTGGATCCACGCGACGATTCCGTAGAGGAAGGCGAAGGCCGAGAGCCACTCCCAGGGCAGGCGCCCGCTCTCCGAGCGTGGCTGGACGGCTGCAACCGCACCCAGGGCGACCATCGCGAGCCCGTACACGAAGTAGACGTAGTCGAGCTGGGCGACGTAGAACTCGATCATTGCCGCCATGCTGCCATCTCTTCTAGTGAATTTTTAGTGCGCCGTCACCCCTATCTGCTGCTCTCCGGCGCGGCGCTCCTGTGGGCCGGGAACTTCGTGCTGGGGCGTGCCATGCACGGCCGGATCCCGCCGGTCGGCCTGGCCTTCTGGCGCTGGTCGCTGGCGCTGGCGGTGCTCCTCGTGCTCTTCGGCCGGCGGTTCCTGGCCCAGCGCCGGCCGCTGCTCGCACGCTGGGGCGTGGTGGTGGCGCTCGGGGTCCTCGGCGTGGGGAACTTCAACCTGTTCCTCTACGTCGGGCTCCAGTCCACGACCGCCGCCAACGCGCTGCTCCTCAACGCCGCCGCTCCGGCCTTCATCCTGGCCCTCTCCTTCGCCACGGGTCAGGGGCGCCCCACCCTCCGCATGGTCGCGGGGGTCCTCCTCTCCCTCGCCGGGGTCGCCGTCATCCTCTCCCACGGCGACCCGGGGACCCTCTATTCACTACGAGTGAATCGCGGCGACCTGTGGGTGCTGGCGGCGGTGCTCTCCTGGTCGATCTACACGGTGGTCCTGCCTCGCCGGCCGCCGGGGGTCGACCCCATGGTGCTGCTCACCGCGACCACGCTCGTCGGCACGGCGTGGATCGCGCCCTTCTACGCCTGGGAGGTCGCACGCGGGCTCCGGGTCACCCCTGACCTGCCCACGCTCGCGAGCATCGCCTACGTGGGGATCTTCGCCTCGCTCGTGGCCTACGCCCTCTGGAACGCCGGCGTGGCCCTCGCGGGGCCGGGGCGGGCCGGGGTCTCGCTCAACCTGATGCCGGCCTTCGGCACCGTCCTCGCCGTGATCCTGCTGGGGGAGCCCTTCCAGGGCTTCCAGGCCGCCGGCATCGGGCTCATCGGCGCGGGGGTAGCGCTCGTGCAGTTCCGCCCCGGCACCTCCTCATCCTGAGCTTGCGATGCAGTATGGTGGTGGGGTGACCACCCTCGCCCAGCGCATTCCGCACGTCTTTCCCCGCGCCGACCTGGCCATCCTGCTCGCGCCCACCTACGCCGGGTCGCTGGCGGTAGACGAGGACATCGCCCAGGAGCGGCTCGGCCGCGCGCTCGCCGATCCGGCGCTCCTCGCCGGGATCTACGCCGCCATCGGCGAGGCGCTGGAGGCCACCCGGGGGCCGCGTACCGACCCCGACGCCCAGCTCGACCGGATCTCGAAGGCGCTCCAGAAGCGGCGCTGGCGGGTCCGGCCCGTGGATCCCACACCGGGGGTGTCGGCGGTGTCGATCTGGCTGAACCTCGCCATCGGGCTCGCGCCCGAGTCGATGCGGGAGACGCTCGCATCGGGCAAGGGCGCGGCCATGCTCGCGGCCGGCCTCCGGGAGGTGGCCGCGAGCCTGGTGAAGGACCTGTCCCGCGGCTGAAGTCCGCGCGCGGCGGCTACGCGATCTTCACGTACTTGGCGGCCGGCGCCCCGCAGATCGGGCACTTGTCGGGCAGCTCGCCGAACTCGACGTCCCCGCAGAAGGGGCAGAGGTAGACGTCCATCCGGGAGAGGTCCTTGCCGCTCTCGAGGGCGGCGAGCGCCTCGCGGAAGAGGCGGGCGTGGACCTTCTCGGCCTCGTTCGCGAAGCCCAGCATCGTCTTGGCCCGGTGCCCCTCGGCCTTCGCCTGCTCGACCATGGGCGGGTACATCTCGGTGTACTCGTAGGTCTCGCCGGCCACGGCGGACTTGAGGTTCTCGAGCGTCGTCCCGACGCCGCCCATGTTCTTCAGATGGGCGTGGGCGTGGATGGTCTCCGCGTCGGCGGCGGCCCGGAAGAGGCGGGCGATCTGTCCGTACCCCTCCTTCTCGGCAGCCTGTGCGAAGGCGAGGTACTTGCGGTTCGCCTGGCTTTCACCAGCGAACGCGACGGCGAGGTTCTCTTGGGTGGTAGGCATGGAACGACCTCTACCGTTGCCGGTGGAGGTCGCCCTTGATCGCCGTCATGGATGCCCGGAAGGGTGGTCTCTACGTCCCGTCTCTACGTCCCGAGGAAGCTCTTGCTCATGGCCTTCCACTGGGAGTCGGTGAGGAGGGTGTCCGGGGAGCCGATGAGCTCGCCGCCGTCGGCCGCGGCGATGCCGAGCTGGGCCTCGAAGAAGCGCTCGAGCCTCTCGCCTTCGGCGCGGAGCCAGTTGCGGGCCATCTCGCCGACCGGCAACGACTTCCACTCCTGCCCCTCCGGCTCGATGGCGAAGAGCCAACCGGCGCCGTAGTTCTCGCTCTTGGCGAGGGTCGGCTCCCGGAGCACCTCTGCGTTC
>CAIOAK010000099.1 GCA_903855945.1 uncultured Anaeromyxobacter sp.
GTGGGTGCCGCGGGGACGGTGACGCTCGTGTCGGTCGTGACGCCAGCGGGTACGGGCGTGACGGCCTCGCTCAGCCCAACGTCGGTGGCCGCGGGCTCCTCCTCCACGCTGACGGTCACCGCCTCCGCGTCCGCGACCCCCGGCAGTTACACCGTGACCGTGACCGGGACGGAGGGGTCGGCCACGCACCCGGCCACGGTGACTGTGACCGTGCCCAGTCCAGCGCAGCCCGACTTCACGATCGCGGCTGCGCCGACGACGGTGACGGTCGCGCAGGGCGCAACGGGCACCAGCACCATCTCCACGACGCAGGTGGGTGCCGCGGGGACGGTGACGCTCGTGTCGGTCGTGACGCCAGCGGGTACGGGCGTGACGGCCTCGCTCAGCCCAACGTCGGTGGCCGCGGGCTCCTCCTCCACGCTCACCGTGACCGCATCCGCCTCGGCCACCCCCGCCACCTACACGGTGACCGTGACCGGGACGGAGGGTGCGAACACCCACGCGGCCACCGTGACGGTGACCGTGCCCAGTCCAGCGCAGCCCGACTTCACGATCGCAGCCGCGCCCACGACGCTGACGGTCGCGAAGGGCGCAACGGGCACGAGCAACATCACGACGACGCAGGTGGGTTCCGCAGGGACGGTGACGCTCGTGGCCGCGGTGTCGCCCTCCGGTGCAGGCGTGACGGCCTCGCTCAGCCCGACGTCCGTGGCCGCGGGCGCCTCCTCCACGCTCACCGTGACCGCATCCAGTTCGGCCACCCCCGCCACCTACACGGTGACCGTGACCGGGACGGAGGGTGCGAACACCCACCCGGCCACCGTGACGGTGACCGTGCCCAGTCCAGCGCAGCCCGACTTCACGATCGCGGCTGCACCCAGCACGTTGACGGTCGTACAGGGATCCACCGGTACCAGCACCATCTCGACGACGCAGGTGGGCGGAGCGGGGACCGTCGCCCTGTCGGTGGCGGTCTACCCGCCGTCGAGCGGGGTCACCGCCACGCTCAACCCGGCATCGGTGACGGCGGGCGCCTCCTCCACGCTGAGCATCACCCCGACGACATTGCCCTCCACAGCCGCCGTCATCGTGACCGTGACCGGAACGGAGGGATCGAACACGCACTCGGCCGCCGTGACGGTGACCGTCTCGGCTCCCCCTTCGCCGGCGCCCAGCGGCGGTGGCTGCTCCACCTCCGGCGGCAACGCGGGATCGTTCCTCCCGCTCCTCGCCCTCTTCTTCGTGGCGAGGCGCAGGAAGGGGCGGTACGCTCCCGCGCCATGAGCCATCCACAGAAGCCGGACCCCCGCCAGGCGCACGTGTACCTCGTCGGTGGCGGGATCTCCTCCCTCGCCAGCGCCTTCTACCTGGAGCGCGACGCCGGCGTCCCCGGGGCCAACATCCACATCCTCGAGAAGGACGGGATCCTCGGTGGAGCGCTCGACGGCTCGGGCGATCCGGAGAAGGGCTTCGTGGTCCGGGGCGGGCGCATGCACGAGGCCCACTACACCTGCTACTGGGACCTCCTCTCCTCGATCCCCTCCCTGGAGGATCCGACCGTCTCCGTCACCGAGGAGTCGATGGAGTTCAACCGGAGATTCATCAGCCACGCCCAGGCGCGGCTGCTCCGCGACGGGAAGAAGCTGGACGCGGCCTCCTTCGGCCTCTCCAAGGGGCAGCAGATGGAGATGCTCCGGCTCACCTTCTCCTCCGAGGCGTCGCTCGGGAACAAGCGGATCGAGGACTGGTTCGACGCCGCCTTCTTCGAGACCCACTTCTGGTTCCTCTGGACGTCGATGTTCGCCTTCCAGAAGTGGAGCAGCCTCGCCGAGATGCGCCGGTACATGAAGCGGTTCATCCACCTCGTGGGGGGATTGCCCTGGCTGGGTGGGGTGCTCCGCACCAAGTACAACCAGTACCATTCGGTCGTCGTCCCGATGCATCGCTACCTCGCGGCGAAGGGGGTGCAGTTCCAGCTCGGAACGGAGGTCGTGGACGTCACCTTCGAGCTGGCCCGCGACCGGAAGACGGCCAAGATCATCCACCTCGCGGATGGCAAGGAGATCGCGCTCGGCGCGAACGACTGCCTCTTCATCACCAACGGATCGCTCACCGAGAGCACCGACAACGGCACCTGGGATCGCCCTGCGCGGCTCCTCGGGCTCGCCGAGTCGGGCTCGTGGCGCCTCTGGAAGAAGCTCGCGGGGAAGGACCCGTCCTTCGGAAACCCCGGACCCTTCTGCGACCGGATCGACCTGCAGCGCTGGTACTCCTTCACCGCCACCCTGAAGGACCCCACGTTCCACGACTACATGGAGCAGTTCTCGGGCAACATCGACGGCACGGGTGGACTGGTCACGCTGACCGAGTCGGCCTGGCGGATGTCCTTCGTCATCGCCCGGCAGCCCCACTTCCCGAACCAGCCTGACGGCGTGAAGATCTTCTGGGGCTACGGCCTCTACTCGGACCGGAAGGGGGACTTCGTCCAGAAGACCATGGCCGAGTGCACGGGCAAGGAGATGCTCGAGGAGCTCTGGTACCACCTGAAGATCCAGGACCGGATGCGGCCGGTCGTCGATGCCGGAAAGGTGAACTGCATCCCCGTGGCCATGCCCTACGTGGACAGCCTCTTCCAGCCCCGCACGATCGGCGACCGCCCGGAGGTCGTTCCGGCGGGCGCCACCAACTTCGCCTTCCTCGGTCAGTTCGCCGAGGCCCCGAAGGACTGCGTCTTCACGGTGGAGTACTCGGTCCGGACCGCCCAGATGGCGGTGTACGGGATCTTCGACACCGGGAAGAAGGTGATGCCCGTGTTCGATTCCATCCACATGCCCGAGTACCTCATCCAGGCCGCGCGGGCGCTGAGCTCCTGATGAATTCCATCCCGATGATGCGCCTCCTCGCCGCGACGCTCGCCGTCGCCACGTCCCTCCTCGTCGCGACGCCGGTCCAGGCCTGCACGCGGATCCTCTACACCGCCCCGGACGGCACCATTCTCACCGCCCGTGGAATGGACTGGGCCGAGGACATGCGCACCAACCTCTGGGCCTTCCCGCGGGGGATGACGCGGGACGGCGCCACCGGGCCGGGGGCCCCGAAGTGGACCTCCCGCTACGGGAGCGTCGTCGCCTCCGGATACGACGTGGGCTCCGCCGACGGCATGAACGAGAAGGGGCTGGTCGCGAACCTGCTCTACCTGGCCGAGTCGGACTACGGGAAGCCGGACGGGCGCCCCGCGCTCGCCATCAGCCTCTGGGCCCAGTACGCGCTCGACAACTTCGCCACCGTCGCCGAGGCGGTGGACTTCTTCGGCAAGGAGAGCCTGCAGGTGCTCAGCATGACGCTCCCGAACGGCCGGGGAGCGCAGCTCCACCTCTCCCTCTCCGACGCCACCGGCGACTCCGCCATCCTCGAGTACGTCGGCGGAAAGCTCGTCATCCACCACGGGAAGCAGTTCGTGGTCATGACCAACTCGCCGATCTTCGAGCAGCAGCTCGCGCTCAACGCTTACTGGCAGAGCATCGGCGGCCTCACCTTCCTTCCCGGGACGGACCGCGCCGCCGACCGGTTCGCCCGCGCCTCGTTCCTGCTCGGCGCGATCCCGCGCTCGGCGGACGGGAACTACATCTCCGCCGTCCCGGACCAGAAGTTCCAGTTCCAGGCGCTCGCGAGCGTGCTCGGCGTCCTCCGCAGCGTGGGCGTCCCGCTCGGCATCACCACGCCCGGCCAGCCCAACATCTCGTCCACCATCTGGCGGACCGTCTCCGACCAGCGGCGGCTCGTCTACTACTTCGACTCCGCCACCTCCCCGACGGTGTTCTGGGTCCAGATCGCCGATCTCGATCTCCGGGAGGGGGCGCCGGTGAAGAAGCTCCAGGTGGCGGGCGGACGCCTCTACTCGGGCAACGTGGCCAACCGGTTCGAGAAGGCGAAGCCCTTCGAGTTCCTTCCGGCGCTCGCCACCACCGCGGCGGCCGCCGGGAAATAGTATTCTCTGCACCTTCCGGCGACCCGCGCCGGACAAGGAAGGTTCCTCGTTGCCGAAGCTCGCCCTCCTCCTCGCGACCCTCGTCCTCGCCGCACCGACCCTGGCGGCCGATCCCTCGCCGCCCGTCCGCGCCGTGGCCGGGGTCTTCCCTCCCTTCGTCATGGAGGAGCAGGGCAGCCTGACGGGTTTCAGCATCGAACTGTGGAACGCGGTCGCGGCGCGCATGGGCGTCCCCACCACGATCCAGCTGGTCCCCGACACGCCCGCCGCCTTCGACGCGCTCCGCTCCGGGCAGGCGGACGTCGTCATCACCGGCCACTTCTACACGCTGGAGCGCGACCGGGAGTTCGACTTCTCCCACTCGATCATGAACACGGGGCAGCAGGTCATGGTCCGGAGCGACCGGCAGTTGCGGGCCGACTTGCCGCTCCGCCCCTACCTGCGCCTCCTCTTCTCCCGCTCCGCGTTCCTCTGGCTCCTCACGGCGTTCGTGCTCGTGATCCTGCCCGCGCACCTGCTCTGGTTCTTCGGCAAGCGCAGCGGAAACCTCGTCCCCAGGGACCAGGGATACTTCCACGGCATCTTCCACTCGATGGCGTGGGTCACCGACGCCATGCTCGGCCAGGCCCAGACCCGGCCGCAGGACAAGATCGGCCGCGCGCTCTTCATCGCGTGGCGCTTCGCAGGTGTGCTCTTCGTCTCGCTCTTCGTGGCCAAGCTCGCGGCGACCCTCACCCTCGAGCAGTTCCGCGGATACATCAGCGGTCCCGACGACCTGGCCGGCCGGAAGGTCGCGACCCAGGCCGGATCGACGTCGGTCGATCACCTCCGCCGGCTCGGGGCCGAGATCTCCACCTACCCGTTGCCCGACGAGGCCTTCGCGGCGCTGCGAGGCGGAGAGGTCGATGCCGTGGTCCTGGCCGCGCCGGCGCTCCAGTACTACGAGCTCAAGAGCGGCTCGGGGCGGGTGAAGGTGGTCGGCCCCGAATTCCGCAAGAGCGACCTCGGATTCGTGGTGCCGCTCGGGAGCCCCCTGCACCGGAAGATCGACTCGGCGCTGGTGGCCGTCCGGGAGGACGGTACCTACGAGCGGCTCCGGGAGCGCTGGTTCGGTCGGGAGTAGGAATCCCATGACCACCGCGCTCCTGGTCGCGCTGCTCCTGCTCGGCGCCGCCGTGGCCGTCATCGCACTCTTCGTCACACCGGCCCGGGCCGCGTCGGCGATGCGCGAGGCGATCTCCGGGCGGCTCGAGACCCTCGAGCGGGCCCAGGAACGGATCGAGCGCAGCGTTCGCGACGAGATCGTGTCGAGCCGGACCGAGGCCTCGCGGGAGAGCGCCCAGCTCCGCGAGGAGGTGCGGGAGACGCTCAAGGAGACCGGCGACTCGGCCGAGAAGAGGCTCGGCGAGCTGCGCCTGGCGGTGGACGCGAAGCTGCAGGCCATCCAGGAGGACAACGGGCGGCGTCTCGAGGCCATGCGCCAGACCGTGGACGAGAAGCTCCAGGGCACCCTGGAGAAGCGTCTGGGAGAGTCGTTCAAGCTGGTGGGAGACCGGCTGGAGGCGGTCCAGGCGGGGCTCGGCGAGATGCGCACGCTGGCGAGCGGGGTCGGAGACCTCAAGAAGGTGCTCACCAACGTGAAGGTCCGCGGCACCTGGGGCGAGGTCCAGCTCGGGAACCTGCTCGGGCAGATGCTCGCGCCCGAGCAGTTCGTCGCCAACGTGGCCACGCGCCCCCAGACCTCGGAACGGGTGGAGTACGCCGTCCGGCTTCCCGGCCTGCAGGACGGCGAGGAGGTGCTGCTGCCCATCGACTCGAAGTTCCCCACCGAGGACTACCAGAGGCTCGTCGAGGCCTCCGAGCGCGGGGACGCCGAGGCCGTCGAGGCGAGCGCCCGGCAGCTGGAGCAGCGCATCAAGCTCTGCGCGGAGGACATCCGTTCGAAGTACCTGAACCCGCCGCACACCACCGACTTCGGGATCCTGTTCCTGCCGACCGAGGGGCTCTACGCCGAGGTGATCCGCCGGGGAACCCTCGCCGAGGTGCTCCAGCGCGACTACCGGGTGGCCGTGGCGGGGCCGACCACGCTCGCGGCCCTGCTCAACAGCCTGCAGATGGGCTTCAAGACCCTCGCCATCCAGAAGCGCTCCAGCGAGGTCTGGCAGATCCTCGCCGCGGTGAAGACCGAGTTCGGGAAGTTCGGCGAGGTGATCGAGGCCGTAGACAGGAAGCTCGTCGAGGCCCAGAAGAAGCTCGGAACCGTGGGAACCCGGAGCCGGGCCATCGAGCGCAAGCTGCGCGACGTGCAGGAGCTTCCCGCCGGCGATGCGCAGGGGCTGCTCGGGGGGCTCCCGGAGGCGCCGCCCGACGTCGAGCCGGACGAACCGGAGAGCCTTCCCTGACTCGAAGTCCGTGTCACTCGCATGACACGCTGCGTCCCTTTCGGGGGTAGGTGCCGGAACTACATGGAGTTTCACCCATTCGGGTATCCGACAAAGAGTTGACCGCTCGTGTTTCCATGGCACGATTCGCCGGTGGGTAAGGCAACGCGGGCCCGCTGTCTCTCTCGCCCGCCTTTCGGGAGGAAACACATGAAGAAGCTTCTCGCAGCGGTTGCGGTGGTGGTGGCGCTTGCGGTTGGTGCCCCGGCGCAGGCACAGGTCTCGCTCGACCTGAAGCTGGCCTACGCCGTTCCGTCGGGCAACCTGGTGACCGGTGGCGCGATGTCCGACGTGTGGTCGGGCGCCCTGCCCATCGAGGTGGCCGGCCGGTACCGGTTCACCCCCAACCTCTCGGCCGGGCTCTATTTCCAATACGCGCCCGGCTTCATCAACAGCGGATGCTCCGCCGCGGGCGTGAGCTGCTCGGGCTACGACATGCGGTTCGGGCTCGAGGCGGTGTACGGATTCATGCCCGATGGGAAGGTGAACCCCTGGGTCAGCCTGGGTACCGGATGGGAATGGACGCGGTTCTCCGGCTCGGCAGCCGACGGCAGTGGCGGCGTGACCTTCAGCGGCTGGGAGTACTTCAACGTGCAGGTCGGGGCCGACTTCCCGGTCGCCAAGGCCTTCGCCATCGGGCCGTACGTGGGCTTCTTCGGCGGCTCCTACAGCTACGCCTCCGCCTCCGGCTCCGTCACCACGGGGGCGTCCCCTGCGATGAAGGCCGCCGCCACGGTTGGCGGTACGAGCGCTTCCGCCAGCGGCTCCATCGACTCGGCGTTCCGGACCTTCCACGGCTGGTGGCAGTTCGGCCTGAAGGGCACGCTGAACCTGTAGACCCTCTGCTGGTAGGATGTCCGGGTGCCGCTCGACCCTGACCTTCAGGAGCAGCTCCGGCGGGTGCTGGGCTCGCTGGAGCTGCTCCTGCCCAGGAACCTAGCGCCCATCGACTGGCGGGAGACCCACGCCGCCAACTGGCGCCGCCACCTCCTGGCCGGCTACCTGGAACCCCTGCCGGAGGGGGTCACGCTGCGCCTTCCCGACCTGCTCGGGATCGACGAGCAGAAGCGGGTCGTGGAGGAGAACACCCGGCAGTTCCTGGCCGGCCTTCCGGCCAACAACGTGCTCCTCTGGGGCACACGAGGGACCGGGAAGTCGTCGCTCGTGCGGGCGCTGCTCGGCAGCTACGGCCCGCGGGGGCTGCGCGTCATCCAGGTGGACAAGGACGACCTCGTCCAGCTCCCCGCCATCGTGGACGCCGTGCGCGGCCAGCCCTTCCGGTTCCTGGTCTTCTCCGACGACGTCTCCTTCGAGGTGGGAGAGTCGAGCTACAAGACGCTGAAGAGCGCCCTCGACGGCTCGGTCTTCGCGGCCCCGGACAACGTCCTCATCTACGTCACGTCCAACCGTCGCCACATGCTGCCCGAGTTCGAGACCGACAACCTCGGCGCACTCCTTCACAACAACGAGATCCATCACGGCGAGGCGGTCGAGGAGAAGATCTCCCTCTCCGGACGGTTCGGCCTCTGGGTGGGATTCCACTCCTTCACGCGTCCCCAGTTCCTCGCCGTGGCCCGGCAGTGGGTGGACCGGCTCGCGAGGCGCTCGGGCGCGGAGCTACCCTGGACGCCGGCGGCCGAGAGCGCAGCGCTCGAATGGGCCCTGAAGAAGGGGGACCAGAGCGGCCGCATCGCCTACCAGTTCGCGAACCACTGGGTGGGGAGCCGGCTGCTCGCCGGACGCGACCCCTGAGGAGCCCGCCATGACTCGAGCCGCCCTCGTCGCCCTGCTCTTCCTCCTCTCCGCTCCGGCCCTCGCACGCGAGCCCCTGCCCCCCGCGGCAGTCGCTGCTGCCCAGGCGGCGGCCCTGCAGGCGCTGGTGGACGGGAACGCCCGCTTCGTCGAGGGGAAGCAGGCGCCTCGCAACCTCGGAGCCGAGCGGCGTGCCGAGCTCGCGAAGGGGCAGAACCCGAGGGCCGTCGTCCTCGCCTGCTCCGATTCGCGGGTTCCTCCCGAGCACGTGTTCGACCAGCAGCTCGGGGAGGTGTTCGCGGTCCGCACGGCGGGGAACGTGGCCGACGCGGTGGCGCTGGGAAGCATCGAGTACGCCGTGATGCACATGGGAACCCCGCTCATCGTCGTCCTGGGGCACAGCTCCTGCGGCGCCGTGCAGGCCGCCGTGGAGATCCGGAAGACCCACGCCCATGCCGATGGAAACGTCGGCGAGGTCATGCGGCTCATCCAGCCCGCGGTGGCCCAGGCCGAGAAGACCAAGCCTTCCGACCTCGTGAGCGCGGCCGTCGATGCCAACGTGGAGCTCGAGGCGAAGGCCATCCTGAAGCGGAGTCCAGCCATCGCCGAGCTCGTGAAGGCGGGGAGGGTGAAGATCGTCACCGCCCGCTACGATCTCGTGACCGGGAAGGTGCAGTTCGGAGCGCCGGCCAGCCCCTGAGGATGCGGCTTCCGGTACAGTTGCTCCATGCCCGCTCCCTTCCTCGAGCCCGCCGTCCAGGCGCCCAGCCTCATCCAGAACGTCGAGCAGGTCCTTCCCATCGATCAGATCTTCCCCACCGGGGCGCTCCTCCTCGGCGGGCTGTCGCTCATCGGCGTGGTCCTCTTCCACGGGCTGGTCATGCGCTGGGTGCAGTCCCACATCGTGCGGCAGGAGCCCGTCCTCCGCCGATCGCCCACCACGCTCCGGATCGATCTCCTGATGGCGTCGGTGATCCTGGCGCTCCTCGGTGCCGCCGTGACCGAGGTCGTCATCTGGACCGCTGTGCTCAAGTACGCCCGCCTCCTCCCGAGCTGGGCCGGGGCCGCCTCCTACGCCGCCTCCTGCTACACGACCCTGGGCGATGCCACCGTCCGGCCCCCCGCCGGATGGGGCATGCTGGGCCCCATCATCGCCATCTCCGGGCTCTTCACCTTCGGCTGGTCGGGCTCGGTGCTCGTGAACGTCGTCGGGAGGACGAGCCTGGCGCGGGATGCCTGGCACGCCGCCAGGACGCCCCCGGTCGTTTGATCATCGGGTCGACCATGGCCGAACCGCGGCGGGTGCTGGAGGTGGAGGGGCTCGCGAAGCGATTCGGCGAGACCGACGCGGTCGCGGGGGTCGGCTTCCACGTCGATCGGGGGGAGATCGTCGGGCTGCTCGGTCCGAACGGCGCGGGCAAGACCACCACCATCGACATGGTGCTCGGCGTGCTCGAGCCCACCGCCGGCTCGGTCCGGGTGGACGGGCTCGACCTGCGCACCCACCGCGGTCCGGCGCTCGCCCGGACGGGGTTCGCGGCGGTCTACGCCCAGCTCCCCGGCAACCTCACCGTCCGGCAGAACCTCGCCATCTTCGCCCTCCTCTACGGCGTGCCCGACGCGCTACCGCGCATCGACGAGGTGCTCCGGCAGTTCGATCTCACGCGCTTCGAGCACGCGAAATGCGGGGTCCTCTCCTCCGGCGAGCAGGCCCGTGTGGCGCTCGCCAAGGCGCTCCTCCACCGGCCACGCCTGCTGCTCCTCGACGAGCCCACCGCCTCGCTCGACCCGGCCGTGGCGCGCGACATCCGCAGCTGGATCCGGGACTACGTCGCCGGGACCCAGGCCGGCGTCCTCTGGACCTCCCACAACATGCGGGAGGTGGAGGAGGTCTGCAGCCGGGTGCTCTTCCTCTCGCGGGGGCGCATCCTCCTCGAGGGGGATCCCCGCGCGCTTCCCGCGATCCACGGCAAGCGCACCCTCGAGGAGCTCTTCATCGCGGTGGCGCGCGAGCCACTCACCCTGGAGGCCACGTGAGCTCCGGAGCGGCGCGCCGCGTCGGTGCCGTCGTGCTGCGACACGCCTACCTCATGCGGGGAAGCCCGGCGCGCATCGTCCCGCTCTTCGCGTGGGTGGCCGTGGACATCGTGCTCTGGGGCTTCCTCACCCGCTACCTGAACGGTCTCTCCGCGGCGCGCTTCGATTTCGTCCCGGTGTTCCTGGGCGCCGTCCTCCTCTGGGACTTCTTCGGCCGGGTGATGCACGGCGTGGCCATGGCCTTCTTCGAGGACGTCTGGTCGAGGAACTTCCTCAACCTGTTCGCCTCCCCGCTCTCCGTCCCGGAGTACGTCATGGGGCTCGTGGCCTCCAGCGTCGCGACGAGCCTGGTGGGGCTCGCCGGGATGCTCGTGCTCGCCACCGCCGCGTTCGGGCTCGACTTCCTCGCCTACGGCGTCGCGCTCGTCCCGTTCCTCCTCGTGCTCTTCGCCTTCGGGATCGCGCTCGGGATCGTCAGCGTGGCGCTCGTGCTCCGCCTCGGGCCGGCGGCCGAGTGGCTCATCTGGCCCGTGCCCGCGCTGCTCGCGCCCTTCGCCGGGGTCTTCTACCCGCTCGCCACGCTCCCCGAGTGGATGCGCGCCGTCTCCTGGGCCCTGCCGCCGTCGTACGTGTTCGAGGGCATGCGTTCGGTCGTGGCCGGCCAGGGCGTGCCGGTCGGCGACCTGGCGACGGCGCTCGGCCTGTGCGGGGTCTACCTGGTGCTCGCCGCCTGGTTCTTCGTCGGGACCTTCCGCCACGCCAGGCGGGAGGGGCTCATCGCGCGCTACAGCGCCGAGACCGCGGGTTAGGATAAGGTCTTGCCGTGAGCTTCCTCCTCCACCTCTGGCTTCCCGTCGTCGCGTCCGCGCTCGTCGTCTTCGCACTCACCGCGGCGAGCCACATGGTCCTTCCCTGGCGGCGGGGGGAGTGGGGTCGGATCACCGAGTTCCAGGTCCTTCAGGGGGCGCTGCGGAAGGTCCCGCCCGGCCAGTACATGTTCCCCGCCGCGCCCGAGCCCGGTCAGCAGATGACGAAGGAATGGCTCGACCGCTGGGCCCGCGGGCCGGCCGGCTGGCTCACCGTCGCGCCGCCGGGTCCGGTCCGCATGAGGCGCAACATGGCCCTGTCGGTGGCGGCGTACCTGGCCGTATCCTTCCTCATCGCCTACGTCACCTGGGCCGCGCTCGGGCCGGCCGCGCGCGGGCGCGCCGTCTTCCGCGTCGTCACCACCGTCGCCTTCCTGGCCTACGGCGTCGGCACCGTATTCGAGTCGATCTGGTACCACCGCCCCTGGCGGGCGTGGGTCTCCGACGCGATCGACGCGCTCCTCTCCGCCCTCGCTACCGGCGCCCTCTTCGCATGGATGTGGCCGACATGAGACTCCTCGGAACGAACACCAGCCCGTACACCCGAAAGGTCCGGCTGGTCCTGCTGGAGAAGAGCATCCCCTGCACCTACGTCGTCGATCCTCCCCGGGAGCCGGGCAGCGAGGTGCCACGGACCAATCCGCTCGGGCGCATCCCCGCGCTGGTCCTCGACGACGGCACGGTCGTCTACGACTCGCCCGTCATCTGCGAGTACCTCGACGCCCGGTACGACACCGCGGTCCTCATCCCCCGCTCCGATCCCGAGACGCGCATGCGGGTCCGGAGGTGGGAGGCGCTGGCGGACGGCATCATGGATTCGGCCGTCGTGATCCGGGTCGAATCGATGCGCCCGGCCGAGAAGCAGGACGCCACGACGCTCTCCGTGCACGGCGCCGCCATCACGCGAGCGCTGGCGTTCGCCGCGCGGGAGCTGTCCGGAAGGGCGTGGTGCGAGGGCAGCGCGCTCACGCTGGCCGACCTGGCGCTCGTGTCGGCGCTCCTCTACCTCGACCTGCGCCAGCCGGAGCGGGACTGGCGCGGCACCCATCCGGAGCTTCGCGCCTGGGCCGCCACGATGTGCGAGCGCCCCAGCGTGCGGGCGACGCTCCCGTAGCCGGCTAGGAAGCGACGACCGGCCGCACGCGGGATCGCAGGTGAGCCACGACCTCCGCATGGGTTCGTTCCGGGGCGCCCGGGAGCCGGACGAAGGCCCGGGCGAGACGGTCCCAGTTGCCGGTCATGAGCAGGAACCAGACCTCGAAGAAGTCCACGCCCGAGAGGACGATGGCGTCGTGCCGGCCGTACTCCGCGAGGTTGCGCTCGAACTCGACCGGGTGCTCGGTCCAGTGGCAGCGCGGCGCGGCGTGGTGCAGCGCGTGGTAGCCGTCGTTGAAGCAGCGCCGGTTGTACCGGGTCCCCACGCAGGTCAGGCTCCCGCCCATCGGATGCCCGGGTTCGTCCGGACGGATGAAGGCGTGCTGGGCCCAGTTCCCGGCCATCATCATGAACCGCATGACGAGGAGGGGGAACAGGAAGACCACGAAGGTGGCCCGCGGATTCACCCACAGTAAAATCGCCGCGGAGATCCAGTAGAGCCCCTCTCCGAGGACCACGCGGCGGCGGAGGCGATCCTTGCCCTTCCGGGAAAGATACCCGAGGAGATCGGGGACGCCGAGCGTCATGAAGCGCGCCCAGTAGCGAAGCCAGTGGCCGATCCGATCCCGCTGGAACCGCTCGGTGGACGAGAGATCCTCCGGACGGTTCCCCTCCACGTGGTGCATCCCCATGTGATGGGCGAAGTAGGTCTCCGGGGTCTGTCCCATGAACGGGCAGAGCACCCAGGGGATGATCTCGTTGAGCAGGGGGTGGCCGCTCCGGAAGAGCTGCCGGTGGGAGGTGCAGTGGAGCATCAGCGTGAAGCGGTCGATCACGCCCGCGAAGAGGACCACGAGGTACACCGGCGCCAGCCACCAGAAGAGCGGGCCGGCGAAGAAGAGCCCCACGCCCGCCAGCGCCACGAGGCCGCACTGGATCATGAGCGCGACGAAGGTGACGTCGCGGGGGTCCTGGAGGAGACCCGCCGACCAGCGGGCGTACCAGGGCGACGGCGCCGTTCGCGGATCCGGTGCTGCCATGCCGGTTTCAGGCGATCTTGCGGGCGAGAAGCTCGGCGTCCTCGAGCAGGGAGCGGAGCTCCGGAGTGGGGGGCCGCGTGCGGTCCCCGCGCCGGGTGAGGCGTCGCGCCTTGCTGACCGCCTGCGCGAAGTTGGCGTCCGAGAGCCCGCCCTCGAGGAGGATGACGTCCAGGCGGCGGAGGCGTTCCTTGAGTTCCTTGAACTCGTCGTTCATCGGGTCCTCCGGGGCGCGGCGCGCGCGCCCTTCGGTGTCGAGGGGGAAGGGGCAGCCGCGGCGCGCTTCGCCGCGGTGGCCGGTCGCTGGGAGCCGGTGGCGTGCAGGAAGACCTCCACGTCCACGTTGTCGGTGGCGCCACCCGGCGCGAGCTTCTCCAGGAGGCGCGCGGAGAGATCGCGCAGGCGGCCGTAGGTGCTCCAGTTCGGGACCGGCTGGAAGCGGAGGTCGGAGCCGAGGCGGCTCGCGCCGGCGCAGGCCGAACGGGGGAGCAGGAGGGCGTGCCGGGAGGGCAGCGCCACGAAGGGGAAGAAGGTGACCATCGGCCAGGCGGCCTCGGGTGGCACACCCAGGGTGTGGGCTGCCGTGGCCAGCTTGTCGAAGCGCGCCCGTGCGGGGGAGGGAACGGAGAGGAATCCGACCAGGGCCTCGATGTACTGGCGGGACTCGTCGCCGGCTGCGAGGGCCTCCGCGAGGACCTCGAGCTCGAGCATCCCGGGAATGGTGGCCGCGTGTCCGGCGATGCGAAGAAGGCGCCGCGAGATCTCCGGATACTGACCGTCCTCGAGGAGCTTCGCCGCCTGGCCGTCGCCCATCGCGCTGGTCCATGCGGCGGAAGCCGCGCGCCAGCGCCCTCGCCGGTCGAGGCGGATGGCGGCCTTCTTGGAGGCCGTCGGGGGCTCCGTGGTGGCGGGATGGTCCGCCAGGTATGCAGCTACAGCCTCGTCCTGACTCACGAAATTCGCCGCCAGCGCGTACCGGCCCGACGTGGTGTCCAGGGCGAAGGCGCTCAGCCCCTCGAGCCACGGATCGGGCTCGGGATCGTCCATCGACAGGAATACGCCCGCCGAGGGCCAGCGAAGCTTGGCCGCGTACCGGGTGTCGCTCGTGGGGAAGAAGACGTGCAGGGCCGTCGCCTCGACGGCCACGACCCTCCCCGTACCCAACGTCCGATGGGTCACCAATGACCCAGCTGCCAGCTTCTTCATGATCGCCTCCCCTTTTCGGTGGGCGACCGTTCGAAGGGAACGGAAGTCGTCGCGAAGAGGCCTCCGTTGTACCGCGGATCGACCCCGCGAGATAGGCCCCGGCCGGCCAGCCCACCGGGAGCGCGAGTTCCGGCGCAAGGTGCACGAAAGCCCGGCCCCGAGGGGACCGGGCCTTCGTTCACCGTCCGGAAATGTCAGATGGCGCGGACGTTGGCGGCCTGGAGCCCCTTCGGGCCCTTGGTCACGTCGAACTGAACCTTCTGCCCCTCCGCGAGCGTGCGGAAGCCCTCGGCGGCAATCGCCGTGTGGTGGCAGAACACGTCCTCCCCGCCACCGTCCTGCGTGATGAATCCGAAGCCCTTCGAGTCGTTGAACCACTTCACGGTGCCGGTTGCCATCTCTTACAATCTCGTTTCTTCTCAGTTCGTGGACGGCCGTAATGCCGTCAACTGCGCTCGCGAGAGGAGCGACCGCTACTTCATAAGGGAAAGTGACGGGAAGCGCTAGTCACCCCCCCGGGGCGCATCGTGGACCGATCAGGCCCGCTTCCCGAGCGCGCGGGTGAGCCGGGTGAGCGCCTCGCTGGCGCGTGCGCGCGGCACCTTCGCCCGGATCAGGAAGAGTTCGTCCACCGAAACCGCCTCGGCGAGGGCGGCCTGGAGCTCGTCCTCGGTCGTGCAGAGCCGGCCGCGGCCGGTCCCGAAGGCGCGGGGCAGCTCCTCCGAGCGGAGGGCGGGGACGTCGTTGAACGGGCCGTCCCGCATGGGGCGCTGCGTTCCATATCCCTCGTTGTCGAGCACCAGCACGATGGGATGGACTCCGTGGAACGCGGCGGTCATCGCCTCGAGGCCGGTCATGAGGAAGGCGCCGTCGCCCACCAGGACCACGGGGCGGTGCCCGGGGTCGGCCTTCCCGGCGCCGAGCGCGGCCGGGACGGCGTACCCCAGGGTCGCGTAGTAGGCGCTCGCGAGGCACCAGGACGGTGCGGGCAGGTTCACCGAGGCGAAGAGGCACTCGCCCGGTTCGACGATGAGCCCGTGCCGCTCGTCGATGGCAGCGGCCACGCACGCCATGACGCCCTCGACGGAGAGGGCCACCCCGCGGCGCGCCACGAATCCCGGGAGCGGTTCGGGCGTGGCGTGGTCCACCTCGACCCCCGCCTTCCCGGCTGCCTCCGCGAGCGCCGGCAGGAAGGCCCAGAGCGGCACGTTCCGGTAGGTTCGCGGTCCGACGGCCACGTCGGTGTCGGTGCACTCCACGACCCGATCCCGGTCGATGACCGCCGTGAAGGCGCCGGTGGAGAGGTCGGAGACCAGGGCGCCGAACCCGAGGAGGAGGTCGGCCCCCTCGACCCGCGTGACGACCGGTTCCCGGCTCACCGCGCCCATGTAGACGCCCAGCGAGAGCGGATGCCGCTCCGGAAAGAGCCCCTTCGAGAGGAAGCCCCCGGTGACGGGGATGCCGCAGCCCAGGGCGAGCCGCCGGAGGGGCTCCGCCAGGCGCCTCCGCCAGGCCAGCACGCCGGCCACGATGACGGCGCTCCTCGCGGAGAGGAGCCGCGCCATCACGTCGGCCACGGCGGCCGCGAGCCGGGGTTCGTCGAGCGGGGGCAGCTCCCGAGGAAGCGGACCCTCCACGGCGCGGATCTCCGCCGCCGCGATGTCGCGCGGGACCTCGATGTACCCGGGGCGCTGGGCCGCGAACATCGCCCCGAGGACCCGGTCGATCTCCGCGGCGGCCGTGAGCGGATCGGAGAGCACGGCCTGCGCGACGGTGAGATCGCGGAACACGTCGAGCTGGGTGCCGAAGCTCTTCACCTTGTGGTGGAGCATCGGGTCGCCCCGCCGCTCCGCCATGCCCGCGGCTCCGCTCACGACGAGCAGCGGCACCTGCTCGGCCCAGGCTCCGGCGGTGGCGTTCGCCACCTTGAGGCCGCCCACGCCGTAGGTGACGGCCACGACG
The DNA here is from genome assembly GCA_903855945.1 of uncultured Anaeromyxobacter sp. Lineage (GTDB taxonomy): Bacteria > Myxococcota > Myxococcia > Myxococcales > Anaeromyxobacteraceae > CAIOAK01. Next base: position 16,385 of record CAIOAK010000099.1, read on the forward strand.
CCGAATCCGCGCAGCCTCGCGTAGGCGTCGGCCGCGAAGGCCGCGCCCTGCTCGTCGGCGGTGACGAGGATCGGGAAGCCCGCGTCGGTGAGCTGGCCGAAGAGGCGAAGCGCGAAGTCGCCGACGATGCCGAAGCCCTGGTCGACGCCCAGTTCGCGGAGTCGCCGGACCAGGTGCTCCGCTATGGTGGTGGTAGCCTCGGGGGAGTCGGGCATGGTGCTCTACTCCCACTGGGCCGGGCCGGGCTTCAACGGCTCTCTTGGGGTGTGACCGAGGAGGCTCGCTACATGATCTGGCCGTCGAGCCTGCGCTCGCTTGCGCTCACCGCCTGCCTCTTCGCCGCCTGCCAGGGCGCCTCGCAGATCCGGCAGCCGAGGGCCCTCGACCGGCTGAACTGGTCGGAGCGGAATCACGGGTTCCTGAACCAGCTCACGCTGGACTACGGACCCGGGGGGCCGTATCGGGTCGAGGGGAGGCGCGACTACATCGTCCTCGACTGGGACAGCACCACGGCCCAGTTCGATGTCCAGGAGGCGACCACCCGCTACCAGGCGGTCCACCTCCGGTACAAGCTCACGAAGGACCAGTTCCGGGCGCTCCTCCTCGACTCGATCAACGGGGTGCCCCGCCTGTCGGAAGCCTACGGGTCGATCCCGCTCGCCGACATCCACGCCGACCTCGCGAGCGATTACGCGTTCCTGTACGACCACTACGCCGGGCTCGGAGGCACCTGGACGCTCGAGGCGGTTCTCGCGACGCCCCAGTGGCTCGACTTCTCCGTGAAGCTCGGATTCCTCTACGAGGGCTACGCGGGCACGCCCGGCATCGGCGCCGAGTACGCTTTCCCGTGGGTGACGTACCTGCTGGCGGGCCACACCACTTCAGAGGTGAAGGCGCTCGCGAACGAGGCCATCTCCCACGAACTGGGAGCGGAGCTCGCGAACCGGGTCGTCTCATCGCCTGCGGGTCTCCCGAGCCGCGCGGGCGTCGTCGAGGCCTCGTTCCACACCGGATTGCGGGTCATCCCCGAGATGCAGGATCTCATCGCCACGTTCCAGGCGAACGGCGTGGACGTGTTCATCGTCTCGGCCAGCATGAAGGCCATCGTCGAGGTCTTCGGCGCGCCCGGGAACTTCGGATACAGCATCCCGCCGGAGAACGTCATCGCGATGGAGCTCGCCGTCGGTCCGGATGGGATCCTCCTTCCCCGGTACAAGCCGGGATGGGTGAAGACCTACCGGCAGGGGAAGGTCGAGGGCATCCGCCAGGTCATCCAGACCGGCCTCGGCCGGAACTGGGATCCCCTGCTCGGGGCCGGGGACACCGACGGCGACTACGAGATGCTGACGGGATTCCCCGGGATGAAGCTCTCCCTCCTCTGGAATCGCGTGAAGGGAGGGGACATCGGGAAGCTGTGCCGGCAGGCCGTCGACGAGCAGGCGAGCACCGAACCGAGGTACATCTTGCAGGGCCGGGACGAGAACGCCGGCGTGACCATCCCGAACTCGGCGACCATCCTGCTCGGCAAGACCGTGCCGCAACTGCTGGCCAACTGACGGAGACCTCGCATGAAGAAGCTGATCGTCGCATCCCTCGCAGCGGTCGTCTTCTCGACGGCGCACGCCCAGTCCGTGGTTCCACCGCCCCCGACGCCGGTCCCGGTTCCGAGGCCCCCGTCGCCCGAACCCGGGTCGCTCGAGATGAAGCCCTCGGGCATCCCCGGAAAGGCCGAGGCGAAGCGAAACGCGACGATGACCGTCACCATCCAGTCCATCGACGTCCCGGGGCGCACCCTCACCGTGCGGGGCCAGGGAGGGCGCTCACAGACCGTCAAGCTGGGCCCCGAGGTGACCCGCCTGAAGGAGTTCTCCGTGGGCGACACCATCCGGGTCGACTACGAGCAGGGGCTCGCCCTCGAGTTCCAGCCGCCCGGGTCGCCGACGGTGCTCCCCGAGTCCGGCACGACGGCAGGCCGCACGGGCCGGGACCAGCTCCCCGGGTCCACGGCCTCCTCGGGCATCCAGGCGACCGTGACCATCACGGCCATCGACACGGAGAAGCGGCTGGTCTCGTTCCAGGGGGAGGGCGGGAAGGTCTACCAGGTGAAGGCCAGCCCCATGATCCGGCTGGAGAAGCTCAAGGTCGGAGACCGCCTGCTCGCGACCTACGTCGAGACCGTGGCCATCCGTCTCCAGAAGACTCCCCGGAAGAAGTAGCCCTGTCCCGGCGTCACTCGCTCCCGAACCACTTCTCGCGGATCCGCTCGTAGGTCCCGTCGTCGTGCAGGTCCACGAGCGCCGAGTCGATCCTGCGGTGCAACGGGCTGTCCCGGCGGACCACGAAGCCGAGGTCTCGCTTGATGAACTGGTGCCCGACGACCTTCACCTGTCCCGCGCCGCGGTGGGTCTCGTAGTACTGGAGCGCCGGGGCCGCGAGCACCACGGCGTCCACCTGTCCGTCGAGCAGCGCGGAGACCGCCTCATCGGGGCCGGGGAAGGCCTGGATCCGCGCGCCGAGCCGCTTCACGTGATCGACTGTCGTCGAACCCGCCTGGGTGGCCACGACCTTCCCTTCCAGGTCGTCCGGGCCGTTGACGAGCCCGCGGAACCGTTCGACCGTTATCGACGCGGTGAGCTGCGCCACGAGCAGCGAGATGAAGACCACCCCCGCGAAGAGCCAGAGAATGGTGAAGACGCGGGCGAGCCGCTGCCGCGGCATGGTCGGGGACTGGTTCAGGAGACCCTGGGCGGCCCAGGAGAGGGCGTGGAAGATGCCCGGGAAGTAGCGCTCGCCGCTCCCGTCGAACCCACCGCTCCGCCGGTCGAGGAACCAGACCACGTGGGCGGGGATGATGAGGAGAAGGAGGGCGGTTCCCAGCCAGAGAAGCATCGTCCGGGAGAAGAGGAGGGTCGTGTAGGTGCGGAGCGGTGCGTCCATCCCGCTCGCCCCGCCGCTGCGCACCATCACCTGCTGCCCCGCGTTCAGGATCGAGTAGGAGAAGTCGAACTCGCGGTCCCGCTCCGGCGTGTAGAAATGTCCGGTGATGATGACGTCCGCCTTCCCGGTGCGCAGCGCATCGAAGGCCGAGGCGGTGTCGGGGACGATCTCGAAGCGGGTCGGGACCTTCATCCGGGCCGCGACCGCCTTCCACAGGTCCACGCTGAAGCCCGTGGGCTGCCCCCGCTCGACCATCACGAACGGCGGGAAGACGCCGGCGACGGCGCGAACCTCGGGACCCGGGTCCTGGCCGAGGGCGGGAGCGGCGAGCGCCAGGAGGAGGAGCGATGTTCGGATGGCGGCCATACCCGTTCGCTCAGGCCATCTTCAGGCCGACCACGCCGGCCACGATGAGCGCCGCGGACGCGATGCGCATCGGCGTGGCGGCGTCCCCGAAGAAGAGGATCCCGACGGTGAACGCGCCGACCGCCCCGATGCCGGTCCACACGGCGTAGGCGGTCCCCATCGGGATGTCCCGCTGCGCGAGGAAGAGAAGCGTCGCGCTCGCGGTCATGCAGATGAGCGCGAAGACGATCCAGGAGAGGCGAATCCCCGTTCCGGTCCAGCCGAGCTTGAATCCGACGGGCCAGCCGATCTCGCAGGCGCCCGCCAGGAGGAGGAGTGTCCAGGCCATCCGGGAAGGGTATCAGCTAGGATTCCCGGGAGGAGAGTCCCATGCAGGAAAGAACCTGGAAGGCGGTGGTGGTCCCGGAGGCCACGAGCGACGGCGCTGGCGTCCGTCTCCGGCGCAGCATCGCCACCCGCTCGCTCGACCAGCTCGATCCCTTCTTCCTCTTCGACCAGTTCGGGTCGGAGAACCCGGACGACTACATCGCAGGGTTCCCCATGCATCCGCACCGGGGCATCGAGACCATCACCTACATGCTCGACGGCAGCGTCACCCACCGGGACAGCCTGGGGAACGCCGGCACCATCGGCACCGGTGACGTCCAGTGGATGACCGCCGGACGAGGCATCCTCCACGAGGAGATGCCCCACCTGGGGCCGAAGCGGCTCGACGGATTCCAGATCTGGGTGAACCTGCCGCGAAAGCTCAAGATGACGCCGCCCCGCTACCAGGACGTGGCGGCGGCCCGGATCCCGGAGGTCGCGCTTCCCGGCGGCGGGAAGGTCCGCGTGATCGCCGGCGACGTGAAGGGGACGGCGGGGGCGGTCCGCGAGATCCACGCCGACCCGACCTACCTCGACGTCGTGCTTCCGGCCGGCGAGACCTTCGAGCAGCCGATCCCCCGCGGCCACACCGGGCTCCTCTACGTCTACCAGGGGGAGGTCGCCCTCGGCGGCGCGGCGGCGAACCGCGGCCAGGTCATCCCGTCTCCGCGCCTCGCCATTCTCACGGACGGTGACGTGGTCCGGGTTCACGCCGCGAGCCCGGCCCGCTTCCTCCTGCTCTCCGCCCAGCCTCTTCACGAACCGTACGTTCGCTGGGGCCCGTTCGTCATGAACACGAGGGAGGAGATCGCCCAGGCCCTCGACGAGCTGCGGGCCGGAACCTTCATCCGGCCCTGAACCCGCGGGCTCGTGCCTACCGGAGGCCGCAGGCCATGAGCTGCGTGTCCAGGCACTGCTGGTAGGCGTCGCGCGCCGCGGACTGGGCCGCGGGCGAGCTGCTCGCGTCCGCGCGCGGCACCCTCGAATCGCAGAAGGAGTAGGAGGCCTTCTTGCAGTCCTGGGCCGACTCCCGCGTCGTGGCGCAGTGGGAGAGGGCCAGGACGCCTGCCAGTCCACAAAGTGCCCGGATCGTGATCGGTGAGGTGCGCATGTCTCTGGCGAGGGTTGCGCGCGCCGGGCAGGATGTCAACGCCGGTCCCCCATGGACCCGGAGTAGGCCTCGAGCCGCTCGAGGAGGCGCTGCCGCTCCTGGGCTCCGACGAAGGCCGCCTCGAATCCGTTCCGGGCCATCCGGTACGCCTGGGCCGCGTCGAGGCGCAGCGCGGAGCAGGCCTGGAGGTAGTTCTGGTTCAGGTAGCCTCCGAAGTAGGCCGGATCGTCGGAGTGGAGGGAAACCGCGAGCCCGGCCTCGAGCAGGCGGGGCAGCGGGTGGTCCTCCATCCGGTCGCAGACGCGCAGGCGGACGTTCGAGAGGGGGCACACCGTGAGGGGGATCCGGGCGGCGCGGAGCCGCGCGACGAGCGCCGGGTCCTCGAGGCAGCGCACCCCGTGGTCGATGCGCTCGGCGCCCAGCACGTCGAGGGCGCCCTGGATGTACTCCGGGGGCCCCTCCTCCCCCGCATGCGCCACCGTGTGGAGCCCGAGCGAGCGACACCGGGCGAAGACGCGGGCGAACTTCTCGGGCGGATTCCCCCGCTCGCTCGAGTCGAGCCCCACGCCGATGAACTGATCGCGGAAGGGGAGGGCCTGCTCGAGCGTCTCGAAGGCGGCCTTCTCGTCCAGGTGGCGGAGGAAGCTGAGGAGGAGCGCAGCGTCCAGCCCTCGGTCCTTCGCCTCCCGGCAGGCCCGGGAGAGGCCGCGGATGACCGTCCCCGCCTCGATGCCGCGAGCGGCATGCGACTGTGGGTCGAAGAACATCTCGGCACGGATCACGCCGTCGGCCGCGGCCCGGAGGAGGTAGGCCTGGGCCAGCTCGAAGAAGTCCTGCTCGGTGCGGAGCACCGAGGAGCAGGCGTAGTACCGATCGAGGAAGGACTGGAGGTCGGTGAAGGGGCGGCCGCTGCGCAGCGCGTCCGCGACGTCCGGGGGGATCTCGACGCCGTTGCGCCGGGCGAGTGCAAAGGCCATCTCGGGTTCGAGCGTGCCCTCCACGTGCAGGTGGAGCTCCGCCTTGGGCATGCCGCGGATGAACTCGGAGAGACGCTCGGAGGGAACGTTCGGGTCCATGGCTGGTAGGCCCGATCCTAACCCAAGAAATGGAAATGCGGCCCCGGGGGGTCCCGGAGCCGCGCATCTCCTGGCAGAAGGGCAGTCGGCTAGGCCTTGGAGGCCTGGACGGCCGGCTTCTTCTCGGTGCCGCTGGCGAGGACGCCGACCGCAGCGCCGGCCACCGCGCCGCCGACCGCGAAGAGGGAGCCGACGCCCGTGACGCCCATCACCATCCCGAAGATGATCAGCGCACGGACCGCGAAGGTGGGCTGGACCGGCGTCCCGAAGATCCCACCGGCCAGCATCACGCCCGCGTAACCACCGTAGAGGAGAGCCGGGAGGAGGGCGATGGCGAGGAAGAGGGCCAGACCGACTGCGGCGCCGATGATGCTGGGGGTCTTGCGGTTCATGGTGTTCTCCTTGGGTCCGTCGAGGTTGGTAGACGGGAGGAGGTACTGCATCTGGCTTGCCAACCTGACGTTCCAGTAAAATCAGATGGTTACGCGATCGGGATGTCGGGATTTCCCGACGCCCCGCCGGGGAGTTGCGACACCGACGCCTCGACGCCCCCCGCCCTGGCTGACAAGATGCTGGGGGGCCCGGCGGCCGCCCCACGGGGAGCCAGCATGCCGAAAGCCATCTCAGGAACCAGGGTGCGTGGGGTCTCGGCGGTCGTCGCCCTCGGGCTGGCCTTCGCGACCCTCGCCGCCGACCGAGCCGAACCGAGCTACCTCCGCATGAAGCTCGTGAAGGTCGTGGACAAGATCGGCTTCGAGAAGCCGCTCACCGCCATGACGGTCCTCATCCCGACCGACTGGACCTTCCAGGGGGACGTCCACTTCGAGCCGAAGAACATCTGCACGGCCAACCTGGTGACGGTGACGTTCCGCGCGGCCAGTCCGGACGGCCGCACCTCGGTCGAGCTCTTCCCGAACGAGGTCTGGTCCTGGTCCGACGATGCCACGACGCGCCAGTTCATGCAGCAGGACCTCCAGGCGAAGGCGAGCTTCGGCATGAAGGGGTGCCCGATGGGGCCGCCCGTCGCGGCGAAGGACTTCCTGACCCAGAACGTGGTGGGCCGCCGGCGTGCCGGGGCCCGGGTGGTCTCGGCGGAGGTCGATCCGGAGGCCTCGCGCGCGGTCGCCGACCAGGTCCGGCAGCTCGAGGCCCAGGCTGCGAAGGCCGGCATCCCCATGCGGCTCCGGGGGGACACGGCGAGGGTCAAGGTGGAGTACGACCGGCAGGGCAAGCCGGAGGACGAGTGGTTCGCGGGCGTGACCTTCGCCCGGGGCATGCCCGCGCCGACCATGAACGCCATGTCCTACACGTGCGGGGCCGAGTTCCTGTTCGGCGCCGCGGCCCCGCGGGGCGAGCTGCCCCGCAACGAGAAGCTCTTCCGCGCCATCATCGGGAGCGTCCGGGTGGATCCGGACTGGCGGGCCCGCGTCGAGCAGGTCCAGCTGAACATGGAGGCCGCCAACCAGAAGGGGGTGGCCGACCGCTCCCGGATCATTGCGCAGTCGGCCGAGGACACCCGCAAGATCATCAGCGACACGAACCGGCGGCGTCAGGAGTCGCAGGATCGCACGAGCCAGAACTGGAGCCAGGCCATGCGGGGCGTGCAGACGTTCCGCGACTCCCGCACCGGGGAGACCGTCGAGCTCTCCAACCGCCACGGAAACGCCTGGTCCAACGGGAAGAACGAGTACCTTCTCTCCGACGCACCCGGCTTCGATCCGAACAGCGTGTCGCGCGAGAACTGGTCGCGGCTCGAGGCCGTGCAGAAGTGACCTGAGACGAGGGGCAAGGTGAGGCCGAGCGGGGCGGAAGGTCGCCGATGGCTGCGATGGGCGCTGCGCACGGTCGCCGGCGCGGTCGTCGTCGTGGCCGCCGTCGGGCTGGCCCTGGCGGTGCTCCTCGATCACCTCGATTCACCACTCGTGAAGCAGCGCGTCCAGGCGCTCGTCCGCTCGAACGCCGGCGTCGAGATCGACTACGCGACCACCCGATTTCACCCGCTGTCCGGGGTACTCGTCGAGGGGCTGGTCGTTCGCTCGCCTCCCGAGTTCCGGAGCCAGGCCCCGGAGCTCCTTCGCGTGGGTCGTCTGGAGGTGGCGTGGTCGCCCGTCGCGCTCCTCCGGCGTGGCGGGAGGCTCGACCGGGTCTCGGCCGAGGACGTCGCCATCACCGTCGCCGTGGACGGGCGAGGTCGTTCCTCCCTCGACCTGCTGCGGCAGGCTCCGGGCAAGGGGCAGCCGGAAGCCGCGGGTCCGGCGTCCTCCTCGTCGCCCACCGAACCCCCGGTGGACCGGATCGACCTCTCCGGAGTCGAGCTGACCTGGATGCGGGTGGAGGCGGGGCAGGTCCAGGATCGATTCGTGCTGGGCGGCCTCGCGCTGCAGGCGGAGGTCCTCCGGGAGGGGAACGGCTGGGGCCTGGCGACCCGGATCGGTTCGGCGGCGGAGCCCGTCGCCCTTCTCCTCACCCGGGATGGAGCCGCGAGCCCGCACGGGTTCGCGAGGCTGGCGCTCTGGCTGGAGGGACGAGGCGGACCCTCCGGCGCGACGGCCAGCCTCGACCTCCGCGTTCGGGAGCAGACCCTCGTTCCTCGCGTGACCGTCCACGAGCTCCTCCGTCTCGACCTGGCCGTGTCTCTCGACGCCGCCCGTGCCACGACCGAGATCGCGCTCCGTCGTGCGCGCCTGGCCGACGGCGCGGCCTCGCTGGAGGCGATGCTCTCGCTTCCCGACGCCACCGGTGCCGCGCCCCTCGTCCGCGAGGCGAGCGGCGTGGTGGACCTGGAGCGGCTGCTGGCGGCGGCGCCCCCGGGCCTCCTGCCGCTCACCGGTCGGGGCCACCTGAGCTGGAACGCCCGGGAGATCGAGATCGGGGACGGGCCGAGGATCCTCCCGGGCGGGAGTGTCGAGGCCGAGGGCGACCTCGCCGACCTCCGCCTGAAGCTGGACGACGTCGCCGCGGCAGCGGGGGGAGCCCGTATTTCACTACGAGTGAATCCTGCTCCGGGGGGCGCGGTGGCGAAGGGGTCGCTCGGGCTCCGGAAGCTCGGCGTCACGTCTCCGGGATCGGAGGTCGGCGTGGACGATCTCGAGCTGGAGCTGGACGCGTCGCGGGACGGTGCGGGTGCCTGGACCGGAGCGGCCCGGATCGGGCTCGGGAGCCTGCGGCTCACGCAGGCTTCCGGGGAGCGGGCGGAGCTCTCCGGCGTGCGGTTCGGGCTCCAACTCCCGCCCGCGGGCGGTCCGCCCTTCGCCGCCACCGGAAGCCTCTCCGCCCGGGATCTCCGCGTGACCGGCGCGGACGGCCGCCTCCGCGGGAGCGCGCCCGTGAGCATCGACTGGAAGGTGACGCAGGCCTTCCCGGACTCCGAAAGGCCCGCCGCGAGCCGGGCGATCGTGGCCCTCTCCGCCCGGGTGGGATCCCTGGTGGCATCCCTCGACGCCCGGAAGCACGCGGAGTCGATCGACTTCTCCTTCACCGCGACGGGCCAGGAGATGCCCGGTGGAATCGGCCTCGCACTGAACGGGAGCGGCCACGCCGCCGCGATCCTGTCGCGGAATCCCTCCCTGCGTCAGCGGACCGAAGTCCGTCTCGACGGCCCCGGGCTGTCCCGGGTCCACGCGAGGCAGCTGACCCTGGCCGTGAACTCGAGCGGGGACCTCCGGCGCCATCACGTGGAGGCGAACCTGGGATTCACGCCGCTCGCCGACCTGCCCCCCTGGCACGCCTCCCTCTCCACCGAGATCGACGGAACCACACCCGGACTCCAGTTCCAGCTGGTCGCCGAGGGAGGCCCCACCGGATCGCTGTCGGGCTCCGCGCGCCTCGACGGCCCGGCGCACGCCATCCGCTGGGACGCCGACGGGAAGCTCGCGGGCCTCTCCGCGATCCGCCCCTTCCTCTCGGGTTTCCCGGTGCTGAGCCGGGCGCGCCTCTCGCGGCTGGAACTCGGGCTGAGCGGGCGAGGCACCGTGTCCGGCATCGTCTCGGAGGACGAGGGGTCCGGTCGGCTCCGGCTCGTGAAGGAGCCGATGCGCAACGCCGAGATCGACGGCGTCATCGACCTCCACGCGAAGGGGCTCCGGTGGCAGGAATCGGAGCACCAGGTGGACATGCCCTCGGTGGTCGGGCACGTCGAGGTGAAGACGAAGGGGCAGCAGCACGGCTTCCAGGGGCAGGTCCAGATCGAGGAACTGCACCTGCTCAGCGGGGCACGCAGGATCGACGGGACCGGGATCGCAGGGCGCATCTCCGGCGGGCTCGCGCGCAGCGGGTCCGGGGGCGAGGGCGATCTCGTGCTCGATCTGTCCGCACGATCCGTGAAGCAGGACCTCGCGCCCTACCCGGTGGGGAGCGTGGACCTCCAGCTGTCGGCGCGCCGCACCGCCGAGGGCGTGGTCCGCATCTCGAACCTGCGCCTCGAGAACGCCGCCGGCGGGACGGTCCTGACCCTCCAGGGCGGTGTCGACCGGGGCACCCTGAAGCGCCGTCTGTCGCTCCAGGGGGAACTGCAGCAGGACGTGGCCCGGGTCTGGAGCGATCCCGAGACCTTCGAGGGGCGTGGCCGGCTCGACGTGACGTTCCGCGTCGAATCGCCGGACTTCACGATCTTCCGCACGCAGGCGGCCGTGCGCCTGGGGGACATCCACGCCCGGTTCCCGCAACGGGGCGTCTCCATCGAGTCCCTCGACGGGGAGATCCCGATCTCGGCCGACGTGGCGAGCGACTCCGATGGACTGACGCTGCTTCGCCGGTCCGAGGCGAACCCCTTCTCGACCTACCGGGTCGCCGATCAGCATCCCTTCCTGAGCCGCAGCAGCTTCATCGCCGCGCAGGGGGTGAAGACCCCCATGGTGTCGATCGCGGCCATGGCGGGCAACCTCCGGGTGGAGCAGAACTTCATCTCCTTCACCCAGTTCGAGATGGAGATGCGCGGGGGACAGGTCACGGGGGAGTGGGTCCTCGACTGGAACGGACTCGACTCCGTGCTCCGGGCCCGGGTGCGTGCCACCGGAGTCGAGTCGTCGCAGGGCGAGCCCTTCGACGGCAGCGCCTCCTTCGTGGTGTCGGCGGCGGAGCGCGGCGTCGATGGCCGCATCGACATCCTGCGCATCGGGTCGAACCATCTCCGCGACATGCTCGACCTCCAGGACCCGCAGCGGCTCGATCCCGCGACGAACCGGATCCGGTTCGCGCTGAACTTCGGTCATCCGGACGGCGTCCGGGTCGAGCTCCGGCACGGCTTCGCCCGGATGAAGGTCACCCTGGGAGGCCTGGCGAGCCTCCTCACCATCGGTGACCTGCGCGGGATTCCCACCGGCCCGATCATCGACAAGGCCCTGGCGCCCTTCATGAAGCGGGAGGACAGATGAAACGACTGCTTCCGTCCGCGTGCCTGCTCGCGACGCTGGCCTGCGTCAGCGCACCCGAGATCGTCGTGACCGACCGGGCCACCGCGCTGGAGCAGCAGGCGTCCGGATCCTTCGACCAGCTCGAGCGGAAGCTCACCCGGACCGGGATCGTGCCGCGCCCCGTCCCGCTCACGCCCGAGGAGCTCCAGGCGCTCGGCATCCAGACCACCCTCATCGAGGGGGAGCACGGCTCGACCGATGCGGACCGGATGGACGGCCTGCTGCAGCGCCACTGCATCGGGGAGGGGCGGGAAGGGCTGCTCGTGGACACCTACAAGGATTGCAAGGGGGCGTCCGACCGGGCCACGCGGGTCGCCCTCGTCGACCGGGTGAACCGCGCCCGCGTGCAGCTCTGGCGCTGGATGGGAACGGAGCGAAAGGACCTCTCCGCCGACGAGATCCGGCGAACCTGGCAGGTCATCCACCTGAAGGGGGTCGTCTGCGGGGCATGGCTCCAGCGTGCCGACGGCGCTTGGGAGGAGAAGAAGTGCTGACCCGGATGGCCCGGATCCTCTGCGCCCTTGCCCTCGCCGGCCTCGCGGCCGGTGCGTCGGGCCAGGACGGGACGGCCAGCGACCTGCGGCGACCCAGCCGGCTCACGGTGGGCGTCGGCGACCAGTACCTCGGCCAGCTCGCGCCCGACGGACGGACCCTCTACTTCCTCTCCAATCGAAGCACCACGACCGAGCTCTTCCAGCAGACGCTCGACGACGATCGGGTGAGGCGCCTCTTCGACGAGGGGGCCGACGTGAACTGGCCTCGCGTCAGCCCGGACGGAAGGAGCCTCCTCTACATCTCGTTCCGGGACCGGGCGGCCGGCCAGCTCTGCGTGCGGGACCTCCCCGGCGCGGGGGGGAGGCGCTGCCTCGCCATCCCGGAGGCTGCGGTGCAGGCGGAATGGGTCGACGGGAAGCGCATCGTGCTCGTGAGCCGTCCGTCCATCTACAGCGACCTCTCGCTGCAGGAGGTGGCGGTCGGGGGTGAGCTCGAGGCGAAGGGCCGGCCCATCCGGAACGTCATCAGCCCGGCCGTGTCCCCCGACGGGCGCTGGCTCGTCTACGTGCCCGTGGAGCGCTACACCCAGCAGGTGGGGCCTGGATTCGCGGCGCACGCCTCCCTGCGGCTGGAGGTGGTCCGCCTGGATCGGTGGGGCCCGCCCGCCCGTCTCGTGCTCCGCGTCCCCGGCGTCTCCGGCCAGCCCGCCTTCTCCCCCGACGGTCGCCATCTCTACTTCGTGCAGTTCCTGTCCGACACGAACCACGACGGTGTGGTGGACGCCAACGATCACGGGATCCTCTTCCGGGTTCCCTTCTCGCTGGATCGCGACGACGCTCCCGCGCTCGCGGCCGCCGCCATGCCGGAGCAGCTGACGCAGGCTTCCTGGAACTGCCAGTACCCCTCGCCCGGCGTGGATCGGGTGGTCTTCACCTGCTCGCGCGACGAGAACCTGGACATCTACGGCCTGCCCCCGGACGGAGCCGTTCCCTCCGACTGGACCCTGGAGCGGCTCGAGGTGGAGGCCCAGGACGCCACCACGCGGACCGAGCAGCTCTTCCTCGATCGTCACCGCCTGGCGAGGACCAAGAGCCCGCTCGACCAGTCGTTCCTCCTCATGGAGATCGCCCACCTGCACCTGGAGCTCGACGAGTTCGCCGCGGCCGAGTTCCATGCGCGGCAGGTCGCCTTGCTTCCCGACCCGGCGCTCGCGCGGATGTCGGGGCCGCTGCTCGTCCTCGTGGAGCAGCGGCAGGCCGCCAGCGACCGGGAGAACGGGCGCGCGGTGGGGCGCTTCCGGGATTCCGCGAAGCGCCGCCTGGAGGCCCTGAAGGCCGAGCCGGACGACCCGCCCGCCGTGACCGCCCTGAAGCAGCTCGTGCGCAGCGAGGTGGCCGACTCGGTGGGCGACCTGGCCACCGCCCGGAGCGAGCTCGCCGCCATCCGGCTCGACGAGACCCTCCCGGCCGGCGTCCTCGCGGCGTACTACGACCGGGCCGACGCGCTCTTCCGGGAGCTCGACGACCGGGAGGCGCTCGTGGCCGTCGCCCGCCGGCTCGCGACCATCGACGCGCTGCCCGACACCGAGCAGCTCGAGTACGCCCGCGGAACGGCCAAGGCGCTGGTTCGCGGACGCTCCGCCGCCGAGGGCGAGGCGGCCCTCGCGCGCGCGCGCGCGACGGCCCCGGAAGGCTCCGAGCTGGCCTTCGCGCTCGACCTCTCCATCGCCGTGCTGGCGATCCGGGAGCGGCAGCCCCCGCCGCCGGTGGGCGACGCGATCGTCTCACTCCTCCATCGCCAGAAGCGCACCGACCGACGCTGGGCCGTCATCACCGAGGCCGTCCGGCGTGCCGGCGAGCTCAACGCGGACCCCCTGATCGAACGGCTGGCGGAGGAGCACGTCCGCGTCACCCGGCCCGGGACGACGGAGCGGCGCCGGGCCGAGCGATTCTACGAGCGCGCCATGGTCGGGAAGGGCTACCGCGAGGCGAAGGCCGGCCGGCTCGCCGAGGCACGGGCCGACTTCGACGCCGCCCATCGCGTCACCGGCTCGCTCGAGACGTTGGTCGCCTCGATCGAGATCCGGCTCCGGTCGGGGGAGAAGCCCGCCGCCATCGCCGCCGAGTACGCAGAGCACCCCACGGGCAAGCCGGTGGACGCCTTCGTGAAGGCCTACCTGCTCGCGCGGACGATCCCGCAGCTCGATGGGGAGAAGCAGACGAAGGCCGTCGCCGATGCCCGGGCGACGCTGCAGGGTTCCTGGAAGAGCCTGCGGCAGAGCTACGTCGCACAGGCGCTCTTCGGCGCCATCCTGCACGAGGACTACCTGGGAACGGGGTCCCTGGTCTCCGCGGAGCGGGCGAACGAGCACCTCCTCCTCGCACTCGAGCTCGTGCGCAACAACCCGCGCTACCGCGCCATGATCCTCGGGCAGCTCGCCCTGCTCCACGTGGAGGTGGGGAACCACCGCATCGCGCTCGGATATCTGGAGGAACGGGAGAAGCTTCCCTTCGCCGAGAACGCGTCCGGGCTGGCCGTCCGCCTGGCGCATGCCCGCGCGCTCCTGCACGTGGAGCAGGAGGCCGAGGCGGCCACCCTCGCGGAACAGGCGCTCGCGATGACCGACGGGCCAAGGTTGACCGGATACCGGGTCCTGGCCCTCGACCGCGCGGCGCTCTACAACCTCTCCGCCGACCGCTTCCAGAAGGCGCTCGCGCTCTACGACGCGGAGATCCCGCTCCTCGAGGGAGCCAATCGGGTGCGGGCCCACCTCTCCCGCGCGGCCGCGGCCCTGGGCGCCGGCCACCCGCAGCGGGCGCTCGAGGACCTGGATGCGGTGGACCGCGAGCTCCGGGCCCCGGCCATCGCGTCGGCGCTTCCCCGGCCGCGAACCGATCCGAAGAGCGTCCTGCGCACCTATCGACTCATCGCCGCAGGCCTCCGGGCCAATGCCGACGAGAGCCTCGGGAAGCTCGTCGAGGCGTCGGGGGCCCTCCTGGTGCGCAGGGACCTGTTCCTGGACGAGTACGCCCAGTCCGACCTCATCGAGGACCTGCGGGCCGTGACGCTGGCCGAGGCTCGACTGGCAGTGAATGCCGGCGAGCGCAAGGACCTTCCCGCCGCCGGGATGTGGATCGGCAGGGCGCTCGAGCATGCCGATCTGCTCTCCCGGCGGGCCAAGACCGGCCTCGCCCCCGACCTGCTCGCCGTCCTCCGGATCGCGGCGGAGCTGGGCGCCCGGGAGCACGTCCCGGTCCCGTTCGACCTGGCGGGGCGGCTGGGGCAGGCGCACGGGAAGCTCGCCGAGCGCAGGACCGCCCAGGCCCGCAGCTACCAGCGCTGGTTCGAGATCTACCTGACCTTGCTCGCTCCCACCGTCCCGAGGTGAATGCCGGGCCGACCCGGTCCGTCCACCGTTCAGCGGGGTGTCCCCATGGTTCCAGCCGTCCTGGTAGCGGTCGCGCAGTGCCTGCTCCTCGCCCAGGGGCAGGTCGTCGAGCCCCCGCGCCCCGACGACCGCATCGGCGTATCCCTTCCGCCCCGGATCCGGGTTGCGCCGAAGGACCTCCCGATCGAGCTCCGCTCCCTCGACGTCCGCGTTCGCATCGACGGCCTCCAGGCCATCACCACGGAGACCCTGACCTTCTTCAACCCGAACCCGCGCGTGCTCGAGGGTGAGCTCCTCTTCCCGCTCCCCGACGGGGCCACGGTGTCGGGCTACGGGATCGACGTCGAGGGCACGGTGGTGGACGCCACGGTCGTGGAGTCGCAGCGGGCCCGCGTCGCCTTCGAGACCGAGGTTCGCAAGGGGGCCGATCCCGGCCTCGTCGAGCAGGTCCGGGGGAATGTCTACCGGACCCGGGTCTACCCCATCCCGGCCCGCGGCACCCGCACCGTCCGCCTGCGCTGGGTCTCCGCCCTCGCCACCCGGGGGCTGGAGGCCGCCTACCACCTGCCCCTGCCCTACGAGAAGGGGGCGCCCGAAGGTTCACTGCGAGTAGAAGTGGCGAAGGGGCTCGCCAGGCCGGAGGTGAAGGGCGGCTTCGGGACGGCCGTCCTCTCCGAGTGGGAGGATCTCTGGGTCGCCGAGACCCGCTTCCCGGCCGCGACGGTGGGGAGCGATCTCCTCGTCCGGCTCCCGAAGCTCCCCGCCGGGATCGTGGCCGTCGAGCCGGCACCGGATGGGACGGGCTGGTTCCTCCTGAGCGGCCTGGTCCCGGAAGCCCCGCGGAAGGCGAGCGCCCCTCCGGCCCGGCTGGCCGTCGCCTGGGACGCTTCGGGCAGCCGTCGCAAGGAGCAGACGGACCGTGAACTGGCCTTCCTGGAGCGGCTGCTGGCGGGATGGAAGAAGACGGTCGTGGACCTCGTGGTCTTCCGCGACCGGGCCGAGCCGGTGCGAAGCTACCCGCCGCACGCCCACGCGCAGCTCCTCGCCGACCTGCGGTCGAGCCCGCCGGACGGTGGGACCACGCTCGCGGCGATCGACTTCTCGACGGCGCCCGTTCCGGGGGACGAGATGTGGCTCCTCCTCTCCGACGGCATCGCCACGCTCGACGAGCGCATGCCCGGACTCGGCGCGATCCCGGTCTGGACGGCCTCGGGCGCCAGCCTCTCCGACCGGAGACGCCTTCGCCACGTCGGCACCTCGACCGGGGCCGGCTTCCTCGATCTCGTGACGCTCGACCCGGCCGATGCCGCGACCGACCTCACCAGCCCTCGTCCGAGGCTCGCCCGCGCCGCGGGGAAGGCGGGGTCGGTGGTGGACGTCCAGGTCGGGAGCGGCTCCGACCGGGGTCGCTACGTCGTCACCGGGCGCCTCCTCGGAAAGGAGGGGGAGGTGACGCTCGTCTTCGTGCAGGGCGCACGAACCCTGGAGAAGCGCACGGTTCGCGTCCCCCAGGCACGTGCCGCGCGCCCCGCCGCAGCCCCGGGTCCGGTGGCCATCGGCTGGGCCCAGGCGCGTGCGGAGGAGCTCGCCGCCGTATCGGCCGACGGATCCCCCGAGCTCGTCGAGCTGGGGCGGCGCTACGGCCTCGTCACCGCCGGAACGTCCCTCCTCGTGCTCGAGACCCTCGCGCAGCACCTCGAGCATGGCGTGGAGCCGGCGCCGGATCGCCCGGCGTTGCGCGCCCAGTACCTCGCCGCCGTGGGCGCGCGTTCGGTGGACGAGAAGGGGAAGCAGAAGGGCGCCATGGAAGGGCTCGTGAAGCGGTGGCAGGAGCGGGTGGACTGGTGGGGGAAGGACTTCACGGTCCCTCCCGGCTGGCGCTTCAAGGAGCCGCGCGAGGCGCTCGACAGCGGCGGCATCGTGGCCCGCTCCACGGAGCGCATGGCAGCCCCGAGAACGTCGTCGGCGATGGGGGCCCGGGACGGTGCGCCCCCGCCCCCCGCCGCACCCGGTGTCGCGGATGCCACCATCGTCGTCGCTCCCTGGAACCCGCAGACGCCGTGGCTCGCGCCCCTTCGCGCGGCTCCCCGGGGGGAGGCCTATGCCGCCTACCTGGCCCAGCGTGCGACCTACGCGAGCCCGGCCTTCTACCTGGACTGCGCCGAGTTCCTCCTCCGGAACGGGGAGCGCGAGCTCGGGCTCCGGGTCCTCGGGAACCTCGCCGAGCTTCGCCTCGACGATCCCGCGCTCCTGCGCGTGCTCGCCTGGCGCCTCTCCCAGGCCGGGGCCCTCGACGAGGCGATCGTGATCCTGGAGCAGGTGCGTCGCCTCCGTCCGGAGGAGCCCCACTCGCGTCGCGACCTCGCCCTCGTCCTCTCGGACCGGGCGGAGAAGCTCGGCCGCCCCGCCGACGCCGGGCGCGCGGTCGCCCTCCTGTGGGAGGTCGCCCAGCAGCCGGGAACCCGCTTCCCCGACCTCGACCTGATCGCGCTCCTCGAGCTGAACCGCATCCTCGCGATCGCCGAGCGGCGCGGCTGGCGCGACGTGGCCGCCGCACCGGAGATCGACGCCCGCCTGAAGAAGCTCCTCGACCTGGATCTTCGCGTGTCGCTCACCTGGGACGCCGACATGACCGACGTCGATCTGCACGTGGTGGAGCCGACCGACGAGCGGGCCTTCTACGGGCACCCCTCCACCCACATCGGCGGCCGGGTGACGAGGGACGTCACGACGGGCTACGGACCCGAGGACTACATGATCCACCGCGCGCTTCCCGGCAAGTATGCGATCCAGGTGCACTACTACGGTTCCAGGCAGCAGAAGGTGGTGGGGCCGGCCACGATCACGGCGACCATCTTCACGAACTTCGGGCGACCCAACGAGCGGCGGGAGGTGATGACCGTCCGCCTCGACGCACCCCGGGACATGGCGCCGGTGGGCGTCGTCACGATCGGAGGCAGCCCATGAGCACGCGCGAGGTGGCCGTCCTGGCCGGTGGTTGCTTCTGGGGCATGCAGGACCTCCTCCGGAAGATCCCGGGAGTCCTCGAGACGCAGGCCGGCTACACCGGAGGCTGGCTCGAGAACCCGCACTACGACGACACCCACGACTCGAAGTCGGGCCATGCCGAGGCGGTGCGCCTGGTGTTCGACCCGAGCGTGCTCTCCTACGAGGACCTGCTCGAGAAATGGTTCTTCCGGATGCACGACCCGACCACGGCGAACCGGCAGGGGAACGACGTCGGGACCCAGTACCGGAGCGCCATCTTCCACGGGAGCGAGGCGCAGCGGCTCACGGCGGAGGCGGTGAAGACGCGCGTGCAGGCGTCCGGCCGCTGGAAGGGGAAGATCGTCACCGAGATCGTCCCGGCGTCCACCTGGTACCCGGCCGAGGACTACCACCAGGACTATCTGCAGAGGCAGCCAGGCGGCTACACCTGCCACTTCCTCCGGAGCTGGTGAGTTCGGGCGCGGAGCTACGCCGCTTCCAGGAGGAGCATCGCCTCCGCGGAGTGGTGGCCGCGCCAGACCCACTGCCACCGCCAGCCCGCGGCCTCGAGGAGCCCCGTGATGGCCTCCCGGTCGGCCGGGTGGTCGAGCGTCGAGAGGTGCTCGACCACCTGCTCCCGCTCCTCCGGGTCGAGC
The DNA here is from genome assembly GCA_903855945.1 of uncultured Anaeromyxobacter sp. Lineage (GTDB taxonomy): Bacteria > Myxococcota > Myxococcia > Myxococcales > Anaeromyxobacteraceae > CAIOAK01. The sequence continues at coordinate 35,179 of CAIOAK010000099.1, forward strand.
GCGGTCCACGTCTCCCGGACGCGGCGGCTGTACCGGGCGACGTAGCTCGCGAGCGACTCGGCCGGCTCCCGGAAGAGGTCGTTCCACAGGAACGGCGCACCCCGGGTGCTCCGCCGTCGCGCGGCGCGGAAGAACTGCTCCTTCTCGTCGTCGTGCAGGTGGTGCACGGCGAAGGAGGAGAGGAGGAGGTCGGCGGGCCGGCCGTCGTCGTCCGGAACCTTGCCCTCGGCCCAGGCGAGCAGGTCGCCCACCACGAATCGCCGGGGGTAGGGGGCTCCCTCGAGCGATCGCTCGGCGAGGGGCAGCACGTTGGCGGCGATGTCGATGCCCTCGTAGCTCGAGAGGGGAAGGTGGCGGAGCGTCGGCCCGAGCAGCGCCAGGTCGCCGCAGCCGAGGTCCACGGTGCGGGGCGGGGGAGCCCCGGTCTCGTGCGCACCGACGCGCTCGCGGAGGAGGTGCGCGGCCACTGCGGTCGCCGCCCGGTGCTCCATGTAATCGTGATCCACGATGCTGCGGTAGGTGGCCCAGTGACGGTCGAACAGATCCACGACGACCCTCCGGTGAGGTTCACTGCGGTGCGGCGGGCGGCTTCACCTCGCGCATGAGCCCTTCCTGGGCGACGCTCGCGACGAGGCGCCCCGCGCGGTCGTAGACGACGCCGCGCGCCAGGCCGCGCGCTCCCTGGGCCGAGGGCGAGTCCATCACGTAGAGGAGCCAGTCGTCGACGCGCGCGTCGCGGTGGAACCAGATGGCGTGGTCGATCGAGGCGACCACCATCGACGGCTGGTACCAGCTCCTGCCGTGAGGCCGGAGGGCCGTCCCGACGAGCTGGTAGTCCGATGCGTAGGCGAGGATGCACCGGTGGAGTTGCGGGTCGTCGGGCATGCGGTCGATGGCCCGGAACCAGGTGGCCTGCCGGGGCTCGCAGGTGGAGGCGAGGAGCGGGTTTCGCGGCTCGACCGGACGGAACTCGATCGCGCTCGTCGCACGCAGCGCCGCCGCGGTCTTCGGGGGCACGGGGCCCGCCTCGGAGATCCAGCGCTCGTAGAGCACGGACGCGGGGACGAGCGTCTCGGGAAGCGGGACGTCGGGCATGGACGAGGCGTGCTCCAGTCCCGGCTCGGGGACCTGGAACGAGGCGATCATGGAGAGGATGGGGCGGCCGTGCTGGATGGCCTGGACGCGCCGGGCGGAGAAGCTCCGCCCGTCCCGCACCCGCTCCACCTGGTAGACGATCGGGGCCTCGACGTCGCCCGGCAGGAGGAAGTAGGCGTGGAGGGAATGGGGCACCCGCCCCTCGATGGTCCGCTCGGCCGCGACCAGCGCCTGCCCGATCACCTGCCCCCCGAACACCCGGGGACCCCACATGTCCTTCGACTGCCCGCGAAAAAGGTTCACCTCGAGTGGTTCGAGGTCGAGCTGTCGGATCAGCGCCTGAAGCGTCTCGTTCAAGCCCGGGTCCAGCCGATCTTCTTGGAGAAGAACCCCTTGCCCGCGGTCAGGACGAAGCCGTCGCTGGAGAGCCGGATCACCGCGGGTACGAACTCCCCCTTCTTCACGGCGTAGACCTCGCCGGTCCACTCGGACCGCGCGGCGTCGAAGACCAGCCCGCGGAACATCTGCTGTCCGGCGAGGGAGGGCTTCTCCGGGCTCTCGACGATGCTGCCCGCGTACCCGGTCTGGCTCCGCGTGATGGCGACGACGACGTTGTCCTCGGCCGGCTTCCAGCGCCCGACGATCCCGTCGCCGGGCAGCTTCGTCTCGGCGGCCTGGGGGGACGGGGCGATCGTGTCGGCCGCGGTGGCGTTCACGGGGAGGACGGAAAGGGCGGCGATCAGGAACATGGGCATTCGCATGCGTGTCCCTATAGCGCCGGAGTCCCTCCCGGGCCTGCGTTTTCCATGGCCAGAAGGATCATCGCGCCCGTTCCCGCCGTACCCAGGATGCGTCGCGCGTTGAGCACCAGCCGAAGAGGTCCGACGCCGGCGAAGTCGTGCGTCACGACGAAATCGTCGAACGACCGGTCGGCGGTCGCGACCGCCTCGAGCATGCCGCGGAGGGCGGGGATGCTCCACTGTCCGTCGCCGATGTCGAAGATCGACCGACCCACGGTCTCCTCCGGCTTCACGTGGAACTGGCGGTAGAAGGCACGGCTCGCGGAGGAGACCCTCAGCCTGGCATCCAGGACGACGAGCGGCTCGCGCACCGCGTCCACGATGCTCTGGGCGACCCGGCGCGCTTCCTCGACGGCCGCCTCGGCCGCCACCCGGAGCGTGATGTCCGTGAAGGTCATCACCACGCCGTCGATGACGTTGTCCACCGTGCGGTACGGCTGGATGCGGGCCAGGTAGGTGCCTCCCGAGGCCAGGGGTACGTCCTGCTCCCGGGGAACGAGGGAGTCGAGCACGGCCCTGGCGGCGGCGAGGAGCCCGTCCCCTCCCGGCTCCCCCTTGATGTCGGCGAGTGGCCGGCCCACGTCGGTGGCGACGAGCCGGAACACCTTGGTCGCCTCGCGGGTGAAGCGCCGGATGGCGAGCCTTGCGTCGAGGAAGATCACCCCGCCCGAGACGTTGTCGAGCAGGTTCCGCATGTCGTTCTGCATGCCGGCGAGCAGGTCGATCTTGGTCTGGAGCTCGGCGTTCACGGTCACGAGCTCCTCGTTGACCGATTGCAGCTCCTCCTTGGAGGTCTCGAGCTCCTCGTTGGTGGACTGGAGCTCCTCGTTGGTGGACTGGAGCTCCTCGTTCATCGACTTCAGTTCCTCGGTGGAGGCCTGCTGCTCCTCGACCGTGGTCCGGAGGAGCTCCTTCGTGTAGGAGAGAGCCTCCTCCATCTCCTTGTCCTTGAGTCGTTCCGTGGAGCGAACCGACTTCCTCCCGGCTTCCGCCCGCCGCGAGGTCCCGCGCGGCTGTTCCTGGAAGCTCACCAGGAGGAGCCCGTCTCCACCGCTCTGCGGCCCGAGCGGGTGCACGGTGAGCAGGAGCGGGTGGCCGGCGCCCCCGACCTTGGCAGGCACCTCCCGGCGTATCGAGGGCGCCCCCTTCCGGACGGCGCCGTGAAGGGCGGTCCGGAGCTCCACCTCCAGCGCCCCGCGCGCCATGTCGATGACGTTCAGGGTGGCCTTCCCTGGCGCAGGACGCAGGTAACGGCCCGTGTCGCCGTGCACGTAGACGATGTTGCCCGACAGGTCGGTCACCACCGAGGCCGGGGCGAAGGTCTGCATGAGCGCCCGGGCGGTCATCTCGGCGACGTTGCCCTCCCGGGCCTTCCGCTGCGAGCCGGCCAGGTGTGCCGGCTCGGAAGCGTCCGACCTCGGACGGATGCTTCCGGAGACGGGCCGCGTCGAGGTCGCCGACGGAACGACCGCGAAGAGCCTCCACTTCCGGCTGATCGGCCTGAAGAGGTCCACGGGGTGGCCCAGGCTCTCGGACGGCGACAGGAACAGCACGCCGCCCGGCCGGAGCGCGTAGTGGAAGGTCTCGATGAGCCGTTCCTGGGCCTCCGGCTCCAGGTAGATCATGAGGTTCCGGCAGGAGAGGAGGTCGAGCCGGGTGAAGGGCGGGTCCTTGATGACGTCCTGGACCGCGAACACCACCATCTCCCGGATCTCCTTCTTCACCCGGTAGCCGGCCTCGTCCTTGATGAAGAACCGTCGGAGCCGCTCCGGCGTGACGTCCTGGGCGATGTTGGTCGTGTACACCCCGGTCCGGGCCATCGTGATGGCGTCCTCGTCGAGGTCGGTGGCGTAGAGCTGGACCTTGAACTCGACGTGCACCTCGTCCATCAGCTCGCGAAGCAGGATGGCGATGGAGTAGGCCTCCTCTCCGGAGGCGCAACCGGCCACCCAGGCCCGGAACACCCATCCTTCGGGCTTCCCGGAGATGGCCGTGGGGAGGATCTCCTTCCGGAGCACCTCGAAGGCGTCGGGATCGCGGAAGAAGCTCGTCACGTTGATGAGCAACTCCTTGAAGAGGAGCTGCACCTCGCCCGGGTGCTCCCGGAGGTACCGGGCGTAGGCCTCGGGCGTCTCGATGTCGTGCTGCACCATCCGCCGCTCGATGCGGCGAATCAGGGTGCTCTTCTTGTACAGGGAGAAGTCGTGGCCGGTCCGCGTTCGAAGCGCCGCCAGGATCTGCCCCAGGCCCCGGGCGATCGCGGGCGCGGAAGGAGAGCCGAAGCGGATGCCGGGCGCCCGCGAGAGGATTCGCATCGCCTCGGCCATCTTCTCGACCGGCAGGACGTGGGCGGCGTAGCCCGTGCGGATCGCAGCGGCCGGCATGCCGTCGTACTTCGCCGTCGTCGGGTCCTGCGCGAAGGTGAGCCCCCCGACACCCTGGATGGCGCGCAGTCCCAGGCTGCCGTCCGAGCCCGTTCCGGACAGCACCACGCCGATGGCCTGGTCCCCCTGATCCTCCGCCAGGGAGCGGAAGAAGGCGTCGATCGGAAGGCGCTGACCCCGCGGCGCATCCGGAGCGGACAGATGGAGCTTCCCGTGGAAGATGGACAGATCCTTGTTCGGGGGGATGACGTAGATGCAGTTCGGTTTCACGGAGAGTTGATCGGTCACCTCGACCACCGGCAAGGCCGTGGTTCGCTGCACGATCTCGGTGAGGATGCTCTCGTGGCTCGGATCGAGGTGCGAGACGAGCACGAACGCCATCCCGGTGTTGGTCGGGACGCTCCGGAAGAACTCCTCGAACGCCTCCAGGCCCCCGGCGGAGGCCCCGAGACCGACGACGGGAAAGCCGGCCGCCGCAGTTTCCCTGGGCGCCGCCAGCTCGGTCGCCTTCTTCGCGACCTTCTTCAGGGTCTTCGGGGGGGCCTTCTTGGGGGTCTTCCGGGAGGAACCGCCGGCTCGCTTGGCGCGCATGGGGGGGGATGGTCGCACGTTCGAGGTGCGGGCAGGTAGGGCCGGCGCCCCGGGCTGCTAAGAAAGGAACAGGGAAGCCGGTCTCCGGGGGCTCGCCATGTCCCCGTCGCTGCCCCGCTCGGCGGCATCCGTGCCCCGGATTGGCTGGCAGTCCAGTCCCTCCGGGCGTAGCCTCGGGGCATGGCAAACGTGAACACGGGCAAGAAGCGCATCGCGATCCTGACCGGCGGCGGAGACGTCCCCGGCTTGAACCCGGCCATCCGGGCCGTGACGATCCGCGCGCTGCGGGAGGGCTGGGAGGTCATCGGTCTCCGGCGCGGCTGGGCGGGCGTGATCGACATCGTGCGGGAGCACGACTACGACAACAGCAACAACTTCCAGCTCCTCACCGAGGAGATCGTCAACCGGGCCGGGCGCACGGGCGGCACGTTCCTGCACACCTCGCGCACGCGCCCCAGCACCGTCAAGGCCGAGGCGGTGCCCGACCATCTGAAGGATCGCTATCAGGCGAAGACGAACGATCTCACGCCGGAGGTCCTGAAGAACCTCGACTGGCTGGGCGTGGACTACCTCATCCCCATCGGCGGCGACGACACGCTCAGCTACGGCGTGCGCATGTACCAGGAAGGGGTCAAGGTCATCGCCATCCCGAAGACGATGGACAACGACGTCCCCGGGACCGACTACTGCATCGGTTTCAGCACCTGCGTCACCCGCACCATCGAGATGGCCAACCGGCTGCGAACGTCGGCGGGGTCGCACGAGCGACTGCTCGTGCTCGAGGTGTTCGGCCGCTATGCGGGATTCACGGCGATGCTGCCCACCATGGCGGGCGCCGCCAACCGATGCGTGATCCCCGAGCACAAGTTCGACATGGACCGGCTCACCGAGCTGCTCATGTACGACCGCTCGCGGAACCCCAGCAAGTACGCCATCTGCCTGGTCTCGGAGGGGTCGATGTACCAGGGCGGCGAGATGGTCTTCCAGAGCAGCTCCACCGACGCCTTCGGACACGCCAAGCTGGGCGGCATCGGCGACCTCGTGTCGGCCGAGATCCAGAAGCGCAGCCCCCAGTACAACAAGGGCAAGGAAGTGAACATCATCAACCAGAAGCTCGGCTACCTGGTGCGCGGCGGCGATCCCGACGCGGTGGATTCCATCGTGCCGATGGCCTACGGCAACCTCGCGCTCGACCTCCTGCTCGCCGGCATCCACGGTCGGCTGGTGGTGCTGAAGAACGGCCGGTACGACAACATCCCGCTCGACATCGTGACCAGCACCAAGAAGGTCGTGAACGTCGATCGGTTCTACAACACCGATCGCTATCGACCGCACTACAAGAGCTTCGAGATGACGCCGCTGTTCATCATGACCAGCGAGGGGTGACTCGCGAGGGCTCGCCACCAGGCGAGGATGACGGGCAGGGCGGCGAGGAGCGCGAGGGCGGGCTGGAGGAGCGAGCGGCGCGGCGGGATCCTGCGTCGGACCGCCAGCCCCTCCGCCACGCCGACGGCGAAGCCGAAGAGGTGGGCCAGGAGATCGGCCCGCGCGCCGGTTCCGAGGAGCCCGAGCAGCGCCACGCCCGCCCCGAGCGTCAGCCACGCGCTGCGGCGCGGGACCTGGAGCGCGCTCAGGGTGCCGAGCGCGCCGAAGACCGCCGTCGAGGCGCCGATCGACACGTGGCCGCCGGGCAGGACGAGCGCCGTGAGCAGGTTCCCGGCGATGCCGGCGAGCAGCACCATCCAGACGGCGATCGCAGGGCCGAGCCGGCGAGCCACCGCGCCCAGGAAGACGGCCATGGCCACGGCGTTGGCGGCGACGTGCGCCAGGTCGGCGTGGAGCGTGAGCGCGGTCGCGGCGCGCCACCACTCTCCGTGCAGCATGCGCACGGCGTCGGCACTCCCTCGCTCGAAGAGGCCACCCGATGGTCCCAGCCCGGCACGGAGGGAGAAGACCAGGATCACGAGCCCCACGGCCACGCCGGCGAGGGAGCTTCCGTAATCCGGCTTCACGGGCGGGCTGGGTCGAGGCCGGTTCTCGGCCTCCCAGGCGGCGAGCGCCGCCTCGGCCGCGGGGGCATCTTCGTCGGCGACGACGATCTCCCCGCCTCCGTCGGGTGCGGCCTGGATCTCGTGCGCGATGCCCGTGGCATCGAGGACCATGCTCCGATCGAGCAGGGTCTCCGGGTCGCTGAGCAGGCGCATGATTCCCACCTTTACCGAGCCCTGGACCCGTGTCCATGATGGGCGCCGGGTGCCGGCGACGCCACCCGGGGGAAGAAGGAGAGGGAACACATGCTGGCCCGTCGTATTCCATTGCTCGCGCTCCTCCTGTCCGCCTGCGGTTCCTCGTCCGCGCCCTCCTCGGGCCCGGAGATCTACGTCCTCGACGCCAGCGCACAGGGCGCCGCCGAGCGGGTGGACAACGTCGCCAGCGTGACGGTGGTCTCCTCCGATCCCAACCTGCTGCGCGCCGAGTACCGGGCCGGGTTCGTGCAGGGCAAGCTCCAGGCGAAGGGGATCCTCGCCGCGCGGGACAACGACTGGGACGCCGCCTACCTCGTCGATCCCGGCCACCACTTCCCGACGCCACCACGCTCTCCCCCGACGACCTGGTCCTCGGCTACGAGACGCCGAAGCTCACCTTCGCCGACGTCCTCTTCGTGAACGCCTTCTACGACCTGCTCGACCTGCTGGCCTACTCGCCGGAGGGCGGGGGAGAGGAGGCGGTTCCCACGCGCTGCTCCGCCTTCCTGCGCCGGCTCGGCAAGGAGGTCATCCTCACCCACAACTCCTGGACCAGCTTCCTGTCGCAGACGATGGTCATGACACTTGTGGTGAACAGCGACTTCCTCACCATGAACTCGGCGACGCCGGGCGCGGTGGGGTCGATGACCGACTTCGGCTACAACGGCCACGGCATCCTCTTCAACGAGACCACCCACCGGGCGGGCAAGACGCAGGCCCGGGTCGACTCGGTCTGGACGTTCTGGCGCGCCACCATCGCCGAGCAGTTCGCCACCTCGGTGGACGACTTCTTCCGGCTGGTCACGCTCGACAACTCCGGCACCTACCAGAACGGGTACATGGTGGCGAACGCACGGACGGCCGAGACCGGGCTCGTGGAGGCCTCCTACCGCTGCGAGGCCTTCTTCCGCTCCTCGGGCGGCGCGTACACGGTGGAGATGCGCTCCCGCGACGACCAGCCCTGCTCCCCGGCCTACGACACGGAGCTCCTCACCCCGGGCTGGATCCTGGGGATCAACATGCCGGTGAGCCTGCAGATCCGCGAGGACCTCGGCTCCACCGACAACCGGCCCGCGCGCAGGCGGCAGCTGGCCGCGCTCGTCCCGGGCGTCGTGGACGCCGAGACGGCCAAGGCCGTCATCACCTACACCGATCCGGCCAACCCCCTCTCCGTCTTCGGCCGCTGGGACCTGGGCTACGGCGAGTCCCCGTACCCGAAGCAGATCCCGGACGGCGCCATCGACTCCAAGGTGGCGACCTCCTCGATGGCGCTCGCCACGGCCCAGCTGGGGATGAAGCTCGACACCACCTCCACGGCCCGGGGGTTCTGGATGAAGTTCGCCACTCCCACGGTGAATGGCTCCCCCTTCGTCTGGAGCCGGTCCTCCTGGGCCTGGCAGCCGCTCCGGGACGTGCCCGACGTCCTCGATGGCCCGTTCATGCAGCCGCGGTTATTCTTGAAGTAGCCATGATCCCCCCCATCGCCCGCACCGCGGGCCTGATCCTCCTCCTCGCCTCCGCTCCGGTGGCGCTCGCGCAGGCGCCTGCCGAACCGGGACCCTACCAGTCGGTGAAGGAGCTCTCCCGGGTCGGCTCCTCCGTCGTGGGCGAGCCGCTCCGCTACGTCGGAGGCGGCGCCTCGGTCCGGACCGCGATCGTGTCGCTGCGCCCGGGCGAATCGACCGCGCGCCACCGCCACGACTCGCCCCTCTTCGTCTACATCCTCGAGGGGAACCTGTCGGTCGACTACGAGGGATACGGCCGGCGGGAGTATCAGGCGGGCGACTCCTTCATGGAGGCGATGGAGTCCAGCCACGCGGCGACCAACGTGGGCAAGACGCCCGTCCGCATCCTGGCCACCTTCCTGGAGACGGCCGCCACGTCGGCGCCCGAGATGATCGTCGTCGAGCAGGAGGCGGGGAAGGTCTCGGCCGTGGACCCGAGGACGGGGAGCGTGCGGGCCAGCGCGAAGGTCGGGTTCAACCCGCACGAGATCGCCATCTCGGAAGACGGGGCCACGGCCTGGGTCAGCAACTTCGGCATCAGCGACTACGACCACGACGTGGGCGTCCCGGGCACCTCGGTCTCGGTCATCCGGCTCGCCGACATGAAGGAGACCGGCCGGCTGGAGGTGCCGGGAGCGAAGGCGCCCCACGGCGTGAAGCTCCGTCCCGGAAGCGCTGAACTGTTCGTGAATGCCGAGGTGGGCGACCGGATGGTGGTCTTCGACGCCGGGAGCGGAAAGGTCCTCCGCAGCTTCCCGGTGCCGCCCGGCACCCACAACTTCGTCTTCTCCCGGGATGGCGCGCGCCTCTACCTCTTCGCCGGGAAGGGGGGCGTCGTCCGCATCGATCCCTCGACCGGCGCGGTGCAGGCGTCGCGAAAGCTCGCCACCCCCACCCGGGGGCTCGCCTGGATGCCCGGGGAGACGCTGCTCCTCGCGTCGGGGAAGGGGGAGCTCGACCTGCTCGATCCGGCCACGCTGGACGTTCGCCGCCACCTTCCCGTCCCGGGCGCGGGGCAGATCGTCTACTCCGCGGTCACGCCCGACGGGCAGACCATCCTCGCCCCGGCCCCCTACGACGAGAAGGTCTTCGTCGTGGACGTCGCGAGCGGCGCGGTGCGCGCGGCGGTGAAGGCCGGGAAGGCGCCCATCAAGGTCACCCTCGATCCGGACGGGCGCGAAGCCTGGGTCTCCAACGCGCTCGACGACCACATGACCGTGATCGAGGTGGGCTCGCTCCGGACCCGGAAGAGCGCGCGCCTCGACTTCCCGAACGGCGCCGACGTCTCGGTGCGCCGCCTCGATGGCGAGGCACTCGTCTCGGAGGCCCGCGCCCAGCTCGAACGGCTCTTCGCCGCGCTCGCCACAGGGTCCCCGGAGCGGGTCCGCCCCTGGCTCTCCCCCGAGTTCCAGGTGCTCCGGTCGAACGGCGTCGGGTACGACCGGGAGGAGTACCTGGCGAAGAGCATCCCGCGCATCGCCTCTCCGCCCCGCTTCGAGGAGCTCGTCGTCACCCGCGGTGAGGGGCACGTGGTGACCCGCTTCCGGCTCGTCGCCGACGAGACCATCGACGGGAAGAAGGCGGGCAGCGGTTCACCCCAGCTCATCGTCTTCCGGGTGGAGCCCGGGGCCTGGAAGGTGGTCGCGGCGGCCAACTTCGCGCCGTTCGGGCAATGAGCCGGCCACGGGTCGCTCAGCGAGCGGGCGCCGCGGGCCTCGGGTAGATCGACGCGGCGAACCGGTAGTCCTGGGGCGTGATGTCGACGCCACCGATGATCGGCTTGCCGTCCTTCGTGATCTGGCCCGGCAGGTCGTAGCACATGATGGAGCGCTGGTCGGCCCGGGTGGTCCCGAGGATGGTGGACTCCTCGAGCGGCGTGAGGACCTGGTCGCTCACCTGGCGCGCGGACCATCCGTCGCTCTTCGCGAAGTACTTGATCGCCTTGGCCCGGTCGATGCGGTTCACGAGCTGCCGGCGCATGTGCTCGTGCGGGAAGCCCAGCGTGTGGCCCGTCTCGTGGCGGACCACCCGCCGGTACTCCGACTCGGGGGTCTTCATGGTGAAGCCCTCCAGGTTCATCGTCTGCTTGCTCTTGCCGATGTGCCGGATGTCCGTTCCCACGTAGGACCAGTAGCCCCCGTCGTCCGGCGGGGAGTCCACGCGCGCGATGCGGACGTCCGGATCGGTGCCGGTCTCCACGAAGAGGACGTTCGCCGATTTCGCCCATGCGTTCATGTGGAGCAGGATGCGGGCTCGGAGGTCGCTCGGGGCATCGTCGAGGAACCCGACCGTGAGCCTCACGCCGGAGGCCGGCCAGCGCTTTCCGACCACGAGCGCGAGACGCTCCCGGGGCGCCCCGGTCCCGATGGCCATGGCGTGGGCGGCGACGGTCGCGTGGGGGCGGTTGGCAGGGTTCAGCTTCACGGCCATCTGGGCTGCCGCCACCCACTTCGATCGCGGCAGCTCCTTGGGCACGCAGACGGGATTCTTGGCCATGACGTTTCTCCTCGGGAAAGGGTGGGACGGGACGGGAGTCAGGCGACACCGCCGGGATACGGGAAGCGTGCTTCGGGAGAGTTGCCGGCGAGGCCACGTGACCGGATGGTGGCGTCGCAAGCGGCGTACCCCCAGTTGACGAGCCGCTCCTGGAGGCGCGGCGCCATGGCCTGGAGGCGGGTGGGGGTGGCGGCCAGCTCCGCGCAGTCTCGCCCCTCGCAGGGGAGGGGCTGCGCCGGACCGAGCGCCTGGATGTCGGTTCGCAGGCTCCAGTACGCGCCCTTCCGGAGCCCCGTCTGGAATCCGTCTACGATCTGCCGCTTGCGCAGGCTCCCGACCTGGTTGTCGATCACGTTCAAGACCCGGTAGGTATGCTTGGCCCAGTCGCGGGCCGGCACCGGATCGACCGGCGTGTCGCCTCCCCCATCGCTCACGAGCACGGTGCCGTAGCGCTTCCAGGCCGTCTCCAGGCCGAGGTTGTCGTACACGCCGCCATCGGTGAGGTAGACGTCGGTCGTGAACGGCGGCCGCTGGAGATCGGCTCCACTCCCCGGCTCGAAGTCCTCGTGCCGGAGCTTCAGCCGGACGGGCGACAGGAAGGGAGGAAACGCGGACGAGGCGCCCACCGCGACGGCGAGCGGGACCCGCGGCTTCATGACCTTCCCGACCCGCCAGTCCGCCATGTAGGGCTTCGAGAATCGCCAAAGAACCTTCGACTGGAGGCTCGTGGCGTTGATCACGAACCGCGGCGAGTCGGGGAGGTCCTGGAGGGTGGCGTCACCGAAGAGGTGCTTGCGGTAGACCGCCTGCACCCGCGCAGAGATTCCGCCCCAGAGGAGGCCGCCCACGATGGCGCCGAAGTCCATCGTGACCGAGGCGAGGCTCCGGATGGGCGTGACGAGCCCGGCCTGGAACCCGCGGGCCACGCCCGCCGCGTCGAAGTCGAGCTCTCCCCAGTGGAGCCCCAGGGTAGCAGCCGTGATCGAACCGCCCGAGACGCTGGAGAAGCGTGCGATGCGGTGGAGCAGCCCCAGCTCGTTCAGGCGCCAGAGCGCGCCCACGTGGAAGACCATGGCCCGGTAGCCGCCGCCAGACAGGCAGAGGGCGATGCCATCCTCCACCTGCCGCCCCTCGTCTTCCATCTTCCCCTCCTGCGCCCGTCAGGCTTCGAGCGGCAACGTGTAGTCGAACCAGAACGGGCCGCTCGAGAAGCCGCGGGGAAGGCGTCCGCGGCGCGGCCCTCGCGGACCCCCGTTGACCGGCAGTGAATCGCTGCGGACGATCCCGCGCCCCGCCTTCCGCGCGAGCGCGTCCATCAGCCTGCCCTCCGGGATGGAGCTCCAGGGCTCCGACTGGGTCGAGACCATGGCCGCGAGGGACGCGGAGGGCATCTTCTCGAGCGCCGCCTTCGGGGTCGCGTTGACGCTCCCGTGGTGCGACACCTTGTAGAAGTCCACCTGCGACAGCAGCGCGTCCGCTCCGGGTGCGTCGATCCAGTTCCTCCAGTTGCCGTACTGCGCGTCCCCCGGGAAGAGGAGCGAGCGGCCGCGGAACTCGAAGAGCGTGACCAGGCTCGTGTTGTTGACCGCCTGGTCGAGCGTGAAGGCCAGCCCCGCCGTCGGATCGCTGGCGATGTCCGAGAGGAGCTTGCGGTCCCGGCGGGAGAGATGGGGTCCGCGATCGGAAGACGGGATCCAGCACTTCGCGAAGGGGTGGACGCCTCCCACCACCTCCGTCCCTCCCGGTGCCGCCCGGAGGTAGCGCTGCTTCGCCGGTGGGTCCATCTGGCGGAGGAAGGCCTCGTCGGTCCCGGGCCCGAGCACGCGCACGAGGAGCCCCGGGACGCCGGCTGCGTCCTGCTGATCCTCTCCCTTCACGAGATAGCGCACCCGCGCGCCGCGGAACCCCGTTCGCAGGGTCCGGAGCGCCACGTCGTTGCCGGCCAGGTTCTGGAGCGCGGCCTCCACCGCCCCGAACTGCGAGCCGCCGAGCGCCGCGAAGTGCTGCGTCAGGCGGGAAACGGTCTCCTGGCGCCGCCCCCGCATGGCGCTGGCCCGCTCGTTCGACGGGTCCTCGCTCCAGGGGAGCCAGACCTCCCCGGCCGAGCAGCGGGAGAAGCGGGCCGCGCAGCTGCCGAAGCCCGCGATGTGATCCTGGTGGGCGTGGGTTGCGATGACGATGTCGATGTGACTCCCCGTCACCTCGAGCAGGTCGTCCACGACCGCCTCCATCGTCCGGATGTTCCCGCGGGGATGGACGCCGCAGTCCACGAGCACGTGGTGATCGCGGGTCGGGCCGGGGAAGGTGAGGAGGAAGCAATCACCGAACCCGATCCGGTACATGCGGATGCGGATGGCGGCCGGGGCCGCCTTGCGAGGACGCGCCACGTCAGTACCCCCTGTGGGTGGCCGCGAACCGGAGGCCGGCCGGGGCTCCCGGGCCGGTGAACGGCGCTGCAGGGAGCATGCTCGAGGCCTGCCTGTGGAAGTCGCGCTCCTCCACGAGCCGCCTCTTGTTGGCGATGCGCTTGCGGATCGAGTAGCGGACGTTCCCCTCCTGGTCGAGGAGGACCGTCGTCCCGCCCCGGAACGGAAACGAAGGCCCGTTCGGGTTCCCCGGGTCGAGCGGAGCCTTCATCTCCTGGAGGAACTCCACCACGTGGTCGAAGACGAACGCGCCCCGCGGGCTCACCCGGTGCAGGGCCCGGAAGGAGTGGGCCCGGATGTCGTGCTTGCGGGAGAGCCCGAGCGCACCCGCGTTGCGCCAGGCGAACTCCTCCAGGCGCCCACGGTTGCGCCGGAGGGCGGTCCGCGCGTGCGTTCCGAGGAAGTCGAAGTCGAGGCCCCGGCAGGCCGGCACGTCGTCGTCCTCCGGCGGATTCCAGAGCAGGGCGTCCTCCGAGTAGGAGGAGACGCCCTGCGGGACGATCCCGCGGGCGCGGAAGGCCTCGATGAGCGCGGTGCGATAGTCCGCGCCGTCGCTCTGCAGGAGATCGAAGTCGGCGGTGACGAGGGCCCGGAGGAACTCGCCGAACCGGATGTCCACCGGCGGGCAGTAATCGAGGGCGCGAACGCAGATGCTCACGAAGTGGCTCGCGAGGGTCGCGGCCGTCTGGGCGAGCCGCTGCGCCACATCGGGGTGGAGGTCGCTCTCCAGGGTGGAGCCGGACGGCCGGGAGAGCCGGAGCAGGTCCTGCACGCGCTTCTGGTAGACGCTGAAGAAGGCGTCGAACACCGCCGCCACGAGGATCGAGCCCCGTTCGTGCGGCTCCCGGATCGTGTCGAGAAGGGCGGGGTCGGCCGGCTTCCCGAGCGCGGCCCGGAGCGCCGCGCGCTTGCCCGTGGCCTCTCCGAACTGCCGGGCCAGATCCACGAGCGGGTTCGGAGCCGCCACCTCGGCACGAATCGAGGCCCCGGCGGCTCCGGCGCGGGCGACGGGAGCGAGCGTCCCGCTGTGGATGGCGCCACCACTCCTCCGGATGGTGTCGAGCAGGACCTCCTGGAAGCTGAAGTGCTGGAAGAGGGCGATGATGTCGGCGAACGCCTCGTGGAAGGCGGGAACGTCGATGTGCGTGGGGGCCGTGAACTGGTCGCGGAGACCGTCGATGAGCGCGTGGGTGGTCTCGTGGACGACGATGTCGTGGGACAGGCAGGTGAAGACGGTCTGGCCGGGAAGGTTCGAGCCGACGTCCCCCGGCCCCGCCGCGAAGTAGCCGAAGAGGAGCGCCCGGAGGTCGGGATCGTAGAAGGCGTTCGCGTCCTGAAACGCGTGCGGAAACACGCGAAGCTTGTTCCGGAAGGGTCCGGCCTCCCGGCCGGACGCCTCTCGCCAGCTGATCTTGCGGCCCAGAGCGAACTCGAAGCGGCGGATGGTGTCCGAGACGACCGCGTACACCATCTGGCTGTGGAAGCGTGGGTCGGACTCGCTGGGATCGAGGCCGCCGCGGATGAGCACCTCGGGGCTGTCGAGATCGGCCGCCTCGTAATAGGAGCCGTTGCTCGCGTCGAAGTCGATCACGGCCACGTACTCGCCCACCGGGCCGGGCGTGAGCCGCTCGTAGGGGACCGAGAACGACACGAAGTTGTCGAGGTTGCGCCCACGGCTCGGGTCGAACGCGAAAGCTTTCAGCGGCCGAAAAGCAGGATCCCCACCTCGTCTGGATGGCATTCGCTCCCCCCCCTCCGTCGCATCTAACGTCGGACCGCCTATCACCACCAGTAAATAGGAATTCACCATCGCCCGAAGGGGGGAGGTCATCCGTCTTGCATCCTGGCGAGCGAACACCGGTGCGGGACACTAGGTCCGACGAGGGGGGACGAGATGGCCCAGAGATACGCCCTGAAGCGCGGGGAGACGCTGGCCCGCATCGCGAAGCAGTTCTACGACGACGCCGGGCTCGCTGGCCGCCTCGCGGCCTACAACGGAATCCGGGATCCCAACCTCGTGTTCGTGGGGCAGATGCTCGACGTGCCGTCGAGGCGGGAACTCCTGGGAGAGGTCGCGTCGCCCGTCGCACCGGGAAGGCTCGCCACGCCGAACGGGCTCGGCGAGGTGAACCGGGTGTTCGGGGACGTGGCGTCCTTCATCGGCAACGACGGAACCCTGTCCGCCGACTGGCAGAGGGCGGAGCTCGGTCGAGCGGAACTCCCGTGGCCGCTTCCGCTCTCCTGGGATCACGCGCAGCAGGTCACACGGGTCCTCTGCCACCGGGATCTCGTGAGCGTGCTCTCCGGGGCCTTCCAGGAGCTCGACCGCGCGGGACTGCGCGGGAAGGTGAAGAGCTATGGCGGGTGCTTCGCCTTCCGGTCGAAGCGGACGGGGACGAAGCTTTCCACCCACAGCTGGGGGATCGCCATCGATCTCAACCCGGAGACGAACGGTCTCGGCACGCCCGGGGACATGGACCCCGATGTCGTCGAGGTCTTCCGCCAGTACGGGTTCAAGTGGGGCGGCGACTGGCCGGGAAGGGGCAAGGACCCCATGCACTTCCAGTACTGCACGGGGTACTGATGCCGGCTTCCCGGCGAGCCATCCGTCAGACGACGTCCCTCAGCCCCTTGCCCGGCTTGAACTTCACGCCCCGCCTCGCCGGCAGGATGACGCGCCGGCGAATCGCCGCCTTGGCCTTCGGCGGCGGCGCCAGGGCCGCCTCGACCGTGCGGACGACGCTTCGCGCCTTCGCCCTGGAGATATCCGCCTGCCTCGCGATGACCTCGATGAGTTCCGACTTGTTCATGTGTGCCCCCCCCCGCTTCGTGAACTGCTCTTTCACCCGAGGTTAATGGTGATCGAGGGATCGTGCCCGAGTATCTAGCGCCCGGCGTGTACGTGGAGGAGACCTCCTTCCGCGCGATGGCCCCGTCGCCTCCCCGCGCCACCCGGGCGCCGCGGGGAACCGGACGGTGGCCTTCACGGTGTCGCCCGTGGCGAGGGGGCTCGAGCCACTGGACGTCGTCGTCCTGTCGGGATGTCCATCGGCCGCCGAGTGGGGAACGGCGCGCGGGCCGTACTACCAGGCAACGAAGGAGGCCGACGGGCGCTGGTTCCTGTCGGAGGCACCCGGCGGCACGCGCTACCCCCTCGATGCGATCTCCCCCTCCCTGAATGGGGGATCCCGCAGGTCTCGTCGAGCCGACGGGTTGATGCGGTCGCCGCCGTGTGCGTATCCTCGAGCCTCGTAGGTGGGGGGGCGACCATGCGCTTGGCCCAACGGGGCAAGTCCTCGGGTGTGCTGATGTCAGCTGCTGCGGCCCTGTTCCTGTCCGGCTGCTTCGGCGCCGCTCGAAACATTCCGGGGCCACCCGCCGATCAGTTCGCGGGCCAGGAGCTCAAGTACTCCCTGGCGGGAACGGACGAGGCGGCACTCGGCTCGATACAGAAGTACCTCGCTCGCCAGGACCTTCCTTCCGAGCTGAGGCCCGGACCGCCCAGGACCTACCTGGTGACCAGTTACATCGAGGAGCCGTCCACGACGGGAGCACGCCGAGTGCGACGTTCCGCGTATCGGTTCGGCACCGGGGCGACAGCCCAGGCAGCGTCCGGTGGATGCACCGACGTCGTCGTCGCATCCTTGACGATCTCGAGAGGCATTCACGAGGAGGCCTGGTCGCCTCAGCCTGCCGATCAATCCTTCGAGTCGACGGCCTGGCCCGGGTTGAAGGAGTTCCTCCAGCGATCGGCCTGTCCATGATCTCCTCCCGCGCGGGACGGCTCGGGCTCTTCGTGACGATCCTGGCGGGTGCAGTCCTGACCGCCGCCATCCTCGCCTGGCAGAGCCGGGGTGGCGCCATCTCGCCCGAAGTCGTCGATCGGGAAGCGAAGAGGCTGGTGGGGCACTACGCCGTGATGCTGGCGGTCGTCGCAGGGTTCTACTTCTCCGAGCGGAATGCAGCGGGTGACGGGACGAGCACCGCCGTCGAGGCGTTCGTGCTGGCCATGGTGTTGGTGGGAACGTGGTCCCTGGGCCCGCCGGTCCTGATCGCCCTCTCGGCCACGATCGAGTCGGCCATGCGGCACCTGGATTCCATGTCCGTGATCGGGGCTTCACTCGCCTCGGCTGCCCTCGCCTTCTACTTTTCCCGAAGCGGCAAGGCGGACGAGAGCAGATAGGATCACGATGTCCACCCCTACCGGAGGACGTTTCCAGCGCCGAGAACCGCAAGCCAGGCGGTGAGATCGGCGGGATTGGGCGCCGTCGTTCCGTCGCGATCCCAGAAGGTCCGGTCGGAATCGGTCACCGGCGGGTCCACGACGGGGAGCGTGGCCGTGCTCAGGCGGGCACTGGCGCGGCTGGCGAGGTCGTGGACGGCCTTCACGAGGTGCAACCCCTCATCGGGCACCAGGGTGGACGGGAGGCCCAGTCGAGCCGCCAGCAGGGCGCGACGAAGCCGGGTGAGGGACTGGCCGCGCCCCCGGGCGCACTGCTCGTCGAGCAGGGCCACCGAGAGGCTCGAGTCGAAGCTCAGCCCGCGGCGGGACAGGTGGGTGCTTCCCACCAGCGCGAGGACGTCATCGATCACGACGGTGGTGGTCAGGAGACGAAGCGAACGGCCCGCTCCCGCGTTCGGGCAGAAGCTCGCAAACCGGCCGGGAGCCGCCGCCGCCAGGGACGAGAGGGCGCCCTTCAGGGAGTCCGCGCGCACCCGGACGAGGTCTGCGGGGGCTCCGACGAGATCCTGCACCGGCACGCAGACGACCACGCAGAGGGAAGGGCGCGCTGCCAGTCGATTCACGAGTATTTGCAGCGGTTCCAGACGGTCGTCGCTCCCCCCGATCGGAAGGAGATCGAGTGCCGGCGTCTCGACGTAGACGAGGTCCTCGGCCCGGGAGAACGCAGCAGCCAGGGCGATAGCCCCCTCCTGGAGGCCACGAGCCGCGGCGAGGGCCCTGCGGCTCATCGCCCGCAGCTGGACGGCCTCACGCCCGGCGGAGGGAGCGGCCAAGGTGATGCTCGCCTGCGCCGAATACCACGAGCGCGCTGCCGCCTCGTCGCCGTCGAACGGGTAGCCGTTGCTCGCGTCCTTCACCTTCGAGTCGAGATCACGCTCCCCCTCGACACCGGCAGCCTGGGTGCGGAGGGGCGCTGCCCAGAGGGCCGCCCCGGACGGTTCGGCGGGGCTGCTGATGCGGCTCGCCGCGGCGGCGACCATCGCGGGAGTGGCGGCGATCGCGGTGGCGCCGAGCACCTCGGCGACGAGCAATGCCGCGGGCCCGTGCAGGTCGAGGCCGACGCCTGCGCACTCGGCCGTCGCCGGGCTGCCCGGGTGTCCCTGCTGCACGGCGCCGATCTCGTGAAGGCGGGAAAGGGCCGGGGGCGGGACCAGGACCGCCCGCGCGCTTCCGGCATCGAAGGCGGCGGCGGCGCTCGTGAGGGCCAGCTGGCTCGGCAGGGGAGTCCCGGGCCCGGTGCTCCGCAGGACGCCGCCGCGGGCCACCTGCTCGACCGTCGCGCCGGTCGCGGCGAGGAGCGGCGTGTCGCTCCCGACCGGCTCGGACTTGAACGCCGGCTCGGTGAGCAACACCCGGTCTCCCGCACCCAGCGTGCGGACGACCGTGTCGGCCGAGAACAACGACGCAGGAAGGGTTGCCCGATCGATCAGGCTCGCGGAGCCGCCCGGATCGGCGACGAGCGTCGTCCCCGGCAAGATGCCCGAGGCGGCCGACGTTCCCGGAAACGAATCCTGCTCGCAGGCGATGATCGATCCAGAGGCGCTGCTCCATGCCACGGCAGCGCCACCCACGGCGAGCGGACGCGTGAACCGCAGCTCACCGAAGAGACGAGCCGCCGCCCCGTGGGCCAGGAGCACCGTCGCTCCGAGAAGGGAGGCGGCATCGGCGCCGTCGGGGAGCCGGGCGACCAGGCTGACCTTTCCGTCGCTGCGGACCCGGCCCACGCCGCCATCCGTTGCGCGCCGCCGACCCGTCGCGAGGTCGATGGAGTTCGGCCAGAAACGGAGGGTGGCGCCGGCCAGCCCCGGGTCGAGGGAGAACTCGACGAGAGCCAGCTGGGCGGCCACCGTTCCGCCCGAGGCGGCGCCGCCGCCGACGAGCGCCCGGACCGTCGGGGTGGGAAGCGAGGAGGGAAGTGGCGCGGCAACCACCGGGAGAGGCGCAAGAGGGCCGTGATCGCGGTCGAGCTGCGAAGTGACCAGGGTGACCGGCGCGGAGTCCCGGAGGAGCGCGACGAGCGCGTCGGCTGCGTCGTCCAGGCTCGGGCGCAGCGGCAACGGCGCGGAATCGGCTCGTGCAGCGCGGCCGACGACGACTCGCGTCGAGGCCCGGTTCTGGTCGGCAGCTCGGCGGATCTCGCCACTCGAGGGGGTCGTCGCGGTCGGGCTTCGCGCCTGGCCGGTGAGGTGCCGCTCGACGTCCACGATCGCCACCCGGGCGTAGTCCCGCTTCAGCGCAGCGTCAACCGGGCCGGCAGGCCAGATGCTCGCGCTCTGGCCGAAGATTCCGCTCGGGAGGAGTGCCGCACGTGGCGCCGGCGCCGTGTCCGGATCGGGCGCCGCGGAGAAGCCGATGGTCACGGGCGTCGATCCGCTGGCCGGTCGGGCCACGTCCGTCGCGCTGCCCCCACAGCCACCCACGTCGATGCGGGCGAGAAGGTTCCCGTCGAGGGGGCCCTCGTGCACGCTGACGAGGTGGAGCGTTCGCGCGTCGGCGACGGGGCACGTCCGGTTCGCGCCGCCACTCGCCCAGAGGTTGTCGAACAGGGACGTCGCGAGGAAGGCCCACCAGGCCGCGACCGCGCCCGGGTCGATGGCGCGCCCCCGGACGTCGAAGGCCCAGAGCCGGTGGGGCGAGGCCGGGAGGCTCGCGAGCTCGTCCCCGCTCCCCACGACCGCGCCCGGTCCGAGGAGAACGCTCGCGGCCTTCTCCGCGTTCGCGAGGCTGCCGGCGGTGCCGGAGAGGCCGATGGACGCGAGCTTGTCGGCATCGCTCGCACCCGACTCGAACCCGTTGCTCCACACACCCGCCACGTCCGCCACCGTGCTCCCCGTCGTCACCACCGACGACTCCACCGCGAACCATCGGGGGGTGGGGCGCGTGGGCGCCGTCCCGTGGGCGACGC
Source organism: uncultured Anaeromyxobacter sp. (assembly GCA_903855945.1). Classification (GTDB taxonomy): domain Bacteria; phylum Myxococcota; class Myxococcia; order Myxococcales; family Anaeromyxobacteraceae; genus CAIOAK01. The sequence continues at coordinate 55,870 of CAIOAK010000099.1, forward strand.
CATCGAGGGAGGGGATGCCCACGGCGAGGGCGTCGAGGCGGGTCTCCACCTCCGGCAGGAGCTGGAAGAGGCAGACCAGGTGACCGTCGGTGAAGGCGGCCGAGCCCGTCGCGGAGCGGAGAGGTGCGAGTCCCTTCGGGCGGGTGGGCGTCGCGAAGTGGAACGAGAGGATGCCTCGCGCCGGGGGCAGCCACTTCACGGTGGCGGACGGCGTGAAGCCGACGGCGAGATCCCCGTCGGGTGCACCGAGGGAGAGGGCGGAATCCGAGAACCAGGGTCCGATCGCCGGCGATGCAAGTCCCAGGCTGTCGGGAGCGGGAACGAGGGGGCGAGCCGTCATGGAATCACCACGGGGCCGCTGGGCGGGCTGGTGCGCCCTGCCGGGTCGGTGATCATGGCCCGGAACCGGGTCCCGCTCGCCGGAGCGGCGCCGAGATCGAAGCGGAAGCGGCCGGTCCGGTCCGGCTGCCGCCCGCCCGCGCTGGCCGAGGCGTCGGCGGAAAGGGTGCGGAGGAGGGACGGTGGCTCGCCGGGCAGCTCCCGGTAGAGATCGATGCCGTAGCTGCCCATGCTTCCCCCGACCAGCGGGGCGGGATGCACGAAGCTCACCTCGGTCACCCCGTTCCACTCGCCATCCTCGGGAGCCACGGGGGCGGCGGTCGGCACGATGGCGGCCGTGACGGGCGCACTCGGCGCGGACCATTCCCCGGAGACGCCGCTGCCCACCTCGGGCGCCCCGCGAACCTCGACGGCCCAGCTGTAGGCCGTCCACGGACGGAGCGGATCGGGATCCCTGAGCTGGCTCCCGCCGAGATCGCGGAAGGAGGTCACCTCCTGCATGGCCTCCGGGCCCGCCCCGGCGGAAAGCGGAGGAACGGGCCTCACGTGGACGACGGGCATTCGCTCGACGACGCGGCTCTCGACGGAGGATCGGCGCAGGCGGTACTCGCTCGCCGTGACCTGGCCGCGCGGGACCCGGATGTGGATCGCGGCTTGCGGCACGCCGCCCTCGAAGATCGGCTTCACGGAGAGGAGAGGGGTGGCGGGCGAGCCGCTGTTGGGGATGCCGTACGGAACCATGGAGCTCTCGTCGAAGGGCCCCTCGACGTCGGCGGCGCTGACCGGTACCACCCGGAAGAAGACGAGGACGCGAAGGCTGCCCGAGACCCGGTGTTCCAGCGAGGTCCCTGCGAGGGAATCGGGCCCCACCGCCTCGAATCTCGTCTTGTCGAACCGGTCCTTGTTGGCGACGAAGATGGCCGCGCGGGCGGCGGCGTCGGGAGCGGCTACGATGGCGGCTCGAATGGCGAGTGTCGAAGCCCCGGCGCGCTCCAGCGCGGTCGTGAGGGTGGTCTCGTCGCTGTAGTAGATCCGGGAAAGGACCTGGCCCGGCGACTGGGTCCACCGGAGCTGGATGCGCGACTTGCCCGTGACGTCGGGTCGGGATCCGTAGGCGAGCACCTCCGGAAGGACGACGGGCGCAGGCGGTCGTGGATCGCGGATGTTGCGCCCCACCACCGGAGAGGGA
>CAIOAK010000100.1 GCA_903855945.1 uncultured Anaeromyxobacter sp.
CGGGAGATCGTCGGGAAGGGAGAGGCGCCCGTCGGCGCGGAAGTCGATCCCGACCTCCCCATGCCGGGCCTCGAGATGGACGTCGACGTGCCCTCCGCCCGGGAATCCGATCCCGATGGCCGACGGCCCATCCGCGCCCATCGCGACGAGCAGGTCGAACGGGCCGAGCTCCGCCCCGTCCCGCCCGGGCCAGGCGCGCACCCCGCGCAGGGCGATGACCGACGGCTCCACCCGCCCGGCGAGGAGGGATGCGAGACGGGGCCGGACGACCACCCGGTCGGCCCGGAGGAGCGGGGACGGGGCTCCCCGGCCGAGGATCGTGACCGGGGAGAGGGTCGCGCGGAGAAGGGGGTCGAGGCCGGCGTCGCCCACCTCCACCGGTCCCAGGCGCGCGCGCAGCGCCCGGCCGGCCCGGTCCCGGAGGAAGGCCCGTCCCGCCGTCGAGTTGCCCCACGCGAGGACCCCCGCCCAGGCGAGGACGAGGAGGACCGCCGCTCCCGCTCCTGCCACGAGGAGGGCTTTGCCCAGCGGAAGCCGCTTTCGGACGGTAGCGGGACGGACGGGAGGGGAGGTCACGGCCGCGGCATCTTGTCGCCGCGCCGCCGGGGGGTCAACGCTCCAGGATCCGGACGGATCCGTGGAGCCGCTTTCCCCGCTTCGGCTTATATTGCCGCCTGGAGATGAACCACCTGGGCCCCAGCTTGCGCCGTCGCCGGTACCGGTCGTGGACCGGGTGGCGGCTGCTCGCCGGCGTCGTCGCCTCGGTTCTCCTGAATGCGCTCGTCCTGTGGCTCGTGGAGCAGGACTGGACCAAGCTCAAGTCCTTCCCCACCGACGGTCCGCGCTCCGTGGCGATGGCGCCCCTCTCCCCGGATGCGTGGTCCGCGAACCGGCAGGTCACCGACGGGAGCCGTCCAGCTCCCCCTCCACAGGCCCCCCCGCGACCGCAGGCGCCGCAGCAGCGAACCCCGGCCCAGCAGCAGCCGCCGGCCCAGGCCCTGGCAGCGCAGCAGGTGCCGCCGCCGCCCCCCCAGCTTCCCGGGCAGGTGGTGGACGTGGCTCCCACGAACACCGACAAGCCGCCCAAGGACACCCGGTTCCTCGCGGAGAGCAACAACTCCGTGGAGAAGGAGTCCATCTCCCGCCTCCGCCAGCTCGACTACAAGAAGGCTGCGCCGATGCCCACGCAGAACCAGGCGAAGCCGCAGGCGCCCGGGGAGAAGGGGCAGCAGGCGGCGCAGGACACGACGGCCGGGAGCGCGGGTGGGGATACGCGCAAGGCGGGGGCGCCGGGGCGGATGCCCGAGGCCGCGCCCAAGCCGTCGCCCGACAAGCTCGCCATGGCGGTATCCCCCGATGGGCAGATCTCCTCCAAGGAGCGCCCCGTCGACCCGGGAACCGACCGGAAGAAGACCCCGCTCGAGGAGCTGGGCGAGGGCGGCCAGGGCGGGGAGGGCGCGGCGAAGCCCGGGATCTCCGGGGGCAAGCCCATCCTCACGCCGTCCACGGCCTTCTACGACAAGCTCACCTCCGCGCCGGCGCCCGATCACGTGGAGGGGGTGGACGTCGGTGACGCCACCTTCCTCAACACGCGCGAGTGGAAGTACGCGGGCTTCTTCAACCGCGTGAAGCAGAACGTGGCCGAGGTCTGGAACCCCATGGACGCGGCGCGCGTCCGGGACCCCACCGGTTCCCGTTACTTCAACAAGGACCGGACGACCATCCTCTCGGTCACGCTCAACCCGCAGGGCTCCATCGCCGAGATCAAGGTCGCCCGCTCGAGCGGTCTCGACTTCCTCGACCAGACCGCCATCGACGCCTTCGAGAAGGCGCAGCCCTTCGTGAACCCGCCTCCCGGACTGGCCGATTCGCGCGGGTTCATCAGCTTCACCTTCGGCTTCCACGTCGCCACCGGCGGGGGCGGATTCCGCTTCTCCCGCGGTCCCGGTCAGTAGGTCGCCGCGGCGTCGGCTCAGAGGTTGATCGTACCCTTTGCGCCGAGCTGGAACCAGCCGTGGAAGGCCCGGAACTCGGACGGGATGGTGGGCCCCTGGGGAACGCCGCTCCAGGTCCCGGAGACGGTCGAGAAGCTTCCGCCGAAGTAGCCGAGGTACGGACCGATGGCGAACATCTTCGAGAGGTTGAAGTCGAGCCCGGCCTGGACGTTGAAGAACTCCCAGCCGCTGCAGGTCACCTTGGCGGAGTCGGTCGGGATGGCGATGGAGAGGGTGCTCCACTCCCAGCCGGTCCCCAGGCTCACCCAGGGGTTCAGGAAGCCCTCCGGCCGGAAGGCGTACACCGCCTCCACGCCCACCCGCACGTCGGAGCCCGAGCAGCTGCCGTCGGGGGGGCATATCCGGGCGGCCACGAAGGCCGGGGCATACTGGAAGTAGACGCCGGCGGAGAAGGAGGGGCTGAAGCGCCAGCGTCCGGCCACCTCGATGGGGACCTCGCCGGACCAGAAGTTCTTCATGGCGCCCGAGACCTGCTCCACGCCCCCGAGCTTCACCGCGTCACCGGTGGGCATGCCGTACCCGGCCTTGAGGTCGAAGGCCAGCTGCGCCGCCGCCGGGGAAGCGAACGCCAGCGCCGCCGCCACCGCCATCGCACTCCCGATCCTCTTCATGCGCGTTCTCCTGGGTTGCCGGAATGGCGGCGATAGCCTGCCACAAGAACGCGAGCATTTCATCCCCAAGGTGGAGCCGAAAAGCGAAAACCCCCGTTCCTCACGGGGGTTCAAGGGTGCTCCGGGGGTCGAGAAGTGCGAGCTACTCGACCTTCATCCCCGGGGTCCAGCGCAGCACCGGCTTCCGGGCTGCCCGCGTCTCGTCGAGCCGGGCGCGGAAGGGCTTCTGCGGAGCCGCCTTCAGGGCCTCCGGGTCGGCGCTGGCCTCGGCGGCGATGGCCCGCATCGCGGCCACGAACTGGTCGAGCGTCTCCTTGGACTCGGTCTCGGTGGGCTCGATCATGAGCGCCCCGTGCACCACGAGCGGGAAGTAGACCGTGGGCGGGTGGGAGCCGTGGTCGATGAGCCGCTTGGCGACGTCCATGGTGGTGACGCCATGCTCCTTCTGCAGCTTGTCGTCGAAGACCACCTCGTGGAGCGTGTCGGTCTCGTAGGGGAGGTTGTAGTGCCCCTTCAGCTCGGCACGGACGTAGTTGGCGTTCAGGACCGCCAGCTCGGCGACGCGCCGGAGACCCTCCGGGCCGAGTTCCCGGATGAGCGCCCAGGCCCGGATGAACATCCCCATGTTGCCCCAGAACTCTCGGACCTTGCCGACGGTCTGGGGGCGCTCGGCCGGGTCGGTGACGAGCCGGTAGCTCTCGCCCTCCTTCACCACGACCGGGAGCGGCATGAAGGGCACGAGGCACTCGGCCACGCCCACCGGTCCCGAGCCCGGCCCGCCTCCGCCGTGGGGCGTGGCGAAGGTCTTGTGGAGGTTGTACTGCATCACGTCGAAGCCCATGTCGCCGGGGCGAGCCACGCCGACGAGCGCATTGAAGTTGGCGCCGTCGCCGTACACCAGGCCGCCCCGGGCGTGGACGATCTCGGCGATCTCGGCGATGTGGCTCTCGAAGATGCCGAGGGTATTTGGGTTCGTGATCATGATGGCGGCGACGTCGTCGTCCATCGCCTTCGCCACCGTCTCCGGGTGGAGACGCCCGTCGGGGCCGCTCGGGAGCTGCACCGTGGAGTACCCGTTGAACGCCGCCGAGGCCGGATTGGTCCCGTGGGCGGTGTCGGGGATGAGCACCTTGTGTCGCGGGTTGCCGCGCGCCACGTGGTAGGCGCGGATCATCATGAGACCGACCAGCTCGCCCTGCGCGCCGGCGGCCGGCGACATCACCGAGGCGGGGAACCCCGCGATCTCGGAGAGGGCCCGCTCCAGCTTCCACATGAGCTCGAGCGCCCCCTGGCTCATGGAGGTGGGCAGCAGCGGGTGCGCGCCCGCGAAGCCCGGCAGGCGCGCCAGGGCCTCGCTCGACTTCGGGTTGTACTTCATCGTGCAGGAGCCGAGCGGGTAGAAGCCGGTGTCGATGCCCCAGTTCCACTGGGAGAGGCGGGTGAAGTGGCGGACCACCTCCAGCTCGGACATCTCCGGCATGCCCGCGATCTCGCCCCGCAGCAGCGCGGCCGGGAGCTCGGACGCCGCGTCGGCCCCGGCGGGCAGCGGCGGCAGCGAGACGCCGATGCGCCCCGGAGAGCCCTGCTCGAACACGAGCGGCTCCTCCATGACGAGGCCGCGGGTGGCCCCCAGGAGTCCCACGATCCCGGCGTCCACGCCGGCTGCTTCCTTCTCCATGCTGGGCTTCCAGCCGGTCGGGTTGGCCATGTCTATCCCCTCACCGACTGCGCGAAGAGCTCGATGAGCTCGGGGGTGTGAAGCTCGGTGGCGACGCTCAGGAGCGCCCCCTTCATCCTCGGGTCGTCCGGGTACCAGCGGGAGAGGGGAACGCCGGCGGCGATGCCCTTGTGGGCCAGCCGCTCGACCACCGCCGTGGCGTCGCCGACCTCGAACGCTGCCTCGTTGAAGGTGGGGCCGGAGAAGCGCTGGCCGAACCCGGCCCGCTTCATCGCATCGCGGAGCTGCCGGCCGCGCGCGTGGTTGAGCCGGGCCAGGTGCGCGAGCCCCGACTTGCCGAGCAGGGAGAGGTGGATGGTGGCCGCGAGGGCGGCCAGCCCGGCGTTCGTGCAGATGTTGGAGGTCGCCTTCTCGCGCCGGATGTGTTGCTCGCGGGTGGAGAGGGTGAGGACGAAGCCGCGGCGCCCCTGCCGGTCGATCGTGGCGCCGGCCACGCGGCCGGGCATCTGCCGGAGCAGCCCCTCCCGGATGGCGAGGAATCCGGGGGCCGGCCCGCCGAAGCTGAGCCCGTTGCCGAAGCTCTGCAGGGTGCCCACCGCCACGTCGGCGCCGAGCGCCCCGGGGGCCTGCAGGAGACCCAGGGAGACGGCCTCGGACGTGGCCGAGACGGCGAGCGCTCCGGCCTTGTGAGCGATGGCGGCCGCCTCGGGCAGCGCGTCCACCACGCCGAAGAAGTTGGGGTACCCGATCACCACCGCCGCGGTCCGGTCGTCCACCGTGGCCGAGAGCGCGGCGAGGTCGGTGCGCCCGTCCTCGCCGTAGGGGACGGTGACGATCTCGTCGCCGGTGGACGCCAGGTAGGTGGCGAGCACCTTGCGGTACTCGGGGTGGAGCGCCGCGCTCACCACGACCCGGCTCCGGCCGGTGGAGCGCGTGGCGAGGAGCACCGCCTCGGCCGTGGCCGAGGCGCCGTCGTACATGGACGCGTTGGAGATCTCGAGCCCGGTGAGCAGGGTGACGAAGGTCTGCCACTCGAAGAGCGCCTGCAGCGTCCCCTGCGCGATCTCCGGCTGGTACGGGGTGTAGGCGGTGAAGAACTCTCCGCGCAGGAGCAGCTGGTCCACGGCCGGCGGGACGTGGTGGGCGTAGGCGCCGGCCCCGACGAAGGGCGGGTGCTCGGTGCGATTGCGCGCCGCCAACCGCTGGAACTCGGCGAGGAGCGACACCTCGTCCACCGCGGCCGGGACGTCGAGCCCCCGCGGGAGGCGGAGCTTCTCCGGGATGGAGCGGAACAGGTCGGAGATGGACGAGACCCCGCAGACGTCGAGCATCTGCCGGACGTCGCCGGGGGTGTGCGGATGGTAGCGCAAGGGCCTACTCCTGCTCTTCTTCCACGAACTTGCGATAGGCGGAGGCGTCGAGGAGCTCGCCGAGTTCCTTCGGGTCGGAGGCCTCGATGACGATCATCCAGCCCTCCTCGTAGGGGTCCTCGTTCACGGTCTCGGGCGCGTCGACGAGCGGGGCGTTCACCTCGACCACCTTGCCGGACACCGGTGCGAAGAGGTCGGAGACCGCCTTGGTGGACTCCACCACGCCGAAGGTCTCCCCCTTCTTCACCTCGTCCCCCACGTCGGGGAGCTCCACGAAGACCACGTCGCCCAGCTGGTCCTGCGCGAAGTCGGTGATGCCCACGGTGATCCGGTTGCCCTGGATGCGGGCCCACTCGTGATCGCGGGTGTACTTCAGGTCGTCGGGGACGTTCATGGTCATCTCCTCACGTAGAAAGGCGTCTTCACGACTTGCGCGGAGGCGGGCCTGCCTCGGATGTCGACGGCGAAGCTGGAGCCCTCGGCGGCCAGCGCCGGAGGCACGTAGGCGAGGCCGATGGAGGTCTTCAGGGTGGGGGACTTGGTCCCGCTCGTGACGACGCCCACCTTCTCGCCGTCGTGGAGCACGTCGTACCCGTGCCGGGCGATCCCGGGATCGGTGAGGACGAAGCCCACGAGCTTGCGGGGCAGCCCGGCCGCCTTCTGCCTCGCCATGGCGTCCTTGCCGATGAAGTCGCCCTTGTCGAGCTTCACCACCCAGCCGAGCCCCGCCTCGAGGGGCGTGGTGGCGTCGTCCATGTCGCTGCCGTAGAGCCGGTAGGCCACCTCGAGCCGCAGCGTGTCGCGCGCCCCGAGGCCCGCCGGGACGAGGCCAGCGGGCTTGCCGGCCTCGACGATCGCCTTCCAGAGCGCCGGGCCCTGGTCGGGACGGCAGAAGATCTCGAACCCGTCCTCTCCCGTGTACCCGGTGCGGGCGATGGTGCCGGGGATCCCGGCCACCTGCGCCTCGGCGAAGTGGAAGGGCTTGAGCGCTGCCAGATCGGCGCCGGTGAGCCCTGGCAGGATCGCCTGGGCGCGCGGGCCCTGGATGGCGATCTGCACCCAGTCGTCCGACTCGTTCGTCACCGAGCTGCCGCCGGCGTGATCGCGCAACCAGTCGAAGTCCTTGTCCCGGTTGCCGGCGTTGACGCAGACGAGCAGGTCGTCCTCCGCGCGCCGGTAGACGATCACGTCGTCGACGATGCCGCCGTTCTCCCGGCAGAGGCAGCCGTACTGCGCCTGTCCATCGACGATGCGACGGAGGTCGTTCGTGAAGATCCGGTTGAGCGACTCGAGCGCCTTCGGGCCACGGAAGACCACCTCTCCCATGTGCGAGACGTCGAAGAGGCCGGCGCGGGTGCGAACCGCCTCGTGCTCGTCGAGGAGGCCGGAGTACTGCACCGGCATGTCCCAGCCGGCGAACTCGACCATGCGGGCGCCGGACTTCACGTGGACATCGTAGAGCGGGGTACGCTTCGCCATCGGGACCGCCGAGGTTGTGGAGGGCGGCGCGATTCTATCGGTCGCCCCCCGAGGGTCAAGGCATCTAGGGGGGGCAGGTGACGGGCTTGCAGGGGCCTCGGGAGACGGATGCGCAGCACTGGACCGGCCGCCCCTGGTCGTCGATGAACCGGTAGGACCAGCTCCCCCCCGCACCCACCTCCAGGATCCCGAATCCCGGGCTCGTGGAGGCGAAGAGGAGGCGGGCTCCCGGAGCCGAGACGGACGAGAAGCGCTCCTCCGGCCTGGCCCGCGAACCGTTGCCGGAGATGATCACGTCGTAGCCGGCCGGGGCGCGCAGCTGCTCCAGCTGGTGCTCGTGGCCGGCGAGCCAGCCGGCGATGGGACCCGCGGCCGCCTCGATGCGACTCACCCGCTCCAGGTACTGGGGGGTGGCGTCGGCGCGGTGCTCGCCCGCCGAGAAGCTGGGGTGGTGGGCCACGATGAAGCAGAGCTTCTCCTTGCACGGCGCGGCAGCACCGGCCACGAAGGCCACCTCGTCGTCGAACGAGAAGTCGCCGTAGTCCCGCTTGAGCAGGTTGGAGTCGATGCCGATGAAGCGGACGGGCCCGCGGTCCTCGACCCAGTGGCGTCCGGGCATCGACCAGCGCGGGGACCGGTGGGCCACCTGGAGGCAGGCCTTCCGCCGCGCGATGATCCGGGCCTCGCCGCCGCCCGCGCAGCCGCCGCTGGCCGCCACGTCGTGGTTGCCGAGCGTCAGCAGCACCGGGACCGGCTTGCCGTCGCGGAGGACGCCGTCGAGCGGCTTCTCGAAGAGCTTCTGGAAGGAGGGATCGGCCGGGAGCGCCGTGCCCGGGGGCACCGTGTTCTGGTCGGGGGCGAAGGCGCAGGCCTCGGCGCCCGGGAGCGAGGGGTTGACGCCGCACTCGTAGATGTTGTCGCCCGGGTGGAGGACGAGGTCGACCGGCGCCGCGCGCGCCGCCGCGGCCATCGCCGCCGCCACCGCCGCCTGCTGCCGGGTGTCGTCGCCGAAGTCGGCCACGTGGAGGGCGCGGAACGAGACCGGTCCCGGCGCAGGGGCTGGACCGGGCGGCTCGGGGCGAACCGTGAAAGCCGACCCGCGACTGCACGCCCCGGCCAGGAGCAGCGCGAGCGCGAAGAGCCGCCCCGTCATCCGCGGGCTCCGCGCGCGAGGGTGAGCGTGTTCACGAGGAGCATGGCGATGGTCATCGGGCCCACGCCGCCGGGGACCGGCGTGATGGCGGAGGCCCGCTTCTCGGCCTCGCCGAACTCCACGTCGCCGCAGAGCTTCCCGTCGGCCTTGCGGTTCATCCCCACGTCGATGACGACGGCGCCGGGCTTCACCCACGCCCCCTTCACCATCTCGGCCCTTCCGATGGCGGCCACCAGGATGTCGGCCCGCCCCACCTCCGCGGCGAGGTCCGTCGTGCGGGAGTGGGCGATGGTCACCGTGGCGTGGCGCTCGAGGAGCATGTACGCCATGGGCTTCCCCACGATGTTCGAGCGGCCGATGACGAGCGCGTGCTTGCCCTTGGGGTCCACGCCGGCCTCGTCGAGCAGCCGCATCACGCCCGCAGGGGTGCAGGGGCGCGGCGCGGGCTTCCCGGTCCACAGGCACCCGACGTTCATGGGGTGGAAGCCGTCGGCGTCCTTCGCCGGCGCGATCGCGTCGAGGATCTTCGACTCGTCGATGTGCTTCGGCAGCGGGAGCTGCACGAGGATGCCGTGGGTCTCCGGGTCGGCGTTCAGGCGGGCGATCAGCGCAAGCAGGTCGGCCTCGGAGATGGAGGCGTCGGGGTGGTGCTCCACCGAGCGCATGCCCACCTCCTCGCAGGCCTTGCGCTTTCCCTTCACGTAGACGGCCGAGGCCGGGTCCTCGCCGACGCGGACCACGGTGAGGCCGGGCACGAGCCCGGTCCGGGAGAGCTCCTTCACCTGCTCGGCCACCTCCGCACGAACCTTGGCGGCGATCTGTTTTCCGTCGATGATCATGAGGGCCCGGAGTATAGCCGTGGGAGCGCCGGAACGCGCGCACATCCGGACGCCCGAGGAGATGCCCATGGACGTCGCCGCCTGCCCGAAGTGCAACACCCCGCTCGACCCTGCCGGAGCCTGCGTCA
>CAIOAK010000101.1 GCA_903855945.1 uncultured Anaeromyxobacter sp.
CTCGATGGCCTCCTTCCCCCACGGCCGGTGGAAGCGGAAGATCCGCACCCGGCTCGCCACCGCGCCACACTGCCGCAGGTGGTCCGCCGCCCTCCCCATCGGGTGGACGAACCCACTCCGGTAGGTGTGGTCCCGGACGAGCGCGATGGCCTTCTGCCCGCGCACGGGCTCGATGCGGACAAGGTCTCCGTCCGACCGCTCGAGCACGTACACGTGCCGGAGGGGGAGCGGATCGGGGATCGGATCCCCGTCGAGCCTCAGATGAAACTTCTCCTCCCGGGAGAGGTCGCGAGCGAGGACCCGGCTGTCGAGCCCGAAGTGGTCGAGTGCGTCCTGCCAGAGCTTCACGACCTGGAGGCCGGGGCAGAGGAGAACGTCGGCCTCCCGTGCGATGGCGAGAGCCACGTCGTCCGACAGGACGGTGAGCCCGCGTCGGCGGAGCGCCAGCACCAGCGTGGACTTGCCGGCCCCCGAGTCGCCGACGAAGGCGTGTGCGAGACCGTCCTGGGCCACCGCGCTCGCGTGGAGGGGGAGGAGCCCACGCTGATGCAGGAGCGCGCCAACGGCCATCCCCAGGAGGAGACCGCGGACGTCGTCCGGGTTTGCACCCTCCGCCGGGTCGATGAGGATCCGCTTCCCGGCCTCCACCCGGAAGCTCGCGACCCCCTCGACATGGAACTGGAAGAGATCCGGGGAGATCCACGCGACCGCGTCTCCCTCCCCCACGCCGTCAGGCCCCGGCGGCAGGTTCCCGAGGAGGATCCGGACGTCTACCCCGTCACTCGACACGGCGGCGCGCAGGCCCGGGCGAAGTTCCAGCTCCGATTCGATCGTGAGGCCGAAGGCCTGGAACAGCTGCGGCATGCCGGAAACCAGGAGGGGCAGAGGGGCGAGGCGAGGGGATGCGCATGGTAGCATGGCGTTCACTCCATGCCGCCGCTCCAGCTCGACACGGTCGTCCGGAGGAACCCGAAGCAGATCGCCGCCGAGGCCGACGGCGAGGTGCTCATGATGAACGTCGAGGCCGGCCAGTACTACGGGCTGAACGAGGTCGCGAGCTTCATCTGGACCCAGCTCGATCGACCCCGGACCATCGGGGACCTCTGCGCCTCCATCCAGGAGGAGTTCGACGTGGACAGGGACCGGTGCGTCGCCGACGCGCTCCGCTTCGTCGCCATCATGGTCCAGGACGGTCTCGCCGAGACCGTCGAGCCCGGCGGCTTCACGGCGGGTTGATTCCGCATGCTCCTCCGCAAGGCCCGCAACTTCGCGCGGCAGCCTGCGTTCGTGCGGGCCTGGTTCCTCCCGACCTGGCTCCTCCTCGGACTGAGCCGCGCGCTCGTGCTGGTTGTCCCCTTCCGGCGCTTCGCCCCGTGGATGGGGGAGGCAGCAGGGGTCGCGTCCCGTGTCCCGCTCCTCGACGCGGAGGAGGAGGCGCGCGCGCTGCTCGTCGGGAAGGTGGTGCTCCTCGCAGCGGCTCACTCGCCTTGGGAGGCGAACTGCTTCGCCACGGCGCTGGCGGCACGCGCGCTCCTGGGACTCCACCGGATCCCGTATGCGCTCCACATGGGAGTCGCGAAGGACGCGGCGGACGGTGGCCTGATGAAAGCCCACGCCTGGGTCGTGGCCGGCCGCGTGCGCGTCACGGGCGGCGAAGGATGCGACCGGTACGTGGTGGTGGGGTGCTTCGTGGGGCCGCCGGCGCGGTGAGCGACCAGGGGGTCAAGCGGGCCAACCGACGCGGGTACACGCGCCTACAACTCGAAAGTCGTCTTGAACCCCATCTCGATCCA
>CAIOAK010000102.1 GCA_903855945.1 uncultured Anaeromyxobacter sp.
GAGGACTGGCGCTGATGGCCGGAGGCTCGAGGATCCTGACGAGATCCTTCGGGGACTTGTGGACTTCGAGTGTCGATCAGCATCTATCCACGCGGAGTACCTGGCCCAGGACTTCGCCCCGGGGATGCAGAGCCTCTTCTCCGCGCTGGCGAGGAAGGACCGCGATCACGTCGAGTTGCTAAGACAGGCGCTGAACGGGCGCGCTGGGTGACTTGCAGGTAGGTTCTCGTGACCCAGGGCGAGAAGGAGGAGCATCTGGTGGCAGCGCGAACGCGGTCGGGTAACCGTGGTCCAGGTACCCCCACGGAGGACACCAGAATCGTGGTGTGCTCCTTCTGCCGAGGCACAGGAAAAGACCCCTTCGGGATCATGTCGGCGGTGTCGGCGTGCTGCGTCTGCGGCGGCACCGGCGCCGTGAAGACCTTCACCTGCGGCGTGTGCCGGGGAACGGGCTACATCCCTGAGGCCAACGTCCCAACGGTCGTCTGTCCCGAGTGCGGCGGGAAGGGGGACTCCCAGGGAAACCCGGACCTGTCGTGCCTCCGGTGCCGAGGCCAGGGCGTGGTGGCGGCGAACTCACCTCGCTGATAGGGCCTGTCGCGCCACCGCACAGAGGCCGGCTGGGCGTTCATGAGGGACGCTCAACGTTCGGCGTCGCGGAGTTTCCAGAGTGAGCCCCCTTTCTAGAGCGAACTCGTTGAAGGGTGGCTACATGATATTCGAAATTTCTCACTGACCTCGACGACACGGGGAGCCGTCTGTCCAGGAAGTCCATCATTCACGACACCCAGAACTTGCGGGCTCACGCGAAGGCGGTGTCCGTACGTGGTTCTCCTGGGACGCCTCCGGTTTCGTACTCCCTGCCCTTGGCGCGTCAGCGCGAACGGCAGGAACAGCACGACGCCGTGAAGGAGCGCGAACGATTCCTCCGGACGATCCTGGACACGGCGCTGGACGGCTTCTGGGTCGTGGACGGGGCGGCGAAACTGGTCGATGTCAACCCGGCCTACTGCGCGATGTCCGGATACAGCCGGGAAGAACTCCTGGAGATGCACATCGCTGATCTGGACGCGGCCGAGTCGCCCGAGGAAACGGCCGCGCACGTCCAGCGAATCCGGGGGGAAGGGGGCGGTCGTTTCGAGACGATCCACCGTCGCAAGGACGGCAGCACCATGAACGTCGCGGCCAGCGTGACCTTCATCGGCATGGGCCGGGGGCTGATGGTCTGCTTCCTGGACGACATCACGGAGCAGAAGCGGGCCGTCGACGCTCTCCGGGAGAGTGAGCAGCGGTTCCGCGATGTCGTGGCTTCTGCAGGCGAGTACGTCTTCGAGATGGATGTGCAGGGCATCCTCACCTACGTCAGCGAGGCGGTCGAGGCCATCCTGGGCTACCGCCCCGAGGAGATCGTGGGCCAGAGTTCGCTCCGCCTGCTGGGGCCGGAGGAGCAGGCGCGGAGCGCAGCCTACCTGGGCGAACGGGTGAGTCGCAGGGAGAAGATCTCCCACTTCCAGCAACAGGCCATCCACCGGAACGGTCGTACGGTCTGGCTGGAAATATCGGCCACGCCCATGTTTTCGGCGGATGGGGCATTCCTCGGATATCGCGGCGCGGGCCTGGACGTCACGGCCGCGACGAGGGCTGAAGTCGAACGAAAAGCTCAGCAGCCCCAGCTCGCCGTGTCGTCCCGCCTCGAGGCGATGGGGACGCTGGTGGCAGGGGTGGCGCACGAGATCAACAACCCCCTGGCTGGCGGCATGGCGTGCCAGGCGCTTGCGGCCCAGGAGTCGCAGAAGATCGCGGCGATCCTTCGCGGGGGCGATCCGCTCGACCGCCCGGCCCTGACTCGCAGCGTCGAAGGCGTGATCGAACTGCTCGGCCGTGCCGAGGCGGACGGGATGAACATCTCCCGCATCGTGAAGGACCTCTCCGCCTTTGGACGCCCCGACACCAAGCGCGCTCCGGTCCGGCTCTCCGCCGTCGTCAGCTCGGCTATGCGGTGGCTCAGGGTATCGGTGGGAGACGGCGCGACGATCCGCCTCGTGCTCGAGGAGACGCCCGAGGTGGTGGCCTCGGCTGGGCAACTGGAGCAGGTCGTCGTGAACCTCGTGACCAACGCCGCCAACGCCATCCCCGAGGGGCGGCGGGGGGAGATCACGATCCGGACCGGCCCGGGGACCGAGGGAATGGTCCGGCTGGAGGTCTCCGACAAC
>CAIOAK010000103.1 GCA_903855945.1 uncultured Anaeromyxobacter sp.
CGCACGCCGCCCGGGTACTCCGCCTTTCGGGGGGGCTTTCATTCCGTGCGGCAGTGCGGGATGAAGGGTCTCCACGGACGCGAACCGAAAAGACCCGGGCCCTCCCCCTTCGATGCCGTTTTCGGACCGGCTTGCGCCCTGGGCATGGGTGCCCATTCCGGTGCTGCTCCTGGCCATGTCCCTGCTGTCCTGGGCGAACTGGACGACCACGCAGGACCTGCCCCGGCTCCTGGCCGTCCTCAACTTTGCCTTCGGCACCGGCATCTCGGTCTTCATCGCCTTCCTCGCGGGAAGGACGTTCCTGACGCTCGGAACGCTCAGCCCCCTCTTCCTGGGAGCGGGCATGCTTCTCATGGGGGCCTCGTTCCTGGCGGCGCCCATGGCCGGGCGGGGAAACCCCAACGTCATCGCGACCATCCACAACGTCGGGATGATGGCCACGGGAACGCTCCAGTTCCTCGGCACGTGGTTCGCGACCCGTCGCCAGGATCGCGTGCGTGCGCCCGCCGTCACGCTCGGCGTCGTCTACCTGGCTGCGATGCTCTTCGTCCTGCTGGTGACCTACGCAGCCGTGTACGGGGTGACGCCGCCCTTCTTCGTACCTGGCAGCGGCGGGACCACGATCCGGGATGTCGTCCTCGCGATGGCCATCGGGCTCCTCGCGGCCTCCGCGCTGGCGCTCGTCATCGCCCAGGGCACCGTGGACACGTTCCGCCGCTGGTACGCCTTCGGCCTCCTCCTCCTGGGCGTGGGGCTCATCGGGATCATGGTGCAGAAGTCCCTGGGAAGCCCGCTCAACTGGATCGCCCGGGCGGCGCAGTACCTCGGGGCCGTCTACCTGCTGGTGGCTTCGCTGCCCTACGCCTCCAGGGTCCGGAGGTGGTCCCTCCCGCTCGAGGCGGCCCTCAGGCAGGCGGAGGCGCAGGCCCGGGACCTCAAGGAGGCCCTCATCGCGCGCGCCAGCGCACCGATCGTCGTCTGGGACGCCGCCCGGAGGATCACCCTCTTCAACCGCGCATTCGAGCAGATGACGGGCTACCCGGCGGACGAGGTCCTGGGCCGGGATCTGGTGTTGCTCTTTCCCGAAGCGAGCCGGGTGGAGTCTCTCGCCCGGATCGCCGCGACCGCGGAGGGCACCCGCTGGGAGTCGGTGGAGATCCCGATCCGATGCAAGAGCGGAGAGGTCCGGCTGGTGCTCTGGAACTCCGCTTCGGCCCTGGAGGCGACCATCGCGCAGGGGCAGGACATCACCGAACGGAAGAGGGCCGAGGAGGCGCTCCGGGAAAGCGAGGCCAGGCTCCGCGCCTTCGTGGATGCCATCCCCGGCCCGGTGTTCCTCAAGGACGCGGACAGCCGCTGGTTGGTCGGCAACCGGGCCCTGTTCGAGGTCGTCGGCAAGAGCGCATCGTTCGCCATCGGGAAGACGGACCGGGAGATCTTCGACGACCCTGCGGTCGGCGATGCCGTCATGGAGAACGACCGCCGGATCATGAAATCCGGGGTTCCCGAGGTCGTGGAGGAAACCATCCCGACCCCCGCCGGGACCCGGATCTTCCATTCCACCAAGGTCCCGCACCGGGACGCCAGCGGCCGGGTCGTGGGGATCATCGGGAGCGCGCTGGACATCACCGAGACCCGCACCCTCCAGGGCCAGCTCGCGGTGACGTCCCGGCTCGCCGCGCTGGGGACCCTGGTGGCGGGCGTGGCGCACGAGATCAACAATCCGCTCGCCATCGAGATGGCGAGCCAGGGGCTGGCCCTCGAGCTTGCGCGGGAGTCGCGGCGACAGCTCTCGGAGAAGCAGCCCATCGACCGCGAGGCGAAGCTCCGCGAGGTCGAGCAAGTGATCGAGGCCCTGGAGGACGCGCAGGAGGGCGGGCAACGCATCGCCCAGATCGTGAGGGACATGGCGATCTTCGCCAACCCCACCCTGAAGCTCACACGGGTGAAGGTCGCCGGCATCGTGCAGGGAGCGATCCGGTGGCTCCCGGCGTGGGCCCAGCAGTTCGCGACGGTTCAGGTGGAGGACCACGGCGCTCCGGATGTCCTGGCCTCGTCGGGCCAGATCGAACAGGTGGTGCAAAACCTCATCACCAACGCGGCGAAAGCCACTCCGAAGGGCGAACGGGTTGTCATCACCGTCCGCATCGGCCCGGGCTCGACCGGCATGGCGCGCCTGGAGGTGATCGACCACGGTGTCGGTATCGCGCCCCAGTTCCGGGAGCGAATCTTCGACCCGTTCTTCACGACCCGCCCCGCTGGAGAGGGGCGAGGATCGGGGCTCGGCCTCTCCATCTGCCACGCCATCGTCACCGCGCACGGCGGGACCATCACGGTAGTGACCGAGGTCGGGAAGGGCTCGAACTTCCGGGTGGAGTTGCCAGTCGCGTCGGGGGAGGCATGACCCAATGGCCCGATCTCTTGCTCCTTTTCCTGGTCAGCGGGGTGGCCATCGCGATCACGCTCGAGGTTCTTCGGCGCGTCCGGCAGCGGGAGAGCGCGGTTCGCAGAACGCTTCTCATGACCACCCGGTGCAACGAGGCGATCCTTCGTGCTCGCACGGAGGAGGAACTCCACGCCGATGTCTGCAAGGTGATCGTGGACGTGGGCGGTTACCCCATGTGCTGGGTGGGCCTCGCGGAGCACGACGAACGGAAGACGGTTCGCCCGGTGGCCTGCGCCGGTAACGAGGACGGCTACCTCGGGCTCGCTGACATCGTCTGGGCGGACGAACCGCGGGGAAGAGGCACGACCGGGACTTCCATCCGGGAGAAGAGAATGGTGGTGGGACAGAACTTTGCCACCGATCCCTTGATGGCGCCCTGGAGGGAGGAGGCGCACAGGCGCGGTTATCGTTCCGTGACCTCCTTGCCGCTCATCCTGGAGGGCACGGTCCTCGGCGCCATCGTCATGTATTCGGGCGAGGACGCCGCGTTCACGGACGATGAACTTGGCTACCTCCAGAGGCTCACCGACGACGTGGCATTCGGCGTGGGCGCCATCCGGCAACGCGCAGCCGGGGACCGCCTGGCGGCAGATCTCGTCGCCACGAACCGAGCCCTGAAGACGAGCGAGGAGCGGTTCCGCACCTACGTCGATGCGGCTCCACTCGGAATCTTCGTGGTGGACGGACGAGGGCGGTACCAGGATTGCAATCCAGCGGCCCGGGAGATGATCGGCGTCGACGGCCCCACGCTTCTGACCATGAACATCTCTGACCTCGTGGACGAGGCCGACAGGCCCGCGGCGCTGGCCCAGCTCGGCGCGCTCGTCACGACGGGACACCTGGACCAGGACTTGCGTCTGCGGAGGAAGGACGGGAGCTACTTCTGGATCGCCCTGCGGAGCGTGAAGATCGCGGACGACAGGTACATGGCCTTCTGCCAGGACATCAGCGAACGCCACCAGGCGATGGACGACCTCCGGGAGAGCGAGAAGTGGCTCCGCATGAGCCAGGACATCGCCAGGATCGGGCACTACGTGTTCGACGTCCAGAAGGACCACTGGAGTAGCTCGACGACGCTGAACGAAGTCTTCGGGATCGACCCGGACTTCCCGCGCACCGGCGCCGACTGGCTCCGCATCGTCCATCCCGACGACCGCCCAACCATGGGGAGATACCTGGAGGACCTGCTGTTCGGCGGATCTCGATTCGACCGCGAGTATCGGGTCGTCGACCAGGCCACCCGTCGGGTCAAGTGGGTCCACGGCCTCGGCAAGCTCGAACGGAGCGCGGACGGAACGCCCGTTCGACTGGTGGGCACCATCCAGGACATGACGGACCGGAAGGCAGCAGAGGAGGGTCGCCGGAATCTCCAGGCCCAGCTTGCCGTGGCGGCACGCCTTGCGGCCATGGGCACGCTGGTCGCAGGAGTGGCCCACGAGATCAGGAATCCCCTCGCCGGTGAGATGGCATGCCGGTCGATCGCGTTCCGGGAGGTCCAGGGGTTTTCGGAACTCCTTCGCCGAGGCGACCCACTCGACCGCGAAGCCCTGACCCGCTTCGCGGACGAGGTGATCGAGATGCTCGGCCGGGCCGAAGCCGATGTGAACAAGGTCGCAAGTATCGTGAAGGATCTGTCCACCTTCGGTAGCCCGGATGCGAAGCTCGGCCGGGTGCAACTCTCCGCCATCGTGAAGTCGGCCATGCGGTGGCTGCGCGTGTCGGTGGGGGAGGTATCGACCCTCGTCGTGGAGTCCACGGCGGCTTCCCAGGTCCTGGCTTCGGCTGGGCAACTGGAGCAGGTCGTCGTGAACCTCGTGACCAACGCCGCCAACGCCATCCCCGAGGGGCGGCGGGGGGAGATCACGATCCGGACCGGCCCGGGGACCGAGGGAATGGTCCGGCTGGAGGTCTCCGACAAC